>JAFZFX010000024.1 GCA_017555695.1 Alistipes sp.
CAAAGGGCTCATACGGCCGCTTCAAGGATGCTGTTAAGTATATCGATCCACGTCACGAGTAACGAGGGCGTTCGAGAGTTTATTAACCATTAAATCCGATTAAATTTATGGCATTATTTGAGAGCTACGAGCGCAGAATCGATAAGATCAACGCTGTGCTTGCACAATATGGTATTAAGTCTGTAGAGGAGGCTAAGGCTATCTGCGACGAGAAGGGCATCGACCCATATAAGATGTGCGAGGAGACTCAGCCCATCTGCTTCGAGAACGCTAAGTGGGCTTACGTCGTAGGCGCCGCTATCGCTATCAAGAAGGGTTGCACAAACGCTGCTGACGCTGCCGAGGCTATCGGTGAGGGTCTCCAGGCATTCTGCATCAACGGCTCGGTAGCCGAGGATCGTAAGGTAGGTATCGGCCACGGTAACCTCGCAGCACGTCTTCTCCGCGAGGAGACTCAGTGCTTCGCATTCCTCGCAGGTCACGAGTCTTTCGCAGCTGCTGAGGGCGCTATCAAGATCGCTGAGATGGCTAACCGCGTACGTAAGAACCCATTGCGCGTTATCCTTAACGGCTTGGGTAAGGACGCTGCTAAGATCATCTCTCGTATCAACGGCTTTACTTATGTTCGTACAGAGTTCGACTACTACACTGGCGAGGTTAACGAGGTAGAGACTATCTCTTACTCTGACGGTCTCCGCTCAAAGGTGCGTTGCTATGGCGCGGACGACGTTCGCGAGGGCGTAGCTATCATGTGGAAGGAGGATGTAGACGTGTCAATCACTGGTAACTCTACAAACCCCACACGCTTCCAGCACCCCGTAGCAGGTACTTACAAGAAGGAGCGTACACTCGCAGGTAAGAAGTACTTCTCAGTAGCATCTGGTGGTGGTACTGGCCGTACTTTGCACCCCGATAACATGGCTGCAGGTCCCGCATCATATGGTATGACCGACACTATGGGTCGTATGCACTCTGACGCACAGTTTGCAGGCTCTTCATCAGTTCCAGCACACGTTGAGATGATGGGCTTCCTCGGTATGGGTAACAACCCTATGGTAGGTGCAACTGTTGCTATTGCAGTAGCTATCCAGCAGGCGATGAACTAGTCTAATCGACTTATTATCAATAGCTTTTATGGGGCAATCCGAAAGGGTTGCCCCTATTTTGTATCGTTATGTGAAGGTTGTTTGAAAGTCGTGTTTAGGGCTTATTTTGGGACTGTTTGGGATTATGTTTTGTTGTGGTAGTAGTTTTGTATGACTATTGGGTTCGTGTGCGACAAAGTGAGCCTAAATAGCCTTTATGGATGGTTTAACGCACCCGTCACGCACCCGAAGAAAATGGTTGCTTCGGGGCGCATTGAACAGATATTAAAACTCGTTTAGTACAATAATTACACGTCTGCCAATATAGAACCGATAATTTGTGAAATAAATTCAGTCTTTCTCCAAACATCCATCACGTCATATTTCATCAGATCTGTTCGTTTAATAGTTTCTTCAAAAAAAGTGAATCCGTTAAATCTTTGGCATATTTGAGACATTACAGATGCACCCTGAGGCCCCATTTCACGAACTCCACTAACTGCTAAGAGAGAAATCTGATCTATCACATTATCTGCACCAATAGCAAAATCGTCTTCGTGAAAACCTCGATCTACGAAGTCAGATTTTGCCTTATTGATAATGTCTTGAAACTTTGGCTTAAGCGAATTTCTTCCAACACATAATAGAATAAATAATATTATCATCGCTTCAGCCTGACCGTTCATTCCGTTTGGCTGATTTTTAATATGATCTATTATGCAATAAAATCCATCTTCCGCCCACACTTCTCTAATGTCTGGATCGTGTATCCAGTCATATTGTAGCATGAAAGCAAAGCAAAGTGCTAAATTATCTTTTCTCTGATAGTTAATTATTAATTGTCCACCTCCTGGTTTATTGAACAATGTATATAGTCTATACAATGAGTTCTGCAACTCATCGATATCGCCTTTTAACTCCAACTCTAAGCACTCATTTACCAACGCATCGACGGATGATAGAGTATTATATTTTCTATTATTTTCAGCTAATCGCGCCTCTCGCTCTCTTGCAATCCTCTCATTCTCTCTACGCTGCAATTCTGCCTGACGCTCTCTTTCAAGGCGTTGCTGTTCTTCTTTCTTCTTGTTACCGAAGATAAAATCAAAAAGTCCCATAGTGGTAAACGGTATTATTTATAAATCTTACTGAGAACATATTCCTTCAATGATGGGTATGGCGAATATGATATTTTCATAGCCATATAAGCAACTTGACTGATTTGACCCGTAATTTGGTCAACAATCACCATTGGCACAAAACCAGCATTGTCATAGTAAGACTTAATCATAGCAATAGTATATTCTGCAATGACATCTTTACTATCCTTACCAGAAGTCGATGCTAATCGTGGAAATAAATCTTGTGCAAAAACATGAGTAATATCTGGAATAGAGTGACCATGTGATAGAGTCAAATCCTCTGTTATATTCAATGGATTATATGTTACTTTTCTTGGTGTGATTTTTCTTGGGTCTTTAGGTTCTCTACATTTATTACCTGACATTTTTTCAAATGCCAAGGTTACTTTTGGGATTTCAGACTCCATCTGCTTCAACTTATCACCGTCTAGATTCGATTCAAGTTGCATATTGAAAATTACCTGCAACACATCTGACCAGTTATCAGCAAGATCCCTAACAACATTTCTTTTATTGCTTTCATCCTTCATTGCATTACTAATAAGGGCATATCGTACTAACACATCTTGATCAACAATATCTACCATCTTTCCATAATGATACTCTTCCTCATAATAAAAACCTAGGATTCCAACATACGAATGAATCTTACCTTTCATACTTTCATTTCTGCCACCATGAAGGAGTTGTGAATCACGAAAGATGTAGCTAAGTTTTGTTAAAATAGAAATCAAATCCTCAAGTTCTTTCTTTGAAAAGAGATTCGAAGAAGTTGAATCAGAATAAACAGATTCCGACGATTCTGCCTGTTGAGCTTGTTTTGGCGAACCCTTCTTTTTTCTAAAAAAATCAAAAAGTCCCATAATCTATCCTTTTATTGTTTTTAGACATACTTTACTAGATTCTACATTATGCCTATGACTCCAAATTAAATTAGATTAAAAATTCATCTATCTACAAAGATAGAAATTCCTTTTGTTAATTCCAAACGATTATAAAAAATGTCATCAGTTGTATAATTTTTCTTCATCAGTACCAGCACACGTTGAGATGATGGGCTTCCTCGGTATGGGTAACAACCCTATGGTAGGTGCAACTGTTGCTATTGCAGTGGCTATCCAGCAGGCAATGAACTAATTATTTCTTGTGATAAGCCGCAATCTGCGGCATCAAACTCAACTCCCCGAATAGGAAATACGCTTAGTGTGTCCTATCCGAGGTAAATTACAAAGAGCGCGAATGCGAGCATAACAACTACATCAACTCATTATTTCTATCGATACAATTTTGATTTTTGAAAATTAAATCATAACTTTGTTATCAGTTTTTTCTCCAAGCACACGGAGAGAGACGTTAGAAAGAGGATAGAAAGAACACATTAACCTATTTTATTACACTATGAAGAAGCTTTTGCTTATCTGCTTGGCGCTCTGCACAATGTTTGCTGCCACAGCACAGGACTTTCCCTACTCGAAGTATATCAACTTCGAAAAGGCTGACTTTGAGGCCAACAACTTCAAGTACAGCAAGAAGTATAACACTTGGACTTTGAATAAGACCAATGGCTGGAACGTGGCTTTCAGCATCGTGGCTATCCTCGCAGATGGCAGTGAGGATGTTCGCCCCGCGCATAACGACTACTCCATCAGCGTGCAGATGGGTGAGAACGACATGGTTGCATACGTTGCTGTGGAGTTCTACGATGACGACGTCTACCACAAGATCCTTACATTCATGATGGATAACGGAGAGCATATGCTCGAGACATCATCGGGTAAGCTCATCAAGCACCAGGCTGCATACAATGGCTTTGCCTTGGAGCTCAACATGGTGCAGCACATCATCAGCCGCACATCATCACGCACCGTTGATAGCCGCACCTTGAAGAACGTGGACGAGTCGTACAACGAGTACACATTCATCATCGAGACTGGTATCACAGCGCAGTCTAAGTACTTCGATAAGAAGGCTGCAAAGAAGGCTAAGCGCCAGGAGAAGGGTCGTAAGATGGACTTGGAGGATATGATGTAATCCTTGCCCTCGGCAATAAACAAGAATGGCACTCCGTATGGGGTGCCATTTATTGTTTATAGGTGCTACTTCTTGAAGGTTGCCAATATCTTCTCGAACTCCTCGACCGTCATGCACTCTTTCTCGTCCACATAGCCACCCGCATCCGTTGTCCACACATTGTCGTTGTAGCGACATAGGGTGCCAGTCCAGAGGTCATACTCGTATGGGTTATGCGCGCCCTCGAGCCCTAAGAACGCAGCTAAGATAGATCCCAATGTCTCCCAGTGTTGGGCTGGGTCGTTACAGCCCGTGCCATATATCTCGCAGCTCTTAGTGTACTCTACGATAATCTCATAATTAGGATTTTCATTGCGGTATTCCTCGATAATGGCGGTAGCCTCATGGAGGGCCTCGGGAATATCGCAGTTAGCAACAACCTCCACGCGAGTAATATCTTCGTGGCGTGCGTGCACAACCACGATGCCGAAGCGGTTTAACTCCTCGCGGCGCGCCTCGATATTCTCATTCGTAAGCTCCCAATCGACTACTGTGCAGTCGAATTTAATAACTACTTCATTGTTTCTCATAGCGTTATTGTTTTATACATATAAAACTCTTGCGGCGTATAGATATTTCATATACTTTTCGACATCTACTCCCTCGCGGTGGGGATTGCCCTTGATGGCCATAGTCCAAAAGTATATCACTATGTAAATATAGTGAAACTTACCCAAAAATTCAGTAAAAATCGCAACTTTTTTCACCTCGCCTACCTCGCAACCGTAAATAACAATCTCCTAATAAGAGATAAGCCTCTATTACTCGGGATGTTAAACTTTAGCTGACGCAATTAATGAGTCTTTATTTCGTAATACCATATGTAAATCTCAACTAAAATAACTATCTTTGTTCGAAATACTAACCATAAAGCTATGTCTATACTCTATATTGTTGTCATAACCCTTATATTCTGCCTTGCACCTGCAGGCGTCTTGTGGCTCTGTCGTCGTGTGCCCTTTCTTGATAAGGTTGGCCCTATGATGATACTCTATGCCTTAGGTATGCTCATTGGTAATCTGCCCCTCGAGATACCCAAAATGGCGGTTGTGCAGGAGGTGGCAACGAGCGTTACGATACCCTTGGCTATCCCCATGATGCTCTTTGGTTGTCGCTTCACGCGCCGCGATGCCAGTACGCAGCTAAAGGTCGTCATAAGTGGATTCCTCTCTGTGGGCATGGCGGTTGTTGTGGGCTATCTGCTTTGTGGTAAGTACATACCTGAGGGCGACAAGATTGGCGGCATCATGTCGGGTATGTATACAGGTGGTATGCTCAATGCTGCTGCTATACAGTCGATATTCGAGGTTGAGGAGCAGAACTACCTTATGATGTGCTCCTACGATATCATCATCTCGTTCCTCTATCTCATCGTCTTGGTGTCGGTGGGCTATAAGCTCTTCCGCCGCCTCTATGGCGAGAGTGGCTCAAAGAGCCTATCGGAGAGCGACAAGAGGGAGTTGGAACACCAGCTTGCCGAGGCTAAGCGCAACCCCTATGAGGGTCTGTGGAGCAAGGTGGGTATGAAGCAGTTGGCGAAAATTGTGGGTTGGACACTCGTTGTTGCGGGCATCGCCGCGGCCACCACGCTACTCTTCGACGAGGCGTGGTTTATGGTAGTCTTTATCCTTGCGCTCAGCACCTTAGGTGTTGTATTCTCGTTTGCAAAACCTGTGCGCAAGCTTAAGCGTAGCTTCGACATCGGCATGTATCTTATCTACATCTTCAGTATCGCCATGGCCTCTATGGCCGACTTTTCGGAGTTGCAGCTCGCCGATGGCCTCAACCAGGTGCTCTTCCTCACAATTACTGTCTTTGGCTCGCTATTGTTGCACGCCATCTTCTGTCGTGTTATGCGTGTCGATGCCGACTCTATGACCGTGTCGTCGGTATCGTTTATCAACTCGCCACCATTTGTGCCTATGATGGTCGCGGTGCTTAAGAATAGGGCAACGCTTATCGTGGGTCTCGGTGCCGGTATCGTAGGCTACGCCGTGGGCAACCACTTCGGAGTCCTCATGGCCTCGCTTCTGGAGCGCCTATAGAATTGCCTTTGCTGAGATAGACCGGTTTTGTCACACTTTGAAGGTTGGGGCTGTCTGCGGATAGCCCCTTTTTGGTGGCATAATAGACCAATTTTACACATATCTTCCATTCTAAATATTGTCCTGGGATTGCAATTTATTGGGAAAAATATACCAATCATTATGTTTTTTTACTATCTTTGCGATATTTATTACATAGGTATGCAACGAGTTGCGATATTTCCGGGATCGTTTGATCCCTTTACAAAGGGCCACGAGGCTGTGGTTGAGGAGGCGCTCAAACTCTTCGATAAGGTTGTTGTAGCCATAGGTCACAATATCCAGAAGCGCGGCTTCCTCCCCGTTGAGGTGCGTAAGGCACTCATCGAAAGAGTCTACGAGAGTGAACCACGCGTGGAGGTTACGACATACACTACGCTTACGGGTGACGAGGCACAGCGAGTGGGTGCTACGGCCATTGTGCGTAGCGTGCGCAACATGACCGACTTTGACTATGAGCGTACCATAGCCAATGCTAATAGGTTTGTATACAAGGATTTATCGACAGTCATATTGTTTGTCCCCGTGGAGGTGGAGCATATCAGCTCATCGCTTGTCCGCGAGTTGCACGCCTTTGGTCGCGATGTCGATGGGCTTCTGCCCGAGGGCATAGCGCTTAGCGACTACCTAAACAGTGAAGAATAACTAAATCTAAAATAACATGCAGTTTACAGCAGAGATGATTGCCGGTTTGCTAAACGGCACAATCGTAGGCGATAAGAACGCCGCAGTTTCAACAGTTTCATCTATCGATGGTGGTAAGGCTGGTTCGTTGGCCTACCTCACTAATCCTAAATATGAGTCATACCTTTACACCACAGAGGCATCAATCGTGCTTGTTGACAACAATTTCGAGCCCAAGCAGGAGGTGAAGGCTACGCTTATCAAGGTGGCAAACGTGGGCGAGTGCGTACTCAATCTCCTTGAGATGTACAACGCTACACGTCCCCGCAAGACCGGTATCTCGAAGCTCGCCTCAATCCACGAGGGCGCAGAGCTCGGCGAGGGTTGCTTCGTTGGTGACTTCACAGTGATTGAGAGTACGGCAAAGATTGCTGCTAACGTGCAGATTTACCCTCAGTGCTATATTGGCGAAAATGTAACTATTGGTGAGGGCACAAAGCTCTATCCTGGCGTAAAGATTTATGAGGGTTGCGTTATTGGTAAGAACTGTATTCTCCATGCAGGTGTTGTTATCGGTGCTGACGGCTTCGGCTTCGCACCTAAGGCAGATGGCACATTTGCTAAGATTCCTCAGTTGGGTAACGTTATCATCGAGGATGATGTAGAGGTTGGTGCAAACACATGTATCGATCGCGCTAAGACCGACCACACAATCGTACGTCGCGGTGTTAAGCTCGACAACCTCATTCAGATTGCACACAACGTGGAGATTGGTTCAGATACAGTTATGTCGGCACAGGTGGGTGTTGCAGGCACCTCGAAGGTGGGTAGCAACTGCTTCGTAGCAGGTCAGGTGGGTATCGCAGACCACGTTAACGTAGGTAACCGTGTGCAGATTGCATCAAAGTCGGGTATCGATAAGGATGTGCCTGATGGCGAGATTCGCTTCGGCTTCCCCGCGCTCCCTGGCATGCAGTATCACCGCTCGTTTGCGGTCTTTAAGAATCTTCCCGACATGTCGTCTAGGCTCCGCGACTTGGAGAAGCGCATGGTAAAGCTCGAGGAGAAGTAGTGTGGAGACTCCATTGCGCATAATGGGCATTGATCCGGGTACCAACTATATGGGCTATGGCCTCATCGAGATTCGTGACGGTAAGCCCCAGGCGTTGGTCATGGGTGAGATAGATATGCACAAGATTAAGGATGCGCACCAGAAGCTCGCCTATATCTTCGAGCGTGTGCGCAACCTTGCCGAAAGCTATCTCCCCGCGGAGGTGGCTTTCGAGTCCCCATTCTTTGGCGAGAATGTGCAGTCTATGCTCAAGCTCGGGCGTGCGCAGGGCGTGGCTATTGCTGCCGTGCTTAGCGTATCGAAGGAGATTAACATCGAGGAGTATGCTCCGATGCGTATCAAGCAGGCCATTACGGGCCGTGGCTCGGCGTCGAAGCAGCAGGTGGCCACGATTATTAATTCGATTCTCCAGACCGACTACCAGCCACGTAGGCTTGATGCAACGGATGGTATGGCTGTGGCACTATGCCACTGGTTTACCACCTCGAATGTACTCACGCGTGCCATGGCTGGAGAGAAGCGCAAGGGGTTGGGTGGCGATACGAAGTCGCGCAAGGGTAGCAGCTCGTGGGAGAGTTTCATAAAGTCGAATCCCGATAGAGTGAAGCGTTAGATAATAAAACGCTGTAGTGCAGCGTTAAATGTAGTATAAACTAAAAACAGAGAATAATAATGAAGAAGATTTTTACAATTCTCGCAATGGCCGCTATGATGGTGGCTTGCGGTGGTGCAGTAGAGAGTGCTGATAAGGGTATGACCGTTACGGTTGACCTCAATGGCGTTGAGGGCGTAGAGTCTGGTGCCGTTGTTAAGATTATGGTGGGCGAGGAGAATACGTTGGCTGAGGCGGAGCTCGGTGATGACCTCACTTGCGTGCTTAAGACCAATATTACTGGTTATGAGGTAGCTACATTGCATGTTGATGGTGAGGTTATTGCAGGTGTCTATGCTGATGGTAATGATATCACCTTGACATATGATGAGGCTGAAGGTAATCTCGACTGCGAGGGTTCGAAGTTCGACGATGACCTTGATGCTGCAATGGGCGATATCTACGATCTCTTCATGTCTGATGAGACTACAGAGGAGATGTTGCTTAACTATATCGACGAGTATGTTGTAGCAAACCACAGCAATCCCGTATCTCTCTTCCTCTTGCAGTACTTCCCAATGTTCGGTGGCGATGATGCTCGCTTTGTTGAGCTTGTAGGTATGCTCGATGGCGACTTCAAGCACCTTGAGTTGTATAAGGAGCTTGAGAAGCAAGTTGCAAATGCTGTATACACAACTATCGGCGCAGATCTTAAGGATATTCAGCTTCCCGATGCTAATGGCAACGTTATTAGCGTAGCAGATTTGTGCAAGAGCGGCAAGTGGGTACTTGTAGACTTCTGGGCTACATGGTGTGGCCCTTGTCGTGGCGAGATTCCTCACCTCGTTGCAGCATACGAGAAGTTCGCTCCTAAGGGGCTCGAGATCTACGGCGTGTCGTTCGACCGCAATGGTGACGAGAAGAAGTGGCAGGACTTCGTAAAGAGCAATAATATGACATGGGTCAACGTTTGGGGTACAGACGAGAAGGGTGGCTGGAGCGTTGCTGAGCACCTCAACGTTACTGGTATTCCTTCAAACTTCCTCTACTCTCCCGAGGGTAAGCTTGTGGCTAAGAACTTGCGTGGCGAGGATGTTGAGAGAATCCTTGCAGAGCATATTAAGTAATTAACAAATTGTGGGGTGCTTCGAGAGTTAGATACTAATTCGAGAGTACCCCTTTATTTTATATAATGTAAAGCTATGAAGAGGTTTTTTGCTTTGATGTGTGCAATTGTCATCATGGGTGTCGGCGCATGCTACGCCGCTGAGGGTGCTCCACAGGTAGGTGATAAGTATGTGGACATAGAGTTGCAGGATGCTAATGGTGATGCCGTAGCAGTCTCGGAGCTTCTTGCCGAGGGTAAGTGGGTGCTTGTAGACTTCTGGGCTACATGGTGTGGCCCTTGCCGCGCTGAGATACCACACCTCGTTGCAGCATACGAGAAGTTCGCGCCTAAGGGCTTGGAGATATACGGCGTGTCGTTGTGTGGCCCTGGTCGTGAGGATGTATGGAAGGAGTTTGTCAAGAATAACGCCATGACATGGGTTAATGTTTGGGGTTATGTGGGCCGTGAGAGCAAGGCGGCAGCGGATTATGGTGTAGAGTATATACCTACAAATTTCTTGATTTCTCCCTCTGGCGAGATTGTTGCAACACAATTACGCGGTGAGGACATAGAAAAAGTGCTTTCTGAGTATATTAAGTAAATTGCTGATATACAGAAGATAAATGGTGTAGTGGTAAAAATTGTTGCATTTTTTTTGGAAAAAGTTTGCAAAATATTTGGTGGTTCAAAAAAAATGCTCTATATTTGCACTCGCAAAAGCAAAGGAATGGCTCCGTAGCTCAACTGAATAGAGTACTTGACTACGGATCAAGCGGTTCCAGGTTTGAATCCTGGCGGAGTCACAAAGCGGTAATCGAAAGGTTACCGCTGCTTTTTTTATATACTATTCCAGAGTATTCAAATTGGGGACCAGTCCGGAAATCCAGTGGGGCAGTAGAAAAGTTACGCAAAAATTGTAGCTAATCTAAAAATAAAGAATGGTATATCGCTAACGCCACGGAACTGATTTCTGAATGCCTTAACTTTTGCATTGAAACTCTCCGCTG
>JAFZFX010000025.1 GCA_017555695.1 Alistipes sp.
CTTGACCATTGATGGGTCTTTGGGATTTGGCTTTCCCTTGATGTTAATAGTGTACATAAAAAAGACAAAGTGTTAAGTTGTTACTTTATTTTACTTGGTAGCACTATTTGGTCTTAATTTAGACTACATAGAAGACTACATGAGAAGAGTAGAATCTTCGTAAAATAAAGGTTTAAACGGTTTTTTAACGAAAAGTCGTTACACTATTAAACAACTTAACACTTTGTCAATCAGTTAATTCGGAAATAATGTGTTATTCACTTCCGAAAAAGAGGCTGTCGACCGGCAGCCTTTGTTGTGTATTGTAGCGAGACAGAATCTTACAAGCTGTCGCCGAAATCCTCGCGGAACTTCTCCATCAGGCGGTGTGCCCAGTTTGTCATAGGCTCCAGACCACCCATAAAGAATCGGAGTACAGGAGGCTCGTAAACGAACTTCAAGCCACCGATGAGCTTACGGTTCTGATACAACCAGTCGATACGGTCGATAACATAGTTAATCTGCGAGAGTGTGAATACTCGGCGGGGTACAGCCAGACGAACCAACTCAACATCGGCCAAAATCTCCTTACCCTCCTCGTCGCGTACGCTAGACATTGTACCGCGCTCCATACTGCGGATACCAGAGCAGATATACAAAGCGGCAGCCAATGCGCCAGCAGGATACTCATCCTGAGGGATGTGGTCGCAGAACTTCATTGCGTCGATGTGTGCGCCCAAAACGCCCGGAGGTGTTACCATAGGTACGCCACGCTTCTCCAGCTCCTCAACCAAATACTTGATGTAGTTGGGGCTCTGGCAAATCATTGTCTCGTCCAAAGTCTCATACAAACCTACGGCCATAGCCTCAATCTCACGAACTGAGATACCACCGTAAGTGAGGAAGCCCTCGAACAATGGAATCTTATCCTCCATCTTTGCGTAGAGCGCACGCTGGTTAGTACAGATACCACCACCGCGTGAAGATGAGAGCTTACGAGCAGAGAAATAAACCAAGTCAGCCAAGCCTGTCATCATCTTCAAGATCTCACCCATAGAGTTCTCCTTCCACTTATCCTCACGCTGTTTGATAAGGTAGGCGTTCTCGCCGATAAGACTCGCGTCAAGTACCAACATAATGTTGTACTTGTCGGCGATGCGACGAACATCCATCAAGTTAGCGAGAGAGAAGGGCTGTCCACCGATAAGGTTAGTCGAAGCCTCCATACGGATGAAGGGGACATTCTCAACGCCAGCCTCCTGGATGCACTTCTCCAACTTCTCGATATCCATATTACCCTTGAACGGGTGGTTTGACTTAAGCTCCAAGGCGTGATCGTGCAACAACTCAACAACCTTACCACCGCACTCCTGAATGTGTGCCAAAGTGGTTGTAAAGTGGTAGTTCATAGGAATGACATTGCCCTGCTTGATGAATGTGCGAGCAATTACATTCTCGGCAGCACGACCCTGGTGTACGGGCAACAGATACTTCTTACCCAAAACATCCTCTACAGCCTTCTGCAGACGCTCGAATGACTGTGAGCCTGCGTAGGCATCATCGGCGTGCATCATAGCGGCAAGCTGGTTGTCGCTCATAGCGTTGGTACCGCTGTCGGTGAGCATATCCAGGAATACATCACGAGTACTCAAACGGAATGTATTGAATCCAGCCTCCTTCATAGCCTCTAAACGGCGCTCGATGGGTACGAGGTGCAACTTCTGTACTACGCGGACCTTATGTAATTCCAACGGCAGGTCACCACCTCGGTAGAATTTTACTTTACTCATAGCAATAGTGTTTATTTAGTTAGTTTTGTGTTTTGCTCGTTTTGATTTTCAAAATTAATATAAATTTTTTAATAAAATTGCAAAACGGACCATTTATTTTGCATAAATAGTCCGTTAAGCTGCATAAAAGGGCGTTTTTACCCTACTTATAATTCGTAATCGGCGGTTTTGTTGTTGAAGTAAATATCTAACAACTCCTTTGCTGCGATGAATGAACTCTGCTTTGCAGACAACACTCGCTGCTCGACCTCCTCTATACGCTCGGCAATCAATGGGTTCTGGTAGAAACTGCTCTTCAGAGCCTCGTTGATGCTCTCGTACATCCAATATTTATTCTGGCGGTTGCGGTTAGCGGCGTAGTATCCGTTTGACTCTATATGCTCGAGATACTCCTCAACGCCCTTCCATACCTCCTCGAGTCCGCTCTTTGCTACCGACGAGCAGGTGTAAACCTTTGGACGCCATCCCGACTCGGGAGTGGGGAAGAGGTGTAACGCGCCCTGATACTGCACCTTTGCCAATTCTGCCTTGTGGATGTTCTCGCCGTCGGCCTTTGTGATGACCATCATATCGGCCATCTCCATAATGCCTCGCTTGATTCCCTGCAACTCGTCGCCAGCGCCCGAAATCTGCAACATCATAAACATATCCACCATCGAGTGTACGGCTGTTTCTGACTGTCCAACGCCCACGGTCTCGATAAATATCACATCATATCCAGCAGCCTCGCATAGTACGATTGTCTCGCGTGTCTTGCGCGCTACACCACCCAATGAACCCGCCGAGGGCGAAGGGCGAATAAAGATGTCGGGGTTTGATGATATGCTCTCCATTCGGGTCTTGTCGCCGAGGATTGAGCCTCCACTGCGCTCCGAACTCGGGTCGATGGCCAATACTGCCAAACGATGCTTGAGCGATGCTACCATACCGCCGATTGCCTCGATGAATGTAGACTTACCAGCACCTGGTACGCCCGTGATTCCGATTCTCACTGAACGGCCTGCGTGAGGAAGACAGCGCTCGATAATCTCTTGCGCCTGTGCATAGTGCTCGTGCTTGTTGCTCTCGATGAGTGTAATTGCCTGAGAGAGTATGGTTATGTTACCCGCGAGGATGCCCTCTACATACTCGTCCGTCGAAAGCGCGCGGCGGCGCTTGCGCTTGAAGTAGGGGTTTACTATCGGTTGATCCTCAACGCCTTGTGTTACATTGAGCGCACTGTCGTGATGCGTATCCAGATACTCTTTTTCGTAATGCTCTACTTTTGTGAAAGCCATATTTATTGTTTTTTAATATTCATTACTCTTTCAATAGTCTTCTCGTTGAGCGAGCCTGCGTGACCACACCATACCACCTTATGCTTTGCGTCGTATATCACGCAGAAGGGTATAAACCTCACGCCATAAGAGCGGAATGTGCGTCCCTCGTCATCAAACGCCACACCGATGTGGTCGTCGAGATGCTCGGTGAGCGTAACGCCCGCCTTGCCATATTTCTCTTTGGTCAGAATGATTATATTTAGCTCTCCATCAACCTCCTTTGCGATGCTCTTTACGCTGGATATATGCTTGCGGCACAGCGGACTCTCCGAATGGTAGAACAGCACACAGGTGTAAGCCGCCGCATCGGGCTGCATATCCATCAGCCACTGCTTAATTCTCAGGTCGGGAGCCTTGTCGCCTATGATGATGTTCTGCGCTCGGAGTGTCGAGCCGAGACTTAGAATCATCGCAAAAGCTATCAATAAACATCTCCTCATCTCTATAGCTGGATTAGTTTGTCGGGAGCGAAATTAACAACTTTCGCGCAAAGAAACAAACCTTTTTTCAAGTATCGCTCATTCAACTCGCCCAAACGGGCAGAAGGGTAGAGAATATATTGCATATTTTAGGTATAAACTTGGCCGAATATTTCGTTATTTGAGATTTTACTCGTACCTTTGTGGAGTTTTGTGCAATGACCGAAAAAGTAAATCATACATACACAAAAATATAATAAACATAACAACTAAAAGATTATGAAAGTTTCACACATTGAGCATCTTGGTATTGCTGTGAAGAGTCTCGAGGAGGCTATTCCCTATTGGGAGAATGTATTGGGTCTTAAGTGTTACGCTATCGAGGAGGTAGCTGAGCAGAAGGTAAAGACCGCATTTTTTATGTTGGGTCAGACCAAAATCGAGCTTTTGGAGCCTACTTCAGAGGACTCTACAATCGCTAAGTTCATCGAGACACGCGGTATCGGTGTTCACCACGTAGCACTCGCTTGCGAGAATATCGAGGAGCAGTTGGCTGATGCTGAGCAGCAGGGTATCCGTCTTATCGACAAGACTCCCCGTAACGGTGCTGAGGGTCTCTCTATCGCATTCCTTCACCCCAAATCAACACAGGGTATTTTGACTGAGTTGTGTGAGGATAAGAACAAATAATCAATATACAAATAAAGCATAAATTATGAGCGAAATTCAAAAACAGCAGGTAGCTAAATTGATTGAGAATCGTGAGATCGCCCGTATGGGTGGTGGCGAGAAGGCTATCGAGAAGCAGCACGCAAAGGGTAAGTACACTGCGCGTGAGCGTATCCAGATGCTCTTGGACGAGGGCAGTTTCGAGGAGTTCGATATGTTCGTAACACACCGTTGCTACGACTTCGGTATGGAGAAGAAGCACACATTCGGTGATGGTGTTGTAACTGGTTACGGTACAGTCGGCGGCCGTTTGGTTTATGTATTTGCACAGGACTTTACTGTAACTGCAGGTTCTTTGTCAATCTCTTTGGCTGACAAGATTTGCAAGGTTATGGATATGGCTATGCGTAACGGTGCTCCCTGCATCGGCTTGAACGATTCAGGTGGTGCTCGTATTCAGGAGGGTGTAAACGCTTTGGCTGGTTACGCTAACATTTTCCAGCGTAATGTTATGGCTTCTGGTGTTATTCCCCAGATTTCAGCTATCTTCGGTCCTTGCGCTGGTGGTGCCGTTTATTCACCCGCATTGACAGACTTCATCATTATGCGTCGTCAGACATCTAACATGTTCCTTACAGGTCCTAAGGTTGTTAAGACCGTTACTGGTGAGGATGTAACTCAGGAGCAGTTGGGTGGTGCTGATATGCACACAACTAAGTCTGGTGTTGCTCAGTTCGCAGTTGATACTGAGGAGGAGGGTATCGCACTTATTCGTGGCTTGCTCTCATATATGCCCCAGAACAATATGGAGGATGCTCCTTGTGTTCCTTGCACAGACGACATCGCTCGTAAGGAGGATATCTTGAACGATATTATTCCTGATAACCCCAACAAGCCTTACGATATGTATGAGGTTATCCGTAGCATCGTTGATAACGGCGAGTACTTGGAGAGCGCTTCAGGTTACGCAAAGAACATCATCACTTGCTTTGCTCGCTTCAACGGTCAGAGCGTAGGTATCATCGCTAACCAGCCTAACTTCATGGCCGGTGTGCTCGATATCAACGCCAGCCGCAAGGCAGCTCGTTTTGTTCGTTTCTGCGACGCCTTCAACATTCCTATCGTAACATTGGTTGATGTTCCCGGTTTCTTGCCTGGTACAGGTCAGGAGTACGGTGGTGTAATCACTCACGGAGCTAAGTTGCTCTTCGCTTACTGCGAGGCTACTGTACCTAAGGTTACAGTTACATTGCGCAAGGCTTACGGTGGTGCTTACATCGTTATGTCATCTAAGCACATCCGCGGCGATATCAACTACGCTTGGCCTACTGCCGAGATCGCAGTTATGGGTGCAAGTGGTGCTGTTGAGGTATTGCAGGCTAAGGCTTTGGCTGCATTCGAGAACGCTGAGGAGAAGGCTAAGTTCGTTGCCGAGAAGGAGCAGGAGTACAAGGATAAGTTCTCTAACCCCTACAACGCAGCTCGCTACGGCTACATCGATGATGTTATCGAGCCCCGCAACACTCGTTTCCGCGTGATCCGTGCATTGGAGTCATTGAAGACTAAGCGTGAGGTTAATCCCGCTAAGAAGCATAGTAATATTCCTTTGTAATAGCCCGTTGAGATATGACAATGTTAGCAATTAATTGGGGTAATGCTCTCTTGATTACAGGTGTGGGTTTCGGATTGGTATTCTTGGTACTTGTACTGCTTATCTATATCGTGAAACTCTTTGGTGTAATCTTCACGCAGAAGCCCAAGGCAGCGGCAGCTGTAGCTGCTCCTGCTGCAACTCCCGTCGTTGATGACGAGGAGGAGATGGCCGCTATCGCTTATGTGCTGCACACATTCTACAACCAGCACGATGAGGAGAGCGATATCTTGACCATCCGTCACGACGATGTGGTATATTCACCGTGGAATCAGAAAAGTATAATCTTTTAATTAGAAAAGGAAAATGCAAAAACTTAATTTTAATATCAATGGTAAGCACTATGAGGCTACCATCACCGAGATAGAGCACAATGTAGCTGAGGTTGAGCTCAATGGCAAGAAGTACACTATCGATGTAGAGCGTTCAGAGTCTGTTTCATCACTTCCTCAGATTGCTACTCCCGTTGCTGCTCCTGCGGCGGCTGCTGCAGCTCCCGCTGCTGCGCCTAAGAAGGTTGCTGCTGGTGCTAACTCAGTTACAGCACCCCTGCCTGGTAGCGTAGTATCAGTTGCTGTTAAGGCTGGTGACGCTGTTAAGGCTGGTCAGCAGTTGCTCGTTATCGAGGCTATGAAGATGGAGAACGAGGTGTTGGCTCCCGCCGACGGTACTGTATCAGCTGTTCATGTATCAGCAGGTCAGGCTGTTCAGCAGGGTGATGCTTTGGTAGATTTGGCTTAATTAAAAAGTTGAGACCAATGAGAAAGGTAATGAAATATATGTTGATGTTGCTCGCCATTGCCGTTATGGGCTTTTCGGTGCAGGCATCGGCTAGCCCCGAGGTAGCTACAGTTGCTACTGAGGCTGCTGTCGAGGCCGATATCGATTTGGGCGAGTCGCTGATGAATTTTGTCGAGCAGTCTGGTTTCAGCGGTATTATTAGCGACTGGCGTGTGCTGGTTATGCTTATTATCTCTTGCTTGCTGCTCTATTTGGCTATCGTTAAGCAGTTTGAGCCCCTGTTGCTCTTGCCTATTGCTTTCGGTATGCTTTTGACTAACCTCCCTGGTGCAGGTCTTTATCACACCGAGCTCTTTGCTGAGGGTCATGTGCATTGGACAATCAATGGCACTACCTTCGACCGCGTAGGTGGTTTGATCGACTTCCTCTACCTGGGTGTTAAGTTGGGTATCTATCCTTGCTTGATTTTCGTAGGTGTAGGTGCTATGACTGACTTCGGTCCGCTGATTGCTAATCCTAAGAGCTTGTTGCTGGGTGCTGCTGCACAGTTCGGTATCTTTGCTACATTCTTGGGTGCATCGGCTATGGGCTTTACTCCCGCTGAGGCTGGTTCTATCGGTATCATCGGTGGTGCTGACGGTCCCACAGCTATCTACCTCACTTCGAAGTTGGCTCCCCAGTTGTTGGGTCCCATCGCAGTTGCAGCTTACTCATATATGGCGTTGGTGCCTGTAATCCAGCCCCCCATTATGAAGGCTTTGACTACAAAGGAGGAGCGTAAGATTGCGATGAAGCAGTTGCGTACCGTTTCTAAGACTGAGAAGATTGTCTTCCCCATCGCTATGACAATGATTATCTCTCTCTTGTTGCCCTCTGCTGCGCCTCTGATTGGTTGCTTGATGTTGGGTAACTTGATGAAGGAGTGTGGTGTTGTTGAGCGTTTGAGCAAGACTGTTCAGAACGAGTTGATGAACATCGTTACCATCTTCCTCGGTATCTCTGTTGGTGCAACAGCTACTGCTGCTAACTTCCTTAACTGGCAGACTATCGGTATCATGGTATTGGGTGTAACAGCCTTCTGCTTGGGTACTGGTGCTGGTGTAATCTTGGCAAAGGTTATGAATGTCTTCTCTAAGGAGAAGATCAACCCGCTGATTGGTTCTGCTGGTGTATCTGCAGTGCCTATGGCAGCGCGCGTATCACAGAAGGTTGGTCAGGCTGAGAATCCTTCTAACTTCCTTTTGATGCACGCTATGGGTCCCAATGTGTCGGGTGTTATCGGTTCAGCCGTTGCAGCTGGTATCTTGCTGGCATTCTTGGGTTAGTTTATACCTTATATATATTAATAATAAGGCTCGTTCCTCTTCAGGGACGGGCCTTATTGTTTTTTCAGTGTGTGGGTGTTAGTGTGTAATTGATGTAATTTACTTTGTGTTAATGTGTTATATGTGCTAATGGGGTGGTGTGGGTGTAATATGACTTACTAATTAAAACTTTTGGTTGAAAAAATGGCCTAAAATCTTGGAAATTAAAATTATTTAATATATATTTGTGTAACAGAAAAGTTGAAATGTACCAGCTAAATAACATATCGACCACACATTGCACATCGACGACGATTATCGGCGGTGGCTTGTCGTATGTTAATATTAATGGCTCTATTATTAACATTACAATTTCAACAACGATTACCCCTTTGGGGGTGTAGTTCAATGTAGCCGATAGGGGCATATCCTATGTGTCATATTTTTATCCTGCCGAGGTTGCAGGAGTCGGCCAAAATCTTTTTTATTAATCTATAAGTTGAATTTTGCGCGATTGTCGTGGCTGTGTCGTCGCACCTTGTTGTGGCGTGCAGGCAGACGGAGTCGTTAAACATAATGCAATAATGAAAAGTGTTAGGGTATTTGCGCCAGCAACAGTGGCGAATATGGGTTGTGGATTTGATGTTATGGGTATGACACTCGATGGAGTGGGCGATGTACTGTGTGTTACAGTTGATGAGGGTGACGATTTGCAGATCGAGAACCTCACCGATATCGAACTACCCAGTGATATAGATAAGAATGTTGTTACTCCTGCCATCCGAGCTATGATGGAGGCCTTTGGTGAGAGTCGCTCGGTGAAGGTTGTTTTCGAGAAGAAGATAGCCCCTGGTAGTGGTATCGGTTCAAGTGCCGCTTCATCTGCTGCGGCAGTATATGCTTTGAATGAGGCGTTGGGTCGTCCTTTTAGCGATGAGCGTCTGGTGGAGTTTGCTATGGAGGGCGAAAAGCTCATCAGTGGCGGTACTCCCCACGCCGACAATGTTGGCCCCTCTATTTTGGGTGGTGTTGTGTTGTTGCGTGGTTATCATCCGTTGGATATCGTGCGCTTGCCTGTTCCCGATAACTTCTGTTGTTCGGTGGCTCACCCTGCCATTATGGTCAGCACGCGTATGGCTCGTGAGGTGTTGCCGACCGAGATTCCGCTCCGTATGGCTGTCGAGCAGTGGGGTAATGTTGCGGGTCTTGTTGCAGGTTTGGCTTTGGGCGATGTGCATCTTGTTGGTCGTGCTATGCGCGATGTGGTGGTTGAGCCTCACAGAAAACAGTTTATTCCGCAGTTCGACGAGTTGCGCCGCAAGGTGACAGAGGTTGGTGCTTTGGCATTCAATATCTCGGGTGCAGGCCCATCTGTTTTCTCGCTCTCGGCCGATATGGAGACTGCCGAAAAGGTAGGCGAGGTTATGCGCCAGCACTTTGCCGAGTTGGGTGTTGAGTCCGATATCTATGTATCTAAGGTGTCTAATCAAGGAGCCCGCGTAGTGGAGTAAATTTTATGTTGAACGAAATTTCTAACGACAATGAGATATTTTAGCACAAGAGATAAATCAAAATCAAACCCCTTCTCGTTGGCCGATGCGGCTTTTGCGGGTTTGGCTCCCGATGGCGGTCTGTTTATGCCCGAGCGCATCCCCGAGGTGGATATGGAGCGAGTGATGGCCGAGGCCGAGAAGTCGTATGCTGATATGGCGCTCTATCTGGCGCAGTTGCTCTTCGATGATGTGCCGCAGGATAAGCTGGAGGCTGTAGTGCGTGGTGCCTACGATTTTCCAGTAGATTTGTGCAATGTGGGTGATGATTACTTTACTCTACAACTATTCCACGGCCCGACCTATGCGTTCAAGGATTTCGGAGCGCGCTTTATGGGTCGTATGACAGGTCTGCTTAATGATGAAGGCCCGCTGACTATCCTCACCGCTACATCGGGTGATACGGGTAGTGCTGTTGCTCACGGCTTCTATGGTGTTGATGGCGTCAGAGTCGTAGTCCTCTATCCCGAGGGCAAGGTAAGTCCGCTCCAGGAGGCGCAGATGACAACTCTGGACGGTAATATCCACCCTCTGCGTGTGAAGGGTAACTTCGACGATTGTCAGCGTCTGGTGAAGTCTATGTTCCGTGATGTGGAGTTGCGTCGTGATGTGCGAGTCACCTCTGCCAACTCGATAAATATCCTCCGATGGATTCCGCAAGCATTCTACTACTTCTATGGCTACTGCGTATGGCGTAAAATGACTGGCCGCGAGGAAATGGAGGTTGTAGTGCCGAGCGGAAATTATGGTAACCTTACGGCTGGTATGTTGGCAAAGAGTATGGGTTTGCCTATTAAGGGCTTTGTTGCGGCTTCTAATGCCAACGATGTAGTGCCCGAATTCTTGCGTACCGAAGTTTATTCACCTCGCGCGTCGGTGCATACTGTAGCTAATGCTATGGATGTGGGCGACCCGAGCAACTTTGAGCGAATGATGTATCTGTGCGGTGATGATGTAGCCTTGCTTAAGAGCCTTGTTAAGGGCTACTCATATAGCGACGACGAGATTTTGTCTGCCATCAGCGAGATGAAGGAGCGTTATGGCTATCTCTCCGATCCTCACAGTGCTGTCGGATACCTTGCCACAAAGGATAGTGGTTGCGATGGATTCTGGCTCTCGACAGCCCACGCTGCCAAGTTCTCGGAGATAACAAAACAGGCCACGATGGAGGATGCTCCCATCCCTGAAAGACTCTCCGAGATGATGACTCGTGAGCGAAAATATGACTCAATCGAGGCTGATGAGAGCGTTTTGGCTGCCTATTTGCGTGAGAAATAGACCATTTTGGGTCTGTAAAAGGCGTAAAAAAGACTTTTATTGAGAAAGTTACAAATAATTTTTGGGGATATTAGTTTATCTTAAAAATAATTACTATCTTTGCACGCCCGTAAATATGCGGGAATTAGGATTACAAACAAGTTATTAACTTAAACGTAAAAGATGGATTCAAGAAGTTACAAAACTATCTCGTTGAACGCCGCTACGGTCCAGAAAGAGTGGGTCGTAATCGACGCTACTAACGAGGTATTGGGACGTCTTGCTTCGCAGGTTGCAAAGATCCTGCGTGGTAAGAACAAGCCTGGCTACACTCCTCACGTTGATTGCGGTGACTATGTTATCGTTATCAATGCCGAGAAGGTTAAGCTCACAGGCGCAAAGATGACCGACAAGGTCTATGTTCGTCACACTGGTTATCCCGGTGGTCAGCGTTTTGCTACTCCTGCGGACTATTTGGCAAAGAAGCCCGAGTTCGTAATTGAGCACGCTGTAAAGGGTATGTTGCCCAAGAC
>JAFZFX010000026.1 GCA_017555695.1 Alistipes sp.
TATGAAAATAATTATTTATCTTTGCAGTAGAAACGAACATAACGAACAAAACAATGGACAGCACCATCATATCTGGCAAGCGACATTTGTTCGCCCTCTCAATTGTTGATGGGGCATTGGACGATATGGATGAAGAAAGACGAAGCGAAATCATTATGACAATTACCGAAATTAAGGAGGAGATGCTGAACGATTACCAGCCACCAAAATAGGCAGAAAGAACACGGTAAAAAGTATCAATTTAATGGAGGTAGTCAAAATAAAGCAAAAGTATCAAAATAATCTTATGATGAGATAATTTGCAACTTGCTATCCAAGAAGACACAGAAAGCAGAATAACTTAAAAGATTAATATGATAAAAATGGAAGAGAGAACCAAAGTAGTCATCTACGCAAGAGTAAGCACATCCGCACAGGACTACACACGCCAAATAACAGAGTTAAGAAATTATGCGTGGAAGCAGAACTACAAAATTGTGAGGGAGTTTAGCGAGAAGATTTCGGGCGGTAAGAAAATTGAGGAGCGAGCAGCGATTAAAGAATTGTTGGATTTCGTTAAATCCAACGAGGTAGAGAAGGTCTTGGTATATGAGTGCAGCCGACTTTCACGCCGCCAACTTGACTTCTTATACATAATAGAGCAACTGACCGAAGCGAGAGTTAGCCTATATGTTTTGCAAAATGGCTTGGAGACACTTCTCCCAGACGGTCGTCCTTCACCCCTTGCGTCTCTGGTCTTGGGGGTAATTTCAGAGTTCAATTCATTAGAAAAATCACTCATCAGGGCGAGAATGGCAAGCGGCTATGAACACCATAGAGCATTGGGTGGTCGTGTTGGTCGCAAGGAGGGATATAGAAAGAGCGAAGAGGACTACCGCACAACTTATGACCGAGAGATTACCTTGCTGCAAAAAGGCAACACATTAGCAGATGTGAGAGCCATTACGGGCACATCTATCAATACGCTACGAAAACTTAAAGAGAAGTATTGTTTGGTATGCTAAACACAAAACGCATAAAATGGATGTATGAGAACTTCGGGATGGCGAGTGCTATCAAATGTGTGTTTTACGATTTAATCGCAATTCTCGCTTTTGCGGGGTATTGCTTGACACTGCCATTTCGCTTCTTATGGAGGGTTTGTAGGGGGAATAAGAAGGGTAAATTATAGGTGAATATCGGCAAAAAAAAGTATAAAAAAAGACATCTTTTTTTAGTCAATTTCAAGATTTTTCTGCGAGTTTTTGTTATATTTAATATGAAGGGTTAAGGGATTGGACGACAGAAATATAAGTCCAATTTCAGACCTCATAGTTGGAAATAACTTAAATATATTTTATATGATTAAAACATTAAATTTTGATGACAGCAATCTGTCCATAACGATGAAGATGGCAGATTTGAAAGCCGTGTTCCTATGGTGGGAAGACGAGTGGGCGAAGAAGTTGGCGGAAGCCGATAAAGTAAAGGAGAAGCAGGAGTGGTATAACAGCAAAGAGACAGCAAAGATTTTTAAGAAGAGTATTTCAACCATTAACAGATGGAAGCACTCTGGGTATTTGACAGCAAGAACTATCGGTGGTATGGATTATTATTCAAAGAGGGAAATTGAATTAAAATTGGGAGCAGCGTAGAATATGACGATTAGATTTGAATTAGCAAAGAAGGTGGGCGAGAATATGAAGACCCAAATCCTTGTAAGAATATCAGTGTCAAGGAACTTTCGTGTAGGAAGCAAGACGGGATTGTATGTGTCGCCGAAGGATTGGAGCGAGAAGACCAATTCCGTAAGAAAAATTAGTAAGATTGAGAGCGTAGATAAGCAGGAAGAACTCTTAAACCTCCGTGAAGAACTCGCAAAACTGGAAAGCCATATTGAAAAAGCAATTATTGGCGAACAAGGATTGGAAAGTATGACGGATAAAAAGGATAGGCAGGAATGGATAGATTTCGTTATTGAAAGTTTTTTCAACCCTTGCGTGAAACTCACAAGGGTTAAGAACCTGACATTTGAGCAGTTTGCAAAGATTTATGTGGAGATTAGGGGCAAGGAAGAACATTGGAAACCCGCAAAGAACAGCCACAAAAACAGAAAGAAACTATGGGAACACCCGTCGTTTGACAAATTGAGTGCAGTGCAAACTCAATTGCACGAAATGAACCCGAACTTGTTGATGGACAAAATAACAGGTGCGACATTGGATGAATATCAACGCTTCCTCATCTGCAAGGGGTATAATAATAAGACGATTGAGAACCATATGTCATACTTCAAGCAGATTTTGAATTGGGCGTATGATAAGGGATACTTGAAGTATGGTGGCGATGTGATGGGACACAAGATTAAGAAGTTGAAGATTGCGAAGCCAACGCCATTCAATTATCTGACTTGGGATGAGTTTTTGTTGTTCTATAATTATGAGTTTGATGAACTTGAAAAGGATTTGGAATTAGCAAGGGATAGATTTTGCTTCTGTTGTGCGACTTCTCTGCGACATAGTGATTTGGCGTTATTAAAGAAAGCACATTTTGATAATCCAGATGACCCAACTTCATTCACAATCGTAAGCAAGAAAACGGATGACGCTCCGACCATATTCCTGAATGATTACAGCAAGAGTATCTATATGAAGTATAAGGATAGAGATTGTGATAAGGGACTGCTTTTCCCAAAGAAGTCAAATCAGAAAATGAATAAGTGTTTAAAAAAGATTGCTTGCAGATTGGGGATAACAAGGGAGGTTAGTAAAACCGAGTATTGCGGAAATGACAGAAGCGACATCACAATTAAGGTATGCGACATCATTGCGACACACGCAGGAAGAAGAACTTTTGTTGTGCATTGTGCAGAAGAAGGTTGGACAGAAGAAATGATTAGAACATACACTGGACACGAGGACTTCAAGGCAATGAGACCATATTTTGCAATCGGCGATAAGAAAAGGCGAATGTTTATGGAAAGTCATTTTTAGAAGGGAACTACAAGGGTGGTTCCCTTTTTTCGTGCATTTTTTCAATCGGAAATGGTGGAAAAATTACACGCCGCATTTCGTGCTGTCAGGCAGAGTGAGCAAATGGGATAGATAGTATGGGATATGTGGGATTTGAAAAACGCCCGTAGAAGTGCATAGAAACGGGGTCGGTGCATTTTTGGTGCATCTTTTTGGGTACAAAAAAAACCTACAAGGTTGAAACTCAACTTCTTGTAGGTTGTTCGCTGCGGAGAGAGAGGGATTCGAACCCCCGGAGCCTCGCAGCTCAACGGTTTTCAAGACCGCCGCAATCGACCACTCTGCCATCTCTCCAGGCACAAAAGTAGTACAGTTTTTTTTATCCACCAAATATTTTGCAAACTTTTTTTCATTTTTTTTATTAATTCACTCATTATCAGTCTGAAAAATTTTACACAATAATTTGCATCCTAAAAAAATTATGCTAATTTTGTATTATAGTTTGAATCTCAAAACTCCTAAAACCTAATACCTATTATGAATAAATCACAATTAATCAACGCAATAGCCGAGAATTCCTCTGCTTCTAAAGCGGAAGTAAAGAACATCGTAGACTCATTATTCCAGATTGCAGAGGCTACTCTCGACAAGGGTGAGAAACTCGTAATCTCGGGTTTTGGTGTATTTTCGGTGGCTGAAGTTCCCGAAAGAATGGGTCGCAACCCTCGCACCGGCGAGCAGGTAAAAATCTCGGCGCGACGCAATGTCAGATTCCATTCAAATATGGATATCAAATAGTCGATAGCTGCAACACAGCAACTTGCATATTTATTCCTTATAGCATATATTGTGCAGGAGCCCCTCGCCTCTGCACAATATTGTTGTGTTTTGTTACAAAATTTGGCTATTTTTCTCGAAAAACACAACCCTCTTCTACCCCACCCACGCATCCAACCGCCAAAATCGGGCACACAGACCACCAAAGTTACAGTTTATAAATTTTAAGGCCTATTTTATTTCAAAATAAAAGCTACCATAACTCATAAGAGGCCCGTAGATAACACTTCCCCTACTATAACTCTATCCCACAATCAGTTACACCACAAACAAGCAAAATCGCCAGAAATCTCCCCCGCAACAAAATGGCGCCGAGAGCGAAAATTGCATATTGGATTAGATTTTTTTGTTATATTTGCAATAATTAACCGTGCCTATGCGTTACATACAATGTATGTAAATGGCCTGAGGCCCTAATTTTGTAATCAAAATAAACAAAACATATAGAACGATATGAGTGAAGTAATCAACATCAAAGAGTTGAATGAGCGCATCGAGCGTGAGAGCGTCTTTGTGGACACTCTGCGTGCGGAGATGAGCAAAGTTATTGTCGGCCAGAGTCATCTGGTCGATACCCTTTTAATAGGTTTGCTGTCTAACGGCCATATTTTGCTTGAGGGTGTCCCTGGCTTGGCCAAAACTTTGGCAATTACCACGCTGGCAAAGGCCGTAGATGCCGATTTCGCCCGCATACAGTTTACACCCGACCTTCTGCCTGCCGACTTGGTGGGTACGCTCATCTATTCGCAGAAGAGCGAGGAGTTCGTGGTACGCAAGGGTCCCGTTTTCGCCAACTTCGTACTGGCCGATGAGATTAACCGTTCTCCGGCCAAGGTGCAGTCGGCACTGCTGGAGGCTATGCAGGAGCGTCAGGTAACCATCGGTGACGAGACCTACCGTCTGCCCGAGCCCTTCCTCGTGCTGGCTACACAGAACCCTCTCGAGCAGGAGGGTACCTATCCGCTGCCCGAGGCGCAGGTAGACCGTTTTATGCTCAAGGCAAAGATTTCTTACCCCAAGAAGCAGGAGGAGCGTGAGATTGTGAGAATGAACCTCGCTGGCGGAGGTATGCCCTCGCCCGCCAAGGTCATCACACCCGAGGATATCGTTAAGGCACGCCGCGTCGTAGAGGATGTATATATGGACGAGAAGATCGAGAAGTATATCATCGACATCATCTTCGCCACTCGCGAGCCCGCCGAGTACAACCTCGAGAAGTTGCAGCCGCTTATCGCCTATGGTGGTTCGCCCCGTGCCAGCATCTCGCTTGCCAAGGCTGCACGCGCCTACGCCTTCATCCGCCGTCGCGGTTATGTTATCCCCGAGGATGTTCGTGCCGTATGTCACGATGTATTGCGCCACCGTATTGGACTCACCTACGAGGCCGAGGCCGAGAACATCACCACCGAGCACATCATCACCGAGATACTTAACAATGTAATTGTACCTTAACCCTATGCAGGAGATAGAGAACGATATCCTGAAGCGTGTTCGCAAAATTGAGATAAAGACCCGAGGTCTGTCCAACGAGATTTTTGCAGGAAAGTACCATACGGCTTTTCGCGGACGCGGTATGTCGTTTTCAGAGGTCAGGGAGTACCGCGCTGGTGACGATGTGCGCGACATCGACTGGAATGTGACGGCTCGCTCGTCGAAGCCCCACATCAAGGTCTATGAGGAGGAGCGCGAGCTCACGATGATGTTGCTCATCGATGTCAGCGGGTCGAGAATGTTTGGTACATCGGAGCGCCTGAAGAAGAATATCATCACCGAGATTGCTGCGGTGTTGGCCTTCTCGGCGGCACAAAACAACGATAAGGTGGGTTGCATATTCTTCTCCGACAAGGTTGAGAAGTTCATCCCACCAAAGAAGGGCAAGAGTCACATTCTGACTATCATTCGCGAACTTATCAAGTTCCGCCCCGAGTCACGCCGAACCTCGATTTCAGAGGCTGTGCGCTTCCTCACAAATGTGAACAAGAAGCGTTGCACCACATTCATACTCTCCGACTTTATGAACGCCCGCAAGGACGAAGCCGCGCTGGAGGATGCACTCAAGATTGCACGCTCGAAGCACGACCTTGTAGGCATCAGGGTATGGGACGAGCGTGAGGCTGAGTTGCCCGATGTGGGTATCATCGAGTTGCAGGATGCTGAGACCGACCGCAAGGTGTGGGTCGATACATCCTCTCGCAAGGTGCGTGAGCACTATGCCGCCGTATGGCAGGAGCGCAACCGCGCCGTCGAGGATTTACTGCGCCGCAACCGCATCGATATGGCTATGATATCTACCGCAGGCGACTATGTTGCCGAACTGATAAAACTGTTTAAGACACGATAATGAACAATCCTATATTCAATATACGCAATCTATCGTGGAGCAAGTTAAGCGCCACGCTGTGTGTCATCGTGCTGTTCGCCTCACCGCTGTTGTGGGCCGACGAGCAGGCCACACAGTCGGCAGTCAGAGATGATGCTCCACGCGTCAGCGGAAGCATCGATGTCGATTCAATCGGCATCGGAGATAGATTCGTATACTCTATCGAGGTTGACAAGGATGTAATGCAGAGCGTACTGTTCCCATCGTTTGCAGGCAAAGGCTCTGAGGCATACGAACTCATTGAGGATATGCCCGTCGATACACTCTCGCGCGAGGGCCGTCGCCTGAAGATTCGCAAGAGCTACCGTCTGGCCGCCTTCGAGGAGGGTATCCACAGCGTTGTACCGCAGGTGATGTACGCCGACAAGAACATCGTAGATACGCTCTACGGCGCTGATACGCTATCACTACTGGTCACCACATTCCAGATTGACTCCACCTCACACGCCATTTTCGATATCAAGCCGCAGAGAACTCTTCCGTTCAAGTTCGGCGAGATTTCGGGCTATATCAAGTGGGTAATCATCATTCTGCTTATTGTCGCTCTGCTGCTCTACGCCCTTAAGCGCATCTTGGCTTACTACGGCAAGAACATCACCGACATCTTCAAGCCCGCACCTCCGCTGCCTCCCCATGTCGAGGCGCAGATGGCGCTGGAGAAGTTACGCGCACAGCATCTGTGGCAGGAGGGTGAGCATAAGCTCTACTACTCTACACTCACCGACATTCTGCGTGCCTACATCGCTGGCCGCTACGGCATCGGTGCTATGGAGATGACTACCGACGAGACAATCGAAGCCATCCGCACGGTAGAGATGCCGCAGAAGAGCGCAATGGACTTGGTGGGCATACTGCGTGATGCCGATCTTGTGAAGTTTGCCAAGGCCGTTCCCGAATCGGAGGAGAACGAATCGGCATTCCGTGCTGCGTGGGACTTTGTCGAGCAGACCAAGCCCGTGGAGATTGTCGAAGAAGAAGATGATGATGACCCCAAACCAAAGGCTAAAAATTAAGACACACGACCTTTCGCTATGTATATAGATATAAAATATATGCTTCTCTTAGGCCTCTGCCTGCTCGGTCTTATGGGCGAGGCTTCGGCCCAGAATATGCCCGAGCGTGGTCTGGTGCGTAAGGGTAACCGCCAATTCAACAGCGAACGCTACGAGCAGAGTGTGGACAGCTACCAGCAGGCCCTGCTCCACGACTCCACATCGTTTGAGGCGAAGTACAACCTCGGCAACGCTATGTTCCGCACCGAGCGATACGACCGTGCCGAGCAGATATTGGCAGCGGCTGCCGCCGACTCACTGCGTACGGCTGAGGAGCGAGCTGAAGCATACTACAACCTGGGCAACTCGCAGTTCGCCCAGCAGAAGTTGCAGGAGGCTCTGCAGAGCTATAGACGCTCACTGACGCTCAACCCCAACGATATGGAGGCCAAGTACAACTATGCCTACACCAAGAAGTTGCTCGAGCAACAGCAGAATCAAGACCAAAATCAGAATCAGGATCAAAACCAAGACCAGAACCAGAATCAAGACCAGAATCAGAATGGCGACGGTCAGCAGGATCAGAACAAAGATAACCAAGATAACCAGGATAATCAAGATAATCAAGATAATCAGAACGACCAAAACCAGGACCAGAATAAGGACCAGGATAACAACGGCGACAACGACAAAGAGAACAAGCCGCAGGGTCAGCAACCTCAGCGTAGCGGTATGAGCGAGCAGCAGCAACAGCAGTTACTCAACGCCATCCAGGCTCAGGAGGATAAGACCCAGGAGAAGCTCGACGAGAAGGCCAAGGGCGTGATTATCAAGGGTCGCAAGAATTGGTAACCCACCACTTGCACAGAGAAAGTTAAACAAAAACCGAAGAAAATTGAGATTTGCAAATCCATATCTATTGTGGCTATTGGTACTCGTAGTGCCAATCATAGCCTACTATGTATATCAAATTCTGCGAGGCGGAGCCGCCATCCGCATATCTACGGTCGAGGGCGTAAGACGCGCTCCACGCACCTGGAGATATTGGTTTAGGCATCTGCCCATAGTACTGCGATGCGCAGCCTTCTCGCTGCTAATCGTAGCGTTGGCACGCCCTCAGGATGTTGAGGAGCAAAGCCGCACCAATGCCGAGGGTATCGACATTATGCTCGCTATCGACATCTCTGGCTCGATGTTGGCTCGCGACTTCAAACCCGACCGCATCACCGTGGCCAAGGAGGTTGCGGGTGAATTCATCGCTGACCGCTACGGCGACCGCATCGGTCTAGCCGTCTTTGCAGGCGAGTCGTTCACGCAGAGCCCTCTCACCACCGACAAGGGAACACTCCAGACTATGCTCACACGCGTACGCAGTGGCGTAGTAGAGGATGGTACGGCCATAGGTAATGGTCTGGCTACGGCCATCAACCGTCTGCGCGAGAGCGAAGCCAAAAGCAAGGTCATCATCCTGCTGACCGACGGTGTGAACAACCGAGGCGAGATTGCCCCGCTGATGGCTGCCGAGATTGCCGCCGATATGGGCATCAAGGTCTATACCATTGGTATCGGCGTACGAGGCAAGGCACCCTATCCTGCCGTCGATATGTTCGGCAATACAACCTTCCAGATGGTCGATGTCGAGATTGATGAGAAGACACTGGAGGAGATTGCCTCGCTGACGGGTGGTAAATATTTCCGCGCCACCGACAAGCAGAAGCTAAAAGCTATATACGACGAAATCAACCAGTTGGAGAAGTCACGCGTAGAGGTCACCGACCTAACCATCTACCACGAGAAGTTCCTGCCATTGGTGCTGTTGGCACTTGCGCTACTGCTCGCGGAGTTCCTCTTCAGCCAAGTTTTACTTAAACGAATACCGTAGTGTCCTATGTTCCGTTTTGCAAATAGCGAATATCTATACCTATTGTTAATCATTCCGCTGATGATTCTCATCGCGGCTATTGTTGCCCATCGCCGCCACAAACTATTGGCCCGATTCGGCAATGTGGAACTGTTGCGTGAGCTGATGCCCGACTACTCAAAGGGCCGTCCCCGCCTAAAGTTGGCAATCTATCTTATGGCCTTTGCCTGCATAGTGTTGGCTGCAGCACGCCCCCAATTCGGCTCAAAGTTGCGCGAGGATAAGGCACGAGGCGTTGAGATGATGCTCGTTGTCGATGTGTCGAACTCTATGTTGGCCGAGGACTTCGAGCCCAACCGCCTGGAGCGCACTAAATACGCCATCAACAAACTCTTCGAGGGTCTGCAGCAGGAGCGTGTCGGACTAGTTGCATTCGCTGGTGAGCCGAAGGTGCAGTTGCCCATCACATCTGACTACCGTATGGCTCAGGCCTTTGCCAAGCGTCTCTCGCCCACTCTTGTTGGCGAGCAGGGCACAGCCATCGGCAAGGCATTGCAACTATCTACGCTGTCGTTCTCAAGCCAGAGCGAGCAGAGCCGTGTCATCGTGCTGATTACCGATGGTGAGAACCACGAGGATGATGCTATCGAGGTTGCCCGCAGAGCCAAAGAGCAGGGCATACGCATCTACACGATAGGTATCGGCACCCCCGAGGGAGCCCCCATCCGCATCAACGGAGAGTTCGTCAAGGACGAGGATGGCGAGATGGTCGTATCAAAACTCGGCGAGCAGATGCTCGAGCAGATAGCCTCAATTACGGACGGCGCCTATGTCAGAGCCACCAAGCAATCTATCGGCTTAGAGGAGATTGTCGATAGCATCAACCAGATGGAGAAGAGCGAGCTCACAACCGTACGATACGAGGAGTACAACGAGCAGTATCAGTACCTGCTGGCCGTAGCCTTGGCACTGTTGCTCTTCGAGACACTCATACTCTCGCGCCGCAACCCCCGTCTGCGCCGTTTCAACATCTTCCGTGAGGAGAAACCCACAGTAGAGAACCCCAATAACGATTAATAACTACCCTAACCCTATGTCTACTTCGCGCGTAAGCAACCGAGTAAACTCTTCGCCCCTGCTCCTGAGAATCAAGGAGTATCTATTTATGACCATCGGAATGTGCATCTACTCCTTCGGCTGGATTGGATGCGTTCTCCCCGCCAAGAGCACCAGTGGTGCCGCGTCGGGTTTGGCCATCGTCATCAGCACCGCACTACACAACTCCTTTGGATGGGATGTAAAGATTGGTACACTTGTGTTGATAATCAACGCCGTGCTATTGCTCATTGCGGGCTTCGTGCTGGGGTGGAATTTCGGTATCAAGACCATATATTGCATCTTCGCGCTGTCGCTTTCGATGAATGTGTGGCAGGATATACTGCCCGCCGATGACTTCCTGCACTTGGATAGATTCCTGTCGATGGTCGTTGGCGGTGTCATTACGGGTTTCGGAGTTGCCATAGCGCTGATGCAAGGCGGTTCAACGGGCGGCTCGGATATCGTCGCGATGCTAATAAACAAATACAAACCAATAAGTTATGGCCGCATAATCTTTGTAGTAGATCTACTCATCATAGCCTCATCGCTGACCGTAGGCTTTACCATCGATGCTGCAATCTATGGTTACATTATGACCCTTGTATTTGGCTATACGGTCGATATGATTCTGGCAGGTAACAAACAATCGAGCCAGGTGCTTATCATTTCTCCCCACTACGAGGAGATTGTCCGCGTAGTGAACTACGAACTCAAACGCGGCGCTACGCTCATCGACTCGGAGGGAAGCTATACGCACACCCGCTCGAAGATGATTATGGTAGTATGCACCAACCGCGACACCCCCGCCGTATTGAAGGCTGTCAAGAACATCGACCCCGAGGCATTTATGACTATTGCATCGGTAGCAGGCGTTTATGGCCGTGGATTCCAACCCATTAAGTTGTAAACAAATGAGTAACACAAAGATAACGCTACTTCGCGCGGGTGACCTTTTGGTCTGCGACTCCACCGCCGCAACGGTAGGCTCTCTATTGGAGCAACTTACGGGCCGAGAATCACACTTTGGCTTAGACGACCTAAACAATCTGCTGTCAGACAGTGCTTCGCGTCTTTTTCTTTTGGAATATGGCTCTCGCATAGTGGGTATGCTCACCCTCTGCACTTATCTCTCACCCGTTGGCCGCAAGGTGTGGGTCGAGGATGTTGTTGTTGCCGAAGAGTTGCGAAGCAAGGGTTTAGGCCGCCAACTGATGCAGCACGCCATAGCCTATGTGCGCGAAAACTTCGCACCCTGCTCGCTGATGCTCACCTCACGCCCTTCGCGTATTGCCGCCAACGAATTATACCGTTCGCAAGGCTTCGAGCCACGCCAGACTAATGTCTATAAGATGGACTTTTAGTCGCGCAACTATCACAATTTCCGCAACAAAAAAACAAACAAAAAGATATGAAAAACAGACTACTTTCCCTCTGCTTTGCTATGCTTGCCCTCTTTGCGGCAACTACACTGCAGGCCAAGAACGAAAAGCCATTCGTAATCCCCGAACTGCGCCACTGGCAGGGCGGTGATGGCGTGTTGGCCATAAATAGCACAACAAAAGTACTCTACACCGACCCCGCGCTGGCCAATGCTGCAACAGCTCTGGCTGAAGATTACGGTCTGATGTTCGGCAAAGGGCTGAAGGCCAAAGCCGTGAAGGATGCCACAAAGACTCCCACAGGCGCTATTGTCATCAGCCTTACAACAGATAAGGAGTTGGGCGACGAGGGCTACAGCATCGAGATTGGCGACGGCGTGGTACTGAAAGCACAGACCGCCACTGGTGCATACTGGGGTACCCGTACGCTGTTGCAGATTCTTGAGCAAAATGCGGGTACAATTCTACCCAAAGGCTCAATCCGCGACTGGCCCGACTACGCTATGCGTGGCTTTATGATTGACTGTGGCCGCAAGTACATCCCACTGGAGTATCTGAACGAGTACGCCAAGATTATGGCCTACTACAAGATGAACACATTTCAGATTCACCTGAACGACCGCGCCGCAAAGAAGTACGAGGATACCTGGGACAAGACCTACACCGCCTTCCGTCTCGAGAGCGAGCTCTTCCCCGAGCTTACTGCCAAGGATGGCCACTACGGCAAGGATGAGTTCCGTCAGTTCCAGAAGAATTCCGCCAAGATTTGCGTGAATGTGATTCCCGAGATTGATGTTCCGTCACACTCGCTGGCCTTCTCACGCTTCCGCAAGGAGTTTGGTTCGGAGAAGTATGGCCTCGACCACCTCGACCTCTACAACCCCAATGTATATACATTCCTCGACTCGCTATTCACAGAGTATCTCGAGGGTGACGACCCCGTATTCGTGGGCAAGCAGGTACATATCGGCACAGACGAGTACTCGAACAAGGATAAGGATGTGGTAGAGAAGTTCCGTGCCTTCACCGACCGTTACATCCGTTTCATCGAGAAGTTCGGCAAGCAGGCTTGTGTGTGGGGTGCGCTCACTCACGCCAAGGGCGAGACTCCCGTAAAGGCCGAGAATGTGATTATGCATTGCTGGTACAACCCCTACGCTAACCCCGCCGATATGAAGAAGTTGGGTTATCAGATTGTGACCGTACCCTCGTGGACTATGTACATCGTACCTGCCGCAGGATACTACGCCGATTATATCAACCACGCCAAGATATACAACGATTGGGACCCGACAATCATCAACCAATTTAAGTTCGAGCCGTTAGACCCCAGCCTTTTGGGTAGCTTGTACTGCGTATGGAACGACATTGCCGAGAACGGCATCTCGGTTGATGACATCCACCACCGCTGCTACCTCGCATTGCAGGTAATCTCGGCCAAGACTTGGAGTCCCACATACAAGAGCGTACCATTTGACGAGTTCGACAAGAAGCGCGAGCAGTTGCACGAGGCTCCTGGCGTAAACGAATTGGGTCGATTCTTTGGCAAGCCCAATAGCTTAGTATACAGCGTTGAGCAGGTGAAGGCTGGTAAGCGATACCCCTGCGTAGAGGCTGGTTTCGACCATACCATCAGCTTCCATATCGACTGCGCCAAGGAGAGCCGAGGCACATTGCTCTTCTCAAACGATGTGACAGAGTTTTACTTGAGCAGCCCCATCGACGGCCGTATGGCTTTCGTGCGTGACGGCTACCTCAACTCGTTCGATTACTACATCGAGCAGGGCAAGAGCGCCGACATCCGCATCGAGTGTACCAACACCACCACCCGCCTCTATGTAGATGGCAAGTTGCAGGATGAACTCAAGCGTGAGAAGCGCTGGATTACCGAGAAAAAGCAGTACGACTATGTCCCCACGCTCTACTTCCCGTTGCAGCAGGCGGGTCAGTTCAAGAGCCGCGTGACAGACTTGAAGGTGGAAAATTTCGTCCGCTAACGAGAATCGGCACAGATAAAAAACAGAGAAAGAGGCGCCCGCGAAAGCGTCTCTTTTTCTCTGCCACGAGGCCTTTTACCTCGAAAAATGGCATTTCACCCCGCACTTTACCGCCCAGCAATGTCGGTTGGCCCTCGGTTTTGGGCGTTTCACCCCGGCTATTGAGTGCTTATATAATATATTTATATACTTTTGTGCGGAAACAAGAAAAAACGAATAAACTAAATATCTTTTTATGAAAAAACTTTTCTTGGCAATTTGTTTGTCACTTTTTAGCATCGCAGCTTTTGCACAACCTAAGGGTGCCATCAGTGGTACTGTCGTAGCAAAGGTTATCAACGAGGAGGGTCAGCAAGTAAACGAAGGCTTGGTTGGTGCAACAATCGAGCTTATGTCGAAGAAGGACACAACGCAGACGCGTTATGAGCTTTCGGCTATCCGTGGTGCCTTCCAGTTCAAGCAGGTTAATGTAGGTGACTACCGTTTGAAGGTAGAGATTATCGGTTACCAGACCACAACAAAGGATGTAACCGTTAAGAAGGGTGAGACACTTGAGATAAAGGATTGGCTCATCGAGGAGGATTTGCAGAAAATCGACCAGGTGGACATCAAGACTCAGGCCGTGCGTACAACAATCAACGGTGATACAATCGTCTACAACGCTGGCGCATACAAGGTATTGCCCGACGCCAACGCCGACGAGTTGCTGGCCAAGATGCCTGGTATCAAGGTTGAGGGTGGCTCGGTAGAGGCACAGGGCGAGGCCGTGCAGAAGATTCTTATCGACGGTCGCGAGTTCTTCGGTAACGATGTAGCATCGGCTATCTCGACTCTGCCCGCAGAGGCTATCAAGTCTGTCGAGGTATTCGACAAGCTCAGCGACGAGGCCGAGTTCTCTGGTATCGACGATGGTAACAGCTACAAGGCTATCAACTTCGTAACCAAAATCAAGACTGCCGTATATGGTCGCGTGAATGGTATGTACGCCGTCGAGCCTAAGGAGAACGAGATGGACAAGACACAGCACTATGGTAGCGGTGATGGTTATGCCAATATCTTCAACAAGAAAGCCAAGACTACAGTTCGCTTCTCGGCCAACAATATGAACGGCAACAGCGAGTCAAAGATGGGTTACGCTGGTTTGAACTACATCAACGCTTGGGGCGATAACGACAAGGTTAAGTTGGAGGGTAGCTACTCGTTCAATGCTAACAACAACAAGAACTACAATTGGTCAGAGCGAGACTACTTCCTCACAGAGGAGCAGTTGAACTCTAATCGCAATGATATTTACGACCGTCAGGTTTCTAACAACTTCAGCAACGGCAAAGGTCACAACCATAATGTTGATACACGATTTGAGTGGAAAATCAACCCCCGCCACCGTTTGATGTTGCGTGCCAATGCATCGTTCAATGGCAACAAGAACAACGGTAACAACTACACCGATTACTTCCCCGTGAGCGACTTGGATTCTATCCGATTGGAGAACTGGAATTTGGGCAGTAGCGACGGTTATAATGTAGGTTTCGGTGGTAACTACATGGTACGCATCGGTGAGAAGGCTGGTCGTATGATGTTCGTAAACTTCAACGGTAACCTCAATGACAACGGTTCAGATAGCGAGAACTACTCAGAGCGTAACATTGATGCCAATGGTGTTCCCGAGAGCATCCAGCAGCTTTCTAACTCAAGCAATGGTAGCTACTCACTCAGCGGTAGTGTAACATATGCCGAGCCGTTGGGAACACACGCACAGATTACTGCAGAGTACCGCATCAACAACAACTATCGTGATGCTGACCGTATGACATATCTATACGATTTCGCAGCAGGTGAGTATTTGCCCGATATGGATCCCGACTACTCTAACAAGTACAACACAGAGTATTTGACACAGAATGTAGGTCCTGGTTTCCGTTACGGCAATGAGGGTACATCGGTATCAGCTCGTGTAAACTACCAGCATGTAACAATGAGTAGTGACCGCGTATATCCGCAGGCATATACTCTTCCCAAGAAGACATTTGAGAACATTACATACTCAGCAAATGCTCGTGTTAAGATTAACCAGGAGAACCGCATCTCTGCGCGTGTAAGCTCAAGCACATCTAACCCCTCTGTAAATGATTTGCAGGATGTGGTAGATATCTCGAATGTAAACAACATTCGTTCGGGTAACCCCGACTTGAAGCCTTCATACTCACACCGTGGTAACATCGATTACACTCACTCTGGCATTATGAATGGTACAACATTCTCAATCGGCTTCAACGGTTCTAAGACACAGAACAACATCGTGAATTCTGTTATTATGAACTCTCCGGGTTACGAGGTTTCCTCTCCCGATGGTAGCGAGGTATTGGCTATCTTGTCACCCACAGGCCGTTTCTCAAAGCCCATCAATGTCAAGGAGGGTAGCTGGAATGTTGGAGGTCGTATCTCTTACGGTTTCCCCGTGAACTTCATCGGCTGTAACATGAATGTTGATGCTAACGGTTCTATCAGCAAGTCGCCTTCAATGTTGAACGAGGTGATTAACTACTCGCAGAATCGTTCAGTAAGCGGTTCAGTATCGTTGAGCAGTAACTTCAGCGACTATGTAGACTTCCGTCTGCGTTACTCACCCCGCTATAGCAATGTCGAGAACTCAATGTCTACAAGCGGTAACAACGAGTATATCAACCACCACGCAAGCGGTAATGTACGCGTAGTATTCGGCTTCGGTTTGACTCTGCACGCCAATGCTAACTACAGCAAGTATAAGGGCTTGAGCGAGACTGCAGCACGCCTCAACAACGAGGAGTTCATCGCAAACTTCGGCCTCGGTATGAAGGTGTTGAAGAAGTTGGGCGAGGTACAGTTGGTTGCTAACGATGTATTCAACCGTAACACTGGTTTCGGTCGTAGCTGGAACGCTCTCTATATGGAGAACTCAATGCGTAGCGTGATTGGCCGTTACTTCGGTATCAAGTTCACATACAACATCCGCTCACGCAACGCTACAAAGGCACAGCAGGAGGATCGCGGTGGCTTCCGTCCTGGTGAGGGTGGCTTCCGTCCCGGCGAGGGTGGTCCTGGCGGCTTCGGCGGCGGAGGCAACTTCGGCGGTGGCGGCGGCTTCGGTGGCGGCGGTGGCCGTTTCTAATCAGCCAACAGAGATTAGTCCAGTCTGATTTGGACTGATTGACAAAATAGAAAAGAGTTCGGTATTGCACCGGACTCTTTTTGTTTAATTGGTGTTTTATGCAGCCGTTGTAATAGTAATTTTGTATATTTGCCTTATAATAACAAAACTCTCCCATAACTCAACGCTATGCGTAGGAGAGGGGCTACTATTAATAAACTATGTATGCACTTGTAACAGGAGGTTCATCTGGTATGGGCGAGGTCTTTGCCCGAGAGTTGGCTAAGGCGGGTTACAATCTACTCATTGTGAGTAACCGCGACGCTGACAATCGCCGTGTGGCCGAGCAGATAGCCTCGCTATATGGCGTTGATGCTATACCCATCTACTCTGACCTTACGGCCGACGATGCCGCCGAGAGGCTCTATGCCGAGGTGCAGTCGCGAGGCTTGCAGGTCGAGGTACTGATTAGCAATGCAGGTATGCTCATATTTTCGCAGATGTGCCGCACATCGATTGAGGCTCTGGACAAAATCATCGCACTACACTGCACAACCCCCACAAAGCTATGCCGACTCTTTGCCGAACAGATGGCCGAGCGAGGCAAGGGTTACATACTTTTGGTAAGTTCCATTACAGCGTGGACACCATTCCCGACAGTATCACACTACGCCTCTACGAAGGCCTACCTAAAGAGCCTGGGCGAAGCCCTCTGGTATGAGTATCGCGAAAGAGGTGTGGGCATCACTACCCTATTGCCGTCGGCTGTAGATACACCGCTCTATAATTTGGACAACAAGACGCGTCGCCGACTGCTCTTGTGTGGTGTAATGATGAGTGCCGAAAGCGTTGTGCAAAAGGCCCTCAAGGCGATGTTCCGCCGTCAGGCGCGTTGCCTGCCAGGTCTTTTAACCAAAGTCGAGGCTCTGCTATGTGCCATTATGCCCCGCTGGGCTCTATTGCCAATACTCAAGATACCAGCCGTCAAATCTATTCTACGAAAGGTGTAACGAAGCGACTAACAAATAAAAAATATCCCCCAAAATTGGGGGATATTTTAATTACAAAACAATCTATTTACTCTACTCTCTCGGGCCTTTAACTCGAAGAGTATTTCCCAAATCTTCAAGTTCTAAGATTTTAGCTCGCTCCTTGCCACCAGGACTATTGGGCGAATGGAGAACGAGGCAAAGGCGACCCTCGAAGTCTGTAAAGAGCATACTATGACCGCCGCCTACGAAGATAGGATCTTTCTGCTGACGCCAAGGGCCAATAATTTTGCCCGTATCAGACTCGGCGACACCTACGGCATAGACGCCATCCATAAAGCTCGACCACATCATCAGCAACTTACCCGTCTTTGAACGATAGAGGAAACAGCCGTCGGTCACATATGTCTTGTTACCCTCTGCACCACTACCCGTAGACCAGTCGGCAGCCGAAGCGCAGAACAGACGCTGCGAAGAGCCAACGGGGGCCGACAAATCCTTCTTCAGTTGGATAAGTTTCATCTCGCCATCACGAGCCTCAACCCACTCGTAACAGTAAACCATATAAGGTGTACCATTCTCAACCCACAATGTGCCATCCAAAGCCATCTCGTCGCAGGGTGTGAATGGAATCTTATCCTCAAACGGCAAGAATGGGCCTTCGGGGCTCTTCGACCAGAATACCTGCGTAGCACGATGGCCATAGGCTGGATAATCGGGCTTCTGCTTCTTCCAAATCACATCGCTATTGATTGTGGCAAAGAGATAGTACTTACCCTTGTACTTGTGTACCTCGGGAGCCCACACAGTACCCGTGATGTAGTTGTCACGCGGAACATCGAAGACTCTAATAGGGCCCTCCCAGCTCTTCAAATCGCGGCTCTTGTATGCTACCATACCACCATAGGTCTTACCATTTTCGCGCACCGACGACGAAGCATACATATAATATACGCCCTCCTTCTCGACTGGCAGGATGTAGGGGTCACGGATGTTGATATCCTCCAACTTCAAGGTCTTGGTCTGCGCAAAGCTCATACTAACGGCCATAATCAAGATGGCCAACAGAGAGATTTTCTTCATTACTAATGTTTTTATTTTGATTTAGTTACTATTGCTATTCATCGCCGCCTATGGGTGCATCAAAATATGCCTTTATCTTTTGGGCACGACTCTGACCTACCACCTCTGCAAGCTCCTCGACCGAAGCCTGACGCACATTGGCAACCGTCCTAAAGCGTTTAAGCAGGGCGTTAAGGCTCTTTGCACCGATACCATCAATCTGCTCTAATTCGCTATTAATAAAGTTATTGCTACGCTTCTGGCGGTGGAATGTGATACCAAAACGGTGAGCCTCGTCACGGATATGGCAGACCACCTTCAGCGGCTCGCCCGTACGACTCAAATAGTATGGCATCGGGTCGTTGGGATAGAATACCTCCTCTATTCGCTTGGCGAGTCCCACGATGGGCACACGCTTCTCGATACCGAGGGCACACAGCACCTCATAGGCGCTCGACAGCTGACCTTTACCGCCATCCACGATTATCAAATCGGGCAACTCCGCACCCTCCTCCAAAAGTCGCGAATAGCGACGATAGACAATCTCGCGCATCGACGCAAAGTCGTCAGCGCCGACCACCGTCTTCACATTGAAGTGGCGATACTCCTTGCGCGAGGGCTTGCCGTCACGGAACACCACACACGATGCTACGGGGTTAGTACCCTGCAGGTTAGAGTTATCGAAACACTCTATATGGCGTGGCTGATTCTCGAGGCGCAACTCGCGCTGCATAGCCGTCATCAGTCGCTCGGTATGGCGTTCGGGGTTCTTTATTTCGAGATTTTTAAGCTGCTCGGCACGATAGATTCTGGCGCTCTTGAGCGAGAACTCCAGCAACTCGGCCTTCTCGCCTCGCTTTGGCACGGTGAAGACCACCTTGTCGAACAGCACCGCCGACGAGGGGATGAACGGCACGATAACCTCGCGCGAAAGTCCGTCGGCAATATTCTCCACAACATATTGAATAGCAGCCGATAGCAACTCCTCGCGAGTAGACTCCACTCCCGCCGTCAAGCGCACCGTATGCAGAGCCACGATCGAGCCGTGACGCAGACGGATAAAGTTGCAGTAAGCCACATCGTCATCCTCCAGCAGAGAGAAAATATCGCAATCGACAATGCGGGCACTCACAATCACCGAGCGACTTTGGTAGTTCTCCAAAGCCTCCAGTCGCTGCTTGAAACGCTGTGCCGCCTCAAAACGCAACTCCTCGGCTGCCAGACGCATATTATCCTCAAGATAACGCTTTACAGGGCGTAAATCGCCCTTCAGAATATTCTTCACAATATCGGTCAGCGCCGCATACTCCTCCTCGCTCTGCGCTCCTACGCAGGGGCCTTTACAGTTGCCGATATGGTACTGCAGACATACGCCATACTTACCTCGGGCAATGGCCTGCGGCGTGAGGTTGAGCTTGCATGTACGCAACGGAATAACCTCACGGATAAACTCCAGCACCGAGCGCTGCATAGATATCGAGCCATAAGGGCCAAAGTACATCGACCCGTCGTGGCGCACGATGCGGGTGGACTCCACACGCGGGAACGGCTCACGGCGCATAACTATCCAGGGATAGGTCTTATCATCCTTCAGCAGAATGTTGTAGCGGGGCTGATGGGTCTTGATGAGAGAATTTTCGAGCAGCAATGCATCCTGCTCCGAGCCCACCACAATGTGCTGTATGGCACAAATCTGCTTGACAAGCACACGCACCTTGGCCGAGTGCTCCTTGCTCTGCACGAAGTATGAAGATACACGCTTACGCAGCGACTTGGCCTTACCCACATAGATGATTTTGCCGTCGCGATCCAGAAACTGGTAAACGCCCGGCAGAAGTGGCAAGGCGGCCACCTGCTCCTTAAGTAAATCCTCACGACTGCTCATAGGGCAAATTTAGTAATTTTTTCTAATTTCCACACTCATTTTTCGCCACACACCACACAATCCACTCTCCTATCGTGCGGCTCATACGGCAACGACTCCATCATCTGATGGGCGTAGCACGCACCTATGGTGAAGGCATGAAAACCCTCGCGAGAGAGGTAGCAGTCATAAAAACCTTTTCCGCGGCCGAGGCGCACTCCATCGCGCGTGAAGGCCACACCAGGGACTACCATCAGTTCTATCTCCTCCACTCGGCAGGGCACCTCTCCCTGCGGCTCATTGATGCCGTAAGCACCCTCTGCCATCTCTGCTGATTGGTAGTCGTAGAACTCCATCAGAGGACTTCCGTCAGCCGTCATCTCAACGCGCGGTAACACTACTCTATAGCCCTCTTCCATAGCCAACGCATCGACCAATGGCGAGATATCCACCTCATCGGGCAGAGGTGAAAAAAGTGCCACCACCGAGAGCTTTCGGCTGTTGATTTCACTGCGCAATGCCTCGATGACTCTATCGCGCTGTGCCTCTCGGTCGGCCGATGAGAGCTCTGCGGTCAGCCTTTTAATGCTCTGTCGAATAGTTTTTTTGTTCATATCTTTGCTTTTATTTCTCATATTGGGTGCATTTTAGCCCTCTTTAGTATTGTTATTGAAAGAACATTTATTATCTTTGCAATAAATTTGAAAAACAATATTCACAAACAAAAATAAACAAAATCTGTTAAATTATGAGCTGTTTTTTATGCAATTCATCTCTTGGAAAGAAGTTGGTGATGAGTGTAACTGGATGTTGCCTCGTTCTGTTCCTTCTGTTCCATATGGCAATGAACCTCGTTGCGCTTATTAGCCCCGAAGGTTACAATGTTATTTGCTCGCTCCTGGGCGCTAACTGGTATGCTGTTGCAGCTACCGCTGGTCTGGGTGCACTCGTAGTGCTGCACTTTGTGTATGCATTCATCCTCACAATCAACAACTACCGTGCTCGCGGTACACAGCGCTACGCTGTAACTGCTAACGAGCCTGGTGTTGAGTGGGCTTCAAAGAATATGCTCGTTTTGGGCGTAATCGTAATCTTGGGTCTGAGCTTGCACCTTGTACACTTCTGGTCTAAGATGATGCTCGTTGAGTTGATGGGTCAGCACCAGAACGCATTGGGTCTCGATCCTACAAACGGTGCCGTTTTGGTAGCATTCACATTCTCTAAGTGGTACAATGTTGCTCTCTACCTGGTATGGTTGGCAGCTTTGTGGTTCCACTTGAACCACGGTGTTTGGTCTATGTTCCAGACTGTAGGTTGGGCTAACGACACTTGGTATCCCCGCTTGAAGTGCGCTTCGAAGGTTGTTTCAACCCTCGTTATCTTGGGCTTCGCTGCAGTGATTATCGGCTTCTTCGTATTTAGCCTCTGCGCAGGCGCTTGTCCTGCTGCTGGCGTATGTGGTGGCGGCTGCTGCGGTCATTAATTGACTTTCTAATTCAAGACTATTAAAAATTAAAAGATATGGCTTTAAAGTTAGATTCTAAAACTCCTGCTGGTGAGTTGTCTCAAAAATGGAGCAACCACAAGGCAGCAATTAAAGTTGTGAGTCCCGCAAACAAGCGTAAGCTCGACATCATTATCGTTGGTACGGGTTTGGGCGGTGCGTCTGCAGCTGCTTCACTCGGTGAGTTGGGTTACAATGTTAAGGTATTCTGCATCCAGGATTCACCCCGTCGTGCACACTCTATCGCTGCACAGGGTGGTATCAACGCTGCAAAGAACTACCAGAACGATAATGACTCAGTATATCGTCTTTTCTACGATACAATCAAGGGTGGTGACTACCGCGCTCGTGAGGCTAATGTTTACCGTTTGGCCGAGGTTTCTAACCTCATTATCGACCAGTGCGTAGCACAGGGTGTTCCTTTCGCTCGTGAGTACGGCGGTCTGTTGGCTAACCGTTCATTCGGTGGTGCTCAGGTATCTCGTACATTCTATGCTCGTGGCCAGACCGGTCAGCAGCTCTTGCTCGGTGCATACGCTGCACTCAACAAGGAGATCGCCGCAGGTTCAGTTAAGAGCTACCCCCGTCACGAGATGTTGGACATCGTAGTTGAGGATGGCGAGGCTAAGGGTATCATCGCTCGTAACTTGGTAACAGGTGAGATTGAGCGTCACGGTGCTCACGCTGTAGTTATTGCAACTGGTGGTTATGGTAATGTATTCTTCCTCTCTACCAACGCAATGGGCTCAAACGGTTCAGCTGCATTCCAGTGCTACCGCAAGGGTGCAGGTTTCGCTAACCCCTGCTTTACTCAGATTCACCCCACTTGTATTCCTATCCACGGTACACAGCAGTCTAAGCTGACTTTGATGTCAGAGTCACTGCGTAATGATGGTCGTATCTGGGTTCCCAAGAAGTTGGAGGATGTTGAGGCTATCCGCAAGGGTACAAAGATGCCTTCTGACATCGCTGAGGAGGATCGCGACTACTACTTGGAGCGTCGCTACCCCGCCTTCGGTAACCTCGTACCTCGTGATGTTGCATCACGCGCCGCTAAGGAGCGTTGCGACGCAGGTTACGGTGTGAACGAGACAGGTTTGGCTGTATTCCTCGATTTCAAGACAGCTATCGAGCGTCTGGGTAAGGATATCATCAAGCAGCGTTATGGCAACCTCTTCGATATGTATGAGGAGATTACAGATGTAAGCCCCTACGAGCAGCCTATGCAGATCTTCCCCGCTGTTCACTACACAATGGGTGGTATCTGGGTTGATTACAACTTGATGACTACTATCCCTGGTTTGTACGCTATCGGTGAGGCTAACTTCTCTGACCACGGTGCAAACCGTTTGGGTGCATCTGCTTTGATGCAGGGTCTGGCTGACGGTTACTTCGTATTGCCTTACACTATCGGAGACTACCTCTCAAAGAAGATTCAGGCTCCGAAGGTAAGCACAGATACTCCTGCGTTTGACGAGGCCGAGAAGGCTGTTAAGGATAAGATTGCAAAGTTGTTCTCAATCAACGGTAAGCAGTCAGTAGACGATATCCACAAGCGTCTTGGCTACATCATGTGGGACAATGTAGGTATGGCTCGTACAAAGGAGTCTTTGGAGAAGGCTATCAAGGAGATTCAGGCACTTCGCAAGGAGTTCTGGAGCGATGTTAAGGTTGTTGGTACACCCGATTCATTCAATGTTGAACTGGAGAAGGCTCTGCGTTTGGTTGATTACCTCGAGTTGGGTGAGTTGATGGCACGCGACGCCCTCAATCGCGAGGAGTCTTGTGGTGGTCACTTCCGTTCAGAGCACCAGACTGAGGATGGCGAGGCTTTGCGTCACGACGACAAGTTCGCTTATGCAGCAGTTTGGGAGTACAAGGGCATGGATGTTGAGCCCGAGCTCACTAAGGAGGTACTCGACTACGAGTTCGTACACCGTGCACAGCGTAACTATAAGGACTAATTTTGGCGTTAAACTTTAATAGCAGAAAACGATGAATTTTAAATTAAAGATATGGCGTCAAAAGGACGCTAAATCAGCGGGTGCATTCGAGACCTATGAGGTTAAGAACATCTCTGCTGACACATCATTCCTCGAGATGCTCGACATCTTGAATAATGATTTGGTACACGCAGGCAAGGAGCCTGTAGCATTTGACCACGACTGCCGCGAGGGTATCTGCGGTATGTGTTCACTGCACATCGATGGCCACGCTCACGGCCCTTCACAGGCTGTTACAACTTGCCAGATGTATATGCGTAAGTTCAAGGATGGCGCAACCATCACTATCGAGCCCTGGCGCTCGGCTGCGTTCCCCGTTATCAAGGACTTGGTTGTAAACCGTGGTGCTTATGACGAGATTTTGCAGGCTGGTGGTTTCGTATCTGTACGCACTAACTCTGTACCCGATGGCAACGCTATTCCTATTCCGAAGGCTGATGCCGACGAGTCTATGGATGCTGCTGCTTGCGTAGGTTGCGGTGCTTGTGCTGCTACTTGTAAGAACGGTTCAGCTATGTTGTTCGTTGCTGCACGCGTATCTTCACTCGCAAAGTTGCCCCAGGGCCGCGTTGAGGGTGCTCGTCGCGCAAAGGCAATGGTTGCAAAGATGGACGAGCTGGGCTTCGGTAACTGTACTAACACAGGTGCTTGCCAGGCAGAGTGCCCCAAGCAGATTTCTATTGCTCACATCGCTCGCTTGAACCGCGAGTTCCTCGCAGCTAAGTTGCAGGACTAATCCTCAAGCGAACAAACGATAAAGGCTGTTGCAACATCAGTTGCAGCAGCCTTTTCTTTTACCTAAAGTGGCATCATTACCGCATTATTTATACATTATAAAATACCCCCAGAGAAAGACTGATGATTTTCTCTGGGGGTATATTTTGGGGTAGGCGGTTATAGGCTCTGCGATTTGTAGCGGGAAGGAGAAATGCCGACGCGTTGTTTGAAGTATTTGCCGAAGAAGGACTGCGACACGAAATTAAGCTGCTGCGACACATCCTGGATGGAGAGTCCCGTCTGCATAAGCAACTCCTTTGCCTTGCGGATTACAGCCTCCTCGATGACGATTGAGGCGCTACGGCCCATCTTGTTTCTACATATTAAAGATAGGTATTTCGATGTGATATTGAGTTTGTTTGCATAAAACTCCACACTGCGCTCACGCTCACACTCCTCATTAAGCAGTTCGATGAACTCCTGGAGAAGTTTATCGGGACGGCTCACACGCTTAACCTCGCGGATAGGCTCAGTACTCTGCTTAAGTACAGACATAAACATATAGAACACAGAAGAGAACAGCGACGCTGCTATCTTATCATTATAGGCATATTTATCTGACGAATAGACGATATCAGACAATATTCCCGACAAGCGGTGCAGGCGTTCAATATCCTCGTCGGCGACAATCACCACTGGCTTATTGTTGCACTTGAGCTTCAGCGCCATAAAGTCGCTCACATCGAGTACCGATTTATTCACAAAGGGATAGGAAAACGACACCACATAGCCCGTACACGCCTTGCTGCACTTGATTGACGAGAGTTTTGAATTCTCATCCAGCAGAGCTACAGAGTTTGCAAACAGCTCGCAACTCTTGCCATTTACATCAGCTCGTGCCGAGCCACTGCAAACCACCACGAACCAGATGCCATCAATATCAATTTGCACCCCTTCTGGTGGCGCAATAAAACGCTTAAGCGATATCAGACCAAAATCGTTTGATTTGAATCTTGTTGTAGTAAAGTATTTACTAACTTGTTGAACTGAAAGTTTACGGTTCTCCGCACCATTCTCACTTCTCATCATTCTCTCTCTTTATTAAGTTTTAGGTCATATTATTCTTACTCACAATCTCTCAAAAAATCATCCATCACATTCATCCTCATCCGTCAACCTACTTCATCCTCTCATCCACTCTTCATCAAAACTCTACGGCCTACATCCGACCGCACACTCCGAACCTAACTGCGAGGACATACAAACCTCAGCGCACCCGAAAGGCAGGTAGCCTTCATCGGGAATTTCACGCCCTTCTGGCCATCAATATCGGTCATATCACTCACAGGAGTCATCAGCATCAAACTGCTGGTTCTTACATATTTAACAGCGTTTGTCTTAACACCGAACACATACAGCAACATATCGAAAGCCGACAGCGCAAACACTTCGCGCTTACGCAAAAACAGGCAGTCGAAAACACCATCCTTTAGGTTAGCCTTACGCATCAGCGGCACACGACCTGCCGTCTCGCCATTCAGCACCAGACCCATAAGTGTCGGGAAGTAGAATGTGTCGTCGTCGGTGGTGATGGTCAATGGAATACCGTGCATCGTACGCAACTCCTTGAGACCCTCCATAAAGTAGGCGAAGCGCCCCATCTTCTGCTTCAGCTGCTGCGGCGTATGATGCGATGTGGTGGTAAAGATTCCGAAGCTGAATATATTAATAAAGTATTTCTTGTTGCTCACCTCTCCGTCGAAGTGTTCAACTACTCCACAATCAATATTTTCGACCACGCCGTCAATAATCTGACGGGCAGCCTTTATAGCATCGGGCGACATGCCCAAAGCACCTGCAAAGTCGTTGGCCGTACCCGTAGGGATGACCGACAAAGGGATACTCAATCCCTTGCTCATCATCTCATTAACCACATAGTTCAATGTACCGTCACCACCCGCTACGATGACGAAATCTATGGTCTCTATTCCATCAAACGGGTTACGGTTGAACGATATGGGGCGAGGTTGCAATTCGCACCCCACCTCAGAGAACATCCTTGTGATGGTCCCAATTTTGCCTTTGATTCGGCCTCGGCCAGCCTTTGCGTTATATAGGAAAACTGCTCTCTTCATAAATTCGCGACTATCTATGGAGTCAATTCTCTTCTAAAACCTCTCTTTTTCAAATAATGTTAAACCCTGCACTCTGGCTGATTACTGATTGTAAATCAGCCGAATAGTACACTTCGTATTCATCGCCCTCACCTGCCGTAATGAAGTAAACCATCACGCCACTTGAACTTAGTTCTCTGGCGAGCGCTATTGCTCGCTCCTTGCCTAAGGCCATAAACATCGTGCCATAAGCATCTGCCTCGGCACAAGTGGGAGCAATAACCGTAGCCGACAACAGGTCGCTCACGACGCTCTGCCCCGTACGGGCATCAATCGTATGTACAACTTTGCGGCCAAGATCATCGACATAGTATCGGCGATAGTTACCCGATGTTGCCATCGAGCGGTTGCTGAGCGAAATGACCTGCTGTATATGCTCTCCGTTGGTGTTGTTACCCTCAAACGGAGTCTCAATTCCTACTCGCCACGCCACACCCTTTTTATTGACACCACGGCAGCGCACCTCGCCACCAATGTCCACGATGTAGTTCTCGATGCCCATCTGCTCCAATGCCTCGGCAGCCAAATCAACCGTGTAGCCCTTGGCTATTGAGTTGAAGTCAAGTTGCACACGCTCATCAGCCTTGACAAGGCGGCCATCGACGATGGAGATCTTATCCATTCCGACAAACTCCATCAACGAATCGACATTGACCACATACTCACGCTTCTCGCGCGCAAATCCGTATGCCGAAGTGAGTGGCTTGACTGTCACATCGTAAACGCCACCACTCGTGCGACTTACTCGCTGGGCCAATTCGATATTGTAAATTATGTGAGAATCAAGACTATCGGTCTTGCCGCTATTGATTCTGCTAAGGAGCGAATTCTCGTCAAAAATAGACATCGACCGCTTGGCAGCGCTATCGAGTTGCATCATTCGGGCGTATATCTCCGAGGGCTCAACATCGGTCTCGGCCACCAGATGGAGGAAGGTACCCAGCATCTGACCATCGACCGTCACATACTCCGCTTTGGGCTGCGCACAGCCTATGACACAGAGCGCCACCGCTACTGCCATCAGCCTTCTGAAATATGTCGTAAAACCTCTGAATAACATAGCAAACCGCAACTCTGCAACACCCCCTTTTGGGGCTTCGCATTCACTCATTCTATTTGCAAATATAATCAAATTTAACGATTTTTTACAATTTCGGTAACAAAACGGAAAAATAGCAACATAAAATCGTGATTTTAAGTCAAAAATATTTGTCTCTTAATGAAATTCAAAGTAATTTTGCGCCACGCTCTGGCGTTATTCACGGTAAGGGGGATGCGTCGTAGAGTGGAACCCGGGTTGCGACCTTTTTGTCAAAGGGAAGGCACAGCCCATAAATCTTTATTTTTTTATGGCTTATTTAACAGCAGAGAAAAAGCAAGAGCTTTTTGGTAAGTACGGCAAGTCTAACACTGACACAGGTTCTCCCGAGAGCCAGATCGCATTGTTTTCGTACCGTATCAGCCACCTTACAGAGCACCTCAAGAGTAACAAGCACGACTTCGGTACACAGCGCTCATTGTTGCGCTTGGTAGGTAAGCGTCGTAAGTTGCTTATGTACCTGAAGGAGGTTGATATCGAGCGTTACCGCGCTATCATCAAGACTCTTAACCTCCGTAAGTAAGATTACACACGAGGTGAAAAAGGGCTGTTGGAGGCTTATGGCCAGCAGCCCTTGTTTATGACAAATTTTTTTTGACGATTATAGATTTATGGAAGAAAAGAAGTTGTACAACGCTGTACAGAAGACGATTACGCTGGCTGACGGCCGCGAAATCACAATCGAGACTGGCAAGTTGGCCAAGCAGGCTGACGGTTCGGTTGTAGTGAAGATGGGCGACACTATGTTGCTCGCGACTGTTGTAGCGGCAAAGGACGCTAAGGAAGGAGTTGATTTTATGCCTCTCCAGGTGGAGTATAAGGAGAAGTTCGCATCGTGCGGACGCTTCCCCGGTGGTTTTATGAAGCGCGAGGGTAAGGCCAGCGATGCTGAGGTATTGGTGGCTCGTCTGATTGACCGCGCATTGCGCCCCTTGTTCCCTTCAGACTATCACGCAGATGTATTTGTTACGGTAAACCTCATCTCGGCTGACAAGGATATTCAGCCCGACGCATTGGCAGGTTTGGCTGCATCGGCAGCTTTGGCCGTATCTGACATCCCCTTCGGCGGTCCCATCTCTGAGGTACGCGTTGCACGCATTGGTGGCGAGTATGTCATCAACCCCAACTTCTCACAGATGAACGATGTAGACCTCGACATTATGGTCGGCGGTACTATCGACAATATTTTGATGGTAGAGGGTGAGATGAAGGAGGTATCTGAGGAGGTTATGCTCGGTGCCATCAAGTTCGCTCACGAGGAGATTAAGAAGCACTGTGCCGTACAGCTCGAGCTCTCAAAGGAGTTGGGCAAGGATGTAAAGCGCACATACTGCCACGAGACCAACGACGAGGAGTTGCGTCAGCAGATTATCACCGAACTCTACGACAAGGCTTACGCTATCGCTACAAGCGGTACTGCAAAGCACGAGCGTTCTGAGGCTTTCGAGGCTTTGGAGGCTGAGTTCGCTGCTCGCTTTACAGAGGAGGAGCTTGAGGAGAAGGCTGTTCTTATCCACAAGTACTTCCACGACGATGTACAGAAGAAAGCTATGCGTAATATGATTCTCGACGAGGGCAAGCGTCTTGACGGCCGTCGCACTGACGAGATTCGCCCCATCTGGTGTGAGGTAGGCTACCTGCCCGCAGCACACGGTTCGGCTATCTTTACTCGTGGTGAGACTCAGTCATTGACTACCGTTACACTCGGTACAAAGCTCGACGAGAAGATGATTGATGAGGTATTGGTTCAGGGTAGCGAGAAGTTCACTCTGCACTACAACTTCCCTCCCTTCTCAACTGGTGAGGCTCGTCCCGCACGCGGTGTAAGCCGTCGCGAGATTGGTCACGGTCACTTGGCTTGGCGTGCGTTGAAGCCTATGATCCCCACAGGCGAGGAGATGCCCTACGCTTTGCGCGTAGTATCAGATATCCTGGAGTCAAACGGTTCTTCTTCAATGGCAACAGTTTGCGCAGGTACATTGGCATTGATGGATGCTGGCGTTAAGATCAAGAAGCCCGTATCAGGTATCGCAATGGGCCTTATCTCTGACTCAGCAACTGGCCGCTGGGCTGTGTTGTCTGACATCTTGGGTGACGAGGATCACTTGGGTGATATGGACTTCAAGGTTACAGGTACAAAGGACGGTATCACTGCTACACAGATGGATATCAAGGTTGATGGTCTCTCTTATGAGGTTTTGGCCAAGGCTTTGGAGCAGGCTCGTTTGGGTCGTATGCACATCTTGGGCAAGATTACTGACTGCATCGCTGAGCCCCGTGAGGACTACCGCGAGTTCGTACCCCGCATCGTACAGATTCAGATTCCTAAGGACTTCATCGGTGCTGTTATCGGTCCTGGTGGTAAGGTTATTCAGGAGATTCAGAAGACTACCAACACAACAATCACTATCACCGAGAACGAGGAGTGTGGCGTAGTTGATATCTTCGGCGTAGATAAGGAGGCTTTGGATGGTGCATTGTCTCGCATCAAGGCTATCGTTGCTGTTCCCGAGGTTGGTGAGGTTTACGATGGTACAATCAAGAGCATCGTAGCTTTCGGTGCATTCGTTGAGATTCTGCCCGGCAAGGAGGCTCTGTTGCACATCTCAGAGATTGACTACAAGCGTTTTGAGACAATGGAGGAGACTGGCTTGAAGGAGGGCGATAAGATTGAGGTTAAGCTCATCGGCGTAGATCCCAAGACCAACAAGTACAAGCTCTCACACAAGGCTCTTATGCCCAAGCCCGAGGGTTGGGTAGAGCGCGAGCGCAAGCCCCGCAGCGAGGGTGGTCGTCCCCGTGGCGAGAAAGGCGAGCGCAAGGAGCGTAACGAGAAGCGATAACAAACAAAAGATTAACTAAAAAAATAAAACAAACACTATGAAAAGCTTTTTGAAGTTATTTGTCGTAGTTGCCGTATCTGTTGTTGCATTGACTGGATGTAACTGCTTCGGCAAGATGGCAAAGCAGCAGGATGCAGTTACAATCAGCTGCACTCCCGAGGTATTGGCCTTGAACAATGGTAAGGTTGAGGCTGACATTACAGTAAACTTCCCCGCAAAGTACTACAACAAGAAGGCCGTTTTGAAGGTTACTCCCGTTATGGTATTCAACGGTGGCGAGGTTGAGGGCGCTACAAAGTATTTCCAGGGTAGCAAGGTGCAGGACAACTACACTGTAGTAAACGCTATGGGTGGTCAGTTCACACAGCACATCGAGTTCCCCTACGACGCTCGTATGGCTCAGAGCGAGTTGCAGTTGCGTGTAGAGGTTAAGTGCCCCGGTGGTAAGTGCAAGACTTTCACTTTGGTAAACGCTAACAATGGTGCTCTTCCCACAAAGGCTGAGTCTAAGGCTTTGGCTGCTGGTGGCGAGCAGGCTGCTGCTATCAAGCGTGAGTTCGGTTTGGTTGTTGCTAAGGGTGTAAACACACTCCAGAGCGACCTGGACTATGCAGCTGCTATGAGCAACACTGCTAACAACTACAAGAATGTTACAACTGTTGTTACAAAGGCTGACATCATGTACGCTATCAACTCTTCAACAGTTTCAAAGAAGGCTGCTAACAGCGAGGATTTGAAGGCATTTAAGCAGAATGTTGTTGACAACCAGGGTAACGAGCGCGCTACACAGAAGCTCTATGTTCACGGTTATGCTTCACCCGATGGTCCCGAGCGTATGAACGACAAGCTCTCTGCTGCTCGTTCTAAGTCAGGTCACAAGACAGCTGAGAAGTTGCTCAAGGATACAGGTATGGAGTTGGATGTTGCCTCATACGGTGAGGACTGGGAGGGCTTCCAGGAGTTGGTTGCTGCTTCTGACATCGAGGACAAGGATATCATTCTCCAGGTTTTGCGTCGTTACGACTCTTCTACACAGCGTGAGTCAGAGATTAAGAATATGTCTGCTGTATTCACTGAGTTGAAGAAGGAGATTTTGCCCAAGTTGCGTCGTGCACAGTTGGTAAACAGCACTGACATCAAGGGTAAGACTGACGCTGAGATGGCTGAGCTTATCAACTCTGGTCGTTTGGACGAGCTCACAGACGAGGAGTTGCTCTATATGGCTGAGAGCGTATTGGAGGACAACAAGGCTAAGGCTACTGTTTTGGAGTACGCTGCCAAGAAGTTCAACGATGCTCGTGCTTACAACAACTTGGGTGTTGTTTACGCTCAGTTGGGTGACAAGGCTGCCGCTTTGGCTGCTTACGAGAAGGCTGCACAGTTGGGTCTGAACAACAACGAGATCAACAGCAACCTCGCACTTGCTAACCTTGCAAACGGTAACATCGCTAAGGCTCAGCAGTACGCTGCTGCTGCAGATGCTAAGACTAAGTCTTTGATCTCTGCTGCACAGGGTAGCTACAGCGCCGCTGCTTCTACTTTGAAGGGTTACAACGCTGCTATCGCTAACACAATGAACAACGACTTGACTGCTGCGAAGAGCGCTATCGCTAGCGACGCTTCTGCTAAGGCTGACTACTTGCGTGCTGTTATCGCTGCTAAGCAGGGTGACATCGACACTGCAAAGGCTCAGTTGAAGAGCGCAGTTGCTAAGGACGCATCTTTGGCTAAGAAGGCCGCTACAGATGTTAACCTTGCAAAGTTGTTCGAGGGTGGCTTCAAGCTCTAATCCTTGACGATTAGGTTGAAATAGACTTTCAGAGCCCGACTTCCCATTTGAGAAGTCGGGCTTTTTTATGCCCTCGAGTGAAAGTTTTGGGTTGTGGTGGTCCGTTTTTTGGTGGAAAATTTATACCTATGTAATAATATTTGTATATTTGCATTATGAGGAGTCTGCTTGCCATAGCAATTATCCTGCTGTTGGGGATGTCACTCTCTGCACCTAAACGAAAATCTTTCGTCGAGGTAAGCCGAGATAACCCCCACTATTTAGCTCTTTCAAAGAGTGGTGAGCCATATATCCCCATAGGTTGCAATATTGCTGCCGTGAGTTCTCTGGAGGATATGGAGTACTACCTAAAGAAGCTACACGAAAATAGTGGTAACTTCGGACGAGTATGGCTCAACTCCGAAGGTTTCGAAATCGAGACCAAGTATGGCCAGCCCGACAAAGAGAAGTTACAACGCATAAAAAAGATGCTCGATGTAGCCGATGCCTATGGCATAAAACTCAAGCTATGTATCGAGTCATTCCGCCATATCAGCGCAGGTGAAAACAAGTGGGACACGAAGGCTACGCTACATAAAAGCAACGGAGGTCCATTCAACGATACCCGTGAGTATATCACCACCGAGCGCGGAGAGGAGGAGTTCCTGCGACGCGTAAAACTTCTGAAGGAGTACTGCGGTGACCACCCCGCCATATTCGGCTGGGAATTGTGGAATGAGATGAATGCCGTAGCAGCACCAACCGAAGATATAAAGAGATGGAACGAGCGTATGCTATCACGCGTGAAGGAGCTATTCCCCAAGCATATGGTGATGCAGAGCCTCGGCTCGTTGGACAGCAAACACTCGTTTGATATATATCAGCACACCAACTCACTACCCGAGAACGAAGTCTCGCAGGTGCATCGCTACCTCGACGAGGGGGCTGCGCTTGAGGTGTGTCAGGCTCCGATGGATATACTTTCTGCCGATGCGATAGAGGTATTACGCAATATTGACAACAGCAAACCTTTACTGCTGGCCGAATCGGGAGCCGTGAAACCCAACCACGCAGGACCAAGCGAACTATATCCGCGTGATAGTCTGGGTACTATACTGCACGATGTGTTGTTTGCGCCTTTCTTCAGTGGTGCGGCAGGCCCTGGCCACCTATGGCATTGGGACCACCACATAAGAAAGCACAACACTTGGTTCCAGATAGGTCGATTTGCCAGAGCCGTTGAAGGCATCAACCCCATTGAGGAGCAATTCGTCCCAATGCGACATGACACCGAGGTGTTGAGAGTATATACACTGCGAGGAGAAAAGACTCTGATAGCTTGGTGTCGTGATGTAAATAGCACTTGGAGAAGTGAACTTAAAGAGGGCATTGCAGCAGAGCCTATCGATGGAGAAAAGATAGACTTCACGCAGGCAATAGGTCGCAAGAGAGTGAAACGAGTGGAGTTCTATGCCCCCTGGAAGGATGAGTGGACAACGCTCGAGAGTAACGGCATTGTCGCACTACCCGAGTTCGTACGCTCGGCCGTAGTAAAAATAGGGTATTAACATAGAAAAAAAACAATAAACGAAATATTATGGAGTACGCAAACCATCTTAACGAGTATGCCGCAGCACCGACAGCGGAACAGATTACTGAGGCCGTGGCCTCTGCCCGTGAGGCAGCAAGCGGCAATATGAACCGCCAGGTGATGGAGTTCTGCCTCTCGGCTATCGACCTCACATCGCTCTCGTGCGCCGACAACGAAGAGTCAATCTCGGCGTTCGCACGCCGTGCTGCAGAGTTCCATATCGACTACCCCAACCTGAAGGGCGTAGCTTCGGTGTGTGTCTATCCGCCGTTTGTCGAGACCGTAGGTCTTGCTATCGACGCTACCCCACTGCGCATCACAAGCGTTGCGGGCGGCTTCCCCTCGTCGCAGACCTTCCTCGAGGTAAAGATGCTGGAGGTGGCTATGGCCGTTGAGAATGGTGCTGACGAGGTGGATGTGGTACTCAATGTAGGTAAAGTATTGGAGGGTGCTTATGACGAAGCGGCCAACGAGATTGAGGTACTGCGCGGCGAGGCAGAAGATGCTACGCTGAAGGTTATCCTCGAGGTGGGTGCGCTGCCATCGGCTGAAGAGATTTACAAGGCTTCGTTGCTGGCTATGGCTGCAGGTGCTGACTTCATCAAGACCTCTACTGGCAAGATTGCCGTATCGGCTACGCCCGAGGCGGCTGTTGTGATGTGCCACGCCATACGCGCTTACTACGAGATGAGCGGCCGCAAGGTTGGCTTCAAGGCTGCGGGAGGAGTACGCACAGCCGAAGATGCCGCACTCTACTATACCATCGTCAAGGAGATTCTGGGCGAGGAGTGGCTCACCACCGACCTGTTCCGCATCGGAGCATCGGCTGCAGCCAACAACCTGCTCTCGGCAATCGAGGGCAAAGAGGTTGTTTACTTCTAACCAACGAATCAACCGATAGAAACAGAAAAGGGATTCTGCCTTGCGTGGCAAAATCCCTTTTCTATTTCTATTGTTAGGCGTTACTCCACCTTGAATGTCAAGTTGCGAAGCTCCTTACCGAGAGCATCAATAACCTTCACCTGAATCTCCTTATCGTTAGCAACAACATCCATACGCGAGTTGTTGTCGTTCACAAGGATGGGGAATTGGTTACCATCGCAAGTACCCTTCTCGCGGATGCCGTAATTGTGAGTGTGACCCGAAAGCATCAAATCAACACCCGCCTCGTTCAACAGAGGCACGAACAGACGCTTGAGCTCGTTGCTACCATACCAGCCCTTACCCTTCTCGAAGGGGACATGCAGAAGGGCAATCTTCACAGGCGCCGACTTGATATCCTCACGCTGGATAGTCTGCTTGAGCCACTGCGCCAACTGCTCACGATAGGCATCGTAGGCTGCAGTACCGCCATACTCCAGGTCGCTGTCAGGCTTATCCTCGCCACTATCCAACACAATCACAGCCACGGGTCCCTGACGGAACGCGAAGCAGGCCGTGCCTGTATCTGTGGGGAAGAGGTTAAGGTACTCGCTGAAGCCGGGACCACGAGTCTCGTGGTTACCACGAACATACACCAGAGGGAAGTCCGTAGCAAAGAGCTCCGATGCACGATGCAGGAACTTATCCTCGATATCCTTCTGGGAACCCATAAAATCGACCATATCGCCATTGAAAACTACGAAGTCGGGCTTATCCTTCTTGACGCTCTTTGTCAGCGCAATCAACATCGAGTCACGACCGTGGATATCGTTCACCATAGTGAAACGGCACTCCTTGGCCGACTGATTCATAGTGCGGATGGCGTAAGGCTTCTGTGAATATACATTGCTGGCAGTAATCTGACCCGACACGGGGTTGTGGCCGCTATCGTCGATACCCTGCTGGTAGATGCGGTAACGGTATGTAGTGCCAGCCTGCAGACCCTTGATACGCACCTTGTGCAACTTGGTTACTGTGTGACGACCCAAATAGTCCTCGTAGTAGCGGGGGCGCTCCTCGGCGTAGAACGATGTGCCATCATCGGGAGCAAGCTCCACCCAGCCCATCGAGCGCTCGGTAGTAATCCACATCACGGTCATCTCGGTTTCCGAAACACCTACCACCCACGGGCCACACTGAATCTTGGGCACGGGAATCTCGGCGGCATAGAGCGTAACGGCTGCCACAGCCATCACAAGGCTCAGGAAAAATCTCTTCATAGTATTGTAGTTTTAGTTTTGGTCAGTTGTTTTGGTCTCTCTTATCGCTACTCGGTGGCGGCATCATCGGCACTATCACTCACTGCGGGAGAGTTATCAGTCTCCACCATAATCTCGGCCGATGGCGAGAACAAATCCTCGGGCAGCAGGCTCTTGTAATTGCCCGCATTGAGTACCACAAATACCAGCACGCCAAGAACTACGATGGTGATTATATAACCTATTATTCGCTTAATCATATCTCTTTTATCTATTTATTTTCTTCACTCTGCTCGGCTGCGGGTGCTGTATTCAGCACCTCGAGCGCACGCTTCACAACATTATCAATCGGGAAGATATTGTAGTAGAAGGCATTATCCTCCAGCACGGTATTGCGACCGATGTAGGCCTTGAGTTGTGCCTCAAGCACCTCGCGCGACTTTGCCAAATCACGCTGTGTGGGGCGTACACCCTGCTTTGCGGCATAACGCAAGAAGTCGCTAAAAAGCGCCTTGTCGGCATCGTACAGTGAGTCTAGCTGCTTGATGGTCTGCACCTTATTCAACGCCTCACGATGGTGGTCGGCATACTCGATGGTATAGCGATAGAGGATATTGCGACCCGTAACATCGACATAGAATTTAGAGACATGTGTAGTATCGAGCGGCACAAATACATCGGGCATAATACCTCCACCACCATAAACGGTCTTACCGCCAGGTGTAGTAAAGCGCAACGAATCAGCAAAGTGGATGCTATCGGCCGAGAAGAACTCGTTGTTCTCGTAGCGGCGCACGATGTCCATATAGTAATCCTTTTCGTCGCCATTCTTATAGGGGCGCTGGATAGAACGACCCGTAGGCGTATAGTAACGAGCAATGGTGAGTCGCAATGCCGAGCCATCCTGATAGGGAATCTGGCTCTGCACCAAGCCCTTACCGAACGAGCGGCGGCCGATGATAGTACCTCGGTCGTTATCCTGCACGGCACCCGCCAAAATCTCGCTCGACGATGCGCTATCCTCATCGATAAGAATCACGATAGCCAAATCGGTTGAGTTGCCCCTGCCGTCGGTGTATTGCTTGGTCTGCTTGCCATTGCGATCCTCGGTATAGACAATCAAACGCGAAGCGGGCAGGAACTCGTTGGCTATGAGTATCGCCTGATCCATAAAACCACCAGCATTACCACGCAAGTCGAAGATAAGGCGTTGCATACCCTGCTGACGCAACTTGAACATAGCGCTCATAACCTCCTCGTACGATGTACGGGCAAACTGCGAAAGGCGGATAAAGCCCGTATTCTCATTGACCATAAAGGCCGACTCGACGCTGTTGATGGGTATAGCATCACGCACCACATTCACATCCACCAGCTCGTCTATGCCCTGACGCTTGAGCGAGAGCTTGACCTCCGAGCCTCGGCGGCCGCGCAGACGCTTGACAATGGCATCCTGCGGCATCTTGACACCCGCCACCAAGGTATCATTAACCTCGATGATGCGGTCGCCAGCTACAATACCTGCTTTGGCGCTCGGTCCATTGGGGATGACATTCAGCACGATGACCGTATCGGTTGCGGCGTTGAACACCACTCCGATGCCATCGAACTCACCCTCCAACGGCTCGTTTACCTCCTGCAATTCACGAGCAGGGATATACACAGAGTGGGGATCCAGCTCTTTCATCATAAGCGGGATGACCAACTCCGCGAGCGAGTCCATAGTGATGGAATCAACAAACTGATGCTCGACAAGCATACAAGTCTGCATAATCTTGTTATTGAGTTGCAGATTGCTGCGCTGAACGATATTGCGAATCTGTGATTCGGCGCGATTACGGCCCACAAACTGGCCTAACAATACACCGAGGACGATGCCTCCCGCCAGCAACAGCGGAAAGAGGATAGTATGTCTGTAATTCTTATACATAGATACATTAAACTGCTACCCCACACTTTTAGCAAGAGATATACCACAAATATCCCTCACGCAGTGTTCTGGATGTGCAGCCTCAATTTTGTTTTAATGTTGTTACTATTTGTTGCTCCAGTTATAGGTCATACCTACGGTCCACTGCGACTGTGTACGCACTGCCGTATTGGCGGCCTTGTCATATACCAACTGGTAGTAGAAGTTGGTAGATAACAGGTTTGAGACCTTGATGGTAATACGGTGCTGGCTATTGACCGTCGGGTGCAGGCGAGCTGCATAAGGTGCGCCCGCGGGGGCATCACCCTGCTGACCACCAGCCTCCCAAGCGGCCTTCTGGTCGAGATATCTCTCATAAGCACGAATCTTCGGAGCCTTCATCACATTGGTAATCCAACCGTAGTACGACACGGTATTCATCCAATAAGAGATCCACTGCTTCTTACCCCACGCCTTGCTGAACTGTAGCTGTATCTGCGAACCGCCAGAGAATGTGGCGTGCTTGTCAATCTCCACACCGAAATAGTTGTCGGCACCACGCTCCTCATAGAGTTTCTTAAGAGCGTCGCTGTAAACCAATGTACCGCTGGCAGAGAATACTGACATAGTAATACTGAGCGGCAGTTTCTTCATGCTGTAGGTCATACCCAATGATGCTGACACCGTAGCGGGAGCCAGAAACGACTGCTGCAGATGCTCCTTCTCCTGTCTTACGCGCGAAGCGTAGGTATTGCTCAAACGGCTATCCATACGACCCGTGAATGTATAGGCCCAGCGTTCGTTTACTCTTAACGATGGCTGTGTCTGCACCCAGAAGGCATCGGTGTTCTTGAACCATATACCCTTGCGTACGGTTACCTCCTCGCCATCGGCATTCACCTCAGTGACTTCGGCACGCGCACGGTTGTAACCATAACGCACATCGGCCTCGGTTGTGATTGCAAACTTATTCTTGCCAAATGCGTGACGGAAATGGTATGTACCCAACACCGTGGTTGAGTTCTCACCACCCCACGCGTCGTTGTAGGCGAACATCTGACCCTGAAGGTTAAAGTTCATCGTAACGGTGTTGCGCTGCTTGCGGAGGTTACGACGCTCGGCCTTGGCGCGAGCCTCGTTGTAATAGTCGGTCTTGACCGTCATACCCTTGAAAGTCTCCTTAAAGCGTATATCCTGCTCCTCGTTAGTGGCAGTCTTGTTCTTCTCGACATTGAACTGTGCGAAAGTCTCGTTTACCGAAAACAACACAGCAAATATCGCCAACAATAAAAATCTTCTCATATCAAACCTAAATTTAGTTTTACCCATAAGGGTAAAATATTCCTACGCGGCAAAGTTACTAAAATTAAAGAAATTTATTACATTTGTCCCAATAGAATTAAACATTTTGACTACAATGAAGTATTTTGGAGCGCATGTAAGTGCATCGGGCGGAGTAGAGAACGCACCCCGCAACGCAGCACAGATAGGAGCTACAGCATTTGCTCTCTTTACGAAGAATCAGCGCCAGTGGGCAGCACCACCTCTCACAACGCAACAGATTGATGCCTTCAAGCAGGCGTGCGACGAGTTGGGATATACGCCCGCACAGATTCTGCCGCACGACAGCTACCTGATCAACCTCGGACATCCCGAGGCCGAGCCGTTGGAGAAGTCGCGCGCGTCGTTCATCCACGAGATGCAGCGTTGCGAGCAGCTGGGACTGGACCGTCTGAACTTCCACCCCGGCAGCCACCTGAAGAAGATTTCAGAGGAGGAGAGCCTACGCATTGTGGCCGAATCAATCAACATTGCGCTGGATAAGACTTCGGGCGTGACGGCCGTCATCGAGAACACCGCAGGCCAAGGTTCAAACCTCGGCTACGCCTTTTGGCATCTGGCCTACATCATCGACCGCGTGGAGGATAAGTCGCGCGTGGGCGTATGTCTCGACACCTGCCACTCGTTTGCTGCAGGATATGACCTATCGACCGAGTTGGGTTGCGAGATGGTATTTGCCGAGTTCGAGCGCGAAGTGGGATTCAAGTACCTAAGAGGTATGCATCTTAACGATGCGCTGAAGGCCGTGGGTAGCCGTGTGGACCGCCACTCGCCTATGGGCGAAGGCTTCCTGGGTATCACGCCGTTCCGTTACATAGCACGCGATGCGCGATTCGACAATATCCCCCTCATCCTGGAGACTCCCGACGAGGAGCGCTGGGCCGAGGAGATTGCTATGCTGAAGAGCTTTGCCGAGGAGAAATAACTCAATCCAAATAAAACAGAGAGTCCGCCTGATTCATTTCAGGCGGACTCTTTTTCTTACAATCTGTCAAGGCAACGGCGGATAATCTTTACGCTATCGCGAATCTCATCGTCCGAGATAACGAGCGGCGGCGAGATGCGGAATGCCGTATCGCAGAAGAGGAACCAGTCGCTCAAGATACCCTCCTCGATAAAGAAGTCCATAATCTTGTATAGTTTCTCGCTCTGACCCAACTCCACGGCCATCAACAAACCGTTACGGCGAATCTCCTTCACCTGCGGATGGTCTTTAAGTAACTCCTCGTAGAGTGCACCTTTGCGCTCAACATCCTCAACGACTCTATTCTCCTGCAGATATCTCATTGCAGCCAGACCCGCTGCACAGCATACGGGATGACCGCCAAAGGTCGTGATATGACCCAACACGGGGTCGTGAGTGAGTGTAGACATAATCTTCTGGCTCGACACAAACGCTCCGAGCGGCATACCACCACCCAACGCCTTGGCAAGGCAGACGATATCGGGCGTTACGCCATACTTCTGCATAGCGAACATCTCTCCCGAGCGACCCATACCCACCTGAATCTCGTCGAAGATAAGCAATGCGCCCACCTCGTCACAACGCTGGCGCAGAGCCTGCAGATAACCCTCTGCAGGAAGACATACACCTGCCTCACCCTGCACGGGCTCGCACAAGACACAAGCCGTACGCTCGGTAATCTCGGCCAAATCGTCAAACGAGTTGAAGCTGATAGCCTTCGTATCGGGCAGCAACGGACGGAATGCACCTTTCCACTCCTCGCCCTCGGGCGCTCCCATCATACTCATCGCGCCGTGTGTAGAGCCGTGGTAGGCTCGGCGCATAGATATCATCTCTGTACGGGCAGTATAGCGCTTGGCTAACTTCAAAGCACCCTCAACAGCCTCGGCCCCCGAATTGAGGAAGTAGACGCTATCAAGTGGCTCGGGCAAAGTCTCGGCCAGAAGGCGGGCAAACTCCACCTGCGGGCGCTCAACCATCTCGCCATAGACCATAATATGCATATAATCGGCCACCTGACGCTGCACCGCCTCGATAACGGCTGTGTTGGCGTGACCGACATTGTTTACCGACACACCCGAAATGAGGTCGTAGTAAGGTTTACCCTCGGGCGTATAGAAAAAGACACCTTCAGCACGCGCCACCTCGATAAGCTGCGGTGCGGGTGATGTCTGCGCAATATGGCGCAGGAACTGTTTTCTTAATATCTCGCTCATAGCCTACTCTCCGAATTTGCGTTCCAAAATTCGCTGCGAATCCTTCACCGAGAGCATAACCCAGCGGAAGAGCATCTCGCGCGCATCATCGTCGGCAAGGCGCCAATCAATCTCTGGCGTGAGGCGCATACGCTGCGAGAGCATATAGATAAGGATAGCGGCAGAGGCCGACACATTCAGACTCTCGACCATACCGCACATAGGTATGCGCAGATACTCGTCGGCAGCCTCGATAATCTCATCCGACACGCCTGCGTGCTCCGTACCAAATACCAGACAGAAGGGGCCTTTAGCCACATCGAATGTCTCGGGCGTGCAACTCTCACGATGGGGAGTGGTAGCCACCAAACGATAGCCCGCACCCTTGAGCGTAGCGATAGCCTCGGCCGTAGAGTCGTGGCGTGTGATATCTACCCACTTATCCGTTCCTCGCACGATATTCACATTGGGCGAGAACTTGCAACGGGTCTCAACCGTATGCAACTCCTGCAGACCGAATGCCTCGCAGTGGCGCACCAGAGCCGATGCATTCTGCGGGTGGAAAGTGTTTTCGGTAAGGATGGTCATATAGCGGGTTCTGTTCTCGAGTGTGCGGCGCAGAACATCGACACGCTCCTCGGTCAGAAACTCACACATATAGGCCGTACGCTCATCGTACCACTCGGCCGTATGGCCAGCGCTGAGGGCCTTCAATCTATTTGCGATACTTGTCATCTTCGTCCAGGATTTTAAGGTAACTCTCATAACGCGAGTAGGCTATTTCACCTTTCTCGACAGCCTCCACAACGGCGCAATGCGGTTCGTGGAGATGAGAACAATTATAGAAACGGCACTTGGGCAGATAGTGCATCATCTCGGGGAAGTAGTGCGATAACTCGGCATCCTCGATGTCGATAAGACCAAAGCCTTTGATTCCCGGTGTGTCGATGATATAGCCGCCCTCGGCCAATGAATACATCGTTGAGAATGTGGTGGTATGCTTACCCGTCTGGTGGGTCTGCGAAATCTCACCCGTACGGATATCCAGTCCAGGCTCTACGGCTGCCACCAATGTTGATTTGCCGACACCCGAATTACCCGACAACAGCGTCGTACGGCCACGCAACAACTCGCGCACCTGCTCCACGCCGTCGCCATTGAGGGCCGACACTTCGATTATAGGATAGCCCGCACGCTCGTAAATGGAGTGGAACTCCTCGATAGCTTCGGGGTACTGACGGGCGATATCTATCTTCGCCAAAAGAATAACAACAGGCACCTTATAGGCCTCGCAAGTTACGAGGAAGCGATCCACAAATTCAGTCGCCGTCTCGGGCGAGAAGAGTGTAACCACCAGCATAGCCTGGTCGATATTGGCCGCAATGATGTTAGACTCCTTCGACAGATTCGATGCACGGCGAATGATATAGTTGCGACGAGGCTCGATGGCCGAGATAACATAGCCACCCTGCTCCTCCTGCTCGACACGCACCACATCGCCAACCACCACGGGGTTGGTCGAACGGATACCTTTCAGGCGCAACTTACCACGAATACGGCACTGCAAGCGATTGCCCTCGTGCTCAACCTCATACCAGCTACCTGTCGAGCGTACTACTGTTGCAAGAAAACTCACCATAGGCCCTATTTATTGAAAATTTCACTCTTCATATCGTCGAAGTAGGGGGTCAATTTGCCCGCGATCTCTGATATGGGGGTAAACCATCGTGACTCCTCGACCTTCTGCTTCGAAGCCCACTTATAATCTTTATTCACCGTTGCAAACCACGCAAACAATACGCTTACGACTACACCAATCTTCAGCACCGAAAAGATGATACCGAAGAGTATATCCGCCACACCAAGACCCGCAAAGCGGAAGACCTTACGCAACAGATAACCCGCCACCGTGAGCAGGATGAGCGTAACCAAAAATATAACAATAAAACCCACAATGGGCTGCGTAACGCCCTCCAGTCCGAGTATCTGCCCCACTTCGGCACAATAATTGGCCGATAGGTAGAGTGCAGCCACCACCGCCACGAGCGACATCATCTGCAACAGAAATCCCCGTCGCCAACCATTGAAAATGGCCCACGCCAGAGAGATATAAACAATCAAATCAAAAATGTTCATCGTAGAAAAATATTTTTCTTTTTAGACTCTAAAGTCTAACCCTACATAAATACCGCACGAAGTTAGCATATTTTTTTGATTATTTATATCTTTGCAGTGGCTTAATTTTCCTCGGGCGGGCAATAGACGGCCTACCCGATGCGTTTTTAATGTAGTAGTAAAGTGTGCCCACGGCACCGTAAAACATATTTTAGCAATGAAACGATATATTTTAACCCTTTTGCTCACTATCGGCCTGGCCATCACAGCCTCGGCCCGAACTGTATATTCACTCAACGACGGATGGCAGTTTTTCTTCAAGCTGGAGACCAGCAGCGACTACGCCCGTAATATTTCACTACCCCACACTTGGAATCTCGATGCTCTCTCGGGCAAGGGCGAGTATCTGCAGACTATAGCCAACTACACACGCAACATCTATGTACCCAACAGTTGGGCAAATAAGCGTCTATTCGTAAAGTTCTACGGCGTGCAGAGCATTGCCGATGTATTTGTGAACGGCCACCACGCAGGTGAACACCGCGGCGGATGGACAGCCTTCACATTCGAAATTACGCCCTACCTGAAGTATGGTGCCGACAACTCGTTGGTCGTGGTGGTGAACAACGCCTACCAAAACGACATTCTACCCACCTCGTCGGAGATTAACCTCTACGGCGGTATCTACCGCGATGTGGAGCTAATCGTCACCGAGCGCACTGCCGTATCGCCTCTGTACTATGGCTCTGACGGCATCTTGATACACCAGAACAGCATCACCGACACATCGGTGAACGCCACAGCGTCGATATACATTACATCAATCGAGGATAAGTCGTGCGATATGACAATCACCGTGCAGGCTCCCTCAGGCGAGACCGTATTCTCACGCTTTATGAAGTCGCGCATCGAGCCCAACACACCCGTCGATATACCCTTCACAATCGACGAGCCGCTGTTGTGGAGTCCCGACGAACCTAACCTCTACACGGTGAATGTGGGCATAGGCCCTCGCCAGGAGGATATGGTGTCGGTAGTAACGGGCTTCCGCAAGGTGGAGTATACGGGCAACCGTCTGAAGATTAACGGCCAGCCCATCAAGGTGCAGGGCGTCTCGCTCTATCACGACCGTGCCGCCGTGGGTGGTGCTATGCAGTCACGCCACTACGACGAGGATATACAGCAGGTACTCGACATCGGTGCCAATGCCATCCGTTCGGTCACCGCTCCCCACTCGCAGTATCTCTACGACCGTTGTGACCAGAATGGTACACTTGTATGGATTGACACACCTTTCACACGCGCGCCCTATTTGAGTGATGTATTCTACTACTCGACCGACAAGTTCAAGCAGAACGGCTTGCAGCAGATGCGCGAGGTGATTATACAGAACTACAACCACCCCTCAGTTGTGATGTGGGGTATCTATTCGCTGGTGTGGATGCGTGGCGACAAGACCGTGCTGGACTATGTCAAGCAGCTGAACGCTACGGCCAAGCGCCTGGACTCTTCACGCCCGACAGTGGCTTGCAGTAACCAGGACGGCGAGATAAACTTCGTGTCTGACCTTATCGTATGGCAGCAGGATTTAGGTTGGGAGCGAGGCACCTACGACGACTTGAACATCTGGCGAACAAGCCTCAGCCGTGATTGGAGCAATCTGCGCTCTTCGATTGCCTATGGCGAGAGTAGTTCGATTGACCAGCAGACAGACTCTTCGATGAAGCCCGCAACGATAGATGAGCGTTGGTTGCCCGAGCGTTGGCACACCGAATTTCACGAGGAGTATGCCCAGCGACTGGCGCAGGACTCACTCTTCTGGGGAGTGTGGATAAATAATCTCTTTGAGTTTGGTTCGGTTCGCCACAACGATGGCATATCGCGCAAGGGACTTGTCACATTCGACCGTAAGGATAAGAAGGACGCCTACTACCTCTACCGAGCATTGTGGAATAAGAAGAGCCCCACACTGCACCTCTCGGAGCAGCGTCGCGACATCCGTCCAGACTCTATCCAGAAGATTAAGTTCTACTCTTCGGCAAAGGAGGCACCCGTATTGGTGGTGAATAAGGATACGGTGAAGGTTACGCAGTATGCGCCTTGTCAGTATATATCTGACCCCGTAACGATGAACGGCCGCAACAGCGTAGTGGTAAAGGCTGGCGAACTAAGCGACCAGCAGGTGATTACAATCCGCAATTCATTAAGACAGCGCTAACAGCCTCGGGGCCTTCGCACATCAGGAGGTCGAGGCTCGAGAGATTGCCCTCAAACGGCATTCTGTCGGAAAAGACTTGTATATAAGGCTCGGCCACAAAGGTCGGGCCTTCTTCATTCTTGGGACGCAGATCGATATCCTCAGCCGAGGCCTTGACATATCGCTGGCTAACCTTCGGCTCGGTATTCATACCCAGCAGGCGCAGCAGGGTCTGCGTGTACTCCATATTATAGTCAATCAGATAACGCCATTCGCGCTTGTAGAAGGGCTCGATATAGGGGGCATAGTGGTCGAAATAGGGCGACGACTTGTAAGCCGAGAGAATCGACACCCAATGCTGATGCTGCCAACGCTTCGAGTAGTCAATCTTCACATCACGCATGGGCTGGCGGGGACGGTTGGCATTGGCCACATTTACCGTCAGCGACATAACGCCGTTAGCCGACAGAATCTGCGCTCGGTTACGCTGTGAACGCTTGATATAGTTTTCGCCCAAATCAATTACGCACTCTTCGCGTAGCAGGCGTGCCATATACTCCACCGAGGGCATATAGGCTGAAGGCAATATGGTCATAACTTATTTGCTTTATCGCTTTATACACTCTACTACGGCCCAGCCATCGCGCTCACGACGCGCCTGAAGGCTAAAGCCACACTCATCGGCAGCCGCTGCCACAATGTCGGCATCCTCGGGGAAGAAACCACTCATCAGCAACACACCACCCTCATCCAGAGCCTCGGCAAACGAAGGCATCATATCGAGCAAGATGTTGCGGTTGATATTGGCAAGCACGAAGTCGTACTTCTCGCCACTCACCACACCAATCGAGCCACAACGCACATCCACACGCTCGGCCACACCGCTCAAGGCTATACTGTCGCGACAACTATCGCACGCCCAATCGTCAATATCGACGGCCGTCATCTGCTCGGCTCCGCACTTCAGCGCAACGATAGCCAGCACACCCGTACCGCAACCCATATCCAGACCTCGGCCACCGCTGAACGACTGCGCCACGATTGATTCGGTCATCAGGGCTGTAGTTGTGTGGTGTCCCGTACCAAACGACATACGGGGCGCAATGACCACATCCACAACACCCTCCGCAGGGGGTGTATGGTGCTGGGCACGAATTCGCACGGCAGGCGAAGATGCCACATCAACGGGCTCAAACGACTCCTCCCACTCGGCATTCCAGTTCTGCTGCTCGACACGAGATATGGTGTACTCGGCCTGGCACTCTGCAAGCAAAGCCTCTACCTCGGCGGCACAAGCTTCATACTCTTCAACCAGGGCGTAAGCCTGCAGTCTGTCGCCCTCACAGTTGAAGGCCTCGAATGCAAAATCCGAAAGCTGGGCCATAAATATCTCGGCCTGCTCCTCACTTTTTGCAACTATATTGAGCTCTACATATTCCATATTATGTAAAATTTTATTATCTTCGCCAAGCGCAAAGGTATAAAGAATATGGCAGAACACACTAAAAAATGGACAGAAATTTCTCGCAGATACCGCACATATATGCGTCTGGAGAAGCACTTGTCACAAAATACCATCGAGTCGTATATGCGTGATTTGGCTCAATTTGCCCACTTCATCCTACGACGATACGATGTTGCACCCCGAAATGTAGAGCGTCAGATGGTCGAGAACTATATGGCGTGGCTCTTCGAGCGAGGCCGCGAGAAGAGTTCGCAAGCGAGAAACCTCAGCGGCATAAAGAGTTTTTTTAATTTTATGCTTATCAACGAGATGATTGATGCATCGCCCGCCGAACTCATCGAGCCCCCCAAGGCTGGCCGCACGCTGCCCGACACATTGTCGGTCGAGGAGATTGATGCTATGATTGGCTCAATCGACACCTCTACGACCAAGGGTCTGCGCGACTGCGCCATTCTGGAGGTGTTGTATTCGTGTGGTCTGCGCGTATCGGAGTTGTGTGACTTGAGGATTGCCGACCTCTTCTTCGGTGAGGGTTACATACGCATTACTGGCAAAGGCGACAAGCAGCGACTCGTGCCAGTGAGTGCCATAGCCCGCAACCGCATACTGTTGTATATGGAGCAACGCAGCAAACCCGCCCGCGCAAGCGACGACACGCTCTTCCTGAACAACCGAGGCCAGAAACTGACACGCGTGATGATTTTCACGATTATCAAGCAGGCTGCACAGCGTGCCAACATCGAAAAGAAGATTAGCCCCCATACCTTCCGCCACTCCTTTGCCACCCACCTACTCAAGGGCGGTGCCAACATCAGGCAGGTACAAGAACTGCTCGGGCACGAGAATATACTCACAACAGAGATTTACACCCACCTCGACTCGTCGCATCTGCGACAGACGATGGATGCACATATGCAGATACCGCAATAGACCAAAGTTAGAAGAGTTCCTGCAGGATGTGGATAGATTGCACCGAGCGGATTGTATCGAGGTGATAGGCGTAGTATGAGAGCATAGCCTTCAGGAAATCGACCCTCTGGTGGCGATTAAGACCCACCTCGGCCAGATACCTCACATCGCAATCGAGCATATCTCTAAGAATCAGCGCATTCTCCTGCGAGATAGCCACCTCGCGCGGAGGAGGTGTTTCGCAGTACATACCTTCAGCGATATTAAACCAGCCGTCGGGAATATAGTCATTACCAGGCGAGAAACCCAGGAATCGGCAGAGGTGCGCAAGAAACCACAAGTGGAAGTTTGCAACGCCCTCGGTCATCATATCCAACGCCTCAACCGAACCCCACACGAACTCGAAAAGCATAGCGTTGGCCTCACTCTCCTTGACAAGACGATAGAGCGTCTCGGCCATAAAGAGCGAGATGGTAGATTTTCTCACATCAAAAGGAATAGATTGCAACACGATGCCGTTATGCACCTCCGAAAAGCGGTGCATCTGCTGTCGTGAGGACTCCACGCCCTCGAATTCGAGCGCAAACATTGGCTGAAATAGGGCCTTCTTGTTACCACGACCTCGCGACGAGCTGACTCCCTGCACCATATAGCTCTGACGACCGTGAGTCGATGTGAGCATCTGCACCACCAACCCCTTCTCGCCATACTTGACGGTGTTGAGCACCACGCCACGCGATGTGTATCGCTTTAACGCCCCTACGCCCATTACTCTGTGGGTTCAGTCCAATCGCCGTTGGCCTTGATTAACTCGATAAGGCGCTCGATAGCCTGCTCCTGCGGGATATTGCGCTCGACAATCTCACGACCCTTATAGAGTGTGATGCGACCAGCCGCTGCGCCCACATATCCGTAGTCGGCATCGGCCATCTCGCCAGGACCATTTACAATACAACCCATAATGCCAATCTTCAGACTCTTGAGGTGTGATGTACGAGCCTTGATGTCGGCCAAAGTCTTCTCTATATCGTAAAGTGTACGACCACAGCTCGGGCAGGCGATATACTCGGTGTGCGAGAAGCGCACACGGGCAGCCTGCAGAATCATCAGCTCTATCTCACGCACCAGCGACGGCTCGATATTAGGAGCATCGACCCAAATTCCGTCGGCCAAACCATCGAGGAACAACACGCCCAAATCGGCGGCAGCCTTGACAGCAACTGTCTCGGCGTCGCTATCCTCGTAGCGGCACTTAACGGCTATGGGGTCGTTGCCATCCATATTGAGGATTGCAGCACGCAACTCGGCAGTGGGGTTCTGACTCTTTGCCTCAACAATCATCATCGTCGCGGGCAACTCATCGTGAGTCATCGGGACAGTCACACTGCTGCGACGGCGATACTCCGTCGGAGAGTATCTCTCGGGGTGGTTTACCTCGAACTTACCCTCGCGCTGAACGAAGTAGTCTGCTATCATCTTTGCTACGGGCACCTCATTCTCGGGCGCCTCTGTCAGCGATACTCTTATCGTATCGCCAATACCATCTGAGAGCAGTGCGCCAATACCGACTGCACTCTTGATACGGCCATCGAGACCATTGCCAGCCTCCGTCACGCCCAAATGGATGGGATAGGTCATACCCTCACGCTCCATAGCCTCGGCCAAAAGGCGGTAGGCGTGTACCATCACGCGGGTGTTGCTCGACTTCATCGAAACGACCACCTGGTCGAACTTCTCGCGACGGCAAACCTCCAGAAACTCCATAGCCGAAACGACCATACCCTGCGGCGTGTCGCCCCACTCATCAAAGATGCGCTTGGCCAAAGAGCCGTGATTAACACCTATGCGCAAGGCTACGCCACGCTCACGGCACTGTGCGATGAGAGCCTCCAGCTCGCCATTCGATGTGCGATAGTTACCAGGATTGATACGCACCTTGTCCACATAGTTGGCGGCAATAGCAGCCACCTCGGGAACAAAGTGTATATCGGCAACGATAGCCGTCGGGTAACCATCCTCACGCAGACGCGCTACGATATTCTCCAGATTCTCGCCCTCCTTACGACCCTGAGCCGTCAGGCGCACAATAGGCGCACCAGCATCGGCAATGCGCTCAACCTGCGCAACACTCACCTCGGTATCGGCCGTAGGCGTATTGGTCATTGACTGCACTTGAATAGGATGTGAAGAGCCAACCTTGACTCCACCGATGTTTACTTCGTGCGCGATACGACGCGAGAACTCTGTAAGATTCATACTTTTATATATTATTTGTCTTTTTCTTGTGACAAAGATACGAATTATGCGCTGAAATACACCCTTCGGTGGAAATTATTTGCATAATAGACTGATGTTGTGAGAAAAAATAGTAATTTTGCGGCAAAATAATTACTAAACTTAATTTAAACTAATTTTTATATGAAGACTAATTACCAGTTTTTCAAGTCGTTGGTAGTCGTTGCTGCTGTTGCTTTGTTTGCAGCTTGCGACAATGCATCGACACAGTCGGCTTCTACGACTGAGACTCTGACAGATTATTCGGCTTTGCAGCCCGCAGCCGCTCCTATGGAGGATGGCAAGTTCGTTTGCCAGCGCCCCGCCGAGGACGAGCGTCTGTTCACATCTGAGGCTATCGAGGCCGAGATTCAGAAGGTATGCTCAATGCTTACCAACGAGCGTTTGGCTTGGATGTTTGCCAACTGTTTCCCAAACACTTTGGACACAACAGTACACTACCGCAAGTTGGATGGCAAGGATGACACTTTCGTTTACACAGGTGACATCCACGCTATGTGGTTGCGTGACTCTGGCGCACAGGTATGGCCCTACATCCCCTATGCTAACGACGATGCCGTTTTGAAGGCTATGTTGGCAGGTGTTATCAACCGTCAGTTTATGTCAATCAACATCGACCCCTATGCTAACGCATTCAACGATGGCCCCACAGGTGGTCACTGGCAGTCTGACCAGACTGTAATGAAGCTCGAGTTGCACGAGCGCAAGTACGAGATTGACTCATTGTGCTACCCCATCCGTCTGGCTTACTACTACTGGTTGGTAACAGGTGACGACTCTATCTTCGGTGAGGAGTGGTTGAACGCTATTGCAAATGTCTTGAAGACATTCAAGGAGCAGCAGCGTAAGGACGGCGTAGGTCCCTACTACTTCCGTCGTAAGACTGACCGCCAGTTCGACACACTCTCAAACAACGGTTATGGTTCACCCGTTAATCCCGTTGGTTTGATCGTATCAAGCTTCCGTCCCTCTGACGATGCTACTGTACTTCAGTTCCTTATTCCCTCAAACTTCTTCGCAGTATCGGCTTTGCGCAAGGCTGCTGATGTTTTGACAAAGGTTAATAAGAACGAGGCTTTGGCTAAGGAGTGTACAGACTTGGCTGCTGAGGTTGAGCAGGCTTTGAAGAAGTACGCTACTTACAATCACCCCAAGTATGGTGAGATTTACGCATTTGAGGTTGATGGTTTCGGTAACCAGTATATGATGGACGACGCCAATGTACCCAGCCTTTTGGCTATGAAGTACCTCAACCCCGAGGTTATCGACGAGCAGATCTACCAGAACACTCGTCGCTATGTATGGAGCACTGACAACCCCTACTTCTTCCGCGGCGTAGCGGGTGAGGGTATCGGCGGTCCCCACATCGGCTACGATATGGCTTGGCCTATGAGTATTATGATGAAGGCCTTTACAAGCGACAACGAGGAGGAGATTAAGTGGTGTATCGAGTTGCTTATGAAGACCGACGCTGGTACAGGCTTTATGCACGAGTCATTCGATGTTAAGGACGCTAAGCACTTTACTCGTGAGTGGTTTGCTTGGCAGAACACTCTCTTCGGAGAGCTCATCGTTAAGCAGATTAACGAGGGTCGATTGGAGATGCTTAACTCTATCGATTTGAAGTAATAGTTTCGGCTAACAGCATAAAACGGCACGACCTTTTGGTTTGTGCCGTTTTATTTTTATCTTTGTATTGTGGGAAATCTACTCAATAACAGCGTAAAGTTCGTGGCGGGCGTAGGTGAAGCCAGAGCAAAACTTCTGGAGAAGGAGTTGGGCATAATCACCATTGGCGACCTGCTGCGCCACTACCCTTTCCGCTATATTGACCGCACGAAGATTTACCGCATCACCGAGGTCAATGAGCAGATGGGCTCGTCGCTTGTGCAGATTCGCGCACGCGTCACGGGCATAGGCTATGCTGGCACGGGGCGCAAACAACGCTTCACAGCCTTCGTGTCGGACACTTCGGGTTCGGCCGAGTTGACTTGGTTTCAAGGCATCAAGTGGATTGAGAAGAGTGTGGAGGTAGGACGCGAGTATATCATCTTCGGCCGCCCCTCGTTCTATCACGGCGAGTTGCGTATGGTACACCCCGAGCTTGACCTGGTGGAAAAAGCCGCAAGCCGCAAGTTCAACAGCGGTATGCAGGGCATCTACCCTTCGACCGAGAAGATTGCATCGGCACTCGGTGCAAAGGGGTTCTATAAGATTATCTGTAATGCGTGGCAGACGGCACAAGAGTATATCGAAGAGTATATGCCGCAGGCCGTGCGTCAAGCCTATGATTTGATGCCACTGCGCGAGGCGGTATTCAACATCCACTTTCCACAATCTCCCGAAAAACTGCACGCCGCCGAGCGCCGACTAAAGTTCGACGAATTCCTAGGTGTTCAGCTCTCGATACAGTCACGCCGCACCGAGCGAATGACTCGCCACGATGGATTCCTATTTCCGAAGGTGGGCGAACTATTCAACACCTTCTTCAACGAGCGCCTACCCTTTGCCCTCACATCGGCACAGAAGCGCGTAATCAAGGAGATTCGTCAAGACACCGTTTCGGGCTTTCAGATGAACCGCCTTCTGCAAGGCGATGTGGGTAGCGGCAAGACGATGGTGGCCTTGATGTCGATGCTATTGGCTGTGGATAACGGTTTTCAAGCCTGTATGATGGCACCTACCGAGATTTTAGCACGCCAACACTATGCCAACATCAGCCGCCAGACCGAGGGTCTGAATCTGCGCGTAGCCATACTCACGGGCGCATCAAAAACGGCCGAAAGGCGCAAGGCACTGGAGGGCATAGCCTCGGGTGAGATAGATATATTGATAGGCACACACGCCTTGATTGAGGATAATGTAAAGTTTGCCAACCTGGGATATGTGGTAATCGACGAGCAACACCGCTTCGGCGTTGAGCAACGCGCACGACTCTGGACCAAAAACCAGCAGCCACCGCACATACTCGTTATGACCGCCACACCCATTCCCCGCACATTGGCAATGACACTATACGGCGACTTGGAGGTATCGGTAATAGACGAGTTACCCCCTGGCCGCCAACCCATACGAACCTACCACTACACCGATGCGGCTCGTCTGAAGTTGTGGGGCTTTATCCGCCAGCAAATAGCACTCGGCAGACAGGTATATGTGGTCTATCCGCTTATTAAGGAGTCCGAGACGATGGACTATAAGGATTTGGAGGACGGCTTTGAGTCTATCATTCGCGACTTCCCGCTACCCGACTATCGTGTTTCGGTATGCCACGGCAAGATGAAACCGCAGGATAAGGAGGAGTCAATGCGCCAGTTCAAGGAGCACGAGTCAGATATATTGGTGGCCACATCGGTCATCGAGGTAGGCGTGGATGTGCCCAACGCTACGGTTATGGTCATCGAGTCGGCCGAGCGCTTTGGACTATCACAGCTACATCAGCTACGAGGTCGTGTGGGCCGAGGTGGCGAGCAATCGTTCTGCATACTTATGTCGGGCGAGAAGCTCTCACGCGAGGCACGCCAGCGCCTGCAGGCTATGTGTCAGACAAACGATGGTTTCCAACTAGCCGAGTTGGATATGAAACTACGCGGCGCGGGCGACATCAACGGCACACAACAGAGCGGTATGGCATTTGATTTGAAGATTGCCAACCCCACGCTCGACTCTGCATTGCTACACAGTGCACGCGAGGCCGCCATCAGGATTCTGGACTCTGACCCTAGATTGGAGCGAGCAGAGAACATACCGCTGAGGGCGCTACGCGCACGACACGCTGGTGGGCAGAAGTTTGATTTTTCGATGATTTCATAGCACCACACACCGCCCATAGCAATAATTCCTCAACGAAATGCGTTTTAATGGAAACGACTAAACCGAAGACAAGAAAGATGATGCGACGACTATTCACTTTTATCATACTCTTTTTCGCGGGAGTGCTTTCGCTCCAGGCACAACTCTATGTACCAGGCGAGACACTCAACTACAAATTGAGCTACAAGGCCAAACTCTTCCCCAACACCGAGGTGGCAAAGGTAGTGATGCGCACCACCGAGACTACGCTCGACGGCGCACCCTCACTGCAAGTCTATGGTTTTGGTGAGACAGCCAAAGCCTTCAGCTGGATTCTGCCCGTCAGCGATACCTACAAGGTATGGATAGACCCCAAGACCCTGCGTACAAGCCGTTTCGAGGCTGACCTGCACGAGGGCGACTACACCTTCAAGAGTACATATCTCTTCGATTGGGAGAACCAAAAGGTGCATACCCGCTGGTCGAGTCGCGGTCGAGCCGAGAAAAAGAAGACAATGAACATCTCGCCCAACAGTATGGATGCCGTTTCGCTCTATTACAACCTGCGCACCGTGCCCGACTCGCTCATCAAAGAGGGCTTTGCGCGCGACCTGGAGATGGTGCTGGAAGATACGGTACGCTTCCTGAGCTTCCGCTACGATGGGCGTGAAGTAAAGAAAGTCAAGAACTTAGGCCGATTCAACACGATAAAGTTCCGCTGCAAGATTGCCACCTCCGACGGCTTCGCATTCCGCGACGGTACGGAGTTCATCGTCTGGATTTCGGACGACAGGAACAAGATTCCGCTCTACATCGAATCGCCAATCAAGGTGGGCAGCGTATGCGCTTATTTATCAAGTTATGAAGGTTTACGCTATCCATTAGATTGTTTTATAAAAAAATAGCTTATATTTGCGGGACGAATTACATTAATAACCGAAATTTATAAAAACCCTCACTTTTTATGAGAGAAGAGTATAACGATTACGACGACGCTCGTTACGATGACGAGTATGGCTACGATGAGCAGCAAGTCGATAACAAGGCGGTGCGTGGTTACCGCATTGTAATTATCATTTTGGCAGTGATTTTGGTTGCCTTGTCGGTTGTGTATTTCAATATGCACCGCCAGCAGCAGACCGAGTACGCACTTCTGGAGGAGGACCGCACAAAGATTCAGGGCGACCTGGATAGTTTGATTGTTTCGTTTGACGACCTTCAGATCAAAAACGACTCTATCACCGCTAACCTCGAGGAGGCTAACAAGATTATGGAGCAGCTCAAGAACGAGCGCCGCTTGAACTACGCCAAGATTCGTGCTTACGAGAAGGAGGTTGGTACACTGAAGACCGTAATGCAGGGCTACTTGCGTCAGATTGACTCACTCAACAACATCAACCAGAAACTTACCAAGGAGAACATCTCATACCGCAAGGAGATTTCGTCAGCCAAGCTGCGTGCCGAGATGGCCGAGGAGCGTGCCGAGGAGCTCAACAACAAGGTACGCGTGGGTTCAGTTATCCGTGCCCGCGCCATCGGCATCACACCGCTTAACGCCAAGAGCAAGGAGGTTACTCGCGTGAAGGGCGCTGCGCGTCTGCGTGTGGAGTGCTACCTGGCTGGTAACGAGTTGGCAGAGCCCGGTGCAAAGGCTATATATGTATGCGTTAAGTCGCCCGAGGGTTATGTACTCTCGCGTCCCGATGCCGCTACATTCTCATTCGAGGGCGAGCAGAAGATATTCTCTAATGTGCGTGAGGTTGAGTACAAGGGCGATGACCTGCCCGTACACATCTTCGTTGATGGCAGTGGCTTCACCGCAGGTACATACCATGTAGAGATTTACACCGACGGCAAACTCATTGGCGAGGCCGATGTAGCTTTGAAATAAGCCGAGGAGAAAAGTTTTTCACGATAAGGTCGGGGGAGTTCATTCATCCCCCGACTTTTTTTGCCTCAAAATCAACAATTTTTAATTACTTATACAGGAAGAAAATAAGAAAACAGCTATTTTTTTTAATTCATAATTCAAAATGCAAAATTCAAAATTGTTTTTTTGTCATTACGAAGTGGATTAATCTCCCACTTACCAATATGAGATTGCCGCGTCGGAGTAAATTCCTCCTCGCAATGACAAGAAACATAAAAGTGTAAAAAAAGAATGTCATTACGAGAGCCGTTAGGCTCGTGGTAATCTCCTACTTTGAAAAGTGAGATTGCCGCGTCGCTTTGCTCCTCGCAATGACATACATACCAACCATTTAACACTATAAAATATTCAATTTTTCCGCTAAAATATTTTATATAGGGAAAAGCGTAGAAAAATTGACTATTTTTTCGCATATTTTTTATTAATCACTTGCACAATAATAATAA
>JAFZFX010000027.1 GCA_017555695.1 Alistipes sp.
ACTAGCAAAATGTAACTTTCTAATGGCGTCGGCTTTGGAAATAGTTTGATTGTTGTGGGCCTTTGGATTTCTAATACCAATCATAGCTCCTGCAAACATTTCCATATACCCTTGTTGAACATTTGTACCTGTTTCAGTTGATATATCACCAAGTTTTATTATTGGATTTTGAACAGAAAATGCAGCTTGCATCAATTTGGCACCATCTTTCTCAATAGATGTTCTACTCGTATAGATTCCCTTTACTCTCGCATTTACTTCTTTAAAAGCAGCCTCAACTGCATCCGCATAATGTCCATCATCAAAACGACTTTTTGCAATAGAGATTATTTGTGGATGAATATTATCCCAAATGGACGATGCACTGTGATTACTATATCCATTCAGATAAGTAATAGTTGCAATAACTTCACCAAAAGCATATGGGTTAATACCATTTTGTGGCGTAGATAATTGTTGCCCAAATTGGTTCACTGAAATAAAATCAGGCATCTTAAGGTTTGGTAAGATTTTATCCCTAAGCCTATCACTAAATACTTTATACTCTACCGGAATCAAAGGTATCAATTTGTACAACTCATTGTATAGTTCAGTGTAACTAATATTGTTGCTTTGAATGTGTTGTATATTGATCATATGACGGATACGATCAATAATCTGTTTACAGACCTCTAATTGTGTTTTATATCTATCCATTACTCTAACTGCGTTCTATAAACTGAGTCTAATGTATTTCCATCTTTGTCTTTCCACACGAGCCATCCGTTATTACTGCTGCCAATACAGAAGTCAGCTGCTGTACTTGGACTTGTAAATGTCTTATCAGAAGTCATAACAAGTTTATCGCCTTCCACTGCAGCGTACTCACTGACTAAGCTATTACGCTTGTCAGACCATTTAAGAGATGGCACAGAGGATTTAGCTATCACACTGCCCTTCAATACGGTAAAACCATTAGAACTATAAAAGCCTCTTGCATCACAACCTCGACCTTTGGTATAGAAGATATGTTCTGCCTTTGGTTGTGATACCTCAAAGATATTGCAACCGATAAACGATGCCAAGAACTTGACATCTTCAAAGAACTCATCCATTGAGTCTTGTTGATATTCGGGCAGGTTTGGTGCCTTGGGAGTCTGCTTATTATCACTCAGCACAAAAGCATTAGCTTTCTTTGCCTCGGCTATTGCCTTATGTTCCAAATACTGCACATCAGCTTTGGTCATATCAGCATCTTTCGACACAAATATGAGTGCCTTTTGCCAAAACGACTTCTTGCTATCATGATCCTTCACTCGCTCACGAAAATTCTCGGTTTCTCCGATATATGCTTGCGGCTTCGTTGCTTCATCTTCGCCCAACAAAATGTAAAATGCAGGCTTCTGCAACTTCTCCTGCGTATTGAGATATGCGAGATTTGAGCGTGGTACAACAAACATCTGGCAAATCTTATTGCTGATGAATGCGTATTGAGTTCCTTTTGGATCTCCATCAATTAAGTATGTAGTTACTGTTTTGCCCATAGTTGGCTTTTATTTATTCGCAATAATTTGTCATAAAGATATGAAAAATTTCACTACGATAATCACGATTAGACAATTTTATTCTTGTCGTAGTATGAAGATTACTGCGGAATTGATAGTACAAGAAAGTATAAATATCGTTACTCTACCACAATAGCAAATGTCACTCTGCCTTCGTCGTTGTGTTTTAGGCGGAGGGTGCCGCCGTGGAGGCGGATGATTTGGCGAGAGACGGCGAGTCCGATGCCGGAGCCGTCGGCTTTGGTGGTGAAGAATGGTGTGAAGATGTTTTCCGCTACCTCGGCGGGGATAGCAGAACCGTTGTTGGTAATCTCAATCTGTATGCGCTCCTCGGTGTCGATAGTTGAGCGAATGGTGATTTTGCGCTCGCCCTCGAAGTCGGCAAGTGCCTCGGTGGCGTTTTTGAGCAGATTGACAAATACCTGCGACATCAGCGCACGGTCAGCATAGAGCATCGTATCTTCGGGTTCAAGGCACACCTCGACATCGACACCCTCACGAGCGGTAAGCGAGCAAGCCTCCGCCACCAGCTCCGAGAGGTAGAACGGTGCTTTCTGCGGTGCAGGGATGCGTGTTACGGCACGGAATGAATCGACAAAGCGGAGCAGACGATCCGAGGTCGCGTGTATCGTCTCCAAGCCTTGGCGCATAGTCTCGGCATCGCCCGACGACGAAAGGAGCGTATGACTGATAGATGTTACAGGTGCGAGCGAGTTCATAATCTCGTGCGTAAGGATGCGGGTGAGCTTCTCCCACGACTCCACCTCCTTGCGGTCGAGTTCTTCGTGGATATTGCCGATAGATATTACCCTCAGTTGCTTGCCCTCAAACTCCATTGCCGAACAGCTCAGCACCAAGTTTTGGTCGCCAATCTCGGTGGTGAAACGTGCAGTAAGTTGTGCTCCCGGCTCAATGCGGTGCATAGCCTCGCAAAGCTCCTCGCTCAGTATTCGTAGCTGGTCGATATGGTTCAGTCGCTCCATACCTACGATGCGGAGCGCCTTCGTGTTGGTCTGCGCCACCGTACCGTTCTCCATTACGGTAACGATACCGATACCCGCGCACTCCATAATCAACTCAAAGTACTTCTCACGCTCGCGAATCTGCATCTTGGCATTGTCCATCACCTCCTTGATGCGGTTGAGCGATTGATTCACCAGGGCGTGGCGTGTGATATTGGGATTTTCGGTAAAGCGGAATGAGTAATCATCGTTCTGCACAGCATTAAAGACGAACATCAGTCGCTCGACCAATTCGTTGTAGATATGGAAGAGTCGGAAGAGGCAGAAGATAATAATCGGAATGGTCGCTATAAGGTGTGCGTGGCGGTTGGTCGCCCAGACATAGCCCGACAAGGCCGCCATCAGGATAATGACCGCCGCATAAGCACCAATTTTGCCATAAGGTATGTTCTGCTGTCGTTTCACAAGCCGTAGCGTTTAATCTTGTTGTAGAGGGTCTGGCGTGTAATGCCGAGCTGCTGTGCCACCTGCGATAGGTTGCCGCCACATTGCGCTATGGCGTTGGCGATGGTCTGTCGCTCCATCTCTTCGAGGGTTTGGCTCTCGTTCAGAGGGCGTTGCGAGGAGTGGAGTTCGAGGTGGTCGGGCGAGATAATATCGCCGTCGCACATAATCACAGCCTTCTCAATCGTATTCTGCAACTCGCGGATATTGCCCTCCCACGAGTGGGCTTTCAGTTTCTCTGCCGCATCGCCAGATAGCATCAAACCTGCCTTGCCATACTTCTGTCCGTAGCGCTCGATAAATCGCTCGGCAAGGGGTACAATGTCCTCCTTACGGTTGCGCAGTGGGGGTATATTTATATGTATAGTGTTGATGCGGAATAGGAGGTCTTGGCGGAACTCGCCCTTGCTGACCGCCTCGTGCAGGTCACGATTAGTTGCCGAGATAAGGCGAATATCTACGGGCGTAGCCTCGTTTGCTCCGAGGCGTGTTACGGCACGATTTTGCAACACGGCGAGCATCTTGGCTTGCAGGTGTAGTGGCAAGTTGCCAATCTCATCCATAAAGAGCGTTGAGCCATTGGCAGTCTCGAACTTTCCCTCCCTATCGGTGCGGGCATCGGTGAACGCCCCCTTAGTGTGACCAAACAATTCGCTCTCGAAAAGCGTATCGGGGATAGCACCCATATCAAGCGACACCATCGCCTGGCGACAGCGAGCCGACTGGCGGTGAATCTCACGTGCAAGCACCTCCTTACCCGTACCATTCTCGCCCGTGAGGAGGATATTGGCATCGGTGATGGCCACTCGCTCGACCATCTGCCTTACGCGCTTCATCTCTGCACTCTCGCCCCAATACATCTCGGTCTGCGGCTCGGCGGTCTGCTGTTTGGTTGGCTTCTTTGCCTTACCTTTGGCTGCCTTATAGGCATTTTGGAGTGTGGCAATGAGTTTGGCATTATCCCACGGCTTAACGACAAAGTCGAAAGCACCCTCCTTCATCGCACGCACCGCCAACTCAATATCGGCATACGCAGTAAAGAGCACAACCTTTGTTTCGGGAAATTTCGCCAGCACCTCTTTGAGCCAATACAAGCCCTCATTGCCGGTATTAATGCCGGCGTGAAAGTTCATATCGAGGAGCATCACATCGGGAGCGGACTTCTGCAAGGTGGAAATCAAGGTGTTAGGAGACGGCAGGGTCAGCACCTCCTCAAAAAATGATTCGGTGAGCAACTTCACCGCCGAGAGTATCGAACGGTTATCATCAACAATTAAGAGCTTGCCAGCTTTTGCCATAATTTCGAATTTTCTTTTCGCAAATTTAATCCAAAATCGCACTGTGTCCAAACCTTTTACACCGATTGTCTAATTATTAGACACTTTGCAAATATGACTAAAATCGTAAAGTGTTGATTATTAGCATTTGGCATACTTTGGCACGCCGTTGGCACTAAATCAAGCAGAAACCGAAAATAATATGAAACAATTGATTTTAACCGTATTAGTGTCTAATTTTTTGACACTTGTTTGTATAACAAACGCCCAGGCACAGAGGCTAACCCTCGATGAGTGTATGCGCTATGCCGTAGAGAACTCAACAACCGTTGGACAGAAGAGTCTTGCCCTTGATGATCGCAAGGCCAACCATACCGAGGCTGTTGCCTCGCTCTTCCCCTCGATAAACGGTTCGGTGGGAGGTGCTGTGAACTTTGGTCGTGGTATCGACCCCGCAACAAACGCCTACACCAATGTAACCACATTTAGTAACTCCTACGGCATCAGTGGCTCGATGACCCTCTTCGATGGCTTGCAGAGCATAAACACCGTGCGTGCTACAAAGGTGGCTCGCCAGATGGGTGCAGTAGAGGCAGAGATTGC
>JAFZFX010000028.1 GCA_017555695.1 Alistipes sp.
ACCATCATCTTGCGGCAGCGTGCCGATAGGCGGTGAATCTCGCGGGCCATCATCTCCTTACCCGTGCCATTCTCACCTGTAATAAGTATATTGGCATCGGTCGTAGCAACGTGCTCAACAACCTTGCGGATGCGCTTCATCTCGGCACTCTCGCCCCAATACATCTCGACTTTCGATTCGGTGGCTGGGGCTGGCTTTGCAGAGCCTTTCTTTGCCTTCTCCTTGGTTGCCTTGTAGGCATTTTGGAGCGTGGCGACAAGTTTCGCATTATCCCAAGGTTTGACAACAAAGTCGAAAGCACCCTCCTTCATAGCCTTAACGGCCAATTCGATATCGGCGTATGCGGTAAAGAGAACTACCTTTGTTTCGGGCGATTTTTGAAGTACCTCACGTAGCCAATAGATACCCTCGTTACCTGTATTTATACCTGCGTGGAAGTTCATATCGAGCAGCACCACATCAGGGGCAAAGGTGTGCAGCGTGGTAATCAATGAGTTAGGCGATGGCAAGGTGGCGACCTCCGCAAATATCCCTTCCGTCAGCAGCTTCACCGCCGAAAGAATACTGCGATTATCATCCACAATCAAAAGTTTTCCCGCCTTCTTACTCATATTGCCATTTCTTTTTCACAAAGTTACACTAAAAACACCGAGTGTACAAATCGTTTGCAAATTATTTGAACTCTTCACACTCTCACTGTAACTATCTTACGATAAAATACATCTCCTTAAAGTTAATAATAAGTCGTTTGAATTCGGTGGGAGGTAGTGCACTCAATGTTGCATCAAAAGGCACTCCCATCAACTCCACGTGTGGCATATCCTCAATTATATAAACATCCGTCATCTCGCCCGTTTTATCTCCGATGGACAACTCCATTTGTGGCAGAATAGCATAATTAAGTTTTCGAGTTTTACCTGTTGCGGTCCTTCCGCGTTTACTGCCGTGCTTATGTATTAAGGGTAGTTGGTCTTGGTGTGCATTATAAAAATGTGGTTCTACGGAAGATTTGTTGCTACCCGTATCCCAAACTACCGTTGCGGGTATTCCGTTTAATTGCACCTGAATGTATGGCACTTTATTAAGCATCAGGTTTCGAGGTGCATTGGGCAAAGATTCAGTTTGTGACCTCAAATACATCGTTTGATGTTCGTAGTCCAATTCTATCTCTGGGAAAAGGCTCAATAAGTCATTACCGAGAATCATCTCACAATCCGTAACGCCGACTTTTCGAAGTGGTAGGACTGCACACGCGACATTAACAAACTCGGCTGCATCCAATCGCAAAGTATCGAGCAACGCAAGAGGACATCGCGTTTCGTTGAACTGTATTGAGTCTGCAGATATAGATAGTCCTAACTCGTGTGCCAGTTTTCTATCAATAATAGTTATCTGACTTGCCGAGTCGAGCATCGCGCTAAACCTCTGTTTGCCTCTTTCAGCCTTAAACTTTATCTGCTCATCTTCGACAATAAACGGTATCTCGTAATTCGTTTTAGCATCCACTATAGCCATTCCTGGCCATTGCGATTTCAGTCCAAAAAGCATAGCATTAGTTTCGTAGGCTACACGAGTTCCTTCGTCCATATACTCCCTACCCTGTGCGAGTAGGCTTGTACAAATGCCATGGGCAGCTTCGTAGTGTCCGAGCTTCGCTAAATTGTCGGACATCATCCAAAATAGCGAGAATACATTACCACCCATTTGTGCGTTGTACTCGTCGTAGATACGCTGGATTTTCTCTACAGCACCCACGTGTTTGTTGAAGTTATGGTCTATCAACGCCCCCGAGAACAATCGCATATAGTCGCTAAGACTATCGGCAGTACTATCGTAGAGGTCTCTTGCTTCAAACCAGTCGCTTCGCGATATAGCACTGCCTATTGCATTATCATACTGATTCTCTTGTGCAATAATACTTTGCACAAAAATAAATGCGAACAATAGAGTGATAGTTTTACGGATAATCATTGCTTGGTTATTTTCTTTTTTTCTCACACAAAGCACATCAAAAACGCCGAGTGACCAAATTGTCTGTAAACTCTTTGACTACTCCTTGCCTATAATCTGTTCAATCTCCTCAATAGTCGCAGGTGTTAAGTGGGACCAGCGACCAACAATGAAACCTTGCTTATCTATGAGGATGAAGCAGGGCATCAGCTCTATACCATATATAGTAGCGAGGTCTGCTTGTTCTCTGAAATAGTACGACTCTGACTCACGCGACGGACTAACCAATAATTGTGGCCACCGGTATAGGCCGTATTGCGATACCGCTTTGCGCCACTGCTCCTCGTCCTCATCGGATGACAAGCTAACGATTTGCACCTCGTCACCAAATGATGTATGGAGGGCTTTAAGTGCTGGAATTTCACCAATACAGGGGCGACACCAACTTGCCCAGAAATCCAACAGTACATACCCCGTTGAATAGAGCTCCGAGAGCTGAATACACTCTCCATTAAGATCCTCTAAACAGAAATCGAAGGCCCTGCGCCCCACCACTCCTCCGCAAGCTGCGGTAAGTTGCAACCTCAACGATAGTAGTTCTCCCATTACACTCTGTCTTTGACTATCGGAGAGTTGGTCGCAGAGTCTTTGCGCAGTAGCTATTTCATCCTCGTAATAGACCAACCCATCAATCAGATTGGGGGCAATTATAAGGTCAGAGTTTTCCTCTACGAATTTGACTACCATACTTGGCCACGTAGCTGTCAATCTCTTAAACTCGGGGACAAGTGCGTAGAACTCTTCCAAGAGAGTATTAGCGCTCTCCAATCCTGCATCGTAGGCCTGCACCCACTCCTCATTCTTACGTTGCAGACGATGTTGGCATTCATATAACATTCTATTATATTCGGCAAAAGACTCCTTGTACTTTGACAATTCATCGTCTATACTTAGTCCGCTTATTGAATAGGCGTATAATCTATCTCTGTTGGCACTGAATTTTATTTTTGATGGCTCTATGTAGATATTCACATAATCCATATGCTCAAGTGATAACAATGCAGGGACAAGATCGCAAGTTGTACCAGAAAATTGGAACTTACCATCTTTAATATATGTAGTATCTGTGTGCTCATACCACACATCGCCTCGCTTTATTGGATAAGATAGACATATCATCTCGTTCTCTGTAGCATTGGCCACCTCACCCTCAAGAGTAAAGCTCTCGGACCTATCATTACTACTGCAGGAGATCGTGAACAATGCCAAAACAATGGTAAATATTAACGTTGGAAATCTTTTCATAGTTTTTATCGTTGATAAATGCTTACTTTCTTACACACAAAGTTACTACAAAATCGTTCTGTGTCAAAATTTCACACACCGATTGTCTAATTATTAGACACTTTGAAAAATGGGCTTAAAGCGTAAAGTCTTGACTATCAGCATTTGGCACACTTTGGCATAGGTTTGGCACTAAATCAAGCAGAAACCGAAAATGATATGAAACAACTGATTTTAACCGTATTAGTGTCTAATTTTTTGACACTTGTTTGTATAACAAACGCCCAGGCACAGAGGCTAACCCTTGATGAGTGTATGCGCTATGCCGTAGAGAACTCAACAACCGTTGGGCAAAAGAGCCTCGCCCTTGACGACCGCAAGGCCAACCACGCTGAGGCCATTGCCTCGCTCTTCCCCTCGATAAATGGCTCGGTGGGAGGTGCTGTGAACTTTGGCCGTGGTATCGACCCTGCAACAAACGCCTACACCAATGTAACAACATTCAGCAACTCGTATGGCATCAGTGGCTCGCTGACACTCTTTGATGGCTTGCAAAGCATCAATACTATGCGTGCTGCGAAGGTCGCCCGCAACATGGGTGCTACGGAGGTGGAGATTGCTCGTGACGAGGTGGCTATGCAGACGATGTCAGCCTATATGGATGTGGTTTATTACACCGAGGCGGTGACGATTGCCCGTGAGCAGTTGGAGGCATCGCGCAAGACCCTGGAGCTTGTGCGCCGTCAGGAGAGCCTCGGCATCAAGAGCGCAGCCGATGTGGCGGAGATAGAGTCGCAGGAGGCAAATTACGATTATCTGCTCACTACCGAAGAGAACAACCTCGCCCTCGCCTATATTAAGCTGCGCGAGGTGATGAACTACCCACAGGGGGAGCAGTTGGAGATCGAGACCAATATCAACTTGGAGGCTCTGCCAACAGCCACTTCGGAGCAGGCACTTGTAGAGTACGCCTTGGAGAACAACCCTCGCATCGCAGCCAGCCGCTTCGCTACCGAGCAGAGCCGCATAAACCTTGCTCGTGCCAAGGGTGCTTACTCGCCATCGCTCTACCTCTATGGTGGCTACAACACCTCGTACTATATCGACTTCGATAATAAGGCACTATACGACCCCTTTGGTACGCAGTTCCGCAACAACCGAGGTGGTTATGTGCAGGTGGCACTCTCGATTCCTATCTTCAATGGTCTTTCGGCTCGCTCATCGAAGCGTCGTGCACAGAACGCCTATCGCTCGGCACAGTTGGAGGAGATAGCCGTGCAGCGTGCTGTGGAGAGCGAGG
>JAFZFX010000029.1 GCA_017555695.1 Alistipes sp.
ATAGAAATATAAAATGCTGGGTGGTGTCTTTTCAGTACTGCTAATATATACACCAACGACTACTTATACATTACATATTGCTCTGAATAATAGCACATTACAAGGTCTATAATCTCATTATATTTTCATTGACTGTATATTCAAATTGATGAATCTTTAGCGACAGAGAGTTTGGACTCTGTCGCTTTTTTTATGATTATAACTATTCGGAGTAAACTCCAACATCGCAATACTTTTCCTCAAAACAAAATTTTTCTTATTTTGGGGATTTTTATTTTACAAATCAACAACTGTGTCACAAATTGTCACAACACACCATTAGTTTTGCATCACAAACCTAATAAAACAAGAGTAACAAATGGAGTTAGACATTAGACTTTCGATTAACAAGCGACACGATTCGCAGCACAACACATTCATCCTGAGATGGAACCCTGCCATATCGTCATACACGATGGATAGGCTCAACAACGATATGGAGGAGTGGAGCAGAGAGTATTGGGATTACGACTTCGATTGGAGCGTATATGAGTGGCAGAAGGCTCGCAAGGGCGACCGCTTCTTTATGTTGCGTGTGGGCGAAGGTAATACGGGACTCTTTGCTGCGGGCAGATTTACATCCGACCCTTATGAGGATGAAGATTGGGCCGACGATGAGCGTATGTCGTACTACGCAAAAATGGAGTTCGAAGCCGTATTCCACCCCGAGCGTACCAATATCATTTCGACCGAGGAGCTGCAACGCGAACTGCCCAACATCAACTGGCTGAAGGGGCATTCGGGTGAGGCAGTGGATAGCGAGACCGCAGACCGCCTGGAGCTTATGTGGCGCGACCACATAGGTCGTAATAAGAGCATATATCTGCCTCGTGCTGTCAAGAACGAGAGTTATGACGCACGCTCGGACATCGACAAGGCTATAGAGTTTGCATCGAAGGCTCACGCAGCAGATTACGACCTCGACGGTAATCCCACCATCCTGCATCCGTTGGCTGTGGGTATGATGGGACAGAACGATACGGAGCGCATCGTGGGCTTCCTGCACGACATTGTAGAGGATACCAAATACACCTTCGATGATCTTATCGAAGAGGGATTCTCTGGCGAGGTTATCGAAGCATTGCACCTGCTCACCCACGACAAGGAGATTCCCTATATGGCCTATATCGAGCAAATATGCAAGTCGGGCAACATCACCGCCATCAGAGTCAAGATGAACGACATAAAACACAACCTGGCGCGTGGCCGTGCTGGCGGGCACACACGATGCGTAGAGAGGCACACCGAGGCTCTAGCATTCATCGAGTGCTACATAGCATCACACTATAACTGATGTAGTGGCAGCCTACTTTATTTATATAAAAAAAACTCCCGAAGTGTGATGCTTCGGGAGTTTAATGTTTGGTAGAGAAAATTACTTTACAGGCATAGGCTTGTGCAACTTCTTCTTGGGAGTCTTCAACACCTTGTCGATGGCCTCGCAAACCATAGGCTCCATAATTGTACGGTAGCACTCGAGGTTGGGGTGGCAAGTGTCGTTGCTCCACTTCTCGGGAATACCGCCCTTCTCGTCAGTCAAAGCGGGGTGGTAGTTCAAGAAGTAGATGCCATTTTCCTTAGCATAAGCCTCAATCATCTTATTCAACTCTGCAATCAGGGGTACGGGATTAACCTCACGACGCCAGCGGAAAACAGATGTGGGAGTGATCGAGCAAAGGACAACCTTAATGCCGTTAGCCTTTGCCAACTCACACATTGAGATGATGTTACCCAGAGTATTCTCGGGCTTGATGTAGCCGTTGTTCTGAGCGATATCGTTAGTACCAGCCAAAATAACCACGCACTTGGGGTTGTGGTCGATAACATCGCGACGGAAACGAACCAACATCTCTGAAGATGTCTGACCGCCGATACCACGACCTACAAAGTTATTCTGCTTAAAGAACTCAGGGTCCTGACTTGCCCAACCATCGGTAATAGAGTTACCCATAAATACGGCATCGGGGCGTGTAGTAACCTGGGTGTTAGCCTTCTCATAACGGCCAAACTGAGCCCAATCCTTCTTCTTGTCCTGAGCTACGGCTGACAATGCGATGATGCAGGTCAGCGCAGTTAAAAATAGACGCTTCATAGAAATATAAATTGTGTTAGTAAAATTTAATCATACAAATGTAGCATTTTATACGGTAACGCCCCAAATTTTTCATTAAAAATTATTAATTTTGTTCCGAAAAGAATGACTAAAATCAAACACAGATGAAAAATATCGAAGCAACGGCATATACACTAAAGTGTGTTGCCACTGACCACGAGTTTGAGGATACAGGCTGGCTGCTGGAGGACAAGGAGGCCACCGAGCCTTCGCTCATTAGAGCCATCTATGCAAAGAAGCAACTCGAGCTCAAGGGCGAGGAGTATGGTTTGTATACCTTCAGCGACTGGTTGCCCATCAGCCGTACACTGAAGGGCTCGGCCGCACCCGTTACATTCCGTAGCGAGGGTTTGGCGAAGCATCTCGGATTGAAGAATCTTTACATCACCCTGAACGGCTACTCGCCGCGTCACGGTGCCAAGATGACAACCTGCTCATTCAAGGAGACCGAGGCATTCAGCGTATGTGGTCGTGCCAAAGCTGACGAGGAGCGTGTGTTGGTGGTTGCATCGGCTGGTAATACTGCCCGTGCCTTTGCTCGCGTATGCTCGGAGAACAATATTCCGCTGTTGCTCTCTGTTCCGTCGGACAACCTCTCGGCTATGTGGTTCGAGAAGCCGCTGAATAAGTGCGTAAAGCTCATCGCTTGTGAGAAGGGCGGCGACTACTTCGATGCTATTCATTTGAGCGATATGGTTCTGAAGTCACCCCGATTCTATGCCGAGGGTGGCGCAAAGAATGTGGCACGCCGTGATGGTATGGCAACAACCGTTCTATCGGCAGTAACTACAATTGGCCGTATTCCCGATTACTACTTCCAGGCCGTAGGTAGCGGCACAGGAGCCATCGCCGCGTGGGAGGCAAATATGCGTCTAAAGGAGGATGGCCGATATGGAGACAATACGATGAAGTTGATGGTGTCACAGAATGCACCATTCGTACCTATGTACGATGCGTGGAGAGCCGACTCTCGCGCCATGTTGCCCTACGATGCCGACAAGGCTCGTCGCGATGTTGCTATCATCGACGCTAAGGTGTTGTCAAACCGCAAGCCCCCTTACGGCATTAAGGGCGGTCTATACGATGCGTTGAAGGCTACCGACGGCGAGATCCTGGTTGCAACAAATGCACAGGGCAGAAAGGCCGCCAAACTCTTCAAAGAGTTGGAGGGTGTGGATATTCACCCCGCAGCAGCTATTGCAACAGCTACGCTGATTAAGGCCGTTCAGGATGGTAAGATTGACTCCGAGGCTACCGTTATGCTCAACATCACTGGCGCAGGTGAGGAGGCTTTCAAGGCCGAGCACGAGGTGGTTTACAAGAAGCCCGATGCAGTATTTGCGCTCAATGCAACTGCCGAGGAGGTTATCGAGGCAGTAGAGGCTCTCTTCGACAAGGCCGAGTAGGGTAGCGACGACTTGATTTGATAATTTATTAATTTATAAGATTTATGTTATATCCAATACGATTTACTCCGCTTTTGAAGGAGCGAATTTGGGGCGGCAAGGAGTTGCTCGCCAAAGCTAAAGAGGGTAAAGCCAAGGGCATCAACGCAGAGACTCCTTACGGCGAGAGCTGGGAGTTGTCAGCCGTAGAGGGCGACAAGTCGGTTGTAGCAAATGGTTTCCTCAAGCGCAACAACATCGAGGAGATTACTGAGGTATATATGGGTAATCTGATTGGCGACAAGGTCTATGAGAAGTACGGATTAACTTTCCCGTTGCTTATCAAGAGCCTCGATTGCCACGATGTATTATCAGTTCAGGTACACCCCAACGACGAGTTGGCTGCCGAGCGTCACAACTCATACGGCAAGACCGAGATGTGGTATATTGTTTCAGCAGAGCCTGGAGCATTCATCTACATCGGTTTCAACCGCGACAATGTTACTCGCGAGGAGTATATCGCAGCCGTAAATGAGGGTCACTTGACCGAGCTTTTGCGCAAGGTGGAGGTTAAGGCTGGCGACACATTCTTCATCCCCGCAGGTACAATCCACGCTCTGGGTAAGGGTGTTGTAGTATCAGAGATTCAGCAGACTTCAGATGTTACATACCGAGTATATGACTGGGACCGCACCGACGAGAACGGTAACTCACGCGAGTTGCACACTGCGTTGGCTATCGACGCCATCGACTTTACGAGCAAAACCGAGGATTGCATCAAGAAGTACACAACAGAGAAGAACAAGCCTACCGAGTTGGTTAAGTGCGACTACTTCACTACAAATGTTGTAGAGTTGGAGGGTAGCGCCGAGCGCGAGTTGGAGGCTATCGACTCATTCGTGTTGTACATCTGTGCCGAGGGTGAGGCTACAGTTACGATGGGTGAGAATAGCGAGATTCTCGAGCCTTTCGACCTTGTAATGATTCCCGCCGAGGCCGACAGTGTAACACTTAAGGGTAACGCAAAATTGTTGGAGGTATATATCTAATAGAGCATACAACCAAAACAAAACGGGGGTGTCACAAGAAATTGGACACCCCCGTTTTAGTTTATCTAATCGGCGCTATGCGAAGATCAAAATCAGCAACTGCGCAGCCAACACTCTAAAGAACATTGCCAAAGGATATACCGTTGCGTAACCCACTGAAGGAGCATCGGTAGTAGTCTGCTCTGACGAGAAAGCCAATGCAGGAGGATTGGTCGATGAACCAGACAACACACCGATAAGTGTATAATAGTTCAACTTGAACAACATACGGCCAATGATACCACTCAGCAGCAGCGGCAAGATAGTAATCAGCGCACCGTAGAGAATCCACATATAACCACCATTAACGATTGTCGGCACGAAGTCCTCACCCGCGCCAAGGCCTACACCTGCCAAGAAGAGCGAAATACCTACCTCGCGCAACATCAGGTTAGCGCTCATCGTAGTGTATGTGACCATTCTATAGTGGGGGCCATAGCGACCAATCAAAATAGCGACAATCAACGGACCACCAGCCAAGCCCAACTTAACGGGCTGGGGAATACCAGGCAAGCGGAACGACAACGAGCCAAGGATAACTCCCAGCGCAATACCAATGAAGATAGGGATAAGGTTAGGGTGGCGGAGACGCTTCAGAGAGTTACCAAAACGTTTCTCAGCCTGTGCTACCGACAACTCGGGACCAACAACAGTTACACGGTCACCAAGCTGCAACTCGAGGTTACCAGCAGCCACGAGGTCAATACCCGCACGGTTGATACGAGTAATTGTAACACCGCACGATGAACGAATCTGCAACTCCGACAGACGCTTACCATTAAGTTCTGGCTTGGTGATAAGAATACGGCGTGAAACCATATCCTTTGAGAGGTCGTGCCAATTCATCTCAATCTTCTTACCGACAAGCATCTCCACAGCCTCTGCATCCTCGGGCGAAGCTACAATCAAAATCTTGTCGCCACAGTGCAAAACTGTAGATGCATCAACCAACTCGGGAGTGCTATTGGGACGGCAAATACGCGAAATAACGAAATCACGCATCATCAACTTGTGAATCTCCTCGACACTACGGCCATCGATAGAGTTATTCATAACCTCGATGGTTGTGCGAGTAGTGGCCGCATTCTGTGCGTCAGCACCTGCGCCAGCCTCGTTCTCTTCCTCCTTGGTATTGATGCGCAGAATATAACGCAACAAAAGGATAGTCAAGATTGCACCAATAACACCAAGAGGGTAGGCTACGGCATATCCCGTAGCGATATCGGCAGCATCTGCTCCAGGACGGATGTCGCTGAAAGCCTGCTGTGCAGCACCCAAACCGGGTGTGTTTGTTACGGCACCCGACATAATACCCACCATAGTGGTGATGGGAAGGCCCGTAATATAGTGAAGTGCGATGGTTGTAAGAACGCCCAACAACACAACAATAATAGCCAACTGATTGAGTTTAACACCTCCAGAGCGGAACGATGCAAAGAAACCTGGACCTACCTGCAGACCTACCGAATATACAAACAGGATAAGACCAAACTCCTTCATAAAGTGCATCAGGTGTTCGTTTATGTTAATACCAAAGTGACCAAACGCGATACCTGCAAAGAGGATACCCGTTACGCCCAACGATATTCCAGCCACCTTGATTTTGCCAAGCATAATACCGAAGGCAATAACCAAAGCCAGAACCAATACCGAATGAGCAACTCCTCCGCCCCATAACGAGTCAGAGCCCCACAACAAATCATTCAGAAAATTCATAACCTTAAACCTAAAATAACCTAACCTAAATTCATCCTCACCGACACCACACAGATATGGTATCTAAAAAAAAGCGACTGAATTTATCAGTCGCTCCTAACTTCTACACTATTTGCGGTGCGTAGGGGACTCGAACCCCTGACCCCGTGCGTGACAGGCACGTATTCTAACCAGCTGAACTAACGCACCATTTGCTGATTGCGATTGCAAAGGTAGCACAAAATTCTGAATCTGCAAATTTTTTCTACTTTTTTGCAATAAATTTTATCATTTTTATCAACCTTCGAAAATCGAGAACTGCACACTACCATAACTACGCAGGCGGCTGAAGTTGGGATGTGAGCTGAAATCCTTGCCCTTAGAGTGCTCGAAGATGAGAATTCCACCCTCCTTCAACAAGCCTCGCTCAAAGACCATATCAATCACCTGCTCGCTACCCTCCAAATCGTAGGGTGCATCCGAGAAGATGATATCGTACTTCTTGATGCAACTCTTAAGATAGAGGAAGACATTAGCCTTGATAGGGTGGATATTGTTTAGGCCAAAGGTTTTGGCTGTCGATGCGATGAAGTTATGATGCACGGCATTAATCTCGACCGAAGTGACTGCAGCCGCACCACGCGACGCAAACTCATAGCTGATAGAGCCCGTTCCTGCGAACAGATCCAACACCTCGATATCCTCAAAGTCGATGACATTACCCAAAACATTAAACAGATTCTCCTTGGCGAAGTCGGTAGTGGGGCGTGCTCTCAAGTTCTTTGGCGGGTTGATAATTCTGCCACCGCATCGGCCGCTGATGATTCTCATAGAGTGATACCTTTATATATTATATATGCTTTAGACTATTGCTCTTCATAAAAAGTGTCCGCCCCATTTCTGGGACGGACAACTTATTTCGATTCAGGCCCTGTGATTACTCACCCCAGTTACCAGCCTCGTTATTACTACCCTCCATCGAGCCGAACTTCAAACCAGCATACTCGTTGAAGTTGTTTACACGGTCGTCGATAAGGTTGATTACATTCTGACGATACTTAACAGTGTCGAGATACATCTTATAAGGTGCGCGGCACTCTACAACGGGAATCTCAACATTAGAACCTGTTACAACCTTGCCAGCCTGAAGAATGAACTCCTGCTTACCAGCGTAGGGTACGAAACGGAGATCCTCTACCTCAGCCTTAGTGAGCTTGCGGGGGTTGAAGATTGTATCGATAACAGCGAGGTTGTACTTCTCGATGTTCTTCTTACCAGCCTTCTTCAACTTTGCCAAAGCAACTGAGTCATCCTCATCAACAAGCTTACGCTCCATCTCCAATGAGTCAGTAAGGATGAAGTTGATAAGAGTATCGAAGTTGTCAGTAAACTGCTGATACTTGCTCTTGTAAGCACGCTCTGCAGCACGAATAGCCTTCAGTTTAACAACTACCTCAGCGTTACGCGTCTTCAACTCCTTGTCAAAGCTAAGAGGATTGTGGATAAGTGTTGCGATTACATAAACCAAGCCTACAATCACCAATCCGAGTAAAAATTGTATTCCCTTTTTCATTTTTTGTTATTTGTTATTAAGTTTGTATCAAATTTAACAGTAAAAACTGACGAACAAAATGCTTAACACTTATATCGCAGGCCAAATTTACGCAAAAATCTCTTTTGAAACAACTTTTAGTCAGAAAAAAGTTGTAGAAATGTTGTCTGAATGGATTTCGGCACCAAATTTCGAACAGATTTTCGTATTAAACGGCTATGCTGGTACGGGAAAGACCACACTCGTAGCAGCATTGGTTGCAGCGTTGGAAGATGTTGGCATTAAGAGCGTTCTACTCGCCCCAACAGGCCGTGCGGCCAAAGTTCTGACGCGCTACTCCAACCGTCAAGCCTACACCATACACAAAAAGATATATCGCGAGCGAACAAACGCTAATTATGAGTCAAAATTCTCGCTCGACTTCAATCGTGAGCGTGGGGCGGTCTTTATCGTCGATGAGGCTTCGATGCTCTCAGACACAACGGGCGAGGGTCAGATATTCGGTAGTGGTTCGCTACTCGACGACCTTATAAAATATGTACGCAGTGGTCAGGAGTGTCGCTTGTTGCTCGTTGGCGACAACGCACAGCTACCGCCCGTAGGGGCTGACTATTCGCCAGCGCTCGACGAATCGGTAATGCGCGAATATAGCGATGTAGTCTACGCCTCGATGGATGATGTGGTGCGTCAGGATATCGACTCAGGCATACTATTCAACGCCACGATGCTGCGTTGTATGATCGAGAACGGCATCGAGGAAGTGCCGCAGTTCGATATGCACTTTGCCGACTTTGAGTCTATCGGAGGACTCGACATAATGGAGAAACTGCAGGACGCTTACGACAAATATGGGCGTGAAGAGACAATAATCATCACCCGCTCGAACAAGCGCGCCAACCGCTACAACGAGGGAGTTCGCCGCTACAATCTATCAGCCGAAGAGGCTATCGAGAGTGGCGATATGCTAATGGTCGTGAAGAATAACTATCACTACACCGAGCGCATAAAGGAGTGTCCGATGTCGTTCATCGCAAATGGCGACATTGCCTACCTGAAGAAGATTCGCCGTTTCGAGGAGTTTTATGGCTTTCGTTTTGCCGACGCCATCCTCTCGTTTTCGGACTACAACGACACCGAGATAGAGTGCAAGATTCTACTCGACACCATATCGTCGGACTCGCCATCGCTCTCACGAGAGGAGAGTCGCCGGCTATTCGACGAGGTGGAGAAAGACTATCTCGACATACGCAGTAAAATAAAGCGCTACAAGGAGATACGCGAGAATCCACACTTCAATGCAGTTCAAGTAAAGTTCGCCTATGCTGTCACTTGTCATAAGGCGCAGGGCGGACAGTGGGGTGCTGTTTTCATCGACAGATGTCTATTTGGCGACGAGCCAGTAAGCATAGATATCCTGCGCTGGCTCTATACCGCCATCACTCGAGCCACCGATAAGGTCTATCTGGTTAATTTTGACGAGCGATTTTTTGAATAGTGCGCCAAAAAGGTTATCTTTGTGGACTATTAAGTGAGGTAAAATGGCTATTGAAAAGAAATATGTCGAGACGCCACTGATGAAGCAATATTATCAGATTAAGGCGGTGCATCCCGATGCTATACTACTATTCCGCGTAGGCGACTTCTACGAGACCTTTGGCGACGACGCCATCAAGGCAAGCTCCATATTGGGTATAACGCTCACCAAACGAGCCAATGGTGCTGCCTCGTCAGTAGAGCTCGCCGGCTTTCCATTCCACGCCATCGATGCCTATCTACCCAAGTTGGTCAGAGCAGGTCAGCGCGTAGCCATCTGTGAGCAGTTGGAGGACCCCAAGACAGTGAAGGGTCTGGTGAAGCGAGGTGTGATTGAGTTGGTGACACCCGGCGTAGTATTGGGTGATAATATTTTACCCAACAAAGAGAATTCGTTTTTGGCATCAATATATTTCGGTGCAAAGACCACGGGAGTTTCGTTCCTCGATATATCTACGGGCGAATATTTTATGGCCGAGGGCGACGACCGCTACATCGACAAACTCTTGTCAAACCTTCAGCCCAAAGAGATTATCTACCAGCGAGGATGTGAGGATAGATTTGAAGCCGCATTTGGCAACAAGCACTACACATATCGCCTTGAGGAGTGGGTATTCTCACCCGAAATCAACTACGAGAAGCTCTGTCAGCAGTTCCACACCAAATCGCTCAAAGGGTTTGGCGTAGATACTATGCAGGCGGGTATTGCCGCAGCAGGAGCTATCCTTTACTATCTGGAATTTACCGAACATCGTGATATTGCACACATCACATCTATCTCGCGCATCGACCGCGAGAGTTTCGTTTGGATTGACAAATACACCATCCGCAACCTTGAGCTATTCTCGTCGAATGCCGCACAGCAGAAGAGTGGATTTGCCGATGTAATTGACCGCACACTCACTTCGATGGGTGGTCGTCTACTCAAGCGTTGGATATCTATGCCGCTGGTGGATGTCGAGCGCATCAACCGCCGTCACGATGTGGTGGAGTTGCTCACCAAGGATAACGACCTTGCCGCAGCTCTGCGCGACAACATAGCCTCGATTGGCGATCTCGAACGACTCTCTTCACGCATAGCCGCAGGACGAATCTTGCCTCGCGAGTTGGTACAGTTGAAGAGTTCACTCTGCGCAGTAGAGAACCTAAAGGCACTATTAGAGTCCACCGACGAGGATAGTTTGCACGAGATAGCCGCAACGATAGACCCCGTGCGTCAGGTGCGCGAGCGTCTAGAGAGAGAGATTTACCCCGACCCCGCGAACAACCAGATTCAGAAGGGTGGCGTGATTGCCGATGGTGTGTCGGCCGAGTTGGATGACCTGCGCCGCATAGCCCTTCACGGCAAAGATGTGCTGATGCAGATTCAGCAGCGCGAGAGCGAGGCTACGGGTATCCCATTGAAGATTAGCTACAACAATGTGTTTGGCTACTACATAGAGGTGCGCAACACCCACAAGGATAAGGTACCCGAATCGTGGATTCGCAAGCAGACACTCACAAGTGCCGAGCGATATATCACCGAGGAACTAAAGGAGTACGAAGAGAAAATTCTTGGTGCGCAGGATAAGATTCTCGCCATCGAGCAGGAGATATATTCTGCCCTGGTGCTCTACATCGGCGGATACCTGAAGACTATTCTTCGCGATGCTGCCGCCATTGCACGCCTCGACTGCCTGCAGTCGTTTGCACGCATCGCTTGCGAACATCGTTATGTACGCCCTACACTCGACGAGGGTAAGGTTATCGACATTCGCGAAGGTCGCCATCCTGTAATCGAGAGTATGCTACCCGTCGGTGAGGAGTATATCCCCAACGATGTGCTACTGAACGATACCGACCAGCAGATTATGATGATTACCGGCCCCAATATGTCGGGTAAGTCTGCACTCTTACGACAGACAGCGCTCATCATCCTTATGGCGCAGATGGGTTCATTCGTACCTGCATCAAAGGCTCATATCGGCATCGTAGATAAGATTTTCACCCGCGTGGGCGCTTCGGACAATATCTCGCAAGGAGAATCAACATTTATGGTCGAGATGCTGGAGTCAGCAAGTATTCTGAACAACCTCTCTGACCGCAGTCTTATCCTGCTTGACGAGATTGGCCGAGGCACAAGTACCTATGACGGTATCTCTATCGCATGGGCGATGGTGGAGTATATCCACAACTATCCCACAGCACACGCAAAGACACTCTTTGCTACGCACTACCACGAACTCAACGAGATGGAGCAATTATTCGACCGCATCAAGAACTACAATGTATCGGTACGCGAGGTGGACAACACCATCGTATTCCTGCGCAAACTCTCGCGCGGTGGCACTGAACACTCATTCGGTATTCATGTAGCACGAATGGCTGGTATGCCACAAACAATCGTAAGGCGCGCAACAGAGATTCTTGGTAACCTCGAAACAGTTTATGGCAACAACGAGATTGCCGTAGAGAGCAACTCTACACCCACGCCCGCCACATCTACTGCACCCCGCAGTCGTGGCCGCAAGCGTCAGCCCTCGGCAAAGCAGGTGGCCGACATTGCACAGCAGGGCAGTATGCAACTATCGATGTTCCAGTTAGACGATCCTGTATTGATTCAGATACGCGACCAGATCAAGGGACTTGACATCAACTCACTCACACCGATTGAGGCGCTCAACAAGCTTAACGAGATTAAGAAAATCACAGGATTATAGTAGGGTAGCGACGGCTATGTTACACAACAACAAACATCCAAAGCCGTACAACACAACCCACATTTAATAAAAATCCCCGCCTGAAGTCTCAAGCGGGGATTTACTTTGCAATATAGTTTGGTATTATGCGTCGATGTTTGCATAGTGAGCATTCTTCTCGATAAACTCACGACGAGGCGGCACCTCATCACCCATCAGCATCGAGAAGATACGGTCAGCCTCGGCTGCGTTCTCGATAGTTACCTGATGCAGGATACGAGTTTCGGGATTCATTGTAGTATCCCACAACTGCTGGGCGTTCATCTCACCCAAACCTTTGTATCGCTGAACATGTACGCCCTTGCTACCGAACTCCTCAATATATGCATCACGCTCCTGCTCGGTCCAGCAGTAACGCTCGTTGTTACCCTTCTTAACGAGGTAGAGGGGCGGGGTAGCGATGTAGATGTGGCCATTCTCAACCAACTCCTTCATCTTTCGGAAGAAGAATGTAAGCATAAGTGTTGCGATGTGAGCACCATCGACATCGGCATCGGTCATAATGATAATCTTATTGTAGCGCAACTTCTCCATATCGAGCGCCATGCTATCCTCTGCCGTACCGCGCTTAACGCCCAACGCGATAAACATATTCTTAATCTCCTCATTCTCCCACATACGATGCTCCTGCGCCTTCTCGACATTCAGAATCTTACCACGCAGCGGCATAATCGCCTGGAAGTTACGGTCACGGCCCTGCTTTGCAGTACCACCCGCAGAGTCTCCCTCGACGAAGAAAATCTCGGCGATAGATCTGTCGCGGCTTGAGCAGTCAGCCAACTTACCAGGCAGACCTGCACCCGACAACACGGTCTTACGCTGAACGGCCTCACGGGCATTGCGGGCAGCGTGACGAGCTGTAGCAGCCAAGATAACCTTCTGTACGATAGCCTTTGCATCCTTGGGGTGCTCCTCCAGATAGTTGGCCAACTCACTTGCCACAGCACCACTTACAGCTGTTGCAATCTCGCTGTTACCCAACTTTGTCTTGGTCTGACCCTCGAACTGGGGCTCTGCAACCTTAACAGATACGACTGCTGTCAAACCCTCACGGAAGTCCTCACCGTTAATCTCGAACTTAAGTTTGGCGAGCATGCCAGAATCCTCGGCGTACTTCTTAAGAGTACGAGTCAAGGCCATACGGAAACCTGTCAAGTGAGTACCACCCTCGATAGTGTTGATGTTATTTACATAAGAGTGTACATTCTCCGAGAAAGAGTTGTTATACTGCATAGCAACCTCGACGGGAACGCCATTCTGCTCAGTGTCGATATAGATTACATCCTCGGTCAGCACCTCACCGCGTGTAGCATCGAGATACTTAACGAACTCCATCAGACCATCCTTTGAGTAGTAGCTCTCGCTCAAGTACTCACCACTTTCGGGATCCTGCTTACGCTTGTCAGTAAGACTCAAGTGGATACCCTTATTCAAGAAGGCCAGCTCGCGCAGACGGTTTGAAAGAGTCTCGTACTTATATTCTGTTGTGAGTGTAAAAATCGTATTATCGGGCTTGAAGGTGATAATAGTACCTCTATCCTCGCAATCGCCAACAATCTCCATCTTTGATGTGGGAACACCCTTGCTGTAGCTCTGACGATAAATCTTACCACCACGATGAACCTCGGCAATAAGCAGAGTAGAGAGCGCATTAACGCACGATACACCTACACCGTGCAGACCACCTGACACCTTGTAGCTACCCTTATCGAACTTACCACCTGCGTGCAACACAGTAAGCACAACCTCCAATGCTGACTTACCCTCCTTCTCGTGGTAGTCAGTGGGGATACCACGACCATCGTCGCGTACCGTAATAGAGTTGTCCTCATTGATGATTACATCGATGTGCGAGCAATAACCTGCCAACGCCTCGTCGATAGAGTTGTCCACAACCTCATACACAAGATGGTGGAGACCCTTCTCGCCGATATCACCGATATACATAGCGGGGCGCTTACGCACTGCCTCCAGACCCTCCAATACTTGGATATTGGACGCCGAATACTCTTCCACTTGTGTTTTTTCCAATTCCTGTTCTGTACTCATTATCTTATCTCCTAAATCTTTTCTTGACATCATAATCGCGACTGAGAAATTCGAGCCGCAAAATAGCATACAAAAATAGTGATTATTTATCGAAATTGCAAATGCCGAATCATAGATTCGCTACACTTTTGCGATAATTAACCATTAAAATTGCTCTCTATGTCGATTTCCGACATTTTACCCTTCGAAAACATTATAGTTCGGGCGGGATATTGCTCGATAAGGGCTGTATTATGCGTAGACATAATGATAGCACAACCACGCGACGAAATCACCTTAAAAAGGCGCATAATCTCGTCAGCCGTTACAGGGTCGAGATTACCCGTAGGCTCATCGGCCAACAACAACTGCGGCGAGTTAATCAACGAACGGGCAATAACCAGTCGCTGTTGCTCACCACCCGAGAGCTCGTGAGGCATCTTATAGGCTTTAGTCTCCAGGCCAACAAGCGACAACACCTCGTCAATGCGGCGACGAATATCGCTCTCCTTACTCCAGCCCGTAGCCTTCATCACATCATAGAGATTATAGAACACATTGCGATCGTCAAGCAAACGATAATCCTGAAACACAATACCCATCTTGCGACGCAAGTGGGGGATATCCTTGCGGCGAAGTTTTCTCAAGTTCATTCCCGCTACAAAACCCTCACCCTTACAGAGTTGCAACTCGGCATACAGAGTCTTGAGCAGCGAACTTTTACCGCTACCCACTCGACCTATAAAGTAGACCATCTCGCCCTCACAAACCGTCAGATTCACATCCGACAACACCAATTCATCACTCGGCTTTATCTGCTTGGAATCTCCGTCGGTATGATAGACCGACACATCTCGCAACTCTACAACTTTTCGACCTCTTTCCATAAAAAATCTACATTTCTATAACACACAAAAGTACGAAAAATTCATCAAACAACCACACACTGAATCACAAAAAAAAGAGTCCGAGTGAACTTTTTTCACATCGAACTCTTAATTATAACCAGCCATCGGTTCATGCCGCATCAGAGCATCATCTTGCCCGGATTAGACAACCTGCGATAAACGCTTGGCGTATATCCCGTCGCACGCCTAAAGGTTGTAAAAAAGTGCTCCGTAGACTTAAATCCCAACGAGAAAGCAATCTCCTTTATCGACTCCTGCGTATTGACAAGTAGATATTGCGCACGGCGCAACTTCACCAGCATAAAATACTTTGCAGGCGGATAGCCCGTATAGTCGCGAAATATCTTACGAAACCACGAATAGCTAATATTGAGTTGGTCGGCCAGAGCATTCAAATCGAGGCTCTGCGCCGCCTTATCCTGCATAATAGCCTTGGCCTGTTCAATAATCTGATCCATACGGTCGGCACTCATAGCATTGTTGCGCATAATGTAATTCACATTACCCAACAGATGCATAACAATACCACACAGTAACTGCTGCGATGCGGGGCGATCGGCCGCCGCCACCTCGATAGCGCGCTGGTACAAATCGACCAATTCCTGATTCAGACCAACATCAAACAACTGCTCACCATCGGCAAACATACTCTCAACAGCCTTATCTGCCATAGGGCCGCTAAAACCGATAAAATACTCAGTCCAGCCCTCGCTTTTTGACGGCTTATACGAATGCCACACACCTGGACGCAACAGCACCAGCGTACCCTTTGCCACATCAAAATCACCCGAAGAGTTAGAGTATCGACCTTTACCCTTTACGATATAAAGTAGCTGATACTCTTGCAGTACGCGACCACGCTCGGGGTCGAACATATACCCCGGAGGATGCTCCTGTGCAGGATACTCCTCATCTGGAAGAATAACCTGCGAACCCACGGTGTTTATCGTACAACCATACTCCTTCTCGGTGCTATTAGCAATAAGGTAGTGAAACCTTACATCGAGAGATTGTGTAACATTCATAGTTCTATAACAAGGCTACAAATTGACCAATTTAGAAGACTCCTGCGGCCGCCTATTTAGGCAGGTTAAACGCTACGGTCATCTCCTGCATCTGCTCCTGCGACATTCCGTCAGGTTCATAACCCATAGCCTTTGCGTTGATATAAATCTGAGCCGACTTATTCAACACATCAACCTGGTCGAAAGCCTCCATAATATCTACGCCAACAGAGCATACGCCGTGCTTCTCCCACAGAGCCACATCGTAATCGTCCAGCAATTCGATAGTTGCATCAGCCAGAAACTGCGAGCCAGGCAACTGATAGGGTACAATACCCAAACCTCTCGGGCAGAAAGCCTTAGTCTCGGGAATCATACTCCACAAAAGATTTGTCAAAACATCCTTCTGCAAGAACTTATCGGTGTGCGACATCGACACCAACTCAATAGGGTGAGTATGTAGCGCAGCCTTATAGCTCACCCCCTTACCAAGAAGGTAATTATGCATAGCAAGGTGTGACGGAAGCTCCGAAGTGGGCTTCACTGGATTGTCGGCAATAATCTCATAATGAGCACAATCGTCAGTAATACGAATAAACGAGCCATTCTCCATAGGCCAACGAGCCAAATCGCGCATACGCTTGTTTGTACCCTTACAGAAGAAATAGCAACCCTTCAAATTAGAGAGCGTCTGACCCAACGCCACAGGCTCGGCAATAGCCGGCATCGAGCGAATCTCGTCATCCACATACTCCGTTACATTTACAGTAATATTTCCGCCATTACGCTCAGCCCAGCCCTTCTGCCACAGATAACCTGCAACCTCAGCAACCTGCTCCACCTCGCGGGCGAGAGCCTCGCGGCCATCAAGTATTGATTTCATCGTAGTAAAATATTAAAACAAGGGCGAGATTATACTCCCGCCCATTAAATCGAAAGAAATTATTTCAAAATCTCGGGAAGAAACGAACTCAAAACCAAGATACAGATACCCGCAACGAGCACTGCGATAGTCTTCTTCGAGCAACCCTTCCACTCCTTGAGAATAATACCCCAAACATTCGAGAATGTCACATTCAGCGCCATCAAGATGCAGAACGACAGAGTCATCAGCGTAGGCGACTCGGTAAGGAAACCCTTACCCAGGCTCAATCCAAAGAACTGGCTATACCAAAGCACACCAGCCAAAGCGCAGAACAACACATTATTACCCCAAACACTGGCATTAGTGTAGTCACCCCAACTCTTATTCTTACCATTCTGATAGAGGCAATAGATAGCGTTAGTTACAAAACCACCAATCGTAACGAGCAGGGTAGCGGGCAGAGTCTTGTACATATCAGGCGTAAGGTCTCCAAAATTGATATTTTTACCAAACTCCAGACCCACATTGAAGCAACCGCTCATAAAACCAGCCAACAACGCAATGGCGATACCCTTCGGGAAGTTGAAGTCCTTAACAGCGGCCTTCTTCTCCTCTTCTGACAGTGACGCCGCCTTCATCGAGCCAGCCACGCCAATAACAGCGATACCCAACAGCGTAACAGCAACGCCCATCAACACTGCAAATGTGAGCGACTCCAGAGCATTCAACTCGGGGAAGAAACAGTTGAGCAGAACGGGGCCCATAATAGTACCCAGACCTGCGCAAGTTCCCAACGCGATAGACTGACCCAATGCCACACCCAAGTAACGCATAGAGAGACCGAAGGTCAAACCTCCAACACCCCACAGCACACCAAAGAGCATAGTCATCAGAATATTGAAGCCATTATCGGGTGTTACAAGATCAAACAGACTATAACCAGCGGGCACAGCAAGCGTAGCACCCAAAATGGGGAACACCAACCACGCAAAGATACCCTGAACGAGCCAATACGACTCCCAGCTCCACTGCTTAATCTTATTGATAGGCACATAACTGCTCGACTGACAGAACGCACCCACCGCAATTATCAATAAGCCAATAATAATCTCCATAACATCAATTAATACGCAGTTTCATACAACTTGGCAATATCCTCCACCGATGTGGGGCGGGGGTTACCACCTGTACATACATCGTTGAATGCCGCTACAGCCAACGCAGGGATATCCTCCTTCTTAACACCAATCTCGTTAAGGTGCTGAGGAATACCAACACTCTTCGAGAGAGCCTTAACTGCATTTACAGCAGCCTCCACGCCCTCGTCGATGCTCATACCAGTAGTATCTACACCCATAGCCTTTGCAATGTCGATATACTTTGCACGAGCGGGCGAGTCAGCATTATACTCCATAACATAGGGCAACAGCAACGCATTAGCCACACCGTGCGGAGTATCATAGAAAGCTCCAAGCGGGTGAGCCATCGAGTGAACGATACCCAAGCCCACATTCGAGAATCCCATACCAGCAATATACTGTGCCTCGGCCATACCTGCACGAGCCACCTCGTCGCTACCGTTATCAACAGCATTCTTCAGATGCTTGGCGATAAGCTCAATAGCCTTAAACTCAAACATATCGCTCATAGTCCACGCACCAGGAGTGATAAAACTCTCGATGGCGTGAGTCAGCGCATCCATACCCGTTGCGGCGGTCAAGCCCTTAGGCATAGAGTACATCAACTCGCAGTCCACAATCGAACACATAGGGATATCGTTAGGGTCTACGCAAACCATCTTCTTCTTTGCCTCCTCATCGGTGATAACATAATTGATAGTCACCTCGGCAGCAGTACCTGCAGTTGTAGGAATTGCAAAAGTAGGCACTGCACGATTCTTCGTGGGAGCAACACCCTCCAAAGAGCGCACATCAGCAAACTCGGGGTTATTGATGATAATACCCACAGCCTTGGCTGTATCGATAGAAGAACCACCACCGAGTGCAATGATAAAGTCAGCACCCGAAGCCTTATAAGCCTCTACGCCACGCTGTACATTGCCGATAGTGGGGTTAGCCTTCACATCAGAGTAAATCTCATAAGGAATACCCGCCGAAGTGAGCACTTGCTCAATCTTCTCGGCCACACCAAACTTGATAAGGTCTTTATCTGTTACGAAGAAGGCCTTTTTATAACCACGCTTCTTAACCTCGTCGGCAATCACCGAGCGACAACCAGCCCCGAAATACGAGGTCTCGTTCAAAACTACTCTATACATAATTAGCAACGCTTAGATGTAACTTCCTCCTCATACTTCTGAATGTCGGCGATAAACTCCTCGCCAACGGGAACATTATTACGCAAGCAGAACATATCCCATACTGCGTTCCAAGGCAATGACTTGCACTCCTCCAACATAGCCAGACGCTCGAAGCCCTTACCCTCGGCCTCATACTGACGCAATGTTGTCAGAGGCTCAAGCAACGCCTGCAACAGACACTTCTGCGTAGCGCGAGCACCAACTACATAAGCACCGATGCGGTTGATTGATGCATCGAAGTAGTCCAAACCGATATGCACACGACCCAACGCGTCGCAGCGTACAATCTCCTTTGTCAAATCCAAAGTCTCATCGTTGATGATAGTCACATGGTCAGAATCCCAGCGTACGGGGCGGCTTACATGCAACATAACCTCGGGAGTGAAGAGCAACAGTGAAGACATCTTATCAGCGATAGACTCAGTGGGGTGGAAGTGACCTGTATCCAAAGTAACCATAATACCCTTCTGTGATGCGTAACCGATGTAGAAGTCGTTACTACCTACAGTATAGCTCTCCAAACCGATACCAAACACCTTTGACTCTACGCTATCGCGCATCCACTCATACTTCTGCTCCAGAATCTCATCCAAAGACTGCTTCAGAATGGCGCGATACTTCATACGATTAACTGTTGTATCCTTCGAACCGTCGTGAATCCAAATATTCAACATTGCAGGGTCACCCTGACGACGACCCATCTCGTCAGCAATAGCACGGCAACGCTTTGTATGCTCAACCCAGAACTTACGAATATCCTCCTTGGGGCTTGACAATGTGAGATCCTCGCTCTTGGGGTGAGAGAACGATGTAGAGTTGAAGTCCAACTTCATACCATTCTTCTCGGCCCACTGCATCCAGCTCTCAAAGTGCTTGGGCTCCAGCTGGTCGCGATCTACAGGACCTGTCTCGCGGAAGTCAGCATAGTTTGCGTGAAGACTCAAGCGGTGCTTACCAGGAAGTAACGATGTAACCTTCTCGATATCTGACTGCAACTCCTCAATAGAGCGAGCCTTACCAGGGTAGTTACCTGTTGCCTGAATACCGCCAGTCAATGCACCAGCATCCTCAAAGCCGCTAACATCGTCAGCCTGCCAGCAATGCAGTGACAACTGTACATTCTGCAGTGTAGCCAATGCAGCCTCTGTATCAACACCTATTGCAGCGTAACGCTCTTTGGCGATTTCATACGCCTTCTCTACAAGTTCCTTTTTCATAGTCTTTTTAAGTTTTAAGTTTTTATTTAGTTTTACATTATCTTTTAATTATCGCGAAGTGTACTCTACAAAGTTGTTGTAGGCCTCTCCCCACAATGCCTCATTCTGCGGCTCATAGCGTTTTCTATCGTCGAGCGAGCAGCGAATCATCGCACGCATTTCGTCAATCGTAGCTACTACACCCGCCCACTTGGCCTGCATCATTACATTACCTATAGCAGTAGACTCTGACGAGCCAGTCTCTACAGGAATACCGATTGCATTGGCTGTGCACTGGTTGAGCATCTCGTTTCGTGCGCCACCACCAATCACATACAAACGCTCGATAGCGACGGGCGATAATTCACGCAACATCTCCACCACCTGACGATAGCGCAGAGCCAACGACTCAAAGATGCAACGCACATACTGACCTACGCTCTCGGGCGCGGGCTGTCCCGACTTCTCGCAGTACTCCTTGATAGCCTCTGTCATCGACTGCGGATTGGCAAAGCACTCGGCATCGGGGTTAATCAACGAGCGGAACGGCTGCTCCTTCTCGGCTGCTGCAATCAAATCGCCATAGCTCATATCGGGCCACTCGGGACGGCAACGCTCCAACAGCCACATACCGCAGATATTTTTCAACACTCGGATAGTACCCTCGATACCACCCTCATTAGTAAAGTTCAAATCAAAGCTCTTATCCGAGATGATAGGCTCCTGCGACTCGATACCCATCAATGACCAAGTGCCAGAACTCAGATAAGCAGACTTCTCATCCTCCATAGGCACCGCCGCCACAGCCGAGCCAGTATCGTGGCTCGCCACAGCAATCACGGGCACTGCACCTAGACCAGTCAGACGCTGCACCTCCTCGGTCAGCACGCCAATCTTCTCGCCTGGCATAGTCATCTTACCGAAGCTCTCGGCTGTAAGACCCAACATCTTCAAGATATCTTCATCCCACTGCTTTGTGCGCGGGTCAATCATCTGTGCTGTAGAGGCAATGGTGTACTCGGTAATCATCTCGCCAGTCAGCAGATAGGCCAACGCATCGGGAATAAAGAGAATCTTCTTTGCCGCAGCCAGAGCCGAGCAGTTGTTTCTGCGCAGCGTGTCGAGCTGGAACACAGAGTTAAAATTCATAATCTGAATACCCGTCTTGCCATACAACTCCTTACGAGGCATATGCTCAAAGAACTTCTCGGGCGCACCTACAGTGTGCGGGTCACGATAGCAGTAGGGTAGGCGCAACAATGCACCATCCTCACCAAAGAGTGCGAAGTCCACACCCCAAGTATCTATACCGATCGATTCAATCTTCACGCCTCGCTCGGCAATCTTTGCCAAGCCCTCCAATACAGATTTATATATTGCAGGAAAATCCCAATAGAAGTGGCCCTGCATCTCTATGATGGGGTCGGCAAAACGATGGATCTCCTCAAGATTAATCTTGCCGTCGGCAGTTGTTGCCAGAATCACACGGCCGCTGGAAGCACCCAAATCGACCGCTGCAAAATGATATATAGCCATAGTTGTAGTAGTTTTATAGTTTCTCTTATGCAAAATTATACTATTATTTTTATTCTTTGCAACCTCAAATGATTTTCATACTTAATATTTTGATATAGATTTTTTTTAATAATTCATACTCATTCACCTTGCATTTATCATCCATTATACTAATAATCAGCATATAACCTCAAAAGCCAACGCAAAATATCATTATAAATTCTGACACTATCAAAATTCACAGCCAAACGCCCCCCTTTCCGCCGCCTTTTGTAGGGATAGATTATTTTCATATTTTTGTTACGACACAACACTACTCAACAATGAAAAGAATCCTACTAACAATCACTGCGCTCCTCGTCGCAATATCTGCTGCAGCACAGAGAAACGCCTCAATAGAGGAGCAGTTGCGCGAGATACGCCACCGCGACCAAAGCATACGCCAAAACCTCATTTCAAGTCAGATAAATAGCAACATCGACAGTCTGGTCTATTACGCAGAGCAGATGGCTAAAATCGACGCCAAGAACCAGGCGTATGTAGCCAACCTACTCAAAACGCAGGGTATCCCCGCAGACCTATCCGAGGAAGCCTACTCTGCAATATTTCTCGTTGTGGACCACGCCGACATCAACTATCAGAGACGCTATTTCAAACCGCTCAAGCGTGCCGCCAAGGAGGGTAAATTTAAGCCGTCGCAAATCAATACTCTCCACGACCGCATAATGATGGGTAGTAACCGCCGCCAACTCTATGGCACACAGACCCAAAGCCATACTACAATCATCGAGGGAGAACCTACTCCACAGCAGCTAATCTATGTATGGCCCGTGCGCCGAGCACACACCATCGACGCCCGCCGACAGAGAACAGGATTGAGCAGCATGGAATCACAAGCCAAGGTCATCGAAGAAGTCACCAAGGGCAAGGTTATATGGGATAGAAAATTATCCATCAAAGAGGTCAAAAAGTTATTGCAGGCCAAATAAGATTATATCACTAATGATATAAAAATTTCATAAAACAAAAATGTTTTTCTAACTTTGCGAGCAATTAGGGGCAAACATCGCCTTTAACAGAACAAATGCACGCAAAATAGGCGAAGCCGCGGAGTAAGGAACACACCTCGGCCCGATAGTTTTATTTTACCACTTGCATTTACCAACGACGAAAAAGTTAAATTCAAACAATTATAGAAAATGAAACAAGACAACCAGATTTTTGGACTTATCGAGCAGGAGCGCGAGCGTCAGATGCACGGCATCGAGCTTATCGCCTCAGAGAACTTTGTTAGCGAGCAGGTAATGGCTGCTATGGGCTCTGTTCTTACCAACAAATACGCCGAGGGTTATCCCGCAGCACGCTACTATGGTGGTTGCGAGGTAGTGGACGAGGTAGAGAAGCTCGCTATCGAGCGCCTTTGCAAGCTCTACGACGCCGAGTACGCCAATGTACAGCCCCACTCAGGCGCACAGGCCAATATGGCAGTATTCTTCGCTGTATTGCAGCCCGGCGACTGCTTTATGGGTCTCGACCTGGCTCACGGTGGTCACCTCTCACACGGTTCGCCTGTAAATATGTCAGGTAAGTACTTCAAGGCAGTAGGCTACCAGCTCAACGAGCAGACTGGCACTATCGACTACGACGATATGGAGCGCAAGGCTCTGGAGCACAAGCCCAAGCTCATCGTAGGTGGTGCATCAGCTTACTCTCGCGAGTGGGACTACAAGCGTATGCGTGAGATCGCCGACAAGGTAGGCGCACTCTTTATGGTCGATATGGCTCACACAGCTGGTCTTATCGCTGCTGGCATCCTCGACAACCCCGTTAAGTATGCACACATCGTAACATCTACAACTCACAAGACTCTGCGCGGTCCTCGTGGCGGTATCATCTTGATGGGTAAGGACTTCGAGAATCCCTGGGGTCTTACAACTCCCAAGGGCGTAGTTAAGATGATGTCACAGATTCTCAACTCTGCAGTATTCCCCGGCATTCAGGGTGGTCCGTTGGAGCATGTTATCGCAGCTAAGGCTGTTGCATTCGGCGAGGCTCTCCAGCCTGAGTATAAGGAGTACCAGAAGCAGGTGCAGAAGAACGCAAACGCTATGGCCGAGGCATTCGCAAAGCGTGGTTACACCGTAGTTTCAAACGGTACCGACAACCACTTGATGCTTATCGACCTTCGCACTAAGTTCCCCGAGCTGACAGGTAAGCTCGCCGAGCGTTGCTTGGTTGCAGCCGACATCACCACTAATAAGAATATGGTACCTTTCGACTCTCGTTCACCTTTCCTCACTTCAGGTTTGCGTTTCGGTACACCCGCAATCACAACCCGTGGTGTTAAGGAGGACAAGATGGACTACATCGTCGAGCTCATCGACCGTGTACTTCACGATCCCGAGAACGAGGAGAACATCGCAGCAGTTCGCAAGGATGTGAATGCTATGATGGCCGAGTATCCTCTGTTTGCTTGGTAAAAGCACAACTCATTAACAATGATAAGATATTATCACATAAAATAACCCAACATAAAAAGGGGTAGTCGTTCACCTACGACTATCCCTTTTATGTTATAAAACGAAACCAAAATGGAGAAGAAGAATTATGAGAAGCCTACGATTGAGGTTTTCGATGTAGAGATCGAGAAAGGTTTTGCCGCATCACCCACATTTTCAGGTCAAGACGGACAGGACGGCCCCGAGTATTGGTGGTAAAGATTATTAACTTTAGAGAAAGAGAAAATTATGAGAAAAATCTTATCATTTTTTGCAGCTTCGCTACTCTTCGCAGGCTGCCAGGAGGAGATATTCGAGGAAATATACACACCCCAATTGAGTGCGCCTTTGGCTATCTCGGTATGCAATACAACTCGTTCATTCGACGATGAACTCAAGTGGTCGTGGGAGGAGAACGACCAGATCACAGGCTATCAGAATATGGGCGACAAGAGCCGCAACATACTGGCTCTGAAAAATGAAAGCACATTCCATTGCAGCGACTTCGGCTACCACACAACCGAGGCTGCCGACTTCCACTTCTTCTATGCCGTAGAGAATGAGCAGGACCATACACTCACCGCCTATCAGGATGGTACTTGGCGACCCGTCTATGTCGGCACAGCGACCGCAACCACCATCAAGGCTATCGACCAGGTTGAGATGTCACACCTCAGTTCTGCGCTTGAGATACGAGTATGGAAGGGCGATAAGACCAACCACACCGAGCGCAAGGTGACCGCTGCGACCCTCTCGTCAAATAATGACTTTATTGGCAAATGGACCGTGGCAGACGATTTGACTTACACACAGAGCCTCGAGGGCAAGGAGATTGCACTTACCGACCTTGACACTTCGACCGTTGTCTTCAATATGCCAGTCAACGAAGAGGGTTTTGCCAAGAATGAGTTTACACTCACACTCACTTACGAGGGCAAGGATTACACCTACTCATTGCCAGCCCTCACATTCGAAGCGGGCAAGCGCACCATTATGAATATCACCATCGCCACAACTGCGGCTTTGCTACCTAAGGGTCTAACCGTTCACGACAATATTCCAACCAACGCAACATCTGTTAAATTCGTTATAAATAGCGATTTTGAAGAGGGCAATAACATTGCAGCAACAACAAGCGACTACCCAATCTATGTTGTGGTAAAGAATGAGACCGAGGTTGAGTTCCACACCCCAGCCGAAAAGTATATGGCAAACGCAGATTGTAAAGAAATGTTTTATAAGAGGGAGCAGTTAACCTCAATAGATTTAACAAATATTGACACATCGAATGTAACAGATATGTCAGATATGTTCGCATTTTGTTCTGGCTTGAAAACATTGGATGTAAGTAATTTCAATACATCAAAAGTAACAACTATGGCAGGAATGTTACGCGACTGCACTGGGTTAACTTCGTTGGATGTAAGTAATTTCAATACATCGAATGTAACAACTATGTCATCTATGTTCAATAGCTGCGCTGGGTTAACATCGTTAGATGTAAGCAATTTCAATACATCGAATGTAACAGATATGTCAGGTATGTTCAACAGCTGCACTGGGTTAACATCATTGGATGTAAGTAATTTCAATACATCAAAAGTAACAAGTATGGTGTCAATGTTCGAATCTTGTTCTGGCTTGAAAACATTGGACGCAAGTAATTTCAATACATCAAAAGTAAGTAATATGATGAGAATGTTCTCCAGCTGCACTGGATTAACATCGTTGGATTTGAGCAATTTCAACACATCACAAGTAACAAAAATGGCATTTATGTTCGACAACTGCACTGGGTTAACTTCGTTGGATTTGCGAAGTTTTAATTTTTCAAAAGTGCTTTTGCCTAAAAACCAAGAGAAAATATTCCGCAATGTTGGTAATAATTATTCACCAAACCCTATCACAATAACAATAACCAATGGTAGAAATTTTATCGATTATGGACTTGGCAGTGGAAATTACAAAATAGTATATGTAAATTAAGCAATATATCACCTTGAATTAAGAGAACGAGTCTTCGGCAAAATGTCGAAGACTTTTTTTTGATAGTGGTGAATAACGCCCACAATAATCAACACAATTTCTAACGGCATAATAAAATTTTCGACCACTACTATGCGTTATTTAGTCGGCTTGAGAGAAAATATCGAAAATATTTTCACAAAAGTGAAACAAAAAGACTCCACATTGCGTAATGTGATGAAGAGTAAATTCTTTTCACACAGCTCAAGCAAAGGAAGAAATTATAAATACTAAAATATGCGTCAATTAAAGATTACCAAGTCGATTACCAATCGTGAGAGTGCTTCACTCGACAAATATTTACAGGAGATTGGTAAGGAAGACCTTATCACCGTTGAAGAAGAAGTAGAATTGGCCCAGCGAATCCGCAAGGGCGACCAGGAGGCTTTGGACAAGCTCACAAAGGCTAACCTGCGTTTCGTGGTATCTGTAGCCAAGCAGTACCAGAACCAGGGTTTGAGTCTGCCCGACCTTATCAACGAGGGTAACTTGGGTCTTATCAAGGCTGCCGAGAAGTTCGACGAGACTCGTGGTTTCAAGTTCATCTCTTACGCCGTGTGGTGGATTCGTCAGTCAATCCTACAGGCTTTGGCCGAGCAGTCGCGTATCGTGCGTCTGCCCCTGAACCAGGTTGGCTCACTCAATAAGATCAACAAGGCATTCCAGCGTTTCGAGCAGGAGCACGAGCGCACACCCTCACCCGAGGAGTTGGCTAACGAGTTGGAGTTGCCCCGCGAGAAGGTTACCGACACTCTGCGCGTAGCAGGTCGCCACATCTCGGTTGATGCCCCCTTTGCCGATGGCGAGGACAACAGCCTTTTGGATGTATTGGTTAATACCGACTCACCCAACGCCGACCGCGGTTTGATTAACGAGTCGTTGGCAACTGAGGTAGATCGCGCATTGGAGACACTCACCGAGCGCGAGCGCGACATCATCAAGTACTTCTTCGGCATCGGCTGCTCGGAGATGACACTCGAGGAGATTGGCGAGAAGTTCGACCTCACTCGTGAGCGCGTACGCCAGATTAAGGAGAAGGCTATCCGCCGCCTGCGCCAGTCATCACGCAGCAAGCTCCTCAAGTCTTACTTGGGATAATAGCCGTTTGCGCAACATAAATCAAAGGGTTAGACTTTGCGGTCTAACCCTTTTTACTTACCTATATCCACCAATTAAAGCATTGCTTTAGATAAGCTATATTATTTATATATAAACCAAGTAATTACTCAACCTCGCACTGCATAATATAATCATCCATCACAAAACCGCATCCGATATCGGCCACTTGCTCATCAACGACATTAAAGTTTTTCTTTAGATAAACCTCATAAGCGTGTTTATTATTGCGGTTTACGGTAAGATATATCGCCGACATTCCGCCCTCGCGACACAACCCCTTCATCATATCCAGACCCATCGAGAAGATACCTCGTCCACGATGCTCCTTCAAGATATAAAACTTGCTCAAAAAGAGCCTCTCACCCTGCGACTGCACCCCGAAATAGGAAATAATATCACCGTCCTCCTCGACAACAAAATAGCGATATCCCTGCAACAACTGACCCTGCACCGCCTCAAAACTTTGGAAGCGCTCAATCATATACTCCACCTGCTCGGGCGTACAAAACACCACATTGGCCTCGCGCCATACAATCTCGGCCACCTTTACCATACGCCTTACATCGGCCTCGCTGAAAATCTCTCTAACCTTCATATCTAACCATATTTATTTTACCACTCAACAGGTTCTCGTCCAACACTTTGCAGATAAGCATTAGCCTGCGAAAAGTGCTTACAACCAAAGAATCCTCTATAGGCCGACAACGGCGATGGATGGACACTTTTCAGCACCAGATTTCGCCCTGCATCCACCACCTGACCCTTGCGCTGGGCATAACTTCCCCAGAGCATATAGACAAGATTCTGCTTGCGTTCGCTGATTATACGCACCACCGCATCAGTAAACTGCTCCCAACCCTTACCAGCGTGCGAAGCCGCCAGATGCGCTCTCACGGTCAGCACAGAGTTCAGCAGTAGCACTCCCTGCTCGGCCCAACGGTCGAGGTTACCACTCGTGGGCACGGGCTTGCCCATATCATCACGAATTTCCTGAAAGATATTCTGCAACGACGGCGGGAACTTCACTCCGTCATTCACCGAAAAGCACAAGCCATTAGCCTGACCCTCTCCGTGATAGGGATCCTGACCAATAATCACCACCTTCAGCGACTCAAACGGGCACTTATCAAAGGCTCTGAATATATTATTCCCCGCAGGAAATACCTGCCCCGCGGCATATTCATCCTTAACAAATCGCGTCAGAGTCTCAAAATAGGGTTTATCGAACTCCTCCTGCAAAATCGCTTTCCAATCCTCAGCAATGCGTACATCCATAGCTAACAAATAAATCACCTCCTGCGAGGCACTATAAAGTGTTATTAAACTATTGTAAAAATACAAAAAAAGATATAATTTTGTAGCAAAACAAACCAAAAATTATGAAACGAATATTACTACTCGCTATCGTTGCGCTCTTCACTATTGGCAGCGCCGATGCAAAACAACCTAAAACAGAAAAGATTAACAACATCATCTATATGATTGGTGATGGTATGGGTCTGAGCCATGTTTCAATGCTCCAGATGGAGGGTAAATACCAGCCTACGGCATTTGACCGCGCGCAGAACATCGCGCTCATCAAGACTTATTCGCTCAACAACCGCGTTACCGACTCGGGTGCAGCAGGTACAGCCCTCGCTTCTGGCTACAAGACCAACAACTCTATGATTGGTCAGCTCCCCGACGGCACACCCGTTGAGTCAATCATCACAAAGGCAAAGAACAACAACTTCGCATCTGGTTTTGTTGTAACTTGCTACATTCAGCACGCCACTCCCGCAGCATTCTTTGCTAACGAAAACAGCCGTGGCAACCTCGAGAACATCTGCGGCGATTTCACAACGAGAGATTACGATGTAGTTTTCGGTGGTGGTATGCGCTACTTCAACGACTACTTCAAGAAGCAGAACAAGGATGCAAAGAAGGAGTTGGAAGCATTGGGTTACACGCTTTACACCGACTTGAAGTCACTCCCGACCATCCCCGCCGAGGGTAAGGTATTGGGTCTTTTCGCTGACGGCGACCTCCCCTCTGCAAAGGGCGGCAAGCGCGGCGAGTACTTAGCTGAGGCTACACAGAAGGCACTCGACATTCTCACAAACAACGCCAAGAAGAACAAGAACAAGGGCTTCGTATTGATGGTAGAGGGTTCAAAGATTGACGGCGAGGGACACAGCCGCAACCCCGAGGGCATCTTGGCCGAGACACGCGACTTTGCTAACGCTGTAAGTGTAGCGATGGACTATGCCGACTCACACCCTGGCACACTCGTAGTGGTGGCTGCCGACCACGAGACTGGCGGTTTGACTATCCCCAGCAACAAGACCGATTTCACACTCCCCGAGAGCGGTATCGGTTACGCATTCGGCACATCGAGCCACACAGCCACTATGGTACCTGTTTACTTCTATGGCGCTGGTGCAAACTCTATAGAAGGTATTCTCGAGAACAACGAGTTGGGTCAGAAGTTGCAGGATATTTTGAAGCTCAACGACAAATAATAGCAGATAATATTCAAACAGAAAAACCGCGAGCGGCCGATGGCAGTTCGCGGTTTTTATTTGATTAAATCTTTGCTTTACTCAACTTCAGCAAAGTGCTTATAGAACAACGGAATGGTACGCAATCCCTTCTCGAACTGTTCGAGACCATAACTCTCATTAGGCGAGTGGATGGCATCCTCCGACAGACCAAAACCTATGAGCAACGACTTGATTCCCAAAATGCGCTCGAAGCCGCTGATAATAGGAATAGAACCACCCGAATAGAAGGGTAGAGGCTTCTTGCCGAAAGTATCAACAATAGCCTGCTCAGCCGCCTTGTAAGCGGGCATATCGATAGGCGACACATAGGGCGCACCACCGTGCAGGAACTTGACATTCACCTTAACCGACTTGGGCGCAATAGTGCGGAAGTGCTTCTCGAATAACTCACCAATCTTCACGAAATCCTGATTGGGCACCAGGCGCATAGATATCTTAGCAGACGCACGCGAAGGGATAACAGTCTTTGTACCCTCCTCGATGTAGCCACCCCAGATGCCATTCACATCGAGTGACGGACGCACACCAGTGCGCTCGATAGTGGTGTAACCATCCTCACCCTCTACATCATCGATATCGAGAGCCTTCTTATACTCGTCCAAGCAGAAGGGAGCCTGATTAAACGCCTCGCGCTCGGCAGGTGTAAGCTCGCGCACATCGTCATAGAAGCCAGGGATAGTGACACGACCCTTATCATCAACCAACGATGCAACCAAACGAGTCAGCACATTGGCAGGATTAGCCACCGCACCGCCAAAGAGACCAGAGTGCAAGTCCTTATTCGGACCAACAACCTCCACCTCCATATATGTAAGACCACGCAGACCGCAAGTGATTGAGGGTGTATCCATCGAAATCATCGAAGTATCAGATACCAATATAATATCAGCCTTGAGCATATCCTTATAATCCTCACAGAACTTATAGAGGCTGGGCGAACCAATTTCCTCCTCGCCCTCGAGCATAAACTTCACATTGCAAGGGAGTGAATCGGTAGCACACATAGCCTCGAAAGCCTTGGCGTGCATAAAGAGCTGACCCTTGTCGTCATCGGCGCCACGACCCCAGATGCGACCATCCTTGATAACGGGCTCGAAAGGCTCGGTACGCCACTCGGCACGAGGATCTACTGGCATAACATCGTAGTGACCATAAACCAACACCGTCTTGGCTGCGGGATCGATAATCTTCTCGGCATAAACCACGGGGTTGCCATCGGTAGGCATAACCTCGGCACGGTCGGCACCAGCCTTAACCAGCGAAGCGGCCAACCACTCGGCACACTTCACCATATCACCCTTATGCTCCGACTGTGCGCTGATAGAAGGAATACGCAACAAGTCGAACAACTCGTCGAGGAATCGGGGCTGATTTTCGTCTATATATTTCTGTACTTTTTCCATATTTTTATTATTAAACTATTACTTTAATTAACGCGGCGTATCTCTCTCGTTAATAAAATATTTACAAGCCACAAATCTCGCTAATCTCAGCAATAAATCGCTGCGCCAAAGCATCCGCCTCGTCAGAAGATTTTGCTTCGGTGTAAATACGGATAATAGGCTCGGTATTTGACTTACGCAAGTGTACCCAATTCTCGGCAAAGTCAATCTTCACGCCATCAATATCGTTCACATTCTCGCCCGCATAACGAGCCTTCATCTCGGCCAAAACCTTATCAACATCGATAGCAGGAGTGAGCTGAATCTTATTCTTCGAAGCGAAGTATGCGGGATACTGACCACGCAACTCAGTCATCGAGCAACCCTTCTTAACCAAATGAGTCAAGAACAAGGCAACACCCACCAACGCATCGCGGCCATAATGCAGAGCAGGGTAGATGACACCACCATTGCCCTCGCCACCGATTACGGCGCCTACCTCCTTCATCTTGGTAACCACATTCACCTCGCCAACAGCCGAAGCGCTATACTCACCACCGTGAGCTACAGTCACATCACGCAGCGCGCGCGAAGAACTCAAATTCGACACTGTATTACCTACACCCTGCGACAAGATATAGTCAGCAACAGCCACCAGAGTATACTCCTCACCAAACATCGTTCCATCCTCGTTCACCAACGCCAGACGGTCCACATCGGGATCTACAACGACACCTAAATCGGCCTTCTCGCGACGGATAACCTCCGAAATCTCGGTAAGATTCTCGGGCAGAGGCTCGGGATTGTGAGCAAACTCACCATTGGGCTCACAATTAAGGCGAACAACCTCGCAACCCAACTTCTCAAGCAGGGCAGGGATAACCACGCCTCCGACAGAATTTACAGCATCGACTACAACCTTGAATCTGCGAGCCTTAATAGCTTCTACATCAACCAACTCCATAGCCAGCACCTGCTCGATATGGGTAGGATTGAACTCCTCGCGCAAGATAACCTTGCCGATGGCATCAATCTCGGGGAATTCAAAAGAGTCATCCTCGGCCAACGCCAGCACTCGCTTACCCTCGCTGTCGTTCAAGAACTCGCCCTTTTCGTTAAGCAACTTCAAGGCATTCCACTGCTTGGGGTTGTGTGATGCGGTGATGATAATACCGCCATCGGCCTTATGAGTGATTACCGCCATCTCTGTACCAGGGGTAGTACACAGGCCAACATTGATAACATCGGCGCCACAACCAAGCAGAGTACCCTCGATGATGTCACCAACCAACTCACCCGAAAGACGGGCATCACGACCAAGCACAATCTTCAAACGCTTGCCCTCATTCTTCTCGCTCATAAAGCGAGTGTAGGCAGTCGTGAACTTCACAATATCCCTGGGAGTTAAGTTATCACCCTGCGGGCCGCCGATAGTTCCTCGGATACCCGAAATAGATTTAATCAGTGTCATTTCTATACTGTAATTACGATATACTTATATTAAAAAAAAGCGAAAATTCTTTGTAATTCGATGTAAATATATTACTTTTATGCCATATAAAAAAGTTAAACGCAGATTTTTTAGCTATGCAATCGCGAGTAATTCCCGCTTCGGAGTTGATTATCAACGATGACGGCACAATCTTCCATCTCCACTTGCGTCCCGAGCAGGTGGCCGACACCATTATTTTGGTGGGTGACCCAGGCCGTGTGGAGACCATAGCCGCCCGTTTCGACGAGGTGGAGTGTCGCGTATCGAACCGCGAATTCAACACCGTGACAGGCAGCTATCGCGGCAAACGAATGAGTGTACTTTCGACTGGTATCGGCATTGGCAACATAGACATATGCGTTACGGAGTTGGATGCTTTGGCAAACATAGATTTTACAACCCACAAGGTCAAAGAGCAACACCGCCAGCTCACATTGGTGCGTCTCGGCACATCGGGAGCACTGCAGAGCGATATTGAGTTAGGCGAGGTGGTATATGCCCGCACATCGGTTGGTTTTGACTCACTGCTCAACTACTACGCTGGCCGCAACGAGGTGTGTGACCTTGCGATTGAGAAGGCTTTTAGAGAGCATACTGCGTGGAGCGACCTACTCCCAAAGCCTTACTTTGTGGATAGCGACAAGGAGTTGTGGGAACTCTTCAAGGATTCGGTAACGGAGGGTATTACGATAGCCGCACCTGGATTCTATGCGCCGCAGGGTAGATATGTAAGACTGCAGCCTGCCGACCCCGAACTGAACGCCAAGATTGAATCGTTCAGATATGAGGGCCGCCGCATCACCAACTTCGAGATGGAGGGTTCGGCTCTGGCTGGTTTGGCTCGTCTGATGGGACACCGCGCCACAACGATGTGTACAATCATCGCGCAGCGCATAGCCAAGGATGCAAAGACTGACTACAAGCCCTTCGTTGAGCGTATGATTACAATGGCTATGGACAAGTTAGCCACATTGCAATAACAAGAGAAAAAGAGATAATTTTCAAACAAAAAATATTAAAAACAAAACATAATTAACAATGAAATTTACAGTATCAAGTTCAGCCCTTCAGTCGTTGTTGGCGACAACAGGTAAAGTTATCAGCAACAAAAGTCCGCTTCCCATTCTGGAGAACTTCTTAATGGAACTCAAGGATGGTAAGCTCGTAGTAACCACATCAGATTTGGAGACAACACTCGTTGGCTCAATCGAGGTGGACAACATCGAGAAGGAGGGCACTATAGCAGCACCCGCAAAGTTGATGTTGGACTCATTAAAGGAGTTCCCCGAGATGCCCCTGATTATCGAGGTTAATGACACAACTTGGGAGATCCAGATCACTTGGAGCAGCGGTCACCTCTCAATTCCTGGTGCAAGCGCAGTAAGCTACCCCGCAATGCAGTCACTCGGCGCCGAGAGCAAGAACCTTACGCTCGATGTAGATATGCTGGTAGGTGGCATCAACAAGACTATCTTCGCTACAGCCGACGACGAGTTGCGTCCCGTGATGAATGGTGTATATTTTGATTTCACACCCGAGTCACTTACTTTCGTTGCTACCGACGCACACAAGTTGGTGAAGTACGCAGCTGAGAATACAACAGATTTCACTGCAGCATTCATCCTTCCCAAGAAGCCCGCAAACTTGCTCAAGGCCTTGCTGTTGAAGGAGGAGGAGCCCGTAGAGGTTACATTCGACGCAAAGAACGCAGCCTTCCAGTTGCAGAACTACAAGTTGGTTTGCCGTCTTATCGAGGGCAACTATCCCAACTACAACGCAGTTATTCCCACAGCTAACCCCAACAAGGTCTTGGTAGACCGTACCGGTCTTTTGAACGGCATCAAGCGTGTGGCTGTATGTTCTAACCCCACAACAAACCTTATCCGTATGGATATCGCTAATAACAAGGTTAATCTTACAGCTCAGGATATCGACTTCTCGGTATCGGCTAACGAGACTATCTCTTGCAGCTACGACGGCACACCCGTAAGCATCGGCTTCAAGTCTACATTCCTGGTGGAGATTCTCTCTAACATCGAGACTCCTACAGTTGTTGTAGAGTTGGCTGATTCGACTCGTGCTGGCGTATTCAAGCCCGTTTACGATGACAAGCAGTCAAGCGAGAGCCTGATGTTGTTGATGCCTATGATGATTAACGCATAATAGTCCAACAAATGGAACTTAATCTCAAGCGCCCGATTGTCTTCTTTGACCTGGAGACAACGGGCGTTGATACAGCTAAAGATCGCATCGTAGAGATCTCTATGGTGAAGGTTATGCCCGACGGCGAGGAGATTGTGCGCACAAGGTTAATCAACCCCCAGATGCACATTCCCGAGCAGGCTACGGCCGTACACAACATCACCGACGAGGATGTAAAGGATGCTCCTACATTTGCACAGATAGCAAAGTCGCTCAGCCAATTCATCGAGGGTTGCGACTTCGGTGGCTTCAACTCAAACCGTTTCGACTTGCCGATGTTGGTCGAGGAGTTTTTGCGCGCTGGAGTGGATGTAGACTTCAAGAAGAGCAAGTTTGTCGATGTACAGAACATCTTTCACAAGATGGAGCAGCGAACATTGGTGGCTGCCTACAAGTTCTACTGCGATAAGGATCTGACCGACGCTCACTCAGCCGAGGCAGATACAAGAGCAACATACGAGGTATTGAAGGCACAGCTCGACCGTTACCCCGAACTGCAGAACGACATCACTTCGCTTGCCGAGTTCTCATCGCGTGGCGAGGCTGTCGATTATGCTGGCCGTATCGTTTATGACGATAAGGGCGTAGAGGTGTTCAACTTTGGCAAGTATAAGGGTCGTTCAGTGAGTGAAGTACTCCGCCAGGAGCCAACCTACTACAACTGGATGATGGATGGCGACTTCCCTCTATACACCAAGAAAGTGCTTACGGAGATTTACATCCGCGAGAAGAAGTGTTAAACCAGACTCTCGGTGTAGGCAAAACGCGAAAAGCGTCGCTGCCCGAGCGTTAAATTATTGATATGAGACTTTTCAAAAGAATTATTACCACCTGCTTTATAGCGGCTTCGCTTTCGGCCGTTGCCATTGAGTATGCACCCGAGATTAACAAGTCGAAGGTGATTGTATTCATCAACGGCAAGAAATACTATGTTCACACCGTAAAGTCGGGCGACACGCTCTACTCTATAGCCAAAGCCTATGGCGTAACAGAGGAGGCCATCAAGGAGGCCACACCTGGCGTTGCCGACGGCTTGAAGTTGGACCAGAGCGTAAAGATTCCCATCTCTGATAATATGGCAGTAGAAGATGCCCGCGACACAAAGAAGCGCAAGAAGGAGTTTGCCGAGCACACCATTCGTGGCGGAGAGACACTCTACTCGATTGCCCGCGACTACAACATCTCGGTGAATACCCTGCGTGAGGATAACCCTGGTCTGAATCCGCAGTCGCTCTCGATTGGACAGAAGATTTGGGTGCGTCGTAGCGATATGGGCTCTTCATCTGAAAAGGAGGCACAGGCTGAGATGGATGCTTATGCAGACAACTTGAACAAGGCCACTGACGACGGTTTTATCTACTATGTAGTGAAGCCTGGCGAAACCGTATATTCTCTGTCACGCCGTTTCGAGATAACAGAGCAGGAGTTTGCCGCCAACAACGACATCGCAAATGGATTGAAGGCAGGTGCAGTGATTCGTATCCCCGTAAAATCGGATGAGTTGAATATCAATAGTATGGAGAAGAATAACTCGGAGGCTCCCCAGAGCGCACTCATAGCGGCACAGTCGAGCGACGAGAATGTACTCTTCAGAGCGTTGCCTTCTGACCAGACTCTGAACATTGCTTTGATGTTGCCCTTCAATATTGACTCGAAGCCCAACGCAAGCTATGTGGAGTTCTATCAAGGCTTCCTGCTTGGTCTTGAGAAACTCAAGCAGGAGGGTAAGGGTGAGACTAAGCTCACGGTTTATAACACCGAGCACAACCTCTCTAAGGTGCAGAACATTGTCAGCAGCCCCGCATTCGAGGGCACTAATCTGATTATCGGCCCCGTATATGAGGACGAGTTGGCACCCGTATTGGGTTATGCTCGCAACAATGCTGTTCCCGTTGTTTCGCCTCTGGCAAACATCGAGAACATCAAGAGTCCCGCGCTCTATCAGCTTTCACCCGACCCAGCAAAGAAGTATGACAAGATTGCCGATTTATTGGACGGCGGTCGCGACATATACTTGATTTACGCAGACTCATACGACAAGGAGTTTGAGGGCGAGGTATTGTCGTTGCTGAAGGAGACAAAATTTGCAGCCTACACATACTCGTTCAACCAAAAGTCAATCTTCACACCCCGCAACTCGGCTGCTCGTCAGATTGAGGTTATGGATGACATCCTGAAGGAGGAGAAGCCCTGCTTGTTTGTGGTATTGGCTAACAAGGAGACCGATGTAGATAGAATCCTCGGCACAATATCTTCGTCAAAGGTAGCTATTACCGACAGAAGCGAGAAGAGCGCGCCTTATGTAGTGTTGGGAACTTCACGCTGGGGTAGATTCAACAACATCGACCACACGACATACTTCAACAATAATGTCGTTATGGTTTCGACCTACCACGCAAAGCGCGATTCGCAGGTGGTGCGTGAGTTCGACAGCCGCTACATCGAGGCATACAACTCATTGCCGTCACTTTACGCATATAGAGGTTACGACTCGGCTATCATCTTCGGTGGTGGTATGCGTTCTGACATCGACTACAATATGCTCGACAAGAAGTACACTCCTTTGCAGACCTCATACCAATTCCAGCACAAGGGCGAGGGTGACAAGTATGTAAACCAGGAGTGGATGCGAGTAAACTATAATAGCAACCATACCATAACAATAGAATAGGGCAGATGTCCACAGTAAGCAACATACCCGAAAAGACCATCGAACGACTGAGTGAGTATCGCCGTACGCTGCTGGCGTGCCACAAAGACGGCATTACACACATCTTCTCGCATGTATTGGCTGGAATGCACGGCATTACGGCCGTACAGGTGCGTAGAGATTTGATGTTGATTGGCTTTTCGAGCGATACAAAGAAGGGCTACGATGTAAAGGTGTTAATCGAGTTCATCAACAACATCCTTGACAGCGAACAGGCCGTAGGCATTGCCGTGATAGGTATGGGACACTTGGGTCAGGCTATCACTAAATATTTCAACAGCAAGGGGCTGAAACTGCACATTGTGGCAGCATTCGATGTAGACCCCACGAAGGTTGGCTGTACCATTGAAGATATACCTTGTTATCATATGGAGCAGTTCGAGGAGGTAGTAGGCCAGATGGAGATATCAATGGTCATCATCTCGTCACCGTCGCGAGTTGCACCGTCGCTCGTAGTACCCATAATTAACGCCGGCATCAAGGGCGTACTGAACTTCACATCGGCACCACTGAACTTCCCTAAGGGCATAGTATCGCAGAACTACGATATCACAACTATATTGGAGAAGGTGGCATATTTCGTCAAAGAGAACGACGAAAACAACACCTGATTCCACAATTTACCATTCGTTGCAAGCAAAATAAGATGAGAGTATTCAGAGGTTTTGATAATCTGCCGCCATTCACACACGCCGTAGCCACAATGGGGTCTTTCGACGGAGTGCATTGCGGCCATCAGGTGTTGCTGCAGCGTATAACATCGCTCGCTACCGAACGCGGTGGCGAGAGCATCGTGCTGACATTCGAGCCACACCCCCGCTATGTTCTTGGCAAGGGCGAGGGTATGAAGCTTTTGAGCACACTGGAGGAGAAGCTATGGTTGTTGGAGCGGTATGGAGTAGATAATGTAATTGTAATACCCTTTACACAGGAGTTCAGTCGCACATCGCCTGACGATTTCATCACAAAATATATTACTGGCATAGGCGTTGAACGCTTTGTCGTAGGATATAACCACCGCTTCGGACACAACAAAGCTGGTGACTACTCTGCACTAAAAGATAGCCAAAGAACATTGGAGATAGATATGGTGGAGCAACAGCTGTTGGATAACAATAAGGTTAGCTCTACGGTTATCAGAGAGGTGATTGAGCACGGAGATATTACGCTGGCCAACGAACTGATGGCGCACCCATATATAATTATGGCAAGTGTAAACACGGAGGGTGCCATTGCAGAATTGGATGACAATAAACTATTACCACCCAATGGAGAGTACGCAGCAATCATACACTACACTAACGCCAACAGTCAAAATACCAACAAAATAGACAATTCAATTAAAGCGACGCTCAAAGTAGAGGATGGAAGATTTTCGATTATCAATCACTCGGGCAAAAAGGGCAAAGCGACAATTGAATTAACGGGAGATAAATAGTTGAACGCTATGGCATTAATCGCATACGAACACCAATTCAGAGTACGCTATAAAGATACCGACCAGATGGGCATTATGCACCACTCAAACTACATCGTGCTATACGAGATGGCACGCACCGAGTGGCTACGCAGTATTGGGCTCACATACGCCGAGATCGAGCGCAGAGGCGTTATGTCGCCAATCATCGAGGTGCAATCGAAGTATATGTATCCTGCCTTCTACGACGAAGTGCTAACTGTGAAAGTATTTATGGATGAGATGCCGCAGGCTCGACTGATTATCGGTGCAGAGGTGTACAACGAGTCGGGCAAACTGATAAATACGGGCAGTGTGACCCTTGGCTTTATGTCAGCAGAGACACGCAGACCTTGCCGCGCACCAGAGTGGTTTGTGGAGGTATTGAACAAACAGATTGAGCAACAAACAAAAACCAACGAGCAGTAACCGATGGCAACAACAAAGAATACGGGATACAGAATTGCGGCCACGGCGATATTCCTTTTGCTTGCTGTGGCATTTTTTCTTCAGCGAAGCGGCGTCGTGATACCCACGATAAAAGGCTTTGTAGCTATCCCGACTCTTTTTGCTGCAATAGCTACGGCCATACGCTACCGCTCGGTGGGCAAGATGATTCCGTTGGCACTGCTGGCATCGACAGCAGGCGATTGGGCGGGCGCGCAGGGCAACTTCATTATGCAGGTAGCATTTTTCGCCTTGGCCCACATATTCTATATCAGCGACTTTGCACCAAAAATAGACGGATTCGGCTGGAAGAAAGTGTTACATATTGCGCCATTTGTCGCACTGATGGTGTGCGTATTAGGCTTTGTAGTGATGCACATAGAAGATAATTCAGAGCTTTGTGCTGTAGCCATTTATGGAGTCATAATAGGCTCTATGGGCACATCAGCCATCCTGCAGTCAAGACCACGAAAGGCGCTCTACATCGTGGCGGCTATGCTCTTCATCCTCTCCGACTCGCTCATCGCCGTGGGCCGATTCGTAGAGCCTATTCCGCACGGCAACACCTATGTGATGACCACATACTACGCCGCACAGGGGCTCTTTGCCTATCTGGCATTGAAGCGCGAGGTTGGCGAATAGTGGCACACGGGGAGGTGTGCGTCTGCCATACTTATATTTATATCTGACAAAATGGCACAAAACATCCGCTGGCACATAGTTTGATTATAGTTAAGTTGTCTATTTCACATTAGCAGATAACAACAAAAACATATAAGAACTATGAAAAACGGAAAAATTGGAGTAACAACGGAGAATATATTTCCCGTAATCAAGAAATTCCTCTACTCTGACCACGAAATCTTTTTGCGTGAATTGGTATCTAACGCCGTAGACGCCACCCAGAAGTTGAAGACTCTCTCATCAAAGGGCGAGTTCAAGGGTGAGCTGGGCGACCTTACAATCCACATCACAACCGACGAGAAGAATAAGACACTGACTGTCACCGACCGAGGCATTGGTATGACCGCCGAGGAGATTGACCGCTACATCAACCAGATAGCATTCTCGGGCGCCGAGGAGTTCCTGGCGAAGTACAAGGACCAGACTATCATTGGCCACTTCGGCTTGGGCTTCTACTCTTCGTTTATGGTTGCCGACAAGGTTGAGATTTTCACTCGCTCATACAAGGAGGGTAGCAAATGCGTACACTGGTCGTGCAACGGTTCGCCCGAGTACGAGATGGAGGAGTGCGACAAAGATTGCGAGCGCGGAACTTCAATCGTGCTGCACATCTCTGACGACTGCAAGGAGTACTGCGAGGAGTCGAAGGTGAACGATCTGCTGAAGAAGTATTGTCACTTCCTGCCCGTACCCGTTGCTCACGGCAAGGTAAAGGAGTGGAAGGATGGCAAGTATGTTGATACTGACAAGGATAACATCATCAACAATGTAGCGCCTCTGTGGACAATGAAGCCCACAGACATCACCGAGGAGCAGTACAAGGAGTTCTACCGCGAGCTCTATCCGATGAGCGACGAGCCGCTGTTCTACATCCATATGAACATCGACTATCCGTTCAACCTTACAGGTATTCTCTACTTCCCGAAAATCAACAACAACTTCGAGATCCAGAAGAACAAGATACAGCTCTACTGCAACCAGGTGTTCGTTACCGACCAGGTGGAAGGTATCGTACCCGAGTATCTGACGCTGTTGCACGGTGTGATTGACTCACCCGATATTCCGTTGAATGTATCGCGTAGCTATCTGCAAAGCGACTCTAATGTAAAGAAGATCTCTGGTTACATCACACGCAAGGTGGCTGACCGTCTGAAGGAGCTCTTCAACACTATGCGCGCCGACTACGAGCAGAAGTGGGACGACTTGAAGGTGTTTATCCAGTATGGTATCCTCACCGACGAGAAGTTTGCCGAGAAGGCTCAGGACTTTATGTTGCTGAAATCGACCGAGGGTAAGTACTTCACACCGAAGGAATATCTGGAGGTTATCAAGGAGAACCAGACCGACAAGAACGACAATATCGTGGTGCTCTATGTAGATGACCCCGTGGACAAGCACTCATTCGTTGAGGGCGCAAAGGCCAAGGGTTACGATGTATTGGAGATGAACGGTCAGCTCGACAACCACTACATCAACTACTTCGAGTCGAAGAATCAGAATGTTCGCTTCGTGAGAGTGGATAGCGATGTTGTAGAGAAGCTCATCCAGAAGAAGGAGCAGATGGCGATGTCACTCACCGAGGCACAGCAGGATATTATGCGTCCCGTATTCGAGAGCCAGATGCCCAAGGATGAGAAGATTACATACTCAATCTCATTTGAGCCTATGGCGGCTAACGATGCTCCTGTAGTGATTACGCAGAACGAGTTTATGCGTCGTATGAAGGAGATGGCAAAGGTTGGTGGTGGCGGTATGAGCCAGTTCTATGGCCAGATGCCAGACAACTTCACCATTGCGGTGAACGGCAACCACCCGATTGTAATCGACATTCTGGGTAAGGTAGAGGCCGAGTATGGTGACAAGCTGAAGACCACAACCAAGAAGATTGATGCTGCTGTAGCTGAGGAGCGCCGCTTCGAGGAGACAGTAAAGAACAAGAAGGAGGAGGATTTCACTCCCGAGGAGAAGGAGATGCGCGAGGAGCTCTCAAAGAAGGTGGTTATGCTGCGTGACGAGCGCAACGAGCGCCTGAAGGAGATTGGCAAGCAGAACAATCTGGTGCGCCAGATTATCGACCTTGCGTTGCTGTCGAACGGTATGCTGAAGGGCAAGAACCTCACAGACTTTATCCAGCGCAGCATTTCGCTGATCGAGAAGTAGGCGAGG
>JAFZFX010000030.1 GCA_017555695.1 Alistipes sp.
CCACAAGCGGATAAGCTCAAGTACATCAATATCTGCTTCGCTATCCACAGCCTCAATACCTATCACCCCTACTCAATCCCAGACATCCTGCGAATGAATAATTTTGATGTCACGGTGACTATCAAGCAGACGGTTTAGGGGACCACAACTCGTGCGGTTGAGGTTAGAGCGCCTCAACCGTGCGGGTTTAATCGGAAAGCAGTCGACCATCATCGTGCCACTCGCCATACATAATACCATTGCGAGTGTTGTCGATGAATTTCTGAAGGCGACGCTGAAAAGTTTCAAGATTGCGCTTACGGACATTTTGGATATTGTCGATACGCACTCGCTTATAGAGTTCGGGCAGTGTTTGGAAGTTCTGCCATTCTGCGACCGGCATCGTACGCTCGTTGCAAATCCTCCTCCCAATGGGTATCACGCCAAGCGTGCTTGGTCTCCTCGGAGAAACTGCCGAGTTCGTAATCGTCGTATTTCGCCACTTGGCAAGTGTTGTAGCCGATGATGCGCTCGGGCTCGCCGAGGGCCGTTGTAAGGCACCACTCCATAGTGCCGAAGTGGTTGCTGTTGTTGCGCTCGGGCGTGCCGTTCATCGTTTCGACAAGCACCACAGGCATACGCTTTGGTGCGGTCAGGCTGTAATCGTTGTACGAGAGCCAGGGGAACGCCAGACGCTCCAAGAAGGCTCGCATCTTGCCCGTCACCTCGCCGAAATAGATTGGCGAGCCAAGCACCAATCCGTCAGCCTCGACAATCTCGTCTAAGAGGGGCGAGAGCGCATCCCGAAAGCGGCAGATATTTGATGCCTTGCCTTTGAGTTTGCAAGCCATACACGACATACAACCCTTATAATCAATATCGTATAGTCGCACACTCTTCACCTCGACATCCTCACCCGCCGACTTTGCACCCTCGGCAAATCGCTGCAAAAGCTGTGCTGTGTTCATATTTTTTCGCGGACCACCATCCACAATCACAATCTTTTTCATATCGCTCTGTTTTTATTCCGAATCGTTCAAGATGTATGCCACATCAAAGTTACACATTTTTTCGATACTCGGTTGGGGTTATGCCGACTTCGCGTTTGAAGAAGCGACAGAAATATGGCGTTGTTGAGAAATTAAGCTCCTCGGCAATCTGCTCGACGGTGTGCCCCGAACTTCGCAGAAGAAGTTTTGCTTGCACAGTAACCGATCGATTTATCCAATCACTCGCCGCAGTGCCACTCGCCTCAAAGACTAAGCGGCTGAGGTATTGGGGCGATATATTCATCCGCTCGGCATAGAACGGAAGGTCGTGTTTGCCTCGATGCGTGTTGAGTTGCTCGATAAATAGGCGGAACAACTCCTCTCTGCGTCCTTTCGAGTGGTGGCTACTTGCTGTGCTATCTACAATGCGATAGTGTAGCGACAGCAGCAGATGTTCAACACTCCGCCTGTCAAATGGTCGTATGGCCGAAATGGTGTATATCAGCTGAAAATACTCCTCCATCCACTGCTCATTTTCACTACCAACGAGGTACTCCTCCTTGATATTTTCATTCTCGGCAGAGAGCGTAAAGCCTAATAAATCGACAACCGAGTTTGTATCATAGTCGAGAATCTCCGCCACGGAGTTTTGTCCTATATAGAGTGCCTCGCCCTCCGAAATTAGATATTCACGAAGGTTGATAGAGAAGCGGACAAAACCACGCAACACCCTGACGATGCGGTTCTCCATAAAGCGGTATGGCTCGCCCCTCTTCATCACGCGCCCAATAGCTACAGCGACCTCGACGCCTCGGTTAATGGCAAAATCGGGGTGCGAGATAAGTGTCGCATCCTTAAACTCCGCAAGAGCATCTATCGCAATTTTGTTTATCTGTGCCATATTGCAAAGATAATATAAAAGAGTCTAATTCGCTACAAAAATAGCAATTAAGTGTTGAAAAGATAATAAACGACCTTTGTAGGATAACAGCCGGCAGCATAAAAATTGCGAACTTTGCATAAACTCAAAAACCTAACATATGAAAAAGTTTATCAAAAACTACGCACTCGAGATCTACACTCTGATTTCACTCGGCCTGCTACTCGCAGGCGCATTGATGGATAACCTCTCGGTAATCCAAAAGTTTGTGATGGTCTTCAACCTGCTCTTTATACTTCACGAGTGGGAGGAGGGACACTATCCTGGTGGCTTTATCGATCTCATTTCGGGTATGATTGGCAAGGATGTGCCTGTTGAGACCAAGCGTGCAAGCCGCATCCCTACGGGTATTCTGCTTATTGCCTTTACCTTTGTTCCATTCTTCTGGGACGACTGCGTAATTCCTATCTTGGTAACCGCTACTCTTGGTATCTTCGAAGGCATCGTGCATATGATGGCAATTAGAGTTTTCCGCTTGCCAAAGTTCTATTCGCCAGGAATGGTAACAGCGGAGTTGGAGTTGTTGGTGAGTGTGGCGTTGATTGTGTGGTTAGAGCAGAACAACCTCGCTTCGGCATCGGATTATGTCTTGGGTGTTGTGATTATGATTGCTTGCTTTGTGGCAATGCAGCGCACACTGGTGTGGATGGTAGGAATGAAGTACAGCGACCTTCCCAAACGCATCCGTGCTCAGTGGTCTAAACCGAAGAATTAGCAAAACAGACAACTAATAATCGTGCGGCGGTGGGCTTTTTGCTCACCGCTGATTTCTATATGGCAGAAGAGTTTTTGCACAAATTCACGCTTTCTCAAAAATTTTCTATATCTTTGTAATGGCTTATGGCTTTTGCCGTTGAGCCGTACATATTTGATTGGATATTTTTTGACGATTCTTCAACATCGAAACTTGGCGGTTTTAATCACACGAAGGTCGGCAACAAGATGTCCGCGTTTGGTGTATATCCCCATCACCGATTGGCTCGGTGTATGCGATATATCATCCGGCGTGGGCGTTTGTGTTGCTTATTCGTGTGAAGGGCAGCCAAGGCCTCGATGTTGGATAAGTAAATGCAGCGCCTGCGCTTTTTTATGGACTTATCCGGAAATAAGGACTTGCTCGATAGAGAGTTGGTGGCATTCTTCGCCTCGCGGAAAGCAACGCCACACGACACGCAATTAGCGCTGCAATGGGCCGAATCAATCTGCCAAACCGACAAAGTCGTTATCAGCGGCTTTCACTCCCCACTCGAAAAAGAGATTCTAAATTACCTGCTCGAACGACATCATCCCGTGATTTTCGCGCTCGGAAGAGCACTTTATAAGAAGGTCCCGCCACACTTACAAGCCGCTTTTGACGAGGGGAATCTGCTGTTTATTTCGTTTCGTGGCTACACGCGCCATAGCTGGAACTCCGCCCAACAACGCAACTGGGGCGC
>JAFZFX010000031.1 GCA_017555695.1 Alistipes sp.
ATGAGCCGTTTCAAGCCCACTGACAAGGATTTCGAGGAGAATTTCAATCTTTCGTTCTTCCAGGAGAACAACATCAAGTTGTTGGTAACAGTTGGTGGTGATGACACTGCTTCAACTGCTAACCGTATCGCTAAGTTCTTGGAGGCTAAGCAGTATCCTATTGCTAACATCCATGTTCCCAAGACTATCGACAACGACCTCCCCTTGCCCGCAGGTACTCCCACATTCGGTTACCAGTCAGCAAAGGAGGGTGGTACAGTTATCGGTCGTGCCGTTTACAACGACGCTCGCACTTCAGCTAACTGGTTCGTAGTTGCAGCTATGGGTCGTTCAGCTGGTCACCTCGCATTCGGTATCGGTTCTGCTTGCCACTACCCGATGATCGTTATCCCCGAGATGTTCAACAAGACAGAGATTACTATTGAGAAGATTGTAAACTTGGTTGTTTCATCTATCATCAAGCGTAAGATTATGGGTATCGACTACGGTGTTGCAATGATCTCAGAGGGCGTATTCCACGCTTTGTCTGACGAGGAGATTCGCAACTCTGGTATCCACTTCACTTACGACGACCACGGTCACCCCGAGTTGGGTAAGGTATCTAAGGCTAACATCTTCAACGAGTTGTTGGAGAACAAGCTCAAGGAGCTCGGCATCAAGGTTAAGTCTCGTCCCGTTGAGATTGGTTACGAGGTACGCTGCCAGACTCCTATCGCTTACGACTTGGTATACTGCTCTGAGTTGGGTATGGGCGTTTACAAGCTCTTCGCTGAGGGTAAGACAGGTTGCATGGTTTACATCTCACAGGATGGTTTCGTATCACCTCTCTACCTGAAGGATTTGCAGGATCCCACAACTGGCAAGATTCCTCCCCGTCTCGTAAACATCGAGTCAGACAAGATTCAGCAGGTTATCAACAACCTCCTGCACTATGTAACTGAGGCTGACTACGAGGCTGCTAAGGCTTATGTAGCTAACCCCGAGGCTTACGACTTCAAGAAGATTTTGGAGTGGTAATCCAACCTCGATAAATAAGAAAAACGCTGTACCTCACGGGATACAGCGTTTTTTGTTTCATCATTCTGACTCAAGTGCCGACCTAAAGCCCTCCGCACACGACGGCACGACTTTGGCCACAGATTACTTCTTGCGCTTGAGTTTCTCGACAGAATTGCCCTGAATGGCCAGCAGTCGCACTTTACTCGAAGAGTTGGTGTAGATTTGTATTACGCGATTGAAGACACCAGCCTCGACCTTATGAGGCTCGTACGACACCTCGATTACACCCGACTGACCAGGCATAATAGGCTTGCGCGGATAGTGAATCGTCAGACACGAGCACGACTTGGTGATCTTCTTAATCACCAACGGCGCATCACCATCATTGACGAAACGAAACTCCTTCAACAAATCGCCACCCTTGCGCTCTACATCACCGAAGTCGTGCGTTGCGCAGTCGAAGGTCATCTTGGGACCCACCTGCTGCGCCACAGCATCAACCGTACGGAAACACAGTGCCAACACAAGGCAGACAAACAATCTCAACATCTTACCTTAATTTAATTTGAAATTATAAGTAATGGTACCGCCCTGCACAAAACTGCGGCTCTCGGTAAAGCGCGCACGCTTTGCCGCATCGATGGCTGCCGCAATAAGTGCAGCATCCGACGAAGTAGAGCCCTTGGGCTCGTAGGCTGCGCTGGTAACACGACCATTCTTATCCACCGCAACACGAATGACAATCTTACCACTCACATTACCCGGATACGATGGAACGGGCAGGTTACCCACCAGACCTCGGCCACGCAGACCCTCATCCAGTTGGTCATTGCCAACGGGATTGAGGCCGCCGCCAGTGCCATTAGCCAGATTCTCATCACCCTCGCGTGCAAACGGATTACCCAAATCTTCGGGCTCGTCCACACCACCCTTATTGCTCTGGAAGATAGCCTTACGATTGACCGTCTGGGTCTTCTCGTCGGTACCTGTCACCTGCTGCGAATTCTGGGTCGTAGAGGATAGATTCTGATGGCGTGGCGCCTGCTTCGTGACGACAGGGCGCGGACGCGGACGCTCATCCTCAATCTCGATAATCATCATCTCGGGAGTCTCGACAACGGTTATCGGGATGTAGGTCAACAACATCAGCGCCGCCATAACTATAAGATAGGCTACCGCAGCCACACCTCCATAGAGGCGGGGGCGGTCGTCATTTTCTTCGTAGTAGTTCATACTCTTAAATATTCAGATTTCAAATCTGTGCGTTCTCTCGTCTGGGGTTGCCTTGCTCACCGTAGCAAGCGGCCACACCCAAACGATACGCATAAAAAAGTGTGAATAATAGCCTAACTAACAGACTATACTATCACGCCACGGCATTAAGGCTGCGTAGCGGCAATGAGTTTATATCCGTTATCTTTTGCAATATTCATCACCTGCACACTCTCGTCCCACTCGACAGTCTTGTCGGCGTGGAGCGATATGGTAGGCTCCTCCTGACCCTCGAGGCGAGTCTTCAGAGCGCGAGCAATACCCTCGCGAGAGCCAACATTATCCAGCTCTACATAGTAGGTGTAGCGACCCGAGCCATTATCCTTGATTGATACGGTCGTGATAGCTTTATCCTTGAGCTGGTTGGCACTCTTGGGCAACATCAACTTGATGGCGTTGGGATTAATCAGCGTCGTAGCGATAATCATAAAAATCAACAGCAAGAACATCAAGTCGGTCATAGACGATGCCGAATACGAGGCATTGACTTTAGAACCTCTCTTAATTGCCATAGTCTATTACTTTACGGGTTGATTCAAAATATCCATAAACGCGATTGAGTTGGCCTCCATTTGGAATACCAACTTCTCGATACGAGCCACCAAGTAGTTGTAGCCGAAGTATGCGGGGATACCAACAACAAGACCCGCAACGGTTGTAACCATCGCTACATACATACCACCTGAAAGCAACGACATATCAACGGTACCACCAGCAGCAGCCATATCCATAAATGTCTGCACCATACCGATAACTGTACCCAAGAAACCAATCATAGGCGCACCACCAGCGATAGTAGCCAAGAAGGGAAGACCGTTCTCCAACTTCGAAACCTCGAGGTTAGCCACATTCTCGATAGCTGTCTGAATGTCGCTCATAGGACGACCTACGCGCTCGATACCCTTCTCAATCATACGAGCGATGGGGGTGTTAGTCTTGCGGCAAAGCTCGATAGCGGCACGAATCTTACCATCAGAGATGTAGTCGCGGATACGGTTCATAAAGTTCATATCCAAACCCGAAGCCTTACGGATAGCCATATAACGCTCAACGAAGATGAATACGGTAATACCACCCAAAATCATCAACGGCCACATCAACCATCCACCCTTGAGGAACAGTTCCCAAAGACCCATACGAGTTACCTCCTCGACAACTGCTGTTGTCTGACCTACTGCTGCTGCCGTCTCGGCAGCCTGAAGAAATCCAATCATAATTTTTTCTTTTAATTTATTTAAGTTTTATTGTATTATTGTTTCTCTACTTATATATATAATGTGTCGCGGCGCTATCTGCTATTTACTCTCTGCCCCTCGACAAATCTATTCACCAATTCATTCTCACCACTACGCAGCAGACTATCCGACTGACGCAGGCGATCCTCCTCGCTCTCGCGCTCACGACGCTGACGCTCCTCACGACGGCGACGGCTCATAAAGCGCTCTCTCATCTTACGCTTCAAGTCCTCCCAATTATTGAAGTCCTCACGGTAATAGATACCCACTCCCGTCTCCTGCAGACCCTGGTTCTCGTCAAAGCGGTCGATGGTCTGCGTGAAGCCCTTGAGCTTAAGGTTACCATTCTGGTCGATAAGCCAGGTAATATAGGCCTCGCCCATAAAGTTCGACATATTGCTGCTTGCCGCCATACGATTATCGACAAGGTAGTTACCCTCCAACTCCAACAGCAGGCGGTTATTGGCAAGACTCTTCGAGAATCCTACATCAATCTCATCGCTCGTAAGCTCCGAACGGGGACGATAGCGCAGGATGATGTTGTAATCGTCACTCGAGAGCCAGTTACTCAACTGATTCGACAACAACTCAAATCCCGTCGTAGCAGAGGCCGAAGCACCGATGCTCGACGAAGTAGATGAGTCGGAGTAGAAGGCACCGCTGACCAGCAGATACATAAACTGCGTAGCTATCGACTGCTGGTTGTTGAGCAGGTTCGATACTGCATTCTGAATATCAGAATCAGCATTGGGCACCTCAATATCGAATGTAACCGTCGGGGCGGTGAGTCGCTCCGTCAGGTTGATGATACACTCCACAGGCACGGCACGCGTGATGTTCTCCAGTGTTGTGGACGACAGCAGCGGCTGCAACGAAGCCTTTAATTTATATACAGCATCGATATTCAGGCGGGCATCCAACGGGTCACCAGTCCACTGAATTGTAGAGCCACTCTCGATGATAAACTTCTTGTTGATGATATTCTGCAGCGTAAACAGATAGCTACCCTCGGTGATGGTATAGTCACCATACATCTCGAAGATGTTTGCGCTCGGCACAATACGCATACTCATCTCGCCATTACCTCGAGCCTTGATAATATCGCCCACCGTCGGGTCGATAACCAACTGGACCTCGGTATTGGGCTTGGCCGTAAGCTCGATATTGATGTTCAGCGGATTCGAACTTGTCGTAGTCTGACGTTGACGATTGCGGCGCTCGAAGGCCATCTTACGGCGCACCAGATAGCTTGTCGAGTCGGCCACGGGCGCACCCTCACGACCAAAGACCACAAAGTCGGCATTCGATACATCAGACTTGCTCGACAGTGGCATAAAGAAGTGCGAGTTGCCCTCCGTAGAACCCACGATATCGAGCGTCGTACCCTTCTTACTACCCGTCACTGTAGCCACACCCGAGCCATAGACCTTACCATAGAAGAGATCGTTATCCTTGATATCGGTATCGAGCACAAGCATATTGCGTGGCACGACACGAATCGAGTATGCTATATTCGACAGATGCTCCAGACTGATATCCATCGTCATCAGACCGCTGTTGCCTTCGGCATCATACGCCCTGACATTGTTGGCCAGGAAGTGGTTATCCTTGACCTGCATTGTGGCGCGAGGAACCGAGTAACGCACCTGCGTATAGTCAATGGTGGTTGCCATATCGCTAATATTAATCTGGCCATTGAGCTTGGCAGCACGGCGCTGACCCATAATCTCCAACTTGGCCACGGCCGAACCTTCGGTACCAGACATTATACCCTGCAGTACGGGGTCAATCGCACTTACCGGCAAATTCTCGAATGTACCCTCAGCATAATAACGAACAGCGGTCGGGTCGTAGTATCCCGTTACCACATTCTTGCCCGTTCTGTCGTTCTTCATACGCACTCTCACGCGCTGCTGACCCATATCCCACTCCGAGAGCAGACGCAAGGGCGCCACGGCAATCTGATTGACATACATACTATCTACGGCAATATCGGACATAATCTCCGCCGCGTTGAACACCGACTTCATCGAGGCCACACCACTACACAGACCCGTCACCATATAGTTCAGTCGCTTGACAAAGCCCATAAACGGAGAGAGGTTAAACTCCTGCATCATCAGCGTCAGCGAGTCGCTCCTCTGACGCGAAGCCACACCATCCAGATGCAATAGCTGACGACCACTGCGAACCTTGAAGTCATTAACCACAATACGAGCCGTATCAATCATCACGGGGCCTGACGAGATACGCCAGTCACGCTCACGGTTACTTATGGTCGATGGCTGAATATTAATTACCACACGACGCTGTGCTGTCACCGAATCCTGAACAATATTTGCTCGAAGCCCCACAACACCTGAAGCCTTGTTTGCGTTATCGTTAAAACCAGCCGACAACACCACTCTATCGTTCTTCGCACCTCCCAATACCGAGAGTTGTGGCAAATGGAACGCTCCGGCATACAAATCCTCCGACTGCACATACATCGCAAGCGAGTCACCCTGATTAGTAAAGTTCATATTCAGGTTGGTCACCAATGTATTGCCACGCTCGACATACTGCGACTCGGCACGCAACGAGAGCAGGTTAATGGCAGGATTCATCATAAAGTTTAGACTCGTACCCTCGGCCATACGCAGACCATTAGATATTGCATCCAACAGCGGGTCGATGGCCTTGACCTTGAGTGAGAGAGCAGAGTAGCCTCTGTCGTCGTTGCTCACATACTGGTCGTTATCCGACAAACCAGGCAGATACTTACGCATAGCCACACTCAAGTAACGAGCCACATCGGCATACTTTGTCGGGCCCGTAAATGTAGCATCGACAAAGTCCGAAGTGAGATTCAGCGAGCGCTGGCCATCACCACTACGAGCCACCAGACGCACTGGTCCAGAACTCAGCGTATCGGCGTTGTAGTAATATCTACCCGACTCGATATTCAGAGAGCCGTTCATATCGTCAATATTGCGACCCACGGCATATAGTTCGGCATTGAAAGCCAGACGCGACACCGAATCGCGCTGGTTGATATTCATCTCGACCAGGTCAGCCTCCAGCACACTCAGTCGCATATCATATACGGGCTGTTCGCCGTTCATATCCACCAATCCGTTGAGCGACATCTTCAGCGGCGCGTTATCGCTACGCACCATCGCCACCACGCTCTTGTTGTTAAGGCTACCCGTCACATCAATCTCTTCGTAGCGGGCATCGCGGAACTCAATATCACCCACTCTTGCCTCGAAGCTACCAGATATACTCTGCTTAGTGGTGACACCATCAAATGTGGCATATGTGGTTGTAGAACCAAAGATATCGTTACGCAGCAGACGGCCCAAATCCACATAGCGCAGGTCAGCTATTGCACTGAGCGACGATGCAGCAGGCTTACCTGCCTCACGCTTCAGCGGTGAGCGCTGTGCCGTCAGTGAGATATTACCAATATCGGTCGAGAGCAACATATCGGCACTGCACGCAGCAAAGCCTCCGTTAAATCTACCCTGCGAGATGATTCTACCCGCCGCATCCACCATATCGGTAACCTTTGCGGGCAGGCTCTTGCCTGTTATGCCCTCCAACAGATACGACAGGTCGGTCTCGTCACTATCCAGACGCTCCAGATTGAGCGCCATAGTAGCACTCTTCACCTCGGGCAGACCCTTGAGGTGTACCTCGGCACAAGCCGAACTGCTCTGACCGAACTCCAACTCGTGGACATTCACCTTCAAGTCATCCACCGTACCATCCACCGAAGCGTTCACGCCATAGAGAATCAGATTCCACGGCAGAATCTTCGGCGCAAAGTGCGCCACATCGTCAGACGACACGCTACTATCATAGACCTCGCCCGAAATATTTACATTGTGGATAAAATCTTTGTAGGCCACCCAATTCTCGGCGCTGAGCACAAACGAGCGGAGTCGCAAATCCGACTTCTCGGCCATAATCTCGAAGTCGCGTAAATCAACCACACCCCTATCGACAAGGAAGTGACCCGTAAAATTCTGAATCGTAAAACCGCTATGTTCGCGAGTTGTAAAGTTACGCACACGACCACTCACTCGACCCTTCAGCAACTCAAAGTCCTCGACATAGGCCGATGTATTCTCGAAATGCATATCGCGATAGTCGATACCGTACGACGGGTGACGATGCTCCTGCTGCTCGACAACCAGAGTGAAGTCATCGATCTTGACATCGTTAATCTTGAAGGCAAACTCACCCTTCTCGCGCAGGGTGTCGCGCTTGGCAAAGCTGTTCACCACCTCCTTGATGTTCATTACGCCGTTGGGTGTTTCACGCAGATAGAGTCTTGTGCGCTCAACCGAGCCGTTACGCAGTGTGAGGCCGCGCTCACCCTCGAAGTTTGAGAGATAGACCTTCACCTTACCCACATAGAGCAGCGTGTCCTGCTGGAAATCCTCGACATAGAAACCATCCACAATGAGGCTTCCCATAGCACCCAAACGGATGCGGTCAATAGCCACCGTGGTGCCCAATTTGCGTGATATATGCGAGGTTGCTCTATGCACAATGAAGTTCTGCACCGAGGGCAAATCTATGACCAAAGTGAGCACAATAGGCAAAAATATCAGAAACAATAGCGTGACTGATAGGACCTTTAACAATATTTTTGTAACTTTGCGCATCGTGACTTGAGTCATAAAACTTACAAAAGTAACCATTTTTCTATTAAAAATAGAAAAAAAACGCCAAAAATTATGGATATTACTATACTCGGAATAGAATCTTCGTGCGACGACACATCTGCGGCCGTCATTCGCAACACCACACTCTTGTCGAATGTCATCGCTTCACAGGCCGTACACATCAAGTACGGAGGTGTTATTCCCGAACTTGCATCACGCGCCCATCAGCAGAACATCATCCCCGTAGTTGATACGGCTCTCAAGGAGGCGGGAGTGACTCCCGACAAGATTGATGCCATAGCTTTCACGCGCGGACCAGGCCTGCTGGGTTCACTGCTCGTGGGTACATCGTTTGCCAAGGGTCTATCCATAGCACACAACATCCCGATGGTGGAGGTAAACCACCTTCAGGGACACATCCTTTCGCACTTTATCGACCTGCCCGACAGCGAGATAGCACACCCGTCATACCCATTCCTCTGCCTATTGGTTAGTGGCGGCCACACACAGATTGTGAAGGTCAGCTCGCCCCTGGAGATGGAGATTATCGGCACCACTATCGACGATGCCGCAGGCGAGGCTTTCGACAAGTGCGCCAAGGTTATGGGACTCCCCTATCCTGGAGGTCCCGTCATCGACCGTTTGGCCAAGGAGGGTAACCCCAAAGCCTTCGAATTTGCCAAGCCCCATGTGAAGGGCGAATTCGACTACTCGTTCTCGGGTCTTAAGACCTCGTTCCTCTACACTCTGCGCGATGCCGTAGCAACCGACCCCGACTTCGTCGAGAAGAACAAGGCCGACCTCTGCGCATCGTTGCAGCACACCATCGTAAGCATCTTGCTCGACAAACTCATCAAGGCCACCAAAGCTTTGGGTATCAAGGATGTTGCCATTGCAGGAGGCGTATCAGCCAACTCGGGTCTGCGCGATGCCGTAGCCGAGGCTGGACGCCGCAGAGGATGGCGCACATTCCTGCCGCCGTTGAAGTTCACCACCGACAACGCAGCGATGATTGCCATCTCGGGATACTACCGCTACAAGCAGGGGCTCATCACGGGTCTGGATGTATCACCCGTTGCCCGTCTGGAGGAGATTTTATAGTCAATGGGAAAATATGATACAAGGGGTTGTCCATCAAGCCGATGCGACAACCCTTTTCTTTTTGCCTGGACTAAAGATTTTCTATTTTCGGAAGTTGAAATTCGCACCCCGAAACCACTCTTTCAAGAGAACAAAAACACCCCGTCGCCACCACCAAATATGGAGAAATCCAACATATTATTACCCAAAACGAATATTTTTTCATACTTTTGTCACCTACTATCGGCTACCACCACAGGTAGCATCTAACAAAAATAACTTATGAAAGAATTGAAAATTGGAAACCTCCTTGCAAAAGTACCCATCGTTCAGGGAGGTATGGGCGTAGGCATCTCGCTGTCGGGTTTGTCTTCAGCCGTAGCCAACGCTGGCGGTATAGGCGTTATATCTGCAGCTGGCCTTGGCGTCATTTATAACGAATACTCAAAGGATTACAACGAGGCGAGCATCTACGGCCTAAAGCAGGAGTTGCGCAAGGCTCGTCAGGCCACAAAGGGCATCATCGGCGTGAACATTATGGTTGCATTGAGCAACTTCGCCGATATGGTGAAGACCTCAATCGAGGAGAAGGCCGACATCATCTTCGCGGGTGCTGGTCTTCCGCTGAATCTGCCCTCGTTCCTGAAGCCAGACTCTGTGACCAAGCTCGTGCCTATCGTATCGTCGGCCCGTGCGCTGAAGCTCATCTGCCGCCGCTGGATTGGTGAGTATGGCTATACTCCCGACGCTGTGGTTGTCGAGGGCCCCAAGGCTGGTGGTCACCTCGGCTACTCTCACGAGCAGATTAACGACGAGAACTACTCTCTGGAGAGCATCGTTCCCGAGGTCGTGGCCGCAGCACGCGAGATTGGCGAGCAGCAGGGCTGCAACATCCCCGTAATCGCCGGCGGTGGTGTCTATACAGGCGAGGATATCTACAATATTATGTCGCTCGGTGCAGACGCAGTGCAGATGGGTACGCGCTTCGTTACCACCAACGAGTGCGACGCAGACGACAAGTTCAAGCAGTGCTATATCGATGCCAAGCAGGAGGATATCACTATCATCCAGAGCCCCGTCGGTATGCCTGGCCGTGCCGTTCACAACTCGTTCCTCGAGAAGGTGAAGCAGGGTCTGAAGCAGCCCAAGGCTTGCCCCTTCAACTGCATCAAGACTTGCGATGTGACCAACTCGCCCTACTGCATTATGCTGGCTCTCTACAACGCCTACCGAGGCAAGATGGAGAATGGCTACGCCTTCTGCGGCAGCAACGCTTGGCGCACCAATAAAATCATCAGTGTCAGCGAATTAATTGATACACTCAAGACTGAATATCAGGCTAAAGCCGAGGTCGCAATGGCCAACGCATAGACCCAATTCAACACAAAAAAAAGGAGTGTTCCGCAACGATGGAACACTCCTTTTTTATACCCAATCACGAACCGCCAACAGCTTTTATCGAAAAAGATTTCGGCATTTGTAACAAATATCACACTTTTTTAATTAAATTTGCAGTAATTCCACTCCGCCAATATGGACTGGAAGGACATTTTTAACATAAGGTGTTATTGAAATTATCTTCTAAAATCAAATTCTCGCAAAATTTGAAACAGCATGAAGATTGTAACAATAGCACCACATCATTGGTATGTACAGCCGTCATTGGCTTCTTACATAACCTTTGGTGTGGGCTACTGTTTTATCCATGCTGTAGGCAATGCGAGAAGCCTGATTTTAGGATAAAATAATAAGTTCCCACACCTTTTTATTTTTTTTGTTATACCTTCATCTGGGAATTGTGGGGGCAAAAAGAAAATAAACAGATGAAAACATTTAGATTAGTTGGAGCGGCTTTACTTGCCGTTTTGATGTGCGTGAATTTCACATCTTGTAGCAAAGACGACGACGCAAACACAGAAACAGGAGGCAACGAAAATGGCAACGGTGGAGCAGTAGTCGTTAGCGAAAAGAAGTTGACAAAGATTACTTGCAAAGACAATGTATGGGACGCAACTTACATATTCAGTTACGACAGCGAAGGCCGATTGAAAACAGCTACATACAATGAAACAGATGGCGAATCCGCATATAATTTTGATTATCAGTATATTTGGGGTGACGATGCAATAGTGGTAAAAGAGAAATTTAGTTATCCCGATGGTACTACTTCCACAGATAGTTACTCCTTCACCTTAAAAGATGGCCTTGTACAAAGTTCAAGTAGTGAATATCAAAATGGAACATATTTCTACAATAGTTCGAATAGATTTATTAAGGCTGAATATGATAGAAAAGATTACTCTATAAATGTTGTTTGGGATAAGGACAAAATAGTATCTGTAAAGCATAGTGATACATACTCCTCATACTATACAACTATAACCTATGGCGAGACTTGTAAAAAAGGATATCTTCCTTTGATTGTAGACATAATTGACTTAGGGTATATATTATTTATGGCCCATCCCGAAATCGCGGGATTGCGAACTAATCAGTTGCCTAATACATACACATCAGAAGATTTTGACATTTGTGCGACTTATGAGTTTGACAAAGATGGTTATATCTCAAAAATCAAAGAAACCGACGAGGATGGAGATGTTACAACATACACACTTACTTGGAAGTAATAACCATCTGACCAAAACGAATTTATTTTAATCGTTGCGAGCATTTGAGATTGCCGCGTTGCTATGCTCCTCGCAATGACATTACAAAATAGAATGGGGATGTCCAACAAATTTGTCGGACATCCCCTTATTCTTGGAAGTTGTATAACAAGAGTTATTTTTAGGCACTCGATGCCCGAAAAACCGCAGCATACTCGGCGTATGTGAGGATTTTGAGGGCAAGAGTAACGCCAAAAGAGCCTTGTTTGACAGCTTCTTACAAAAAGCCAAAGCGCTGGATTTTTGTAGGCTTATTAAAAGACTCCTCCTGTTCGACAATGCCCGTCAGTACATCAGCCGCATCGTGCCAGCGGTTGGCCTTGAAGTCACGGCGGTAGGTCGTAAGATGGGCATACAGTTCGGGCCACTTCTGTGCCCACCCTCGAGGAAATCGCACCGAGTGCAGAGCCGTGGCAGAGTTCGATAATATGCGGGCCTCCTTATTACCACTCTGATGAAACCACTCGACCCTAACGCGGGGCGCCAGCCGCTGAATGGCTCGCGCAAAACCTCTTCCGCCATTATTACTCTCGACGAAGGCTTGGCGCGTGGCCGAGCGCACAAGCATATCAGCCACCAACTGTTCGGTAACATCCATAGGCTCACGCGAATAGACCACATCCGTGATGTATATCACGCCATCGGCATCCACCGCATACGACATCGAGCAGAGGTAGTCGTCACCCATATCGGCCGTGTCGGTGTAGTTCGCCCACCGCACAATATCCGTAGGCAGGGTGTCATATTCGCTGAACGATGCACCATAGAGCAGTCCGCCCTGCGCCACGGGGCGCCCCTGATACATACACTCAAAACGAAGCGAATCCAATCGGCGCTTAGCCTCGAGCAGTGACTCATTCTGAAACTCGGGCCACAACGCCTCACCAACCATTCGCGGGTCAATCTCGCTGGGGTCACCCGTCTTCAGCGCCTCAAAATTCAGACACAGCCAATCATCCACCCCGAGCGTATCAATATCTGACCAACTCCGCAAATCGACACACCGCTCGTACTTACGCAGCACGCCTATCAAATCCTCCTCGTGCCAGCGCGTAAAGACCATCAACTCCTGCGAGTTGTTATGCATACGGGTTCTCACAACCGAGGTGTACCACTCCCAACAGTTGGCGCGCACAATGGGCGAGTTGGCCTCCATAGCATCTTTGTAGAGGTCGTCAAGAATAAAGCAATCCACCCTATTGCCCGTCAGCGACCCTTCGCGCCCGACAGAGATAAGCGATCCACTCTGCCCCACAATTTCCACCTCATCGGCCGTACGCAGATACTGCGGCGGCTTACCACCGCTCTTTATGCGCGTTTCGGGAAAGAGCGAAGCGTAGCCCTCACCCTCGACAATACGCTGCACACGACGATTGAATCTATTAGCCAGCGCCGACGAATAGGATGCAATGGCCACCTTCAAATCGGGATTAAGCCCAAGCATATAGGCTGGCAGCAAGGTACTCGACCCCACACTCTTACCGTGCTGCGGCGGCATAGAGACCATCAACTTACGGATGCGCCCCCGAGCGAAGAGTTCGAGCAGACGGTAATAGACTCGGTGAAACCGCTGCACCTCTATAAAAGGATATACCTGCGTCGCAAACTCCTCAAACGAGAGTCCCTGCTCTACATTCTGTTTTCCATTCATCTTGTAATCTCGGCTAACACTTTTCTAAACTCACTAAAATCAAAATCATTCAATCGCTCACCACTCTCGTCTGTGGTATGAAATTCCCACCACACAGGTATGATGTTGTCGATGACTCTATTCTGCACCCCTTCGGGTAGTTGCTCGTAGTGGCCATAGATGACAGCTGACAACACCATCCTGCAAGATAGGCCATTCGACTCGAACTCAAACGAGCCAGAGTAGTAATCCGACAGCGACAAGAGCGACAACAGTCGTTCAGCCGCCTCAAGGTAAACTTCAGATGACACTTCGTACATAGTTGATTTTTATAATTTTTAAGGTTAAAAATATTGTTTAATTAAAATAAATTACTTAACTTTGCATCACAAAGATATATTCAAGAATTGAATTTTGATTCTATTTTATACAAATTTTTAACATATAATTTTCTTATAGATTTATTATGGGAGGTAGAGTAAAACTGATAAGAAAGGAGCTAAAAATGACCCAAGACCAACTAGCACAGCGTCTTGGTATCGGCAAAGCAGCCCTTTCGATGATCGAGACAGGCAAGTGCGGATTATCGACTCGCAACAAAAATATATTAGTTCAAGATTTGAACATCAATCCCGACTGGCTGGAGAGCGGAACGGGCAATATGTTCAACGCCGAGCCCGACTATACAGCGTTCCGCTTGCGCTCCGACAATTCGTTGCCGATGCAGAGCGTGCCCCTCTATTCGATTGAGGGAACCGCGGGTCTGGTGCCACTCTTTGCCGACCAAGACGCAGCCAAACCCATCAACTATATACACATCCCCAACCTACCGAAGTGCGACGGTGCAATCTACATCGTGGGCGACTCGATGTATCCTCTGCTCAAGAGTGGCGACATCGTTCTCTACAAGCAGTTGCAGGATATCGACAGCATCTTCTGGGGAGATATGTATCTGTTGTCGCTCGACCTCGACGGCGAGGAGTATATCACGGTGAAATATATACAGAAGTCCGAGCGCGAGGGCTATGTAAAGCTTGTCAGCCAGAACCCTCACCACGCCGACAAGGATATAGAGATGAGCCGCATACGCGCCATTGCGTTGGTGAAGGCAAGCATCAGAATGAACTCCATCAGATAGCTACGGCCATAAAGAATGATTAAATCAAGTAAGATATACCATATTGCGGCACTCCTTACGGCGGCAATATGGGGAACGACATTTGTCAGCTCAAAAGTGCTACTGCAACAGGGACTCACGCCTGCGGCAATTATGACTCTGCGCTTTGCCATAGCCTACATTGGTATGCTACCACTGATGCGCAAGGGCGAAATCCTCTGTGCAAACATAAAGGATGAGATTCAGATGTTGCTACTCGGCGTATCGGGAGGCTCACTCTATTTCCTATTGGAGAATACTGCACTGGTCTACACACAAGCGTCGAATGTGGCTATCATCATCGCCGCAACACCCCTACTGACGACACTGGCTATACACTTTATCAGCCGTCAGGAGAGGGCCGACACAAAGATGTACCTCTGCTCGATGCTCTCACTGTTGGGCGTAGCGTTGGTGGTATTCAACGGAGAGTTTATCTTAAAGCTCAACCCATTGGGCGATATACTGACGCTCGGTGCAGCCGTAATGTGGGTTATCTACAGCATATTGGTGTTGCGCGTGCAGGGTCGTTACTCGTCGGCAACGATTACTCGCAAGGTATTTTTCTACGGTATCCTGACACTCGTTCCCTACTTCTGGTTGGTAGAGCCGTTTGGTGTTAGCTGGGAAGTAATCACTCGCCCCGTCGTGCTCTACAATCTGTTGTTCCTTGGTGTGCTGGCTTCGCTTATATGCTATTGGCTGTGGAATATTGTCATCGAGAAGTTAGGAGCTATCCGCTCAACGAACTACCTCTACATCAACCCCATCGTGGCACTCGTTACATCATATCTGATACTCAACGAGCGCATCACCTCGCTGGCCATTATCGGCACGGTACTGATTCTCGTTGGCGTCTATCTCCACGAACGAGGCAAGAGTGAAACGGCAAAAAGTAAAATATGTGATAAAAAATCGGCTATAGAAGGATAACAAGAGGAATTATCGCATATCTTTGTAAGGATAAAACTTCGAGTTTTATGGTGTGGCTGTGAGTCCCGTGACTACGCGACACACCTTCCACAGAAAGAGAAACAAATAAACTATAACAAATAGATATTATGGAGAACTTCAATGCAAAAGAGGTCAAGGATGTTGTTATCCGTTTTTCAGGCGACTCTGGCGACGGTATGCAGCTCACTGGCACACTCTTTTCAAACACTTCGGCACTTATCGGTAATGGAATCTCTACATTCCCCGACTACCCTGCCGAGATACGCGCACCGCAAGGTACGGTAGCTGGTGTTTCTGGATTCCAGGTACACATCGGCTCAGGTAATGTAACCAATCCTGGCGACTATTGCGACGCACTCATCGCAATGAATCCCGCCGCTCTGAAAGCTAATCGCAAGTGGCTTAAGCCCGATGCTACGGTTATCATCGACGGCGACACCCTCACCGAGGATAATGTAAAAAAGGCTGGTTTCGAGACTCTCGACCCCATCGCAGAGTTGGGCCTTGAGGGATACAATGTGGTTATTCCCGACATCACGACTATGACCAAGGCGGCTTTGGCCGATATGGGTCTTGACAACAAGACAGTCGTAAAGTGCAAGAATATGTTTGCACTGGGTATCTGCTTCTACATCTTCAACCAGTCGGAGGATTACGCCAAGCGTTACATCGATAGCAAATTTGCAAAGAAGAATCCCGCCGTTGCCGAGGCCAACAAACTCGCCATCGACGCAGGTTACAACTATGCAGCCAACACACACCAGTTTGCCAATACATACAAGGTGGCTGCAGCTCCTCTCCAGAAGGGCAAGTATCGCTCAATCAACGGTAATGTCGCTACAGCGTGGGGCTTCATCGCAGCAGCCGAGAAGGCAGGTCTTCCGCTCTTCTGCGGTTCATACCCCATCACTCCCGCGACTGTCATCCTCGAGGAGTTGGCAAAGCACAAGGAGTTGGGCGTAAAGACCGTTCAGGCCGAGGACGAGATTGCTGGTATCTGTACATCTATCGGCGCAGCGTTTGCTGGTAACTTCGCCGTGACTACAACATCTGGCCCTGGCCTCTCGCTCAAGAGCGAGGCGTTGGGTTTGGCCGTGATGGCCGAGTTGCCGCTCGTTGTTGTTGATGTTCAGCGTGGCGGCCCCTCAACAGGACTCCCCACCAAGACCGAACAGAGTGACCTTATGCAGGCTCTCTACGGCCGTAATGGCGAGTGCCCTGTAGTTGTTATAGCGGCATCATCACCCAGCGACTGTTTCCACTACGCATATATGGCAAGTAAGATTGCTATGGAGCATATGACACCCGTAGTTCTACTTACCGACGGCTTCATCGCCAATGGTTCAGAGCCTTGGCGCATCCCCACAATGGCCGACTACCCCTCAATCTGCCCTCCTATCGTAGAGGAGGCTCCCGCAGAGGGTGAGTTTATGCCCTACGCCCGTGGCGAGAACCTCGCACGCGGTTGGGCGTTCCCCGGCAAGGAGGGATTGGAGCACCGCATCGGAGGCTTGGAGAAGGACCATATCAAAGGTTCTATCTCGTATGACCCCGCCAACCACCAGGAGATGACCAAGACTCGTGCAGCCAAGGTAGCAAAGGTTGTAGAGGTTATCCCCGACCTTGAGGTTATGGGAGCAGCCGACGCCGATGTGCTGGTTGTAGGTTGGGGCGGAACGAAGGGTCACCTTCAGAGCGCCGTCAGTGATATGCAGGCCGAGGGCAAGAGCATTGCTCATCTGCACCTAAACTATCTCAACCCGCTGCCTCACAACACCGAGGATATGCTGAAGGGTCACAAGCGCATAGTTATCTGCGAGTTGAACGAGGGTCAGCTGGCATCGTACCTGCGCCAGAACTTCCAGGATATTCGCTTCGAGCAGTACAACAAAGTCGAGGGTCAGCCCTTCACTGTGGTTGAGTTAAAGGAAAAGTTTAATTCACTTTTATAATTCACTGATACTATGGCAGAATACAAATATACTCCCGCAGATTTCAAAAGCGACCAGATTGTAAAGTGGTGTCCCGGATGTGGCGACCACGCAATCCTCAATGCCGTACAGCGAGCTATGCCCGAGGTGGCAGACGCATTGGATATTCCGCACAACAAGTTCACCTTCGTATCGGGTATCGGCTGTTCGTCACGCTTTATCTACTATATGAAGACCTTTGGTTTCCACACCATTCACGGTCGTGCTGCAGCCATCGCAACAGGTATCAAGGTGGCCAACCCCGACCTGAGCGTATGGGTATGCACAGGCGATGGCGACTCATTGGCTATCGGTGGTAACCACTTCATCCACGCTATTCGCAGAAACATAGACCTGAATATGATTCTCTTCAACAACGAGATTTATGGTCTTACGAAGGGTCAGTACTCACCCACAACCAAGTTGGGTAAGATTACCAAGACCTCACCCGCTGGTACTGTGGAGAAGCCTTTTAACCCTGGCGAGTTGGTAATTGGTGCGAAAGGCACATTTTTTGCCCGTACAATCGACGCCGAGGTTATGCTTACCAAGGATTGCCTTGTAGCAGCAGCCAAGCACAAGGGAATGGCTGTTGTCGAGGCATTGGTTAATTGCGTAATCTTCAACGACAAGACCCACGCCGCATTTGCTGGCGACAAGGCTACACGCACAAAGAACACCATCACGCTGCGTCACGGCGAGAAGATGCTCTTCGGTGAGGGCAACGCCAAGGGTCTGGTGCTGGAGAATATGCAGCTGAAGGCCGTAACCGTAGGCGAAGATGGTTATACGATTGACGACATTCTGACACACGATGCACACTGCGTGGATACAACGCTGCACTCAATGCTGGCTGCGATGAAGCATCCCGACCTGCCCGTTGCGATTGGTGTAATCCGCGATGTGAAGGATGAGCAGGTGTATGATGTGAAGGTTGCCGAGCAGGTAGAGCAGTTGAAGGCTTCAGCAAAGCTCCACTCGGTAGACGATTTGCTCAATTCGGGCGAGACCTGGATGATTGAGTAATCCGTCCAGACAATTCATAGGGCTGTCGGCATCGTTGCAGGCAGCCTTATTTTTTAATTATAAGATATGATTCGACAAGATTTGATTTCATACATCGAGGGCGAGATACTGCCCCGCTACGATGGCTTCGACGCCGCACATAGACGCAACCACGCCGAGAAGGTTATTGGCGAGAGCATACGCCTCTGCCGTCAGGCTGGCCTCGACGAGGAGATGGCCTACACCATAGCGGCCTACCACGACATAGGCTTATCGGAAGGCAGAGAGTATCACCATACCTCATCAGCCCGAATGGTGCGTCAGGATGATATGCTTAGGAGTTGGTTCAGCGAGGAGCAGATTGAGATTATAGCCGATGCCGCCGAGGATCATCGTGCCTCGTCGAAGAGCGAGCCCCGCACAATGTATGGACGCATAGTGGCCGAGGCCGACCGCAGCATAGAGCCCGAAGAGATTATCCGCCGCACGGTGCAATACGGACTAACGAACTACTCGCACCTCGACTACGAGGGACACTGGCGACGCACCGTAGAGCATCTTGAAGAGAAGTATGCCGAAGGGGGTTATCTCAAGTTGTGGTTTCCCGAATCAGAGAACGGGCAACAACTAAATATATTGAGAGAAATCATAGCCGACAGAGAGGCTCTGCGCCTACTCTTCGAGCAGATATTTTCAGAGGAGTGCATCAGAGAATAGCCACGGCTAATGGTTGATATGCACCACATCCTTGATGCCGAGCATATCGTACATCTCCTGCAACTCCTGCTCATTGCGATCGCTCACTACGAGCAATCTATCACCCACTGCCATCTCGGTACTACCGCGCGGCACGAAGTAGTTTTCACCACGCGAAATCATCACCACCAGAGTATTGTCAGGCAGAGCGATATCTCGCAGCGTAAGGCCGTGAGCCAACATAGAGTCGGTCACCTCAATCTCCGAGAAGTTACTCTTGATGCTATCGGGGATACCCACCTTGAACAGGGGCTCTTTCTCCTCATACGCCAGACCTAGCCAGTTGGCCATACCGCTCACAGTTGTACCCTGTACAAGCAGCGAAATGAGCGTTCCCAAGAAGACCACATTGAATATCAGATAGCCATTCTCAATACCCGCCACGATAGGATATGTGGCAAAGATGATGGGCACCGCACCACGCAGACCCACCCACGAGACATAGATTCTGGCCTTTGTGGTAAAACGGCGGAATGGCAATAGACTCAACACCACCGCCAACGGACGCGCAACAAAAATCAGGAACACACCCACAGCGCCACCCAACAGCAACACATCGGGGTTGAGCAACTCATCAGCATTAACCAAAAGACCGATGGTGAGGAACATCACTATCTGCGCCAACCAAGTGAAACCATCGAAGAATGTGACGAGGTTACCCTTGTGCGCCAATCGGCGGCTGTTACCCACAACCAGACCCGTGATATATACAGCCAAGTAGCCATTACCCCACACCAGCGAGGTGAACGAGAACGAGAAGAAGACAAACGCCAGCAACAACACAGAGTAGAGCGAAGCGTTGTTCTTGATATTGATTTTGTTGATTGTAAAGACTGCAGCACGGCCAATCGCATATCCGAGCGTACCACCCACTACCATCTGCACAACGAAGCGCACGATGCTCTGAAATGCGTTCACATCTACCGTAGGAGAGGTTACCACCGACACCATCACAATGGTGAGCATATAGGCCATCGGGTCGTTACTACCACTCTCCAACTCAAGTAGCGGGCGCAGATTCTGGCGCAAGCCCTGCTTTTTAGTTCTAAGAATGGAGAAGACCGACGCCGAGTCAGTCGAGGCCATCGTAGAGGCCAACAACAAAGAGACGGGAAACGAGAGTGCCAAACCCACCCACGACGAGAAGAAGTAGATAAAACCACCCACAAAGAGAGCCGTCAAGGCTACTCCCGCAGTGGCAAGCACAACTCCTGGGCCCAGAATGGGGCGTATGTCGGAAAATTTGGTGTCCATACCACCCGAAAAGAGGATGATACAGAGCGCAAGCATACCAATACCCTGCGTAATATCGAATGAGCGGAAGTTGATGAAGTTGAGTCCGAAAACCATTCCGACACCCAAGAACAACAACAAAGCCGGCGCTCCGAAACGGTAGGCCACCTTACCTGCCATCACCGCCACGAAGAGCAACATAGCGCCCACTAACAAGAAATTTTCACTCATACTTGACCTAAAAAAAATTATATCAAATTACTAACCTTATATTTCAGCATCACTGTTCCCCGACTCTAAATATCAAACGATTATTTCACCTTCAACTTTAGGTCGCTTATAGGACGCAATTCCAACTCGACATACTCAAAAACTTGACACGCCTCAAGCGCACTTTTGGGTGATGAATACTCAACTACAACAAGTGTTGAAACATCGCTCTGTCGAAATTTGCGCAAGGTAGTAAAATCGCCTTTATGCACCAAATCTACAACTTCATTTTTTTCCTCTTTAGCGAATTTAAGCTCTCTTTTGTTCAAAAAACAACCATCTTTCAGACAATAAGGAGCCTGACTTGTGCCCGATACCCTGATTGCAAAAATCACTACTCCTACTATGGCAAAAATAGCACCGAAAAGCACCAACGCGGATTTCAAATTACCATTTTCCACAGAAGATTCTATAAAACAATTCAGTACAAATAGTCCAATACCTGCTATCAACAACGCTATCGGCATCACAACCGACTTTCGACGCATTATAACTGCGCCATCAGACACCGCACAAAGCATCTGACCCATATCATATTTACTCATTGTCAAAATATCTCTTTAATTTTCAAAACATCATCCCATTCGCACACTATTGTCACACTGCGTAGCGGGATAAAAAAGAAAAAAATGCGCGATTCAGCCCAGACAAAGGTATCAAATGCACACACGAATCACATACAAAAAACACCTGACACATTCGTTCAGTAAGCCATTTCGCGCACCTTTCATTCATTTACATACATACACAACCAACCATCGGCTAACAACCAATGGTATAATCGCAAAAGATATAAATCTGATGGCTAAATACGAAGTCGGCACAGCGTATGCAGATAATAGACAACACGGAGCACCGAACGGAAGTGATTATATTCAAATATTTTTGTAATACGCCCAGCGTGACGGCAAGGAACTGCCGACGACAAGGCTCTCAATGTAGAATTTACTCTATTATGACGCAACACCGAGGGTGTACTGGTGCCACCATTATTCTCAAGCAATGTACGCTGCGATATGGGACGAGCCAACACCTGCCCTTGCAACAAATCGCTACTAAAACGGACATTATAACTGAGATTGTCATCACCATCTACAACTGACTCATACACACAACTCTCGATTGCAACCGAAGGTTTAACGCACGAAGGTATAGCACTATCCACCTTTGGAGCATAGAGAACAAACAGCAGTATGAGCGAGAGCAGACGGAGCATAGACTACTGGGGAATAAATGTGTAGGTGATTGTACCCTTATGGCTGGCGGGAGCCGACATATCAATATTGAAGAGTGACGCACGCGCAGCCTTCAGAGCCTCCTCGCGCATCATCTCGTCACCACCCTCGACAACTCGGGCTGCGATAACCTCACCACCCTGATTGAGTGTTACGGATACTATAACCTGACCACCGCCATCACACAGATAGGCTGGAACAACCAGATGGCGCTTGGTGCGCACGGGATTCTTGAACTCATATCTAACAGTCACACCACCCTTTACCTTGACATCTTGCTGCGTACTCTTCTCACCCGTCTGTGGCGAGGGGCGCTCGCTATCAAGGATAGACTGAGCCTCGGCCAGACCAGCCTCGTAAGCGGCACGGTTGGCCTGCATACCCGCAGCAATATCGCGTGCCGACTGATTCAGCTCGGCAGTGTTAATTCCGCGGTCATCTTTGAGGTTCTCGTTCAGCAACGCATCGTTAGAGGTCTGGTTGCGGATGGCAGACCAGTCCAGGTCAGACTGCTTCATCTCAATCTCCTTTTCAAGACGCTCCTTCTCGGCCTCCAACTCAGCCAGAGTCTGCAAATCGACATAGATACCCTGCGTATGAGGACGAGAGTTGATGATGATTTTTGAACTTACAAACACGATTCCCAGCACCAGATAGAGCACGATCATTACGCTCAAGCCGAGACGGTGGTCGTATGCCCATTCGCCTGCGTCCTGCTTGCGGTTGTCGAACGGCAAACGCATACGGGGACGGCGCTGTGGACGCCTGCCTGCGGGGGCAGTGGCGGCCTTGGTGTTATTTTGTGATATTGATTCTCTATTTTGTGGTTCAATACTTGCCATAAAGGGTCTGACTACTTAACAAATATAGCGCAAAAGTACGCTTTTTTTGCGAAATAATTAGTATATTTGCGCAATATTATCGGTCGCGGATAATAAGTTTGTTAAATTATCACATTAAAAGAAAGACTATATGCAGACTAAACAGCAAACCCTCGGCAGCGTAATCTCATTCGCTGGCAAAGGTTTACACACCGGCGTTACGGTAAATATGACGGTAAATCCCGCAGACGAAAACACTGGCATTATTTTCCGCCGTATTGACCTGGAAGGCACTCCCTCAGTTCCGGCTCTCTGCGAATATGTAACAGACACATCGCGCGGCACAACCATCGAGAAAGGGCTGGCCAAGGTCAGCACAATCGAGCACATTGTTTCGGCTCTGTGGACGATGGGTGTAGACAACGCGATTATCGATATTGATGGCCCCGAGACCCCTATTATGGATGGTTCGGCTCGTGAGTATGTACAGCGAATCGAGGAGGTGGGTATCACCACCCAGAATGCCGAGCGCAAGTACTATGAAGTAACTGAGAAGCAGGTATATACTATTCCAGACAAGGGTGTCGCCATCATCATCTACCCCGACGACGAGTTCACCGTATCGGTACACATCGACTTCAACTCTAAGATTGTCGGCAACCAGTATGCTACGCTCGATATGTACAGCAAGTACACCGAGGACATTGCCCCCAGCCGTACTTTCTGCTTCTTGCACGAGTTGGAGCCCCTGCTCAAGATGAACCTCATTAAGGGTGGTGATTTGGACAATGCTATCGTCGTTGTCGAAAACCCCGTATCAGACGAGCAGTTGGAGCACCTGAAGCGCGTATTCAACAAGGAGGATATTCGCGTTACAGGCGGCTACCTTAACAACCTGCAGTTGCGTGCAAGCAACGAGTTGGCACGCCACAAACTCCTCGACCTGCTGGGCGACTTCGCACTGCTTGGTATGCGTATCAAAGGCCGTGTATGGGCATCGCGTCCTGGCCACTATGCAAACACAGAGTTTATGAAGCAATTGCTGGTGAGCATCCGCCGCGATGGCGAGAAGCCCGCCTTCAAGTATAGCGCAGCGAAAGCGCCTATTATGGACATCAACGATGTACGCAAGTTGCTCCCCCACCGCTATCCTTTCCTCTTGATTGACAAGGTATTCCACATAGACGAGAAGTCTATCGGCGCCATCAAGAACATCACAGCAAACGAGCCTCAGTTCTCTGGTCACTTCCCCGACGAGCCCGTTATGCCGGGCGTATTGCTCGTGGAGGCTATGGCACAGGCGGGTGGTATTGTTGCGATGAAGAGCGTGGATAATCCCGAGGAGTACTCAACCTACTTCCTGCGCATCGACGGCGTCCGCTTCAAGCGCAAGGTTGTGCCAGGCGACACTATGCAGATCGAGGCTCATATGGTTGAGCCGATGCGTCGTGGTATAGCAACCTTCATCGGCAAGATCTTTGTCGGCGGACAATTGGCTTGCGAGGCAAATCTTATGGCACAGATTGTGAGAAACAAGAAAACTGAATAATATAAATTTATGATTAGTAACCAGGCATATGTACACCCCGATGCAAAAATCGGAGAAAATGTAACCATCGAACCATTCGCTTATGTTGCAGCCGACACTGTAATTGGTGACGGTTGCTGGATTGGCCCCTCGGCCGTAATTCACGATGGTGCGCGCATTGGAAAAAATTGCAAGATTCACTCATTCGCTTCAATCGCCTGCCTCCCGCAAGATTTGAAGTTTGCAGGCGAGATAACAACAGCCGTTATCGGCGACAACTGCGATATCCGCGAGTGTGTAACCATCAGCCGCGGTACTGCATCGACAGGCACCACAATCATCGGCTCAAACAACCTGATTATGGCTTATGCCCATGTAGGTCACGACTGCGTAGTTGGTAGCAACTGCGTTATCGTGAACGGCGTATCACTCGCTGGTGAGGTTCATGTTGGCGACTGGGTAGTTATCGGTGGTCACTCGGCTGTTCACCAGTGGATACACATCGGCGACCACGCAATGATTCAGGGTATGTCGGGTGTAACAAAGGATATTCCGCCATATATCACCGCTTCGAACAACGAGCACTACGCTGGTATCAACAAGATTGGTCTTTCGCGCAGAGGCTTCACTCACGAGCAGATTATGGCTATCCACGATGTATGCCGCATCCTCTTCCAGAGCGACTTGAACTACCTCAACGCCTGCGACAAGGCCGAGGCAGAGTTGCCCCAGTCTGCAGAGCGCGACTACTTGATCAACTTTGTTCGCTCTTCGCAGCGCGGTTGTATCAAGCCCTACCAGAAGAAGTCAAAGGCTGAGTAACAGAGGCCAGAGGGATATAAAGAAATGGTTGTCCAGCCGATGAGTTGGACAACCATTTTTCGTTTTTAGCTACACTCTATCGCTTGAAAAACTTATCCACGAAAGGCAGTGCGATATACAATCCCGACTGCCAATACTCCCAAGTGTGACCGCCTTCGCGCACACGGAACTGATAAGGGATACCAGCTTTGCGGAGGGCATCAACAAGCTGCACATTGGCATCGTATGTAAAATCATCATCTCCACAGTCAAGAAACCACTTGACCGTCTTAGCCGCCTCAATCTGCTCTTTGGTGGCACCCTGCACCAACTTGATGCAGTTATTATCCTCAACAATCTGATGTTTACGAGCCTCTACGGGGTCGTTCATATTCTTCCACGGCAGATTATGGCGATAGTGGTAACCGCTCATCTCATAGGCCGATGAGAAGAGTTCCGGGTGACGGAAAGCATAGACAAAAGTCGCCTGACCACCCATCGACAGACCCGCTACGGCTCGCATCTGCTTTGAACCGCCACAGCGGTAAGTCTTCTCGATATAGGGCATAAACTCCTCGAAGAAGAAGCGCTCATACTGCCAATCCTTATCGTTGAAGTAGGTCATAACTCCAGTTCCAGCATCGGGCGAGACGATAACCATCTCACCAATCTCCTCAGCCGAGAGCAGACCACCCGCAACATCGGCCACATGACCGCGGACAAACCAATCGACATTGGTGCCACCACCGCCGTGCAGAAGATAGAGTACGGGGTAATGCTTGTCGGGATTGCGCTTGAACGAGGGCGGCAGATAGATGTTGAAGTTGCGCTCAACGCCCAAAATCTTGCTCTCAACAGAGGCCGTAATGCCCGTAGCACCAAACTGCGCACTGGCTGATGTGCAGATAGCACACACGGCAAGGGTAAGTAGTAAAAACCTCTTCATAGTAATTATCATAAATTTTGTTCTTCCTTAGACAAATATACTAAATTTTAGAGACTTACACACTACCCCGCTGTCAAAATATTTTTTCTGGCAGTTTGTAGCTGTAAAAGAGTATGGAAAATGATTTGCCGAGCAACCTCGAAACGGTGCCAGCGGATAGAAGAAAGATTATTCGACAAGACATAACTCGCCATCGAGTGATTTTTTCACATCGATGATTCGCTGGTTGCGGCTACCTCTAAAATGGAGCGAGAGGTCGCGCTCGGCCTCGACATATCGGCCATCGACAATGACATCACACAACTCGACCAGAGCCCTGCGAAGCGGATGTTGCAGCAACTCCTCGAAACGATAACCCGTATAGCACCAGATGGTCTTGTCGGTGCGCTCCTTAATCATCTGCGCCAAAGCGATAAAACCTTCGGGGTGCAACATCGGGTCGCCACCCGTAAATGTAACATTCATATCGGCATCAACAATCAGGCGAAACAGCTCATCAACCGTCACGCTCTCACCCGCCTCGTCACTCCACGACTGCGGGTTATGGCACCCCATACAATGGTGCTCGCACCCCGCGCAATAGAGCGAGGTGCGAAGACCAATTCCATCGACCGATGTACCATACTTGATGTCGAGTATGCGAATACTATTTATGGATGATACGGTCATTAAGCTCTGCCAACTTGGCTTTGTTCCAACGCTCGGTTGTACCTACGAGGTAACCGGTGATACGCTGAAGTTTATCTATGCTATCGCTGCCACATCGGGGGCAAGTGTTCAACTCCTGCTGCGCATCCTCATATCCGCAGTGCATACAGCGATTGCGGTTGTGATTTACCGAGCAGTAGCCGATATTGTTCTTATCCATCAAATCGACGATATCCATAATCGCCTGAGGATTGTGTGTAGCGTCGCCGTCAATCTCGATGTAGAAGATATGACCACCACCAGTCAATGCGTGGTAGGGAGCCTCCACCTCGGCCTTGTGCTTGGGCGAGCACTTGTAATATACGGGAATGTGGTTAGAGTTGGTATAATAGATTTTATCTGTTACGCCAGCAATCTCACCGAACTTCTTGCGATCAATGCGTGTGAAGCGGCCTGACAAGCCCTCTGCGGGAGTAGCCAACACACTGAAGTTGTGCTGATAACGCTCCGAGAACTCGTTTACTCTGTCGCGCATATATGTAACGATGCGCAGACCCAACTCCTGTGCCTCCTCGCTCTCACCGTGATGCTTACCAACAAGTGCGATAAGAGCCTCGGCCAAACCGATGAAGCCAACACCGAGAGTACCCTGATTGATTACGCGCTCGATAGTGTCGTTAGGCTGCAGATTCTCGCAACCTGACCAGAGTGACGACATCAACAGCGGGAATTGCTTAACCAGAGCTGTCTTCTGGAAGTTATATCTGTCGCAGAGCTGCTTGGCTGTAATCTCCAACAACTCATCCAACTTAACAAAGAAATGCTCGATACGCTGCTTCTTATCCTCAATCTCCATACACTCGATAGCCAAACGCACGATGTTGATTGTCGAGAACGAGAGGTTACCACGCGCAATAGAGGTCTTCTCGCCAAAGCGGTTCTCGAAGACACGAGTACGGCAACCCATCGTAGCTACCTCGTAGAGGTAACGCTTGGGGTCGTTGGGATTCCACTTGTCGTGGTGGTTGTATGTAGCATCAAGGTTCACGAAGTTGGGGAAGAAACGACGAGCAGCCACCTTGCATGCAAACTGATAGAGGTCGTAGTTTCTATCCTCGGGCAGGTAGCTTACACCACGCTTCTTCTTCCAAATCTGGATGGGGAAGATAGCTGTAGAGCCACCACCTACGCCCTCGTATGTAGACTGCAACAACTCACGAATGATACAACGACCCTCGGCTGAAGTATCTGTACCATAGTTAATTGAAGAGAATACTACCTGGTTACCACCGCGCGAGTGGATGGTATTCATATTGTGAATGAACGCCTCCATTGACTGGTGTACGCGGTTGATTGTGCGGTTGATAGCATGCTGCTTGAAGCGCTCATCACCCTGCAAGAAGTCGAGGTCACGATTCACATAGTCGTCAATCTCGACATCGTAGAGATGCTTGAGGTCGATACCTGTCAGGTTCTCGATAGTCTTAATCTCCTCTACATAGCTGCGGCGAACATAAGGTGCGAGGTAGAAGTCGAAAGCAGGGATGGCCTGACCACCGTGCATCTCGTTCTGAACGGTCTCCATCGAGATACAAGCCATAATAGAGGCTGTCTCAATACGCTTAGTGGGACGGCTCTCGCCGTGACCAGCCTGGAAGCCGTGCTCGAGAATCTTATCCAGCGGGTGCTGGATGCAGGTGAGCGACTTTGTAGGATAGTAGTCCTTGTCGTGGATGTGCAGATAGTTGTTTCTAACAGCCCACAAGGTATCCTCCGAAAGCAGATAGTCATCGACAAAGGGCTTGGTGGTCTCCGATGCAAACTTCATCATCATACCAGCAGGCGTGTCGGCGTTCATATTTGCATTCTCGCGAGTCACATCGTTAGACTTAGCCTCGACGATTTCAAGGAACATCTCACGAGTCTTTGCCTTACGGGCAATGCTACGCTTATCGCGGTAGGCAATATAACTCTTGGCAACCTCCTTGCGGGGAGAATCCATCAACTCCATCTCGACCATATCCTGAATCTCCTCGACAGATGACTGCTCGTTGCCTCGGAACTCTACACGGTCGACAATTTTATAAACGAGAACTTCGTCCTCGCCAGCATCGGTAGTAAGCATTGCCTTGCGGATAGCAGCGGCAATCTTCTCGCGGTTGAAGCCGACGATACGACCATCTCTTTTAAGTACTGTCTGTATCATATAATTAACTTTTAATATTTTGCGCAGTCTACGACACTCGCAGGGATAATGCGTGTGTAAATCTATAGATTATTATAGACTTCATCACGACGCTTCACCTCCCGAAAGCATCCGAAAAAAAATAGAAAAAGGCAGGTCTTCTGACTTGTTTCGCCTGTGCGGTCTTCCCACCCCATAGAGCAGTGACCAATAAAGAGAGCACAGAGCATTTTGAGAAACTCACAGCTACGGGTATAGTCACGGATTTTCACCGTCGTTCCCTTTTCATTCTCGGCAGCCGATGCTACTTCCTACAAGAACACCTTTATCCGATGCAATATTAGCAAAAATATCTATACCGCAAAATTTATTAAAGAAAATGTTTTCAACAGAAAAATAACAATTATCACAAGTGGCGTTTGTACAGAATTTTTCGTATCTTTGTTACATCATAAGTTTCAATAAATTAAACCACTAACGACGATGAAAAGATTTTTACTCACCATCACTTTGGCCTGCATCTCATTGGCAGCCGCAGCACAAAACACCCAGCTAATGCAGGATATGATGCGCAACCAAAGTCGCACCGAAGAGAAGAGCATACATAGCGAGATTCTCAACGCCGACAGAGCCTATACGGTCTATCTTCCAACGGGCTATGAGGCCAACACAGACAAGCAGTACCCAGTATTATATCTGCTACACGGAATGAGCGGAAACCACAAAGATTGGGCCGACCGTGGTCACCTGAAAGATGTGATGGATCAGCTCTGCGCATCGGGCGAGGCTTGCGATATGATTATCATCTCGCCAAATGCTGGCGGCAACATCTACGAGGGGGCTTGGAACGGCTACTTCAATATGGAGGGTTGGGCCTACGAACGCTTCTTCTTCGAGGAGTTTTTACCCACTGTCGAGAAGGAGTATCGCATCAAGGGCGACAAGGCAAATCGCGCCATTGCGGGACTCTCGATGGGTGGTGGCGGCTCGACCAGCTACGCCCAGCGTCACGCCGATATGTTCTGCGCCTGCTATGCTATGAGCGCACTGATGCATCTTCCTGCAGCAAAGCAAGATAAGCCCAACGACAACAGAGAGAAATTGTGGTATTTGACAAAGGCCGCCAACGAGTTTAGCTGCGTAGATTATGTGACAAATGCCGATGATAAAACGAAGGCCGAGCTGCGTACCGTTGCCTGGTATGTAGATTGCGGAGACGATGATTTTCTCTTCGAGTGCAACATCAATTTTGCTCTGGCTATGCGCAAGGCTGGAGTGCCCTATCAGTTGCGAGTTCGTGACGGTGGCCACACTTGGGAGTATTGGCATTCGGCGCTTTATGATGCACTGCCTTTTATTTCGCGCATCTTCAGAAACGCCAAATAGCAGATAATCGCTGGATATACATATATTTATTATAAAAAAGTTTGCAGAGTAGTTTTTTTTCACTATTTTTGTAGCGTGAAAGAGTGAAAAGGGGACGAGAGGTCCCCTTCTTTTATACCCTAAAGGGAAGTTCGGAATACATAACTAAATGATAATATGATAGATTGCCAGAAAATATTGGAGATTGCCGACCGCGAATTGAGCGGTACGGATATGTTTACGGTGAGTTGCAAATGCTCGCCCGCAAATGAGGTGGAGTTGCTTATCGACAGCGACTCGTCGGTAACAATCGAGCGTTGCGCCGAATTGAGCCGTACTATCGAAGCCGAGTTTGACCGCGACGCAGAGGATTTTTCACTCACTGTAGCTTCGGCTGGTATCGGCTCGGAGTTGAAGAACATTCGCCAATATCGCAAGCTCATCGGTTCGTCAGTCGAGGTATTGCTGCTCAGCGGCATCAAGATTCTGGCCAAGTTGGACGAGGTGAGCGACGAGGGCATCACCGTTTCGTACGAGGAGAAGCAGACCGTTGAGGGCAAAAAGCGCAAGGTGCTGGTAAATGTCGTACGCACATATTCATTCGACGAGATCAAGTACACAAAGGAGTATCTCGACTTCAAGTAGAAAACTAAGAACAAAAAAATAGATAAAACAAAGACGACAATGGAAAATTTGAATCTTATCAGCAACTTTGCCGAGTTCAAAGAGCTGAAGAACATTGACAAGGGTACGATGATTGGTGTTTTGGAGGATGTATTTCGTCACGCGCTGCAGAAGCAGTTTGAGAGTGACGAGAACTTCGATGTAATCATCAACCCCGAGAAGGGTGACCTCGAGATCTGGCGTAACCGCGAGGTTGTTGAGGATGGTGCCGTTGAGGACCCCAACACTCAGATTAGCGTATCAGAGGTTAAGGCTATCGATGCCTCTTACGAGGTAGGTGACGAGTACACCGACCAGATTAAGATGAACCAGTTTGGCCGCCGTGCAGTTCTCTCACTGCGCCAAAACTTGGCTTCACGCCTGCTCGATTTGGAGAAGGCTAACATCTACGAGAAGTACTCTGAGAAGGTTGGCGAGATTATCACTGGCGAGGTTTACCAGGTATGGAAGCGCGAGGTATTGCTTCTCGACGACGAGGAGAACGAGCTCATCCTGCCCAAGTCAGAGCAGATCCCCAACGACTTCTACCGCAAGGGCGACACCATCAAGGCTATCGTCAAGAGCGTAGAGATGAACAACAACAAGCCCCGTATCATCCTGTCGCGTGCCGCTAACGAGTTCCTCGAGCGTCTGTTCGAGCAGGAGGTACCCGAGATTTTCGATGGTCTTATCACTATCAAGAACATCGTTCGTATCCCTGGCGAGCGCGCAAAGGTGGCCGTAGAGTCATACGACGACCGTATCGACCCCGTAGGCGCTTGCGTAGGTATGAAGGGTTCGCGTATCTACACCATTGTCAAGGAACTGCACAACGAGAACATCGATGTGGTTAATTACACAGCTAACCCGCAGCTGATGATTCAGCGTTCACTCAACCCTGCAAAGATTTCGTCTATCACTATCGACGAGGAGCGCAAGACCGCTTCAGTTTACCTCAAGCCCGACCAGGTATCGTTGGCTATCGGTAAGGGTGGTTTGAACATCCGCCTCTCGAAGATGCTCACTGGCTACGATATCGATGTATATCGTGAAGTAGAGGAGGAGGATGTTGCTCTGACAGAGTTCTCAGACGAGATCGAGGCTTGGATTATCGATGCACTCAAGGCCGCTGGCTGCGACACTGCCAAGAGCGTGTTGGAGTTGCCCGTAGAGGAGATTGCCTCACGCGCAGACCTTGAGATCGAGCAGGCCGAGAAGGTAATCGAGATTTTGAAAGCAGAGTTCGAGGAGTAATTTTAATCATTAGCAAACGGAGTAAAATATGAGTGAGAATAAAAAGATAAGGCTTATCCAGGTGGCGAAGGAGTTTAAGGTTGGTATCAACACAATCGTAGACTCGCTGCTGAAGAAGGGCGTGAGCATCGACGGCTCGCCCAACTCGCAGGTTAGCCCCGAGATATATGCTATTTTGGAGAAGGAGTTTAGTTCAAATAGAGCCTCTGGTAACGAGCGCAACATCATCAAGGAGAAGATCTCTTTGGGTAAGAAGGAGTCTGTATCGTTGGCCGAGAACAAGAAGACTGAGAAGGAGAACGACGAGCAGGAGGTTATCATCAAGAGCAATGTCATCAATGTAAAGGATGAGATTCAGCAGCCCAAGATTTTGGGTAAGATTGACCTCGACGGCAAGAAGCCGCAGGCAGCACCTGCTCCCAAGGAGGCTCCCCAGCAGCCCAAGGCCGCAGCTCCCGCAGAGGTTAAGCCCGTAGAGCAGCCCAAAGCCGCTAAAGTGGAGGAGGTTTCAGCAGAGGAGAATGCTCCCAAGCAGGATAATGTATTCCGCGTAAACCAGACACAGCTCGCAGGTCCGCAGATTCTAGGTACAATGGATGTATCGGGAATGGTTCCTGGCGGCAAACACAAGCGCAAGCGTTTGGATAAGGAGAAGGTTGATGTAAACAAGCAGCAAGGCAAGGGCGGCGACAAGCAGCAGGGCAAGAACGACAAGAAGAACAAGCCCCAGCAGTCGCAGCAGCAGAACAACAACGGCAAGGACCAGCAGCCCAAGGCTGGCGAGGGTCGCCGTAACAAGCACAAGGACAAGAAGCATCAGCCCAAGCCCGTTGTTCGCCCCGAGGTTAGCGACGAGGAGGTATCAAAGCAGGTAAAGGACACTCTGGCTCGTCTTACAGCCAAGGGTGCAAAGAATAAGGGTGCAAAGTATCGTAAGGAGAAGCGTGACGAGATTCGTGAGAAGATGAACGAGGAGATGGAGCGCGAGGAGATGGAGCGCTCTGTACTCAAGGTGACAGAGTTCGTTACCGTTAGCGAGTTGGCTACGATGATGAGCGTGTCGCCTATGGAGGTTATCTCGGCTTGTATGAACCTCGGCCTTATGGTATCTATCAACCAGCGACTCGACGCCGAGGCATTGGTTGTTGTTGCCGAGGAGTTTGGCTTCAAGACCGAGTTCGTAACTGTAGAGGTTGCCGAGGCTATCGACACAGAGAACGACAGCGAGGAGGATTTGGTATCTCGTCCCCCTATCGTAACCGTTATGGGTCACGTAGACCACGGTAAGACTTCGTTGCTGGATAACATCCGTAAGACAAATGTAATCGAGGGTGAGGCCGGTGGTATCACACAGCACATCGGTGCCTACTCTGTAAACCTGAACGGTCAGAAGATTACATTCCTCGATACTCCGGGTCACGAGGCGTTTACCGCTATGCGTGCTCGTGGTGCGAAGATTACCGATGTGGCTATCATTATCGTATCGGCTGACGACAGCGTGATGCCCCAGACTGTTGAGGCTATCAACCACGCACAGGCTGCAGGCGTTCCGATGGTATTCGCCATCAACAAGATTGATAAGCCCGCTGCTAACCCCGAGCACATCAAGGAGCAGTTGGCACAGATGAACTACCTAGTTGAGGATTGGGGTGGTAAGTACCAGAGCCAGGATATCTCTGCAAAGCAGGGTATCAACCACTACAAGCTCTTGGAGAAGGTATTGCTCGAGGCCGAGATGCTCGACCTGAAGGCTAACCCCAACAAGAAGGCCCAGTGTAGCGTGATTGAGTCTACACTGGACAAGGGTCGTGGTTATGTAGCTACGATTATGGTACAGAGTGGTACACTGCGTATTGGTGATGTATTGCTCTCAGGTACATACACAGGCCGTGTGAAGGCTATGTTCGACGAGAACGGTAAGAAGGTTTTGGAGGCAGGTCCTTCAACTCCCGTACAGGTGTTGGGTCTGAATGGTGCGCCCCAGGCTGGTGACAGCTTCAATGTAATGGACGACGACCGTTCAGCACGCGAGATTGCTAACAAGCGTGAGCAGTTGCAGCGTATGCAGGGTATTATGACCCAGAAGCACATCACTCTGGATGAGATTGGTCGCCGTATCGCTATCGGCTCGTTCAAGGAGCTTAACATCATCGTTAAGGGTGATGTGGACGGCTCGGTTGAGGCTATGTCTGGTTCACTTATCAAGCTCTCTAAGGAGACCGTACAGGTGAATGTTATCCACGCTGCCGTAGGTCAGATTTCAGAGTCGGATGTATTGTTGGCAACAGCATCAAACGCTATCATCGTCGGCTTCCAGGTGCGTCCGTCAGCCGCAGCGCGTAAGACTGCCGAAAAGGAGGAGATTGAGATTCGTCTCTACTCTATCATCTACGATGCCGTAAATGATATCAAGGATGCTATCGAGGGTATGTTGGAGCCCGTTATGAAGGAGGTTATCTGCTGCTCTATCGAGGTATTGGAGACATTCAAGATTTCGAAGGTTGGTACCGTAGCAGGTTGTATCGTACGCGAGGGTAAGTTGCAGCGCAACACTCCTATCCGCGTGATTCGTGACGGTATCGTAATCTACACTGGTAAGCTCGGCTCACTGCGCCGCTTCAAGGACGATGTGAAGGAGGTTACCGTAGGTCAGGATTGCGGTCTTAACATCGAGTCGTACAACGATATCAAGGTTGGCGATATCATCGAGGGCTACGAGCAGGTAGAGGTTAAGAGAAAGTAAAAGCCTCAACAGCACGACGCAACATTGAGAATCGAAGGATTTTCAATAAAAAGATTTAGAAAAACTTATAACTAAACTAAATAAAAATGGCAGAAATTAAATTCACTACGGCTGAGGAGGCCGTAAAGGTTATCAAGTCTGGTGACCACATCCATTTGAGTTCAGTTGCTTCGGCTCCCCAGTGCCTTATCAAGGCTATGTGCGAGCGCGGCCGCAACGGTGAGTTCAAGAATGTACACATTCACCACCTCCACACAGAGGGTCCCGCACCCTACTCTGAGCCCGAGTTCGAGGGTGTATTCCAGCTCGACTCATTCTTCGTAGGTGGCAATGTTCGTAAGACTACACAGGCTGGTTACGCTGACTATATTCCCGTATTCTTGAGCGAGACACAGAAGTTGTATCGTTCTGGCGCAGTTCCCTGCAATGTAGCTATGATTCAGGTATCTACTCCCGACAAGCACGGTTATGTATCGTTGGGTACTTCAGTAGATGCTACACTTGCTGCCGTAGAGTGCGCTGACACAGTTATCGCTGTTGTGAACAAGTATGTTCCCCGTTCATTCGGTGACGCTATGATTCCTGCATCGAAGATTGATATCTTCGTTGAGGATGACCAGCCCCTCGAGGAGGCACACTTCACAACTCCTAACGAGACTGAGGTTAAGATTGGTAAGTATTGTGCTGAGCTCATCGAGGATGGCGCAACACTCCAGATGGGTATCGGTGCTATTCCCAACGCTGTACTCTCACAGTTGGGTGGCCACAAGAACCTGGGTATCCACACCGAGATGTTCGCCGACGGCGTATTGCCTTTGGTACGCTCTGGCGTAATCAACGGCGAGGCTAAGAACATCGACAAGGGTAAGATGGTATCTACATTCTTGATGGGTTCACAGGATGTATATAACTTCATCGACGACAACCCCGCAGTATTGATGATGGATGTAGGTTACACTAACGACCCCTTCATCATTGCAAAGAACGACAAGGTGACTGCCATCAACTCTGCATTGCAGATTGACCTCACAGGTCAGGTTTGCGCTGACTCACTCGGCCGCAAGTTCTACTCTGGCGTAGGTGGTCAGGTAGACTTCATCTATGGTGCATCACTCTCAAAGGGTGGTAAGGCTATCATCGCTATGCCCTCAATCACAAACAAGGGCGTATCGAAGATTTGCGACACACTGCTCACTGGCGCAGGCGTTGTAACTACTCGTAACCATATCCACTGGTTCGTAACAGAGAACGGTGCTGTAGACCTCTACGGTAAGAGCCTCCAGGAGCGCGCTCGTCTGCTTATCTCTGTTGCTCACCCCTCTGCACAGGAGGAGTTGGATCGTGCAGCATTTGACCGCTACGGTTCACACCACCACTATGTAAAGGGTTATATGGGCAAGTAGTCTGATATAGCTATTCAACAATAAAGGCTGTTCAAAGTGATTTGAACAGCCTTTGTTTTTGCTTCAATAGTGGATGAATTAAAACTTGAACATCGCGCCTACCGAGAGGGTTACGGGATTTCGCCTATCGTCAAACATCGGCGACCACTTCAGACCGCAGGTCATCTCGAATATATCGGCCACATTGAAGTCTATACCGCCACCGAGGTTGAGGCCCGCAGCCCACTTACCAATGTCGTTAATGGTAAGACCCGCCGCGGGATAGAGGCGCACGATGCCCATATCGAAAACATAGTGTGCGTCGCAACTCAAATCCAGCGAACAACCCTTATGCAACAGAGCCATCGCCGAGGGCTCGATTCGCCAATTATCGTCGAATCTATATCGTGCCATCGCACCCACACCCAACACAGTATCGCTATTGGTATAGATGCCCAATCTTGGGCCCACAGCCCATTGGCCAATCTCCTGGGCCGATGCCGATGCAACAAACAGCAATGCAAGCACCAGCAATACAATCTTTTTCATAGTCTATTGGTTTTTATGCCGTGGCGCACACTTCCTTAGCGCCACCCGTTAAACATCATTTACACAAATCAAATATACAGAATAAATAGCATTAAACGAAAATAAATTCAACTAAAAACTCTTTTTTATAAACCAACATCTACCCCACTGCGCATATTATATATAGGTAATAAAAAAGACCCGAACCTTCGGATTCGGGCCTTTCTGTTATATGGAATAATCTATTAGTACTCCAACTTTGCCAAACGCTGGTAGCTGTTGTAACGCCACTTTGCGTTCTCCTCGGCTGCCTGGAACAACTCCTCAGCCTCAGCGGGGAATGACTTCTGGAGTGAAGTGTAGCGTACCTCCTTCATCAAGAAGTCGCGGAACTTCGACCAATCGGGCTCCTTTGAGTCCATTACAAACGGATTCTTGCCCTGCTCCTCCAACTGGGGATTGTAGTGCCACAAGTGCCAGTAACCGCACTCAACAGCCTGCTTACCTACGGTCTGTGTACGAGTCATACCGCCCTTGATACCGTGGTTGATACAGGGTGCGTAAGCGATAACGAGTGACGGACCAGGATAAGCCTCAGCCTCCTTCAATACATTAAAGAGCTGGTTCTGCGATGCACCGATAGATACCTGTGCTACATATACATAGCCGTAAGTCATAGCGATGGCACCCAAATCCTTCTTGCGGATACGCTTACCGCTTGATGCGAACTTGGCAACAGCACCAACGGGAGTAGACTTAGATGACTGACCACCAGTGTTAGAGTAAACCTCAGTATCAACAACCAAGATGTTTACATCCATACCCGATGCCAATACATGGTCTACACCACCGAAGCCGATATCATAGCCCCAACCGTCACCACCGATAATCCACTGTGACTTCTTAACGAGCCAATCCTTCATCTCGAGAATCTTCTTGCAAGTATCGCAACCGCAAGCCTCCATCATCGGAATAAGACGCTCGCTAACCTCTGCAGACTTGGCAGATGAAGCGCGGTTCTCAATCCACTCCTTCATAGTGGCCTTCAACTCGTCAGAGCACTGCGGGCACTCGGCGATAGCCTTCTCCATATATGCCTGAACGCGGTCACGCAACTTCTCAACACCTACATGCATACCCAAACCGAACTCGGCGTTATCCTCGAAGAGTGAGTTAGCCCAAGCGGGACCCTGACCCTTCTCGTTAGTGCAGTAGGGAGTAGAGGGAGCCGAGCCAGAGTAGATTGATGTACAACCTGTGGCGTTGGCAACCATCATCTTGTCACCAAAGAGCTGTGTGATAGTCTTGATATAGGGAGTCTCACCACAACCTGCACAAGCTCCAGAGAACTCGAACAGAGGCTGTGCGAACTGTGAGTTCTTAACGCTCTTTGTCTTATCTACAACCTGCTTGTAACCTACGCTGTTGATTACTGCGTTCCAGTTGTCAGCCTCGGCCATCTGTGACTCGAGAGGCTTCATAACCAAAGCCTTGGTCTTTGAAGGACAAACATCAACACAGTTGCCGCAACCTGTACAATCCAGAGGCGACACCTGGATGCGGAACTTGTAAGCCTTAGTCTCACCCAAGCCCTGCTTCCAAGCCAAGCCAGATGCAGCAGCCTCCTCCTCGGTAGCGAGGAACGGACGGATAGCAGCGTGAGGACAAACATAAGAACACTGGTTACACTGGATACAGTTATCAACCGACCACTCGGGAACATTCACTGCGATACCACGCTTCTCGTAAGCGGCAGTACCGTTATCCCAAGTACCATCCTCACGGCCATTGAATGCCGATACGGGGAGATTATCACCCTTGAGGGCGTTGATAGGATCTACAACATTGCGTACGAACTCGGGGCGTGACATATCAACCGCAGCGGCAGCAGCCTTAACCTCGATTGAAGCCCACTCTGCGGGAACAGCAACCTTCTCAACAGCCGAGCCACCAGCATCAACAGCAGCGTAGTTCATATTCACGATATCCTCACCCTTCTTGCCATAAG
>JAFZFX010000032.1 GCA_017555695.1 Alistipes sp.
ATGTCGTGACACCTCACCGTTCGGTACACCGCAGATTTGGATTTGCCAAGTAGCTTGCAAACATCCTCCACGCTCATCAATTCTCCTTCAAGCGGCTGTGGTTGCTGCTTCTCTCGAACTGTCTTTTCAAGTGCTTCAATTCTCTCTACCAGATTTTGAATGAGCTCCGGCATCTGCTCAAATGATACAACTTTCGTTTCCATTTTGTTATTGTTTTTTAGTGAATTCATATTAAGAGTAGAGGGGCGTTTGTAAGAAGGTTTGAGAATTAATGATTTTTTGCAAAAAAAGTTGTGAACGACTTTCGCCACCGACAACCAATGCCTTTTTTAGTAGAAAGTACAATTCTCTTCGCCCTGCTATTGCAGCTCGTTGCACTCCATTGCACCTCATTGCACACCATTGCAAACTTGGCGAGATATTTTTGTTGAAGACATTAAGGCATAAAAAAATCCCGAGAGTCGAGTCTAACTTTCGGGATTTATTCGTCTATTTTTGTAGGATTTTATGTTGCTTTTTGTGAGCGTTGGCGTTTATCAGTGTGCATTAGAGGGCGTTAGTTACTTCCCGATGCAGAATATTAAAGTTATTGATAATAAGATCCTTACAAAGTTGAGGCTCAAATGCGGCCCAAATATTTGATAAACAGTGATAAATAATGATAGCTGATGATAAATACGATAGTATGAGCAAATGTGCGGTTTAATTTGCCTATACGCTTTGTTATATCTGTTAGTGTAGATATATTTTGAACAGAAAAAGACGTTGAAATTCTTTTATTATTCAAAATATTACTATATTTGCAATATGAATAAGCTATTAAAGGAAATAGGAGCAACTCCCATAACGACATCCATAATAGAATCGTTATATCCAGAATTGAGATCACCGAGTAAGAAGGTGGCGCTGCTGGAAAAGCAGAGCTACATTATTCGATTGAAGCGTGGGCTTTATGTGGTTAATCCCGAACACTCGGGTAAGACTCTTTCTACGGAATTGATAGCCAACCATCTCTACGCACCATCGTATATCTCTATGTCAACAGCATTAAGATACTACGGATTGATTCCAGAGGCGGTTTATGTCAATCAATCGATGACTATAAAGCACTCTCGTAGTTTTGAGACCCCGTTAGGCAATTACGACTACAAGTATATCTCACGAGAGGCTTTCTCGGTTGGCGTTAGAAGTCTACAAAAGAGCGATTATGCATTCTTGATTGCTACTCCCGAAAAAGCATTGTGCGACTTGATCGCCAACTCTCCCAAGGTCAATCTCCGTTACCTAACAGATGTAGAGCACTATTTAGAGCAGGATATTCGTATGGATATGGAGGAGTTCTACAAACTCGATGCAACCGTGTTTGAAGACTATATCAAGGTCGGCAAAAAGGCAGACTCCATTGTTACACTATTAAAGTATTTGAAGCGATGAAAAACGAGATATTTGACAATATGTTGTCACGCTATGAGTTGGCGACCGAACAGCAGAAGCGAAATGCTATCTTTGAGGTAAACCAGCAGATAATACTTGCCGGGCTCTATGCCGGTGGTTTCTTTGAGTCTGCGGCATTCTATGGCGGTACTTGTTTGAGAATCTTCCACGGATTGCAGCGATTCAGTGAGGATATGGATTTTTCGCTACTGGCACCTGATGAGAACTTCGATTTCTCAAAATATTTTCAACCTATCATTGATGCGTTTGCTTTGGTCGGTCGCGAGGTGGAGATTACAAAAAAGGACAAGAAGAGTTTTGGCAAGGTAGAGTCGGCATTTTTGAAAGACAATACCGATGTCTACGATGTGACATTCCAAACGGAGAAGTCGATAAAAATCAAGATTGAGGTGGATACCAACCCTCCGCTTAACTTCACAACCGAACAAAAGTTGTTGCTTCAACCTCACTCGTTTATGACTCGTTGCTTCACTCTGCCCGACTTGTTTGCCGGCAAGATGCACGCTTTGGTGTATCGTGCGTGGAAGAATAGAGTTAAGGGGCGTGATTGGTATGATTTCGAGTGGTATGTGCGCAATGGTGTCGCCCTCGATTTTGCTCATTTGGCGGAGCGTTGCAAGCAATTTAACGGCGAGGATATTACCCCTGAATCGTTTAAAGAGAAACTTATTGAGAGACTTTCGACTGCCGACATTAAGCAGGTAAAAGAGGATGTATTGCCGTTTATTCGTAACTCAAAAGAGCTCGACATCTGGTCGAATGACTATTTTGTGCAGTTGGCAGAGATGGTAAAGATGGAATAATACGACTTTAAGAATGCAAAAATATAAACGTGGCTTTTTAACCATATTATTACAAAAGCAATACGATACGACTAACAAAAATCGAGCAAAAAACAGCTGCTCGATTTTTTTGTGATATATGCTGTCTATTAAGTCTTAGTCTTTAATGACAAAACGAACAAATAAATAGCACTATGCAGCACGGAATAAGGCATAGACTTAATTTATTCCATAATCTAATATCGCCCTCTTATATTGTTGTTAAACAACTAATTAGGAGGCTTTGCTGTTTTTGCATATTGGAATTAGTATGAGGTTATAGGAATACACATTTGATATAATCCCCAGTTTGATATTTTCAGGGGAATGATTGTCTGGTTTGAAGGCAAAAAGTTAACAAGATTTGTTCATTTTTATAGTTTATTCCCATTTATGGCAAGCTGTGTAACTATCACATAATAACCCACATACACAGATAATAGCCTTTCTTATATTTACCTATAAAACCAGTCGACTTTTGCCATAATAAGCAGAGCATAAAGAGAATGCTATTCCTCTCTACCAAAGTGAACAGAGAAGATCTCTATATACTCAAATACTGACTCTTGTCAATTGGTTAATTAATTGCTCATATTCAGACACTTGTGGATTAAGACTCAATGCTATTGTCTTATGCATCGACAGAAGAAAGTGTATAGAGAAATTGTATCTCCGATAATTTGTATTTTTTTGCTCGTTTTATAGCCTTATATAACAATTGTCCCGCAAATCGAAAGAAAGTTACAAATAAATTGCCACAAAAATCTGCCAAAATGACATTGAGTTATGCAGATAACTGCCATTTCAAAGCATTGTTCTGGCACGGCAAATTATTTGTAGTCATAAGTTTTGCTAACTCAAACAGAGTATAGACAGCGTGAAGCCGGCTGTTTAATTCGGTGAGTAAAAACATTCGAACATATGGCTGTAAATAAACCTTATGGCGATGGGCGTCGCATAGGCGCAGTTAAGAATCGTACACAAGTGCTAAATCCTCAAACTGGGGTATGGACAAAGAGAGATTCTGAAACTGGTCGCTTTATGGATGGCAAAAAGGATGGCACACCATTCAAAGGGGTAAGAAAAGAGAAGTAAACCCTATTTGCCATAGTGAAACGCAATGAGTCCACCTTGCAAATGTGAGGTGGACTCTTCTGTGTTTTGGGGGATAGACGCAAGACCGTGAAGAGGTAGCGAGCGTTCGGCGGAATGGGATTCGGTTGGTTGTGTGTCGATGTGGTGATGTGTGTATATAGAAGGATATATTATTGTTTTTTGATATACTGAGGAAATAGGCCTCCTATATATGTTCCCTTTAATCCCTTCTACTCCCAGCATCTCTTTGTTTTCTAAAAAAAGATCAGACGCCGCAGGCGGATGCCCCCAATCCTTTTGTTTCTTTTTTGAATACCTTTTTTCTTTGCTTCAAAGAAAAAAGTATTAGTGTATGTATTACTGTCTTATACTATATTCTTATACTCATTGTACATTTCAGCAAATCGATGTACAAGCAATTTGCTCAAAATGACACATCTTTTGCTCATATCAGCAAATACCAAAATCTTCCATCCCCAGCCCATCTTCAAACCTTTTCTCGAAACACCCTCTACTCTTAAAGTGATGATCGATTACAAATCTGGTTGGGCATAACTCCCAGCCACAAAAACAAAAAGGTATGAAAAAACTATTTTATGAGACAAAGGAGTTCCTTAAAGAGAAGGTAGAGAAAATTGAGAGCGAAATCCTTGCCCTCACAGACGATGGTAGGGCTTGCTGCGTGTCCGATGATAAAGGTGCGTATCTTGCAAAACTTATTGAGGAGCGTAAGGATACCTTGGATGCATTGTTTCAGGCGACACCCAATGAGGTTATGCGTATGGATAAACTGAATGACCAGTTGAAAGCTATCACACGCCAGATGCACGAGCGCGTGGCGATTGTAAATGAGGATGCGGCAAAAATTTTCGTTGATGGCAATTTCGAGGTTGAGGGGCGCCTTAACTATAATCCCAATGCTGCCAGTGCCATTATACAGTTGGAGAACGACGACTATTTTGGCTCTGATTTTGCCAAGATTCACCAGGTTATCGATGTGCTGTTTGATCAGGGATATCTCCCCATCAAATGCGCCGATTTCGTGAGAGCGTCGGACCTTGTTAACGACTTTGACGATGGTAAATGGGAGACAGCCTACGAGGTTTGGCAACCACAGGCGGATAAGTTCAAGTACATCAACATCTGCTTCGCTATCCACAGCCTCAACGCCTATCACCCATACTCGATTCCAGATATTCTGCGAATGAACAACTTCGATATTACGGTGACGATCAAGCAGACGGCTTAGACGGCGGCAACTCGTGCGGTTGAGGTTTCAAGCACCTCAACCGTGCGGGTTTAGTTAGGAGATTTCATTAGAGCAGTCGTCCGTCGTCGTGCCACTCGCCATACATAATGCCGTTGCGAGTGTTGTCGATGAATTTCTGAAGGCGGCGGTGAAAAGCCTCTTGGTTACGTTTGCGGATATTTTGGATATTGTCAATGCGCACTCGCACATAGAGTGCGGGCAGAGATTGGAAGTTCTGCCATACAGTTTCATCGCTTTGTAGTGCTGTGAGAATGTCGTTGTCAATCTCAAAATCCATATTCGGCAACACTGCACGCCCTGCATCGGTCATCAACCCCAAGCGCTCGAGTCGTCGGCATCGCTCCTTATTGAGCTCGGTCCACGGACTACGCTTGCGTCGAGGTGAAAAACGACGCCACATAACACCCTCGCCAGCCTTAATGGTCGAATCTATCCAGCCAAAGCACAACGCCTCCTCCACTGCATCAAGATACTGCAAACCATCGTCGCTCTTGGTTGTCGAAATCCATATCTCACGCTTTGTGGCGTGGTTTTCAACCAGCCACTCTCGCCACTGCACACGAGAGGTTGTATGTAGTCTTTCGGTTATCTCCATATTATCAGCGCATCTTCTGCAAAGTTAATAATTATTGGCACAATTTTCGGAACATAGGTATGAGTTACAAATATTTCCGATATGAAGCAGAACGATAAAAAACATTTGACAGCGGAGAATGGTCGCCCCATTGCCGACAACCAGAACACGCAGACCGCAGGCATTCGTGGACCTGTGACGATGCAAGATCCGTGGCTCGTGGAGAAGTTAGCCCACTTTGACCGTGAGGTAATTCCCGAAAGGCGTATGCACGCCAAGGGTTCGGGAGCGTATGGAACATTCACCGTCACGCACGACATCACAGCCTATACACGAGCCTCGATATTTTCGGAGGTGGGCAAGAAGACCGACTGCTTTGTCCGCTTCTCGACAGTTGCGGGCGAGCGTGGTGCTGCCGATGCCGAAAGAGATATTCGTGGCTTTGCGATGAAGTTTTATACTGATACAGGTAATTGGGATTTGGTTGGTAACAATACCCCCGTATTCTTCTTGCGCGACCCGTTAAAATTTCCCGACCTCAACCACGCCATTAAGCGCGATCCTCGTACTGGTATGCGCTCGGCAAACAGCAACTGGGACTTCTGGACGCTGCTCCCCGAGGCGTTGCATCAGGTTACTATTACGATGTCGCCACGAGGTATTCCCTACTCCTTCCGCCATATGCACGGCTTTGGTAGTCACACATATAGCTTTATCGACGCCAACAACCGTCGCACTTGGGTAAAGTTCCATCTGCGCACCTTGCAGGGCATCAAGAATATGACCGATGCCGAGGCGGAGGCTGTAATTGCCAAAGACCGCGAGTCGCACCAGCGCGATTTGTTCGAGGCTATTGAGCGTGGAGATTACCCTCGTTGGCTAATGCAGGTGCAGCTGATGACCGAGGAGCAGGCGAAGGAGTATCACATCAATCCGTTTGACCTTACGAAGGTGTGGTATCACGGCGATTTCCCGCTGCACGATGTGGGTATCTTGGAGCTCAACCGCAACCCCGAGAACTTCTTTGCCGAGGTCGAGCAGGCGGCATTCAATCCGATGAACATAATTGACGGCATAGGCTTCTCGCCCGATAAAATGTTGCAGGGACGATTGTTCTCCTATGGCGATGCACAACGCTACCGCCTGGGCGTAAATCACCACCTAATACCTATAAACAAGCCTCGTTGCCCTTACCATTCGTATCACCGTGATGGACAGATGCGTACCGACGACAACGCCGGGCGCACGATAGGCTACGAGCCGAACAGCTATGGCGAGTGGAAAGACCAACCGCATCTCAAAGAGCCACCTTTGGCGATCTCGGGCGAGGTCTATAACTACGACGAGCGCGAACTCGATAGCGACTATTACACGCAGCCGGGCAAGTTGTGGCGATTGATGAGCGAGGAGGATCAGCGAGCGACTTGCGAGAATACAGCACGTGCAATGGGCGATGCGGAACTATTTATCAAACAGCGACATATCCGCAACTGCCACCGCGCCGACCCGACATACGGCGAAGGCGTCGCCAAAGCCCTCGGACTCTCCCTTTCCGAAGCCCTCACCGCCGAGGACCCCGCCCATCCAAAGTGGGATTGGAGATAGCAAAAAAGCAATGGCGACTACTCGGTGTATTGAGCAGTCGCCATTTGTGTAGATGATATTTGTAATTAATATCTTTTCTCTCGAAGCTTACCTACCAAGTCGGGAAGGATGTATACGGCCAAGCACCACGACACCTGACCCATAGCATACAGCAATACAAGTTTCGATGTTGCAACGGGCAATACGGTGTTATCGCCAATAAATGTATAGTATGACACTAATGGTGTGAAAGCACTTGCAATTAGCAGTATAGCCTCCGTAATGCGGAATCGCAAGGCAAGGCCAAATCGTTTCCAACATAGGGCTATAACCAATATGTTAAGAGCCAACATAGCTGCCACAATATAGGCGGTTATGCGCAACAGCTCTGCATCGAGACCGATATTAGCGATAATCAATGTGCATAATGCCACGGCTACAACTTGATAGATTGAGATTAGTAAGTTCTGTTTCATAGTTGTTATAGTTAAAAAGTGTTAAATGGTCTTTATGTTGATTTTAAGCCACTCTATTGTTTTGCTATGCAAATTTACCCCCCCCCACGAATTTTCCTAATTTTCGGGCAGAAAAATGCGTTTAATAGGCTAAAAATTAGCATATCGCATAATTATTAGTTAGATTTCACCACATCGGCAGGATTTTCGGTTGCAGCCTTCCACGAGCGGAGGGTTACAAGACCGACAGTTACTACAAGGACTACAGCAAGTGCTACCACATATATCCACCAAGGCGAAGCGATGCGGTTGGCGAACTGCTCCAACCAGCGAGAGGTGATATACCACGCCACGGGTGCAGCGACCACGAAGCAGCCGAGGACAATCCACACATAGCGCAGGTTGAGCATACCTATCATCTGCGAGGTTGTAGCGCCATAGACCTTACGCACGGCTATCTCTGAGCGGCGGTGCTGCGTCTCGAACATCACGATACCGAAGACTCCCATCAGGGCGATAACGATAGCCAGAACGGCAAACATACCGATTAAGACCATATCCTTTTTAGTCTGCTTATAGAGGCTCTCTACCCAATCCTCCAAGTAGTAGAGTTCAGGCTTATCGGCAGCAGGTGCCAGCTCCTCGGAGATTTTGCCAACATACTCGGCAAATGCCTTTACATCAGCACCTGCACGCAAGCGGATATAGTAGTGAAGTTTCTCGCTGTTATCGTTGCAGTAGAATGCGTGGTGATCATCGTTTTTAGTGAGCGATGTCAGGCGTACATCATTCATTACACCCACCACATCGAAGCCATCAGGGAAATGGTAGTTAAGAGGTATGCCCACCTCGCGGTTTAGAGACTTCATAATAATCATCTCACCACGCTCACCTGAAGATCGAGTAAACCCTACGCCATCGACTACCTCAAAGCCAAAGAAGTCGAGGAAGTTCCAGCGCACAGCGTTAGGTTTAAGTGCATACTCTTTACCATCGTAGCTTCTGCCCCAAGTCTGACCATTTCCGAAGATATTAGCACCCGATGAAGTTACTCCAACTACATCTGGGTGCTGCTCAAGGCGCTCCACAACGGTCTCGGAACGAGAGCGCAAATCCCACGAACCGAAGGTTACAACATTCTCGCGGTCGAAGCCCAAGTCGTAGTTAATCATAAATCGGTACTGCAAGAAGAATACGGCAGTTACGATTATCAGAATCATAGCCACGGTAAACTGAACGCCTACCATAATTGAGCGCAGACGACGACCCGTTGACGATTGTGCAAAGCCGCCCTTAACACCCATCGAGGCATTGAAGCGAGTAATGTAGAAGGCTGGATAGAGTGCCGCAATCACAGCAAGCAATACCATCAGCACAACCACCATAATTATCACAGGGATATTATCCGATAGAGCCAGCGAGCAAATCGAATAGTTCATAATAAAGCTATCCTGAATCAATATCATCAGGTAGAATGTGAGAGCCATTGCAAGTAGTACCAAACCGATAGCCTCAAACAAGAAGTTCCATCGCAGTGTCCACTGGCTTGCACCGAATACCTTGCAGATATTCACAGCACGCATACGCACGGGAACAAGTGCAAAGAAGAAGTTGATGAAGTTGATAAAAGCAATCAGCACAATTATAAATGCGATGCTCGAAAGGATAATTGGTGTAGACTTCTTTCCAGTCTTGAAGTTAGATGCTTGGTGAAAATCAGCGTAGTACATTTCATCGACAGGCACAAGGCGAGTGGCGAGAATGTGAACGCCATTCTCCAACTCCTTTTTTATCATCTCCTCCTCTTCGGGGTCTTCGGCAATCCACTCCTGCGCCATGCCGAGGAACCAATCGGCATAACCCTTTTTGAAAATTTCGATGTATGTATTGAGGTCGGCACCCTCGCGCATACGGACAAAGTTCAAGTAATTCCAGTTGTTGTTGCCCGAGGTATGTACACCTTCGTCACCTTGCACGATGCCCCAATGACCGAAGATAGAGTTCTTTGGCATATCCTCAAATATAGCGACAATAGTCTGCTGAACGGTTGGCTTGCCGTCGTCGTGCCTATTGCCACCCTCAAAGTAGATGACATCACCTACGCCCAAGCCCAACTTTTCAGACTCCGAGCGTGACAGAATGATGGTGTTCGGATTTGTGAGTTCGGCAAAACTACCCGCCAAGCACTCAAAGCCGA
>JAFZFX010000033.1 GCA_017555695.1 Alistipes sp.
ATGCACCAACTCAAAATAGTCGTATATTACCCCAGGCAACAACAACTTCAATGGATCTTCTATCTTATCTTTATGCTTAACCATAACACAAAGATAAAACTTTTTTACAATTTTCCCCACCGGAATTTACGACAGAGCCGTAGTTTGTGGTTCGATAGCTGCGTGATTCTTTATCCCATTTTACACCCTCTGGAAAGACTAATTTTTGTATTCCCTGGCACATCTCAAAATCCATCTTTTGCCAATAACTGCTTAAATTACAAGCAAATGCGATTGTATCATCAATGTATGTTGCAAGGTTCGAGAGGTTGACAGATGCTCGTTCCAGTTCGCACTCTGCTTCTCTCCTTTCCGCTTCCAGGTCAGCTATTACTTCATAATAGACATCGTCTTCTATTTTGCTTAGTGCGTGATTCTTCTTAACCTTCTTTATTTCAGTAGTTAGAGTTGATATGCGCTTCTTGATGTTTGTTATATCTATTGCCTGTGTATTCTCCTTTTCGGCAAACTTCATTTAGAGTATTGGTATCAGCTCTTCCTGTAGTTTAAATTGACCGAGCAGCTCAATGTACTTTGCGTGCATCTCCTTCGCTGATACATTGACCGCCCCACCAGCACCACTATACTTATAATAGTCTATGTTCTTCTTTTTAACGGTATAGCCAGTCATTAAATGACCGTTGTAGTATATATGACCCTTGAGAGGGAAGCGTGGTGTTTCGGCAGCTATCTCATAGCTATTGTTATTGTTGCCGTTGAGAATAAGTTGGACCTTATCAAATAGTGCTTCTGAAATAAGTGCTTCTTGCTTTCCTTTGATGGTCCTACCGTTGAGGTACTTGTGCTCTAATCGACCGCAGTAGAATGGGTTTCGCAGACACGTTGATAGGTGTTGCTTTGTCATTGTTAGACCTCTCGCCTTCAAACGCTCGATTATCTTTGCTTGGGTAATATGTGGCTCGTTGACAATCCACTCCCACGCATTTTTAAGGATGTGACCATCATCGTTTACGGTTATGATGTGCTGGCGGTCCACCTTCTTTGATGTGTAACCACAAGGGGGCTTGCTATACCACTCGCCACGATTTATGCAAGCTACCATACCCTGGTAGCACTTGTTCCTTCGGGTCGCATTGTCGATGTCTGCAACAATGAGTAGGATTGCTTCGATATGTTCCGCAAGGGTGTTGGTCTTGTCGACGGGCTGGTTAACAGATACGATTGTTACGCCACTTCGGTTTAGCTGTCCTTTATATGCTAGGCCCTCACTCATATTACGAGAGAATCGGTCATAGTCATATACTACAATGGTATCTACTTCTGCATCGTTGAGAACCGCTCCAACCATATCGAGGAATCTCTCACCCGCATATTTGGCACTTTCAAAAGTACCTCCAAACTCACACTTAACCTCTTTGTTAATGCTCTCGCAGTAGTTGTAACAAGCTGTTAGCGGGGTCTCGATGCTGTTATTATGCTTGAACTGCTCCTCTGATGATACTCGTGTCCAGATTACTGCCTTACCTTTACCGCTGGCAGTTAGCGTTCTTCTTGTGCTGATAATCTTGTCGATGCTGGTTTTCTTTGACTTCTTTATCATATCTTAATACTAGTTTAGGTTATTATTTTTTACATACCACGCATAACCGATTTCAGCAATATTGTCGAGTTGGTTAAGGATGGTAATTATGTCGTCGGTGTTGGTAATGCCCAACTGCTCAAATTGTGTAATGAATGTTTCATTGATATCTTCTTTTAGAAACATTATATATAAGTTATATCGTGCTCTCGCACACTCCTTGGTTGTTTGTTTATCCTCGGAGTTTATCTGGTTTTTGCCTCACTGCACGGTCGATTGGCGGTGTCTTCTGGTCGGTCGGGATAGCCATATAACCCTTGAAATTTAACTTTCTTAAGGACTCATAAAATAAAAATGAATTAATATTTAATTGATTGTACCCTAGAATAATAAGGTTTGTGCAAAAATACACGCAGTTTTTGAGAAAAACATATAAAATTCAATTTTTTTACAAAAAAAGTTTCAATTTCCTCAAGGTGTTGACCGAGGTATTGGTGATGGCGCTGACATTGCGTAAAGAGAGCCCCTTCTTGAGTAGCTGAATCTCCTTTGCATAGTCTGCCTTCATCTGCTCCTCGCTCTTGCGGTAACCAACCTTGCGACCCACCTGTCCACCCTGCTGACGGTAGTGGTTATATCCCGACTCCATACGGCTTCTGATAAGGCTACGCTCCATACTATTGAACTGAGCAAGGATGCCCATTACGAGCTGAGCGATGGGGTTAGGCTGGCCATTGGGAAGTAGAGTCTCTAAACCATTCTGGAGGATGTACACGCTTACCTTCATTGCGGTCAGATGCTCGATGATAGTGAGAAAGTCAACTGCACGGCGTGACAAGCGTGAACACTCGTATATCAACACCTTGTCGACCTTGTTACTCTCAACGAACGAGAGTAACTCCATCATCTGTGCGCGCTCCTCAACCTTCTTAGCGCCCGACACCTTCTCGGTGAATTCTGCCACCACATCGTACTCCATTTTGCGTGCGTACTCCCTTAGCTCTACGAGCTGTCTGTCGTAATCCTGAGTTGCTGTGCTCACACGAGCATATATTACTACCTTTGCCATAACTGATGTTTTTTATTTTGATACAAAAATATGGAATATATTTAATATATCCAAACTTTCAATAATAATTTTATGGATTATTTTGATTATTTTCCACTTTTTGCTAACTTTACATCTAAATTGGATTAAAACTATGGCAACGGATAAACAAGAGCGCTCGGTCGTTCATCTTGAGCTTAATGCCGAGCACTACTATTTTGGCTCGGTCAAGGCTCTGTGTGACCACTTTGGTAAGGAGCAGATAGGTATCGGTTATAAGAGTCTTGCCAACTATGGTATTGCGCCCGACAAACCATATCGCAATAAGTATTGTACCATTCGCAAGGGCACTCTATTAACAGCATCTAAAGCAGAATAACTATGATTACAGGCGAGATTAAAAACCGCATCGATAGTATATGGGATACCTTTTTTGCAGGAGGTATAACTAACCCAATGACCGTGTTGGAGCAGATGACCTACCTCTTCTTTATGAAGATGCTTGACGATGCTCAGCGTACCAAGGAGGCAAATGCCAATGCCTGGGGTACAGCATTGAAGGACCCTACCTTCAAGGAGGGTGTGTGGCATAATCCCGATACAGATAAGGATGTCCCATATGAGCAGCTTCGTTGGAGCGTGTTCCGTAATATGGAGGCTGAGGCTATGTATCGCACTATCAGCAAGGATGTCTTTGTCTTTATCAAGACCCTGAGTGATGGTAGGGAGAGTGCATATAGTCGCTTTATGGCCAATGCTACATTTATGATTCAGAGCCACGCACCTTGACTAAGATTGTTGAGGGTATCAATGCTCTCGATATGAACAATCGTGACACTATGGGTGATGTCTATGAGTATGTGCTTGGTAAGATGGCAGCCAGCGGTAACAACGGTCAGTTCCGTACCCCTCGACACATTATCCGTATGATGGTTGAGCTTATGCGACCCACATTGAAGGATACTATCTGTGACCCTGCTATGGGTAGCGCTGGCTTTATCGTGGAGAGCGCTAAGTATATCCAGCAACACTATAAGAATGAGCTCTTGAAGAAGGAGAATGCCGACCACTATAAGAGCGGTCTGCTCCACGGCTTCGACACTGATGCTACTATGTTACGTATCGGCGCTATGAACCTTATGTTGCACGGTGTGGATAACCCCGATATAGCTTACCGTGATAGCCTCTCTACCGATAACACCGATGAGAACCGTTACTCTCTCTGCTTGGCTAACCCTCCGTTTACTGGTAGCCTCGATAATGAGGCTGTGAGCAAGTCACTGCTGGCTATCACTAAGACCAAGAAGACCGAGTTGTTGTTTCTCGCCTTGTTTGTGCGTATGTTGCAGACAGGTGGTAGATGTGCAAGTATCGTTCCCGATGGTGTGTTGTTTGGTAATAGTACAGGACACAAGTCTATCCGTAAGGAGTTGATTGACAACCACCGTTTGGAGGCTGTTATCTCAATGCCTTCGGGCGTGTTTAAACCCTATGCTGGAGTGTCTACCGCTATCCTTATCTTCACCAAGACCAATGCTGGCGGTACTGATAAGGTATGGTTCTACGATATGAAGGCCGATGGCTTCTCTCTTGATGATAAGCGTAATGCTATTGCTGACAACGATATCCCCGATGTCGTCGCGCGCTTCCATAACCTGGCTGGTGAGGCAGAGCGCACTCGCAAGGAGCAGTCGTTCCTTGTACCTGTTGAGGAGATTCGTGAGAAGGGATACGACCTCTCAATCAACAAGTATAAGGAGGTGGAGCGAGAGGTGGTTACTTATGATGCACCTGAGGTGATTATGGAGCGTATCGAGTGTTTGGAGCAAGAGATACAGAACGCTATGATTGCATTGAAAAAGATGATATAACACTATGATAACAAGAGACGAATTATTGGAGTTACTCAATAAGACAGAGAGCTACCGTGTAGAGAAAACTATCTCTACTACTAATATGGATAAGTTCTGCGAGGCTATCTGTGCCTTTGCCAACGATATGCCAAATAGCAAGAAGAAAGGCTATTTGCTTATCGGTGTGAACGATGATGGTAGTCGTTGTGGCCTTAAGGTTAACGATGACTTGTTATTGAAGATATCATCTATTCGTACTGATGGTAATATCTTGCCCCTGCCAATTATGACGGTAGATTCTATATCGTTTGATGATGGTGATGTAATTGTTGTTGAGGTTACACCATCAATTCTCCCGCCTGTGCGCTATCGTGGTCGCACCTTCATACGTGTTAGTGCCCGCAAGGATATTGCTACTCGTGAAGAGGAGGACATCCTTACAGAGCGCCGTAGTGCAAATTTTCCAACATTTGACACAACGCCTTGCGCAGAGGCTACTATTGACGATATAGACACCGAAATTATTAAGCGCACCTACCTTCCTCGTGCTATTAACGCAGATGTCCTGGCTCAAGATACACGTAACCTTAAGGAGCAGTTGGCAGCATTGCGTCTTTATGACCTTAGAACTGACCGTCCCACTAATGCTGCTATCATCCTCTTTGGCAAGCGCCCCGAATACTTTTTGCTCGGCAATTACATCCAGTTTGTGCGCTTTAACGGTCGAGACAATGCTACCGATATTACCAACCAATTTGAATTTAAGGGCTCTTTGGCAGCTATGCTTCCCAAGCTGGACACATTTATTGAGACCTCACTCATCCAGAACCGCCCCGTGGCTGTGTCAGCACTTAAAGAGGAATCTGCATATAACTATCCGTTGTGGGCTATTCGCGAGCTGCTTATGAATGCCGTTATGCACCGAGACTATAAGACACATACACCAACAAAGTTGTATCAGTATAGCGACCATCTTGAGATTACCAATGCAGGAGGTCTGTATGGTAATGCTCGACCTGAGAACTTTCCCAATGTGAATGACTACCGCAATCCCATAGTAGCAGAAGCATTAAAGGTTATGGGCTATGTGAATATGTTTAATCGTGGTGTTGCGCGCGTGCAGTCCTTGCTTGAGCAGAATGGCAATGGTAATGCTCAGTTTGTAGTTGACCGTATTACAACCTTTGGGGTAAATATTAAAGATGCATCCGCTAATGATGAAATTGATATAAAACACATCCAAAAAACTGACATAAAAACTGACACAAAAACTGACACAAAAACTAGCAAAAAGATTTTAGAAACTATTACAAACGACCCCGCTATATCACTAGCAGAATTAGCAGAAATTACGAACTTGTCACTTAGTGGTGTAAGATGGCAAATTGCTAAACTTAGGAAATTTGGTAAACTTGAGCGCGAAGGCGGTCGCAAAGGTGGTCGATGGGTGATTATTAAGAAATAGCTATGGACTACGAAACCAAAATATATCTTGTTGAGTTTATAACTAACCCTGCTTGGTGGAGTGTGATAGCAACATTCGTTGCTGCTATTGTTGCTGCGTGTATTACACACAAATTAGGCAAGCGCCAAAACGAATTGCAAGAGCAACAACTCAAACTGCAAGCAGAACAGACTCGACAACAAGACTATGAGATATATAGACGAATGTACACACGAATCGATAACATTGATGTTGAGGCATTATCCTATCTCCACGTAGTTGCATCTGCGCTGTATCATATGGTCGACAAAGAAGGCCGATTGACATCGATTAATGAGATGCTTAAGAAAAATGAGACCCTAAATGATGAGTTCACAGAGTGCACTTTTGACCTGGAGCTCAAACAATGTGGTGGCGTTAATGATGTTGGCTACTACTATAAGGTGCTTTCTGAAATGAAGGATATTGCAATGATGATAAAGTACTTGATAGAATCAGATAAGGTGTCAATTGTTGAATGTTTTGCTGGCTATCAAATTAATGAGACTACAAATAGCTCAACGCTTATCGAGATTATTTTAAGTTTCTGCAAAGATGCTCAATATAAAAGAGGTTTAGCATCAAAATTAAACAAGTATGCGGAATTAATCGAGACATCAAAGCAATCACCTCTTAAGACTATTATTAAGAACCGAATAACTGCCGACACAAAATGAAACAAGGTTGGGAAATAAAGAAGCTCGGAGAGGTGTGTGAAATACAAGGTGGTTCTACTCCAAAGAGAACAGAAAGTTCTTTTTGGGAGAATGGTACATATCCGTGGTTCACTATTGAAGATATCCGAGAGCAAGGTCGCATTATTACCGATACGAAGCAGAAGGTCACTAAGATTGCGTGGGATAAATTAAGAGTGTTCCCCGAAGATACGGTATTGTTATGCTGTACTGCATCATTAGGAGAATATGCAATAACTAAAAATCCCTTGACATCGAATCAGCAGTTCAATGGCCTAACGATTAAAGATAAAACCTTGTTAAGTCCAATGTATCTAATGCGCTATTGTGCTGTTTTGAAAGAGCAACTTTACGCATTAAGCGGTAAGGCGACTATTGACTTTGTGTCTGCCGATAAGGTTAAGCAAATTGCTATCCCAGTGCCGCCTATTGCCGAGCAAGAGAGAATCGTGGAGGAGTTGGATTGTTTGAGCGGTGTGATTGAGAAGAAGCGTGAGCAGTTGCGAGAACTCGATTCGTTGGCGCAGTCAATCTTCTACACTATGTTCGGCGACCCCATCACCAATGAAAAAGGTTGGGAGGTAAAGACTTTCGGAGGGGAGTTTGATGTGTCGAGTGGCGGTACACCCGACACTAAAAATAATGACTATTGGGCTGATGGTAGCATTTCGTGGATAGGCTCTAATATGTGCCAAAATGCTATTATATACCAAAATGATGGCAAATATATAACTGATGAAGGTTTTGAGCATTCAAGTGCAAAAATGTATAAAGATGGATATATCATTGTGGCATTAGTTGGAGCGACTATTGGTAAATCGGCTCTTTTGAAATTTTCAACATCAACAAATCAAAATGTTGCTGGCATCAATGTCCCATCAAATGTTAATTACACATCTGAATATGTGTTTTATCTAATACAGAATCTTTATTCGTTATTTCAATCTATTGGAAATGGAAAGTTCAAAATGGCAAATCTGAGTTTCATACGCTCATTGCCATTACCAACCCCTCCTATCTCTTTACAACAGGAATTTGCAGATAAGATTGAAGCAATAGAGAAACAAAAGACATTGATTAAGCAATCAATCACCGAGACCGAGACACTATTCAACGCCCGAATGGACTACTACTTTAATTAAAAATAGGACTAAATGCCTATATTTTCGTAGGGATTTTACAATTTTAGCTCCAAAAATTTGCATTTTGCGGTTTTTGGAGCTATATTTGTATGCTATTAACTACGAAACTAACAAACTAAACACTATGATACATTCATTTTATGTTGAGAATTATCTCTCAATAAAGGATAGGCAGACTATATCGTTTGCCACTACGGTAGATAAAACAGTGAGAGATTTGGTGGCAGTAGAGGTTAAGCCCAATGTATACATAAACAAGCTGGGAATCTTCTACGGTGCTAATGCATCAGGCAAGTCGAATATACTATATGCATTAGAGGCTATATTTAGTCTGTTGTGTGTAACGAGCTATGATAAGGATAAGGATGTAGCTCAGTATATGCCATTCGCATTGTGTGCAGATGAGCCAACTAATATGGGTGTTGTATTCTATAAAGATGGCGTAAAATATAGCTATGAGATTTCGTATTGTCGCACTCATATCATAAGTGAGAAATTTGAGTATTGTCGCTCGAGAAGTGATGCAGAGTTCTACACCCGAGAGTATGTTGGTGTGGATAAGCAACCAAGGGTAACATTTGGTGGCACATTGAAACTATCAGCCAAAACAAGAAATGCTATTGTAGACAATACTTTTAACAACCATACTGTGTTGAGTACATTGGCAAAGGTCTCCCTAAATGATAATGCCTCAATGATGATTGACCTATACAATTGGGTAAAGAATAGAGTTCACAACGTAGATGGTGATTATGTGAGTAAGTCTATGATTATTGAGATTAACAAGGTATGTAATGATAGTCGGAAAAAGCAGTTCTATCTAACTTTGCTCAATAAGGCAGACTTCAATATTACTAATATATCTATAGTGGATAATACTAACGAGTATCCATCGCAGTTGGTTGAGCAGATTAGGTCTTCAAATATGCCCGACGATGAGAAGTTTAGTATCTTGAACGATGTGTCGTTTACTAATCATTCAGACAATGGTGACTTCGAGGTAAAGTCGAATTTCCAGTCAGATGGTACAAAGCGATTCACTGAGTTAATGGACTACTTGTATGATTTGGTTAGAGAGAATCATATATACTTATTTGACGAGTTGGGTAATCGTATGCACTACGATTTAATGGTGTACTACATTGCTCTGATGTTGTACAACTCAGACCAGTCTCAACTTTTCTTTACAACACATAACATACTGCTATTGGAGGAGGATTTCATCCGCAGAGATATGGTATATCTTGTAGAGAAGGATAAGTCGAATGCAGTATCATCATATACTCGTGTTAGCGATATGGGATTGCATAAGAATTTGTCGTTGTATAACGCATATAAGATTGGTAGATTGGGAGCTAAGCCCGATTTAGGTTCTCCTTATTTGGATAATGTTAAAGAGTGTTAGTATGGCTGGAATGAAAAATTCTGAGATTGTCATTGGTGAGGGTATTACTGAGAAGTATTACATCATATCACTTTTGGATACGGTCAAAGTAAAGCCGACTCCAATAATTATCAAACCATATAATATGGAAGAGTTAGATAAGGCTATTAAGTATCATGCGATTGAAGGTCGTACTGCTATTCACTGCTTGATAGACATGGATAATAAGGTGAATAACGACTCCAATATGAGTAAATATAAAAAACTTAAACAAAAATATGATGGAAAGACCGTCAAAGGCACTGACTGTTTTGTCAGATTCTACGAGTCTCTACCAAGCATAGAACAATTTTTATATTACTATTTTGAGTACTCAACCGCTGTAAAAACAAACGATGGACTTAAAAGTTGGTTGCATCACAAGAGTGGATATGAAGTGTCTGAAAAGTGGTTTAGAGGACATTCTATACATAATACTCTAATTAAGAGTGGAGGATGTTTAAGCAATGCTATAATAAACGCTAAAAACTCTGTACGACATAGGCCAAATGAAAGTTATGATTATAGCTATACAGAAGTTGGTGAATTTATAGAGCATCTGGGTGTAAAATAGACACAATTAAATAAATGAGAAACTTCGACTACATAAAGGGTCTGGGGATAGATACGCTGCATAGGTTCTGCTCAGCTGCTGAGGAGAATCAGGTGTCTAACCCCGAAATGAGTGCCATAAACTCACGCCGAGCGTTGGAGTATATCGTAAGAGAGGTATACAAGCTAAAGGGCATTGAGATTGGTGAGCGCACATCGTTACTTGAGTTGGTGAGCGGTGAGCCCTTTGTGACCTTTGTGGCAAACGACAACCTGATGATGGCTGCACACTATGTGCGTAAGGTGGGTAACAATGCGGCCCACATTGCCGAGGTGAGTCGTAAGGAGGCATTCTTCGCCCTGCTCAACATCTACAATGTGGTAGGTGCTGTGCTCCTAAAGTTACGAGTAGTTGAGGAGGTAAAGGCATTCGATAAGAGTCTCGTGCCTCACTATGTGGAGCGACCAGTGATGGTCCCCAACAAGGTGGAGGCATTGCCAACGGACAAGGCGTTACAGGAGGTGGACAAGGCTGTGGTGTTATCGGCCGATGCAGCAGCAGACATCGAGTGTGACATCTCAGAGGCTGAGACACGCGCGATGTACATCGACCTAATGCTCAAGGAGGCTGGATGGGATATACATCCTACTGAGGGTGCAGTACAGCCGCTCAAGGCATGCATAGAGGTTGAGGTGAAGGGTATGCCCAATACGCACGAGGTGGGATATGTAGACTATGTGCTCTTTGGAGGTAACGGCAAGCCGCTGGCAGTGGTTGAGGCAAAGCGCACATCGGTATCACCCATCAAAGGTAAGCATCAGGCAGAGCTATATGCCGATTGTTTAGAGAAGCAGTATGGTGTGCGACCAGTGATATACTACACTAATGGCTTTGAGACCTACATAATAGATGGCTTAGGCTATCCTCCACGCCGTCTCTATGGATTCCATACAGCGAACGACCTAGAGCTGATGATACAACAGCGTGGCCGCAAGGATATATCTGACTTCTCGGTGAAGGACTACATCACAGACCGTCCGTATCAGAAGATGGCAATCAAGGCTGTATGTGAGCACCTCAACAAGAAGCATCGCAAGGGTTTGCTTGTGATGGCAACAGGTACGGGCAAGACACGAGTATCTATATCGTTGGTGGATGTGCTGATGCGCAACGGCTGGGTGAAGAATGTGTTGTTCTTGGCTGACCGCACCTCACTTGTAGGTCAGGTGCACAAGAACTTTGTGAAGCTGCTGCCCTCAACGACAACGAGTGTGCTGAGCGAGAGCGGAGAGAAGGACCTCAACGCGCGCATCACCTTCTCGACATACCAGACGATGATAAACTACATCGACACCGAGGACAAACCATTCTCGGTGGGTAGGTTCGACCTTATAATAATTGATGAGGCACACCGCTCAATATTTGGTAAGTATGCCGCTATATTCAACTACTTCGATGCGATGCTCGTAGGACTTACAGCGACACCACGCAACGAGGTGGACAAGAGTACATACGACATCTTTGAGATGGAGCAGGGAGTGCCAAACTATGCCTATGAGCTAGAGGATGCCGTAGCTGAGCACTACCTAGTAAACTACCACGGCTTCAAGCGTGGCTCGATGATTCTCAAGGAAGGCATCAAATACAGCAGCCTCACAGAGGAGGAGAAGAGGCAGATGGAGGCTATATGGGAGTATGAGGATGCCATCAAAGGGCTGAAGGATGCCGTGGAGGGTCACTCATCGGTGCGTGACATAGACAGCAAAGAGATATTTAGTTACATATTCAACGAAGCAACGATAGATGCTGTGCTCCAGGACTTGATGGAGAATGGCCTCAAAGTGCAGTATGGTGAGCGCATAGGCAAGAGCATCATCTTCGCCTACAACCACCGTCACGCCGAGTTGATAGTGGAGCGATTCCATAAGCTATACCCTGAGTATGGCTCAGACTTCTGCGTGTTGATAGACAACTATGTGACATATTCGCAGGACCTCATCGACAAGTTTGAGATAAAGGACAACAACCCACAGATAGCCGTATCGGTAGATATGCTCGACACGGGTATCGATGTACCCGATGTGCTCAACCTGGTATTCTTCAAGATTGTCAAGAGCAAGATTAAGTTTATGCAGATGATAGGTCGTGGTACTCGACTCTCGGCAGACATCTTCGGTGACGGCAAGGATAAGGAGTGTTTCTACATCTTCGACTGGTGTCGTAACTTTGAGTATTTCGAGAAGAACCCCGATGGCACATCAACGCCCTCAACGATATCGCTCACGGAGCGCATATTTGGCTTGCGCGCAGACATAGCCTTCCACCTACAGCACCAGAAGTATCAAGAGGATGACTACTACCGCTCACTACACGATGAGTTAAAGAGCATACTCAAGGCCCAGGTGATGGCACTATCGGATAGCCATATCTCAGTGCGTACAAAGTGGGAGAGTGTGAGTCACTTCAAGAATGTGGATAGCTGGCTATCGCTCTCGGAAGTGGATGTTCATACACTGAAGAATGACATAGCACCATTGCTTCCTAAGAGCGCACTGGAGCCAACAGCAAAGATGTTTGATGCGTTGATACTCGCGATTGAGCTCAGCTTGTTGGATGAGGAGACAAAGGCTGATAACAAGATAGCACAGACACAGAAGATAGCAACACTACTCATTGAGAAGAAGGCAACACTGCCACAGGTACAGGCAAAGATGGGAATCCTAAAGGAGGTGGCATCGGTAGTGGCCTGGGAGAATGTGTCACTCAACTGGCTGGAGAAGGTACGCACTGAGTTGCGTGAGCTGATGCAGTTCTTGAAGGGTGATAAGGGTAAGTGGTTTGTTATCGACATCAAGGATATAATCACAGATGATGGTGAGACCCCTGGTATCACGATGCGTGTGTCGTACAAGCAGCGCATCATTGACTTCCTGGCAGCTAACCGCAAACTACCAGTGCTGAAGAAGATATACAACCTGGAGCAGTTATCAGCAGAGGATATTGATGAGCTTGAGCGCATATTGTGGCAGGAGCTCGGTAGCAAGGAGGACTATGCCAAGCATACGGAGCAGATGCAGTTTGGTGGTAATGTGGCAGCCTTCATTCACTCGCTCATAGGCGTAGATAGGCGTGAGGCGCTCGATAAATTCAGTGACTTCCTGTCCGACAGCGCGCTCAATAGTGAGCAGGAGGAGTTCTTGAATACCATAGTGCAGTATGTGTGTGAGAATGGCGATATCACAAAGGAGATTGTGGTGAACGAGGCCCCATTTGATGAGAGGCTGGGCATCTTCTCTCCCTATATGATACCGCTGGGCAAGTATATTGACAATATCCACAATGTTATCATACCACAGAGCCGACACTCAACAGGAGGATACGCTTCTTAAGCAACAATGGCCGTCGATCGACGGCCATTATTATTAATACGAGATGTTGAGTCTGGCATCGGGAAAACCTAATATAATAGGTCTTTCTTGAACTTTCGACTTGGTGAGGACATCTAAATACATCAAGTCAGAATAGTCTGGAGTGATGGTGAATTCTATGCCGTCAATGTTACAGATAAGCTTCTCGACAACATCTGTGGCTTCAGGATGTGATGGTAGGTAGTCGTTGATAAAAGCGTATATACTACACTTGTCCTCTTCATAGAGACTTGCATTATCATTACCTCTACTTAAGCATACTTGGTCGTGTGGCGATACATAGAAGTGGCCACTCTTAAATTTCACATATATGCTTAGGTATCTACCTTCGGCATCGGCAAATTCTCTCTGCTTCTCATAGAATATGTGCATCGCGCCATTTTCATCGATGCGATAAACATCCATTTTCTCACGAATCATCCAATGATTACTTGTGCTTAATAAATTGTACAGCTCTTTAATTTCAGCTGAAGTGTTAATCAAAATACTTTTCATTATTATATGTTTTTATTAAAATTATTTTTACTGAGCTTAATGCTCTTTACTAAAACATAAGTTTTCGATTTTATTTTTCAATAGTTATTTCACAAAAAAGTGAAATTCTTTTTAACTTTTTAATCTTTTAAGTTAAAACGACACAATAGTTATGGTGTTTGCGCAAGAATAGGTTAGAAATTTCGATGTGGTGTGCCTCGTTAACCTCAATCTCCGAGACCTACTAAAGAGGACAAGTCGCAAGATTTGTCCTTTTCTTTTTCTTGTTTATTCTTGTAACTATCCGACACACAGTGTAGTATTTTAAAGAACGAATTGTAGTTTGTGGTTCGATAGCTGCGTGATTCTTTATCCCATTTTAACTGATACTTGCTCAATTACTAAAATTTAACTACCTTTGTTACATCTTAGATGTAAACAAAAATCAAATAAATGCAGTATCTGTGTAATATATTGATTTTCAATAATATAAAATTGGGGGGGGGTATTTTATAAAGTACGCTCACGCTAATTGTATACTGTGAAGGGGAGCATTCGACCGCTGTAGGTTGAGTGTTTCCCTTTGTTATTTTGTTGCACAACACGATGTAAATACAAACAAATTAATAAATACACTATGAAAAGTTTTTTTTACTTATCAGCGTGCATAATGGTTGTTGCCTTGTGCGGCTGTACACAGGATGTTGAGGTCATTGTGCCTCACCAATCTGTCCCTGATGGTGCTATTGCCATCAACATTAACGGTTCAATTTCGCAGGAGTATACCACTCGTGTTGATGATGGAGGTTTCTGCGATGGCGACCAGATTGGTCTTTATGGTGTTAACTACACCGATAAGAATGCTACACAGGGTGTGCTTGTCGATAGTGGCAACCAGGTGGATAACGCCCGTTACACCTATGATGAGAAGAGCATGACATGGACATCGAGTGGCTCGGTCTATTACAAGGATGCCGAGACCAATATCGACCTCTATGCTTACTACCCATATAGCAATCCACAGAGCGTTGGTGCTTATAAGTTCGAGGTTGCTCAGGATCAGAGTGGCGAGAATGCTGTCGATGGCTATGGTCAGTCAGACTTCTTGTGGGCATATGCCGAGAATGTAGCACCCTCGAGCAATGCCATTAAGTTGCGCTTCTCACACCGCTTGGCGTGTGTCAATGTTGTGTTGAACGAGGGTAGTGGCTTCGATGCTGGCGAGTGGGATGCCTTGGATAAGGGTGTTTTGCTTATGAGCACTACGCGCACTGCCGATATCGACCTCTCTACAGGTGTTGCTACTGCTACTGGCGAGGCGGCGTTGGAGGGCATCGTTATGAAGGATGGTGCCGAGGGCTTCCGTGCTATTGTTGTTCCCCAGAGCGTCGATGCGGGCAAGGCATTGCTCGATATTACTGTTGATGGCATCACACGCCGTTTCAAGACCGATGTTGCTACTAACTACGAGGCGGGCAAGCAGACTAAGTACACGCTCAAGGTAAATAAGAAGTCGCCCTCTGGCGAGTTTGAGTTGGAGTTGGCTGCTACCGAGATTATCGACTGGGTTGCCGACCTCGAATCTCATGGTGGCGAGGCTCGCCAGTACTATGTCGTACACTGTGAGGAGCCTGGCACGCTTGAGGCAAGGATTAAGGCTGCGGGCAAGGATGCTGCAAAGATTAAGAACTTGAAGGTTAGCGGTAAGATTGCTAAGGGTGATTTCGATTTTATGCGCGACCAGATGACTATCTTGTCGGCCATAAACCTCAAGGAGTGTGAGATTGTTGGCGATATTAACAAATGGTATTGGTATGGATATATTGATGGCGCTTACCAGTATGTTTACTTCACTACAGAAAAGCCTGCATCGTGGGAGGAGGCACAGCGCGAAGCGGAGGAGCGTTTCCCCAACTCGGAGATTTCGCATAGTGGCTGGGGCGCTAATTCTAATTACGGCGTTGGAGCAAACGAGATTCCTGATTATGCGTTTAATGGTAAATCTTCGCTTGTCTATTTCGTATTCCCAGAGTATGTAACAAAGATTGGTGCCCATGCCTTTTATGGTACACTCCTCTCGGGAGCACTTATTATCCCCGATGATGTGGTAGAGATTGAAGACTTTGCATTTCACAGCACTAATATCACATCATTGCAGTTGCCACATAATCTTAAGGTGTTAGGTAGTAATGTGTTTAATAGTTGTAAATCGATGAGTGGAGAGCTCTATTTGCCAGAATCGCTGGAAAGTATAGGTGACTCTTGCTTTTCTATGTGCTATATGCTTTCTGGATCATTGGTGTTGCCTCATAAACTTACTGAGATTCCAGCATACTGTTTTAGTTCATGTAGAGGACTTAGTGGCAGTATAACTATTCCAGAAAATATTAAAACTATTGGCGGTTATGCTTTTAGTGAATGCTATAATCTCAATGGTACTCTTACATTGCCTGAAGGTCTCCAGAAGTTAGAATATGGCGCCCTTTATTGCACATCATTACAAGGAGAGTTGGTGATTCCTGCATCGTTGAAGATAATATCAAATGCTGCATTTTGGAATTGTGATTTTTCAAGTATTACCTTTGCCGAAAATAGTGAACTAATATCTATTGATACGGGTGCATTTGCGTTTAATTCCCGATTAAGCGAGGCTATTGTTTTACCCGAGGGTCTTATGACAATTGGAGCTACTGCGTTTAGGGACTGTTCTAATTTGCCAGAGATTACTATACCAAAGAGCGTGACAACCATTGGTAACGATGCATTTATGTACTGTTACTACCTCTCGAAAATTACTTGTGAGGCAGTAACGCCTCCAGTATGTGGTAGCGGAGTATTCAATGGCGTAGCCAAGGATAACTTCACACTTGAGGTGCCCGAGCAGTCGGTGGTGAAGTATCAGACAGCGGCTGGCTGGAGCGACTTTAGGCGTATCGCTGCCCACTACGACTTCTCTATCTCGCGTAGCCTTATGCGTGCGCTAAACAGCGAGTACAGCCGCGAGTTGTTGCTCCGTGTGCCCGCAGGTCAGGCATGGAGCGTGGAGAGCTGCCCCGAGTGGGTGACAGTGACACCATCAGAGGGCGTAGGTAAGACCGATGTTGTGGTAACAATTAGCTCTATGGAGGATGCCGAGGTTGGTACATTCGAGACTGCGATTGGCACTCAGTCAAATGGCTATGTCAACTACGAGACAAACAGTGGTCGCGCTGGCGAGGTGGTATTCTTGCTCAACGACAAGGACTACCGCTCAACACTCAAGGTGGAGCAGTATGACTGCGACAACTACGACGGCGAGGTGATAGTAAACCAGACAGCAACCCAGGGCGATGGCGTTAACATCGTATTTATGGGCGACTGCTTCGATGCTCGCGACATCGCACACGGCAGCTATCTCGCAGGCATCAACGAGGCTATTGACCACTACTTCGCTATCGAGCCTTACAAGACTTATCGCGACCACTTCAATGTATATACTATCGTGGGCCTATCTCACGACTCGGGTATGGGTACGGTAAACACCATTAAGGATGCTAAGTTCGGCTCGCAGTACTCTCTCGAGGGTATCAGCCCCGACACGCAGACAACATTCGAGTATGCTATGTTGGCTGAGACCGTAAACGAGGGCAACCTCAACGAGAGTCTTGTGGTGATGGTAGAGAATACAACGGATTATGGCGGTATCTGCTACATGTGGGGCGATGGCTCGGCAATAGCAATATGCCCAATGTCGGCCGATGCCTACCCATTCGACTTCCGCGGCATCGTGCAGCACGAGGCGGGTGGCCACGGTTTCGCAAAGCTCGCAGATGAGTATATCTATCACAATGCCTTTATCCAGTCTTGCACTTGCATTTGTTGCGACCACCTCGACGAGTTCCGTCTTAGTAAGGCGCTCGGATGGTATCGTAACCTCTCGGAGAGCGGCGATATGAAGAGCGTGGAGTGGGCACACCTCATCTACCACCCCGACTATTCAAATATCGTGGATATGTATGAGGGCGGTTACTTCCACACTCGTGGCATCTATCGCTCGGAGGCTACATCGTGTATGAACAACAACATCCCATACTACTCGGCAATATCTCGCCAGGAGATGGTAGAGCGCATAATGCGTTACGGCGGCCTTGAGTTCGATATCAACGACTTCTATGCACGCGATGTGCGCGACGCATCGAATAACACTCGCGCAGCATTTAACCCCATCGAGTCATCGTTGGTAGTCTCTAACAGCGGCGCAGGTAAGCAGATGCCTCCTAAGTATATGGGTGACAAGCCTCAGCTCAAGAAGTCTAACAAATAACCATTAGGACGAATAACTATGAAAAAGAGTAATTATATTTTGGCAGTTGCAGCTCTCCTAATGGCGAGCTGTGAGAATAGCACCGTGGAGCCACAAGAGGTGGTAACCCCCGATACAATATCTGTAGAGGCCTCAGTGGGCTCTGCAACACGCGTTACAGGCACTCACTTCGATGAGGGCGATTGCTTCGGCCTATTTGCAGTGGAGTACACCGAGGATGACCGTGTGGCTGAGTTGCAGCCCTCGGGTAACTACCTCAACAACGAGGCTATGACACTCACAAATGGCACATGGCAGGGTCAGCGCACACTATATTGGAGCGACGCCCCCTGCGACTTCTACGGCATATATCCATATCGCGATTTGCCAAGCGTAGAGAACGTGCTATTTGAGATTGCTACAGACCAGTCGACAGAGAGCACTGATGATGCGCTCGGAGGATATGAGGCATCAGATATTATGTGGGCTAAGAGCGAGCGTGTGGCACGCGAAGATGGCGCCGTAGTCCTCAAGTTCGAGCATATGATGTCGCGCCTTGTGGTTAACATCGAGCGTGGTCCAAGCTACGAGGGTGAACTCCCCGAGGAGATTGTGGTTAGCGTCTACAACACCGCTACAACAGCCCTCGTAGACTGGAAGAGAGGCTCGTTGGAGAAGTATCATAACAGCCCAACAAAGACTATCAAGATGCACAGAGTGGATGGCGACAGCTTCGAGGCTATTGTTGTGCCTCAGTTCATCGAGCGCTCGACACCCCTCATAGAGGTTACAATGGAGGGTATTGCATATCTTCTCGAAACAGATATGTCGTTCCGCCCAGGCAAGCAGCATACAATAACAGTGACACTCAACACATCGCCCGACCAGGAGAAGATTGAGATCAATATCGACGGCGAGATTGATAACTGGGAGTAGTCTAAATCATACATCCGACAACTGCACCAACGAACTCTGTTCGGGGGTGTTGTTGTTTGGTACACAATAAGCAAAAATATATGGATATGAAGAGAATTATTATACTTATTTCAGCAGTTTTAGTCGGATTGTCAAGTTGCTCATACGACGATAGTGCGTTGGTTGGTAGGGTAGAAAACCTTGAGGATAGAGTTACAGCACTCGAGAAGTTGTGCAAGGAGATGAATGCCAATATCGATGCGATGGCGGCAATCCTTGAGGCCCTTGAGACACACGACTACATCACAAGCGTTACGCCCATAACCAAGGATGGCGAGACCGTTGGTTATACAATCACCTTTGCCAAGGGCGAGCCTATCACTATCTACCACGGCGAAGATGGCAAGGATGGTGTTAATGGCGAGGACGGTGCTGATGGAAAAGATGGCACGGATGGTTACACTCCTATTATTGGCGTAGCACAGGATTCGGATGGTATCTACTACTGGACCTTGGATGGCGAGTGGTTGCTTGATGAGGCTGGCAACAAGATTAAGGCGGTCGGTATCGATGGTAAGGATGGTGCTGATGGCGAAGATGGCGAAGATGGCAAGGATGGTGAGAACGGCGCAGATGGCGCAGATGGCACCGATGGAGTTGATGGTGCTAATGGTGCAAATGGCGTTGATGGCATCACCCCTCAGCTCAAAATCGAGAATGACTACTGGTATATCTCGTATGACAAAGGCTCAACTTGGACTCAGCTCGGTAAGGCAACGGGTGAGGATGGCAAGGATGGTGCTAACGGTAGCGATGGCGCTGATGGCAAGGATGGCGACTCATTCTTTGAGGGTGTTGATACATCGAATGATGACTATGTGGTCTTTACTCTTGCCGATGGCACAACAATCAAAATCCCAACATGGTACGCCTTTGATCAGTTGAAGAAGCAGTGCGAGGAGATGAATCAAAATATCTCGGCTATGCAGCAGATTTTGGAGGCACTTCAGAATAATGACTATGTTACTTCTGTTCAGCAAATTGTCGAGGATGGCAAGACCATTGGCTACACCATCTACTTCTCTAAGTCGGGTGCAGTAACAATCTACCATGGAGTTGATGGCGAGGATGGCAAGGATGGTGCAGATGGCATAGATGGTGTCAACGGCGCTGATGGTAAGGATGGACACTCGCCAATAGTCGGTGTTCGTCAGGATAGCGACGGCATCTATTATTGGACACTTGATGGCGAGTGGTTGCTTGATGAAGCTGGTAACAAAATTAAGGCTGTGGGTGTCGATGGCAAAGATGGTCAAGATGGTGAGGACGGCAAAGATGGTCAAGATGGTGAGGACGGCAAAGACGGTCAAGATGGTGCAGATGGCACCGATGGAGTTGATGGTGAGAACGGCGCAGATGGTATCACCCCACAGCTCAAGATTGAGAACGAGTATTGGTATATCTCATACGACAACGGCACTACATGGTCACAGCTCGGCAAGGCAGCTGGCGAGGATGGTAAAGATGGTGCAAATGGTAGCGATGGCGCAGATGGTAAGGATGGAGACTCATTCTTCCAGAGCGTAGACTCATCGAATAGCGAGTATGTTGTTATCACTTTGGCTGATGGTACAGTCATCAAGTTGCCAACGTGGTCGGCATTTGAAGCGTTGCGCACCTTGTGCAACCAGATGAATTCAAATATTGAGGCGTTGCAGACAATCGTTGAGGCATTGCAGAACAACGACTATGTTACTTCGGTTACACCAGTTGTCGATGGTGGCAAGACTATCGGCTACACCATCAACTTCTCGAAGAGTGGTGCAGTAACAATCTACCACGGCGAGAATGGTGAGAATGGCAAGGATGGTGCAAATGGTCTTGATGGTCACTCGCCCCAGATTGGCGTAAAGCAGCACACAGATGGCATCTACTATTGGACACTTGACGGCGAGTGGTTGAAAGATGCAAATGGCAACAAGATTAAGGCCGTGGGCATTGATGGAGATAACGGTTCTAATGGTACAAATGGCGTTGATGGTATCACACCTCAACTTAAGATTGAGAACGAGTATTGGTATATCTCATACGACAACGGCACTACATGGTCACAGCTCGGCAAGGCAGCTGGCGAGGATGGTAAAGATGGTGCAAATGGTAGCGATGGCGCAGATGGTAAGGATG
>JAFZFX010000034.1 GCA_017555695.1 Alistipes sp.
TCAAACTTGTTTGAATTATGCCGAGCAGGAGCAGGGAAAAGACACGAAGTGGATTAATCTCCTACCTACGGCTGTGGGACACCATTAATTAGCAAGAGGAGCATCCTCACTTAATAAAATTTCCTCCTCTAAGTTAGAGGAGGTGGCACACTGAAAGTGTGACGGAGGAGTCTGTAAATTGGTAGAATATATCATTCCAAGAACACACTCCCAAAATTAACACACTCCCTCCCCCTAAAGGGTACTCCCTCTAGCTTAGAGGGAGAATTTTTATTATAGTATATGTCATTGCGAGGAGGACTAAAAGTCCGACGCGGCAATCTCCTGCTACCCAAATAAGATTACCACGAGCCTAAAGGCTCTCGTAATGACAAAAAAGGTAATTTTGAATTTTGAATTCTCGACATTTCAGTCGCCGCAAAATTCTAACAAACCTCATCCCGCAACAGCAAATAGACGAAAAAATACTCCAAGATTTGGCATTTTGCATACGATTTGTTATATTTGCACATCGTAGTGCCTTTCGATAACCGCTTTTTGCGGCTACGGAGGGGGCTGCAAACAGAAAGCGCACACCATCAGCGGGTGGCGCACATTGTGTAACTTAAGCGAACAATATATGGATGATGGTCACCATTCCACGCATAGCGGCAGTGTCGTATCTCAATACGATACCATTCATATATGGTATCCAGCACGAGGGTAATCTTCGTGCCGACCTTTTGCTTACCCCTCCCTCGGGGTGTTACGAGAACTACATAGCGGGCAAGGCCGACATCGCGCTGATGCCCTCGGCTATGGTTCCCTCACTCAAATCAACAAACATCATCACTGACTACTGCATAGGCGCTGCGGGCAAGGTTCGCACCGTCGAGCTCTTCAGCAATGTACCCATCGAGCAGGTGCGCCGCGTCTTCCTCGACGCCCACTCGCGCACATCGGTGCAGTTGCTGGGCTACCTGGCCGCCAAGTATTGGAAGATTGCGCCCGAGTGGTATCAGCTGGATGACTATCAGCAGATAGCCTTCGCCGAGGCTACTGATGCATTCCTCTTAATCGGCGACAAGGTCTTCGACCACGAGGAGCTCTTCCGCTACAACTACGACCTCTCCGAGGCGTGGAACAAGGCTACGGGTATGCCCTTCGCCTTTGCCGTGTGGGTAGCCCGCAAGGGTACGCCCTACGAGCATATCGACGCCCTGCAGCACGCCCTGACCTTTGGCGTGGAGTCGATATGGGAGGCGGTGGTTGAGGCTGGCTTCGACCAGAAGCACTACAACGCATACGAATATCTGACGCAGAATATAGACTTCGTTTTCAATGCCGAGAAACATCGGGCACTGCAAAAGTTCTGGGACGCGGGCATAAAGATTGAGCCGCGATCCAATCCGGGCTGAAGAGGTTAGCCGCCTGCTGATTCAGGCGACGGACACTCTCGCGAGGGATTGTATTGCTCTCCCACGCGTAAACAAATAACAGATGAGTTCAACCCGTAAAACCAAGCAGTTATGCTGACGATATACCTCAAGCAATACAACAAAATTATACGAAATGCCGAGCCCGAATTGTTGGACAATCTGGGCTATGACGATATACTCTGGATTGACCTGCTCTCGCCCTCAATCAAGGAGCAGAAGGCCGTCGAGAACTTTATGGAGGAGAGCCTCCAGACTCGCCAGCAGGTCGAGGAGATTGAGTCAACCTCGAAGTACTCCGAGAACGAGAACTCAATTATCTCCAACACCAACTTCTTCGTTCCGCAAGGCAATACCTTCTCTGTCGAGCCCGTATCGTTCATCCTCTCAAACGAGGGTGTGCTGGTGTCGATGCGCTCGGCCGAGTCGCGCACCTTCCGCGAGGCCGAGAAGCGTCTGCAGATGAACTACCGAGGTTACTCGACGGGTTACCACATCTTCATCTCGCTGCTCGAGGTGCGTATCGACTTCGATGCCGACCTCGTGGAGTTCGTGGGTAAGCAGGTTGCAGCCCTGAGCAAGGATATCAACACCGAGGATACCATCGACAAGGAGGTAATCCACCGCATCAACTCACTGCAGGAGAATACGATGGTCTTGCGCGAGAACATCTTTGACCGCCAGCGCATCCTCTCGTCAATCCTGCGTAGCGAGCGCTTCCCTAACGATATCTACCCCCGTCTGCAGTTGATGATCAAGGATGTGAACTCGCTCATCAACCACGCCGACTTCAGCTTCCAGCGTCTGGACTATATCCAGGACTCGGCGCTGGGTCTGATTAACATCGAGCAGAACGAGATTGTAAAGATCTTCTCGGTGGCCGCCGTAATCTTCCTGCCCGCCACACTCATCGCGAGTATCTACGGTATGAACTTCCGCGTGATGCCCGAGCTGGAGTGGGTGCTCAATGTGGGGGACTACACGCTGCCGATGGGTTACATCTTCGCCATACTACTGATGGTTCTCGCCTCGGGCGTCACCATCTGGTTCTTCCGATACAAGAAATGGCTATAAAACAAAAGGTTGTCCTCACGGGGCAACCTTTTTTTCATTAAGTGAGGATACTCTTAACGCTAATGGATAATGTCCCACAGCCGTAAAGTGGCTAACAATAATTCCTCCTCTAAGCTAGAGGAGGTGGCACACTGAAAGTGTGACGGAGGAGTCTGTAAATTGGTGGAATATATCATCCCAAGAACACACTCCCAAAATTAACACACTCCCTCCCCCTAAAGGGTACTCCCTCTAACATAGAGGGAGAATTTTATTAATTCTAAAATCCAATTCTGAATTCTTAATTTTGAATTTCGATTCCGCAGACCTCGGTGGAGATTTCGCCGAGGTGACCAGCCGAGTGGTTGATAGCGGTCTGAACCTTCACAAAATCAATATATTGCAAGTCGGCATCGTGACCTCCTGCAGTCACGGCATTGGCTATATCGAACTCATTTACCTGGCCACCACCCTCACCCAGGTCGCTACCCAAATTGTCGGCATAACCCCACGCAAAGGGGGCATTCACATAGTTGCCCGTCACGCTGTCGAGCGTGGTGTTGTCCTTCAAGCGCGTGCCTCGCAGGGTGAACTCCGCACCCTCAACCCAGGCGGGGAAGTAGTGCGCTTGCTTGTGGGCATCCATACGCGCAATGCGACCCGCACCGCCACGATTGTCGCGCCACAGCACATCCATCTGCTCCGCCGCAGGGCGGTAATATGTCACGGCATAGTCGCGCCACGAAGTAGGCTTGTCGTACTCCGAACCTCGCAACTCATACCACTCATCGTCGGGCTGACCGTTGCCGTTAGTGTCCTGCGACACCCACACCACACCCGCCTCTGACGAGCCTTCGTGCATATTTCCTCTTATCACAAAGTCGCTGCCCGAGCCGTTGGCGATGCTGTGGTCGAAGCCCACAACGACATATCCTCCCCAGCCTCCGAGCGAGAGATAACCGCCTGATTGCAAACGCTTTTCGGCATACTTCACAGCCGCCTCGGCACTCTGCTCACCAGCAAATCCCGACTTATCCTCATTGATAAACTGACCTGGCGCGGGGGTGTACTCAAAGAGTCTGCTCCACGACCTCTGGCTCTCGGCGGTAGCCTCACGGCGGTAGGCTCCCTCCTCAGCGCAGCATACAACCTGGACTCTCGCCGTCAAGGTCATACCGTCGCTATCCGTCGCCACCACCTCAACGCAATATTCGCCCTCTGCCGCAGGCTCAAACGCAAGCACCTTGCCGCCCTCGACAGCCTCGCCATCGACGCTCCAACTAAATTCGGGCGAGAGAAAATTCTCCGTCACCGCCTCGATGTAGAGCGCTCTGCCGAGCGAAACATACCTCTTCGCGGCACCGCACGAGAGCGCGGGCGCTAATCGCTCCACCACGCAGAGTGTCGCCGTAGCCTCGGCCTCGCCGTCGTCGTTACGCACCTTGAGCGATAGCTGATACTCTCCGTTTTGGTCTATTTGTACACTCAGCGACGGCTCCTCGCCGACCACCTTTCCGTCCAGCGACCACTCATACTTCGCACCCTTGGAATTAGCCACCGACGAGAGCAACTCATACTCCCGCCCCTTGAGCAGTTCCATTCTTCCATCAGCCCCTACGGCAAGCGACACTACGGGCAACTGCAGAGCCACTACCTCGATGCGGAAGTCGGCCTTGTCGCTACCCATCTCGTTCGACACCTCGAGTGTGAGGTAGAATGTACCAACCTGCTCGGCCTTAAACCTATACGATGCCGCGGCACCCACCTTCTTGCCATCCAGAGTCCACTTATACGAAGCCCCTTCGGCACTCTCCACTCGGGGCGAAATGGTGAGCGTCTCACCCAATTTCAGCTCATATACGCCGCTACCCGACAGTTCAATTCTTGGCGCTTCGCCGAAGTTCACCTCCTCGTCTATATTACACGAAACAAGCAATATCGCAAGGGGCAAAACAACCCCCAAAAGCCACTTTTTCATCTCTTAATCCGTTATGATTTTGCGCCCCGCAAATTGGTCATTTTGTAGCATTTGCTCTCGTTGCCACCAAAATGCCCCTCGCCTGGGCCCGCAAAAAAATCGTTCAAAAAAATTTCTCCTCGCCACAAAAATACAAGTTATTTCGCTCACTGCAAAATCATAACATCAAAGTTTGCAGGGCGTTAAACCGCCACCAGGACGCCCCACGATGCCAAAAAATCGCTCTCCGATAGCACATTTAGTCCACCCAATAGCACAAAAAGGCCGCAAAAATGCCACAAAAAGACCAAAATATCTACCGAAACAGCCCCTCCACAGCCTCCGCCGAGCCACCCGCACGAGGTCACGATTTTGTTTTGTGATATAATATTTTTAACTTTGCGGGTTACAACGCGCGTCGCGTGCGCGAGCATAGGCACATAGCGCATACGCACGAGAGCGAAACGACCGAAGAATTTATGTTAGAAAAATTAGCAAAACAGACCGCCATCTACGGCATCAGCACCATCGTGGTGCGATTCCTGAGCTACCTGCTGACGCCCATCTACACCTATGCGTTCACGCAGGCAGAGTACGGAATCGTCACCGACATCTACGCGCTTATACCCTTTGCACTGGTGTTGCTGTCGATGGGTATGGAGTCGAGCTACTTCCGCTTTGCCGCCAAGGCCGAGGCCGAGGGTGCGACTGCCGAACAGATTCGTCAGGGCAAGCGCCGAGTATTCGCCACCACTTGGGGTGCTACCATCGTGGCGGCTGCGCTCTTCTTTGCGGTGGTGATGTTATTCCTTGACGGTGTGGCCCAACTGATGGGCCCAGCCTATGTGGCACACCCCGAATATATCGTCCTGGTTGTCATCATCATTCTACTCGATGTGGCCACTATGATACCCTTTGCACGACTGCGTGAGCAGGGCAAGGCGCTGAAGTTCGTGGCACTCAAGGCGCTCAATGTTTTTGTAAATATCAGCCTCGCTATCACATTTATGAGCGTGGGGTTGTTCGACACTCTCTTTGGTGTGGGTTGGGTCTTCGTGGCAAACCTTGCCGCGAGCATCATAACGCTGATAGCCATCCTGCCCACCACCGAGCGCACACGCCCCACAATCGACAAGCAGCTCTTGAAGCGAATCTTCGCCTACTCGTTGCCGCTGCTCATTGGCGGTGTGGCGGGCACTGCGGGCGAGTTTATCGACCGACAGATGATTAAGTACATCCTGCCCGAAGGGGTGGCAATGGCACAACTCGGCGTCTATGGAGCAATCACAAAGATTGCCGTCGTGATGACTCTCTTCACGCAGATGTATCGCTTTGCGGCCGAGCCCTTCTTCCTCTCGAACTTCCGCAAGGAGGAGTTTGTGGAGTCTAACGCCGCCGCGATGAAGTACTTTGTGATGGCCTCGATGGCTATCTTCCTCGGCATTGCGCTGTTGCGTGATCTGTTTGCGCTGATTGTAGGTCGCGACTTCCGCGAGGGAATTGATATGTTGCCCATCATACTCGGCTCGAATGTGATGGCGGGCGTGTGGCTCAACCTCTCGTTCTGGTATAAGCGTGAGGAGCGCACCCGATTTGCCATATATGTGACATTCGTGGGTCTGGCCGTTGCCGTTGTGGCGAGCCTTGTGCTGGTGCCACGATGGGGTAACTACGGCGCTGCGTGGTCGCGCTTTGCGGCCGAGGCTGCTATGGTGGCCGTGAGCTACTACCTCAACCGCCGCTACTTCCCCACACCCTACGACATTGGTCGCATCGTAGGATATGTCGCGCTGGCGCTGGCGCTCTACTTCGCGAGCGAACTTACCGTTGGCGACTGCCCCAATATGGTGCTTCGCTATGGGGTGAACATCGCCCTGCTGGCTCTCTATGGCGGCTATGCCATCTGGCGTGAGGGCGTGATTGCAAGACTAAAAATCAAGAAAATATAAAGCATTATGAAAGTTAAGATTGTAAACCATTCGCGCTTTGCGCTTCCCGAGTATCAGACTCCCCAATCGGCGGGTCTGGATATTCGTGCCAACATCGAGGAGAGCATCACACTCCAGCCTCTGGAGCGAGCTATGGTACCTACGGGACTCTTCGTCGAGCTGCCTGAGGGTTGCGAGATGCAGATTCGTCCCCGCAGTGGCTTGGCCGCCAAGCACGGCATCACGGTGTTGAACTCGCCCGGCACAATCGATGCCGACTATCGTGGCGAGATTAAGGTCATCCTCGTGAACCTGAGCAACCAGCCCTTCACCATCGAGGCTGGCGAGCGCATCGCACAGATGATCGTGGCACGCTACGAGCAGATTGAGTGGCAGGCAGTCGAGGAGTTGGGCACCACCGAGCGTGGCGCTGGCGGCTTCGGCTCAACAGGTAAATAGCAGACAGAGTGGCACGCAATGTAAACATAGCTCTGTGGCTTGTTCTGGTGTGGTTCGCCGTGGCGGGTTGCACTACGAGCCAGGGGGTGAGCGACTCTACGGGCGAGGAACTTATCGCCGATGCCCGCTTCGAGCGTGGCGTGGCGCTCTCGCCGCTGTGGCCGCACATCGTGCAGAAGGGTGGTGGCTTCAGCCGCACCTGCACCGATACGCTGCGTTTTCAGCCGTGCGACCAGAGCCCCATCTGGCAGCTCTGCCAATGGTCGAGCCGTTACGACTTGGCGGGTGCTGAGCCTACGGCTGAGGGCGACTGCATAGCCTTCAGCAACGAGGGCAAGCGCGTGGCTTTGAGCCGCGATGGAGTGCTGACGCTGGGACTTACCACAAGCCGCGAGTATGACCACCCGCGACGCGCAGACGAGCCGTGGACACACCTTCTGGTGCAGCAGGATTTCCCCGAACCACCACGCGTGGGCAAGTTGGAGGGGTTGCAGTTTCAGATGGAGCTGCGCATCGACCACTGCCTGAACCGTATGGGCGAGGAGTTCGACGAGAGTCTGCACACAGCGCAAGCGCCCTTCTACCTGATGGTGCGCAACATCAACCCCCAAAGCGAGGAGCACGGATTGGGTCTGTGGGTGGGCATCCCCACCTTCGACTACCGCTACGAGCGCCTTGCCGAACGCGAGACGGTGCATTGGGATGTGGGCACTTCGACCTTCATCTACACCATTCCGCCACGCACGGTGTGGGGCGATGTAAGGTTAGGCGACGGCGAGTGGCACAGAGCCGACTACGACATCTTGCCGCTGGTTAGAAGAGCCGTTGAGGCTATGCGCGAGAAGGGTAGCTTTACGAAGAGTGACCTAAACGATTTGGCCATCACGGGTATGAACTTCGGTTGGGAGATACCGGGCACCTTCGATGCGGCGCTGGAGATGAAGAGAATGAGCCTAAAAATTCAGAATTAGGTTTTTGATTTTTAGAATAAGCCCACGGAGCGAGTTATTCCGAATTTAGGAAATGCTTACGGAGAACCCATTTCCCAAATTTAGAAAAATGCTCCCGAAGCAAGTTTTTAAGGGAAGAAAAGTAATTAACGAAAATATGAGGTTTAAGGATGTAATTGGACATGGGGCGTTGAAACGCCATTTGGCGGCGAGTATCGACTCGGGCCGTGTCAGCCACGCACAGCTCTTCAGTGGTGCGGCAGGCACGGGCGCACTGCCTTTGGCTCTGGCCTATGCCCAGTATCTCAACTGCCAGAATCGCCAGGATGGCGACTCGTGTGGCGTCTGCCCTTCGTGCATCAAGATGGAGGCGTTGGCGCACCCCGACCTGCACTGCATCTTCCCCGTCAATAAGCAGGGTAAGAAGAGTGGCGAGGTGGTGCTGAGTGCCGACTTTATGCCGCTGTGGCGTGAGATGGTGAGCGAGAGTGGCGGTTACTTCTCGCGTCAGGAGTGGTACGACAGACTCGACTTGGGCAAGACCCTGCGTGGTATGATCTCGGCACGCGAGGCCGACGAGATTATCCGCCGCCTGCAGTTCAAGAGCTTCGAGTCGGAGTATAAGATAACCATCATCTGGCAGCCCGAGACTATGAATGAGGAGGCCGCCAACAAGATATTGAAGATTCTGGAGGAGCCGTGGGATAAGACGCTCTTTATCCTGGTTAGTGAGCGCACCGACCTGCTGCTGCCGACCATCATCTCGCGTACGCAGGAGGTGGCTGTGCCACGCCTCACGATTGACGATTTGGTGGCTCTGGCCGAGGGTGGCGATAGGCAGCAGAACTACAACCTCGCACGCCTTGCCGCTGGCGATGTGTTGGAGTGGCGACGACTCACGGGCGGTGGCGAGGATGCCGTACGCAAGGAGTCGTTCGATATGTTCTGCTCGCTGATGCGTCTGTCGTATAACGATAAGCATCTCGAGCTTATGGAGTGGGCCGACGAGGTGGCACAACTCTCGCGCGAGCAACAGCGCTCGATGCTGTGGCACGCGGCGCGCCTTTTGAGGGAGAGTTATATGCTGCACGCAGGCCTCGGAGAGATAAGCTACCTCTGGGGCGAGGAGGCCGCCTTCTGTAATAAGTTTGCGCCCTTCATCGGCAACCAGAATATCGAGTACCTGATTTCGGAGATCGAGAGCGCTATGCGCCAGGTGAGCCAGAACGGTAACTCGAGGATTATATTCACTCACTTCGCGCTGGCGGTGAGCAAGCAGATTAACCGCCTGAAGTAGTGCAGATGGTAAAGGAACAACACCGCGTGGCACTGCTCACTGGCAGCAATGCGCCCGAGCGAGAGGCTATACTGCGCTTGACGGCAGAGCTTGTCGCCCAACATATAGGCACGGTGGAGCGCTCTTCGCAGATTCACGCCTCAGCGGCGTGGGGCTTCGAGTGCAATGACCCCTTCGCCAATCAGGCGCTGGTGGTGGTGACTACGCTCTCACCCGAGGAGGTACTCACGCAGGCACTCTCCATCGAGCAGATGGTGGGTCGCAACCGCGAGGCCGAGCTGAAGGAGAAGCAACTCACGGGACAGCGTTACGCCTCGAGGGTGGTGGATGTGGATGTGATTTTCTACGACGACCTGGTCGTTGAGAGCGAGCGTCTGACCCTGCCGCACAGGCTTATGCACGAACGCGAGTTCGTACTACGCCCCCTTCGGGAGGTGGCCGCCGAATGGCAACATCCCCTGCTAAAGCAGAGTGTCGAGCAGATGCTCCGAAAAGTAGAGGACAAAGAGAACAAGAATTAAAGAAGAAAAAATGTTATAATATGTCATTGCGAGGAGGACTTTAGTCCGACGCGGCAACTTCCTTGGTTGTGGTTATGTAGGAGATTCCCACAGTCGCTTTGCTCCTTCGGAATGACAGCTTTAACAACATTAAAAACATATAGAAAACTATGAAAAAAATATCGACCTGCGTCGTCTGCTGTATGGCCGTGTTGCTGCTGCAGGGATGCTTCAAGGATGTGGTAAACTATACGCAGTTCCAGGCTGCCGTCTTCAACCAGACGGAGTCGGGTGGTGAGTTCACGCCCGCTGTGGAGCTGGAGTCCTACGCCTACTATGTCGATACCCTGGAGTGGAAGATAGCCTCTTACGAGGATGCTGTGGCACGCCGCCTTACGAATAAGCTCACGGGCAAGACCCTCACCGAGCCCGATGTGGTGGGCGAGTTCAACCCCGCCGAGGAGTACCAGCTCTCGATAAAGATTGAGAGCCCCACCTCGATGTTGGTGGTGGTGAACCCCACGATGAAGCTCTACGCCTACCGCAAGTACACGCTGCCCGTCAATCTGCCGTCGGTGCTGGCCAAGCTCTATATGGCCTCGTGGCGCAAGTCGCACAACGCCTCGGGCTGGTGGGTAGTGAACGACTTTTACGCTCCGCCCACACCCACCGAGCCTACTCCCCCCGCCGACGAGGAAGAGGAGGAGCCAGAGGTGCCAACACCCCCTGCCGAGGACGAAGATACTCCCGCCGAGGATAACGAAACCCCTCCTGCCGAGGATGATGGCGAGGCAGACGAGCCAACAGAGAACGAAGACAACGACAATAACTTACGATAGATAAAACGCCTACACTGTTAAGATGAATAACAAAGTGAAAACATACAACACACCCTCATCCAGCTCTACCCGCTGGCTCACGGCGGCCGTGGTGCTGCTCTTTACGGGTGCATTTTTCAGCCGCTGCGCCTCGGTCGGCACACCCAACGGAGGCCCATACGACACCTTGCCGCCCGTGGTTACACATCTTTCGCCGATGGATCTCACCACCAACTTCAAGAGCAACAAGGTGACATTTATGTTCAACGAGTATGTGCAGCTGAAGAACCAGCAGAAGGAGGTCTATACCTCGCCCGCAATGAAGAAGAAGCCCCTGCTCACGCTGCGTGGCAAGAACCTTCTCATCGAGTTGCGTGACGACTCTTTGTTGCCCAACACCACCTACTCTATCGAGTTGGGCTCGGCCGTTGCCGACAACAACGAGGGTAACATCATCCACGGCCTTCGCTATGTCTTCTCGACAGGCGACAGAATCGACTCGATGTTTATGTCGGGCTACACCGAGGATAGCCAGATGGCCGACTCATTGGGCAAGACATTCATCTACTTCTTCGAGGCCGACTCGGTGGAGACACCCGTCGAGTATGACTCTACGATGTTCAAGTACAAACCTTCGAAGATTGCACGCTCGGCTACCAACGGTATCTTCATCGCGCAGAACCTCAAGCCCGTGAACTATCGTGTCTATGCCTTCTTCGACAGCAACGACAACCAGACCTACGAGCCCTCGATTGACAAGATTGGCTTCCTCGACGAGACCTACAATCCCGCTCAGATGCCTGGCTTCGCCATCTGGTACGACTCTGTGCGCCGTTACCACTCGGCCGACCCACAGCTCTACTTCCGTATGTTCACCGATGTGAGCTTCAGCCGTCAGAACCTCAACGAGCAGAGCCGTCCCGAGCAGCATAAGGTGCTGTTGCAGTTTGGCGCTGCACGCCCCGAGATACGCTCTATTCTCTTCGATAGCATACCTGCCGAGGATATCATCGTCGAGCCGCTGACCATAGGTCGCGACACGCTGGCCTTGTGGCTCAAGCGACCCTCGGAGTCGCTGCCCGACACACTGCGAGGCAAAATCACATATATGAAGCACGACTCGCTGCGCCGTCTGCAGGAGGTGACCGAGGATTTGAAGGTGTCGTGGCGCCGTGTCGAGAGCCGCGAGGAGGAGCGCGAGCGTGAACGCCTCGAGCGCGAGAAGCGCAAGGCCGAAGAGAGTGGCAAGGAGTGGATTGAGCCGCCCCGCCCCTCGAAGTTCCGCTTCGTGGACTTCAAGAAGACAGCCGAGGTAAACCCCGAAAAGGACTACGCGCTGGAGTTCGCCACACCGCTTACCAAGTTCGACTCTACGGCCATCGAGTTGCGTTCGTGGAGTGAGAAGGGCGACACCATCCGCGAGAAGATACACTTCATCCCCGACTCACTGAGCGTCCGCAAGTGGTTGCTGCGTGCCAAGTGGGAGCCTACACGCAAGTACCGACTCTTCATCCCTACCGATGCGCTGGCCGACATCCAGGGCGAGGGCAACGACTCGCTGCAGGCCGACCTCACCGTAGCCGACAAGGATAAGTACGCCACACTGATGCTCAATGTGGTGCCGCGAGTTGAGAGCGCCCGCTACATCGTGCAGATTGTGAACGACCAGAACGCGGTGCTGCACGAAATCAAGGACCTCACGGCTGGCACCCACAAGATTGAGTATGTGCCCGCAGGCGATATGCGTATGCGCATCATCGAGGACCTGAACGCCAACGGCCGTTGGGATTCGGGTAATATGGTCGAGCGCCGTCAGGGCGAGCGTGCCGAGATTTACAAGAACGACAAGGAGGAGGAGATATTCACCACCAAGACGGGCTGGGAGTTCGACATCACCCTCGATATGGGTCGATTGTTCGCCCCCGTCACTATGGAGCAACTCATCGAGCGATTAGACAAGCGCGAGGCGGCACGACTGCTCAAGGCCGAGGAGGAGCGTCGCGAGCGCGAGGCCAAGGATAAGAAGGGCAAGGATAGCCACGGCCACTCGTCAGGCGGTATAATGGGCGGCTCGGGCGGCCTTGGCGGAATGATGGGCGGCGCAGGTGGCCTCGGAGGCATGATGGGCGGCGCAGGCGGCGGAATGATGGGCACACGCCGTTAGTTTAGGAAAAGGAAAACAATGAAAAAAATGAAGATAAACAGACTACTTTTAGCACTGCTGACCCTGCTTATGGCGGGCGCGCAGAGTGCGATGGCACAACATACGATTGGACTCTTTGGCGGTTTGGGTACGGCTACGGCCCGCTTTATGCCCGTGCAGGAGACCAAGTCGATTTTCGGCTGTGGCGACGCTGGTATTTCGTGGCGTTACTACTCGCTGCCCCGATTTGTGGGTGCTGTGGGTGCCGACATCGAGTTCCTGCAGCGAGGCTTCTCGTATGGTTACACTTACGACACCGTAATCGACGAAAATGGCGTCGAGCAGCGCGACTACTCATACTTCACGCGCCGTCTTAACTCTATTATGGTGCCCCTGGTCTGGCAGCCGCACGCCTACCTAGCGAAGAACCACATCCGTGTCTATCTCGAGGCGGCCATCACCTTCTCCTACAACTTTGGCGGAGGCTACGAGTACGACGACAGCGACCTGAGCGGCCGCTACGACTGGCGCCTGGAACGCGACAACCGCATCAACTACGGCCTTGCGGGCGGTGGCGGTGTGGCTCTGCTCTTTGGCCGATATGAGTTGGGAGTTCGTGCGCGCTACTACTACGGCTACGCCGACCTGATGCGTAATATGAACAAGTATTACGACAACGCCACCGACGGCCCCGAAAACCCCTTCCGACTGACGCCTATGCGCTCGCCGCTGGACAACTTCACGCTGGCCGTGACGCTGGCCTACCGCTTCAACAAGGAGGGCTTCACCGCCTGGACCTACAAGCCCGCGCGACAGAAGCGCAACCGCGACTTCCAATTCTCGCACAAGGGCGACTCACAGTTGCGTAACCACTAAAATCAAAGGATAAAAACAAAAAAACATACAAAACTATGGAGACAACACAGACCACAAGACAACAGAAGATTGCGCGCCAGATTCAGCGCGACATTGCCGAGATTTTGCAGAAGGAGGGTAAGGCCATCGTCAGCGGCTCGCTCGTTACGGTTACCACCGTACATGTGTCGCCCGACTTGGCTTATGTGAAGGCTTACTTCAGCATCTTCCCCTTCGAGCGTAGCGAGGAGGTGATGAAGTCACTCGACGAGAACAACTGGTTCATCCGCCGCGAGTTGGGCCGCCGTTGCCGCAACCAGCTGAAGATTGTTCCCGAGTTGCAGTTCTTCCTCGACGACTCGCTGGAGTACATCAAGAACATCGACACCCTGCTGAAGGAGTAACAGGATTTTTATCAGTCATTCGAGAGACCATAACTGTCATTACGAGAGCCGTTAGGCTCGTGGTAATCTCCTACTTTGCAAAATGAGTTAATAAAAACAACACCACAGGGTTAATGAATCTCCGATACTTCATAGCGGGACGATATATCCGTTCACGAAACTCACACTCGGTAATCAACCACATATCGAGGGTGAGCATCGTCGCTATGGCTATGCCCGTGGCGGCCATCATCGTGCTGCTGGCCATCTTCAATGGTCTCGAGAGCCGTGTCAAGGCGCTCTATAAGGCCATCGATGCCGACATCACCATCTCGGCTGCCGAGGGTACGACCTTCCCTATCGAACTTCTCGACCGCCAAGCACTGATGGGCGTCGAGGGTGTGGAGTCGCTCTCGCTGACCCTGCAGCAGGGCGCAATGGTCGAGGCCGAGGGTCGCAGGAGCATCATCAACCTCAAGGGCGTGGACTCGGCATATAGCCAGACGCTCGACATCGCCGACCAGATACTGTCGGGCGAGTGGTTTACCGAGCGTGACGAGAGCGACTTTATGGTCGCCTCACTCAGCGTAATGCAGGAGCTGGGTATGGGTCAGAGTTCGCTGGGCGAGAAGGTGAGCCTCTACGCCATCAACCGAAGCCAATTCTCGTCGCTGCTACCCATTGGTGGCTACACGCGTATGGATGCCCCCGTGGTGGGACTCTTTGCGCTGAACGAATCGAACAACTCGCTGGTGGTGACATCGTTGCGTGCCGCACAAAAGCTCTTCAACTACCCCGACCGCGCCTCAACCGTCGAACTGCGCCTGAAAGATGGTGCCGACCTAAGGCGCGTGGCCGCCAATCTGAAGGCCGTGGTGGGTGAAGAGTTCAAGGTGCTGACCCGCTACGAGAGCAACTCGCTCTACAGATTGATGGCGCTCGAGAAGTGGGGCGTCTTTGCGGTGGCGGCGCTGGTGATGCTCATCGCCTCGCTATCGATTGTCGGCACGCTGATTATGGTCATCATCGACAAGCGCGACGACATAGCCACGCTACGCACGCTGGGTCTTCGCACGCAGGCCATTGCCCGCATCTTCACGGGTGAGGGTTACCTGATGACACTCGCAGGACTCGTGATTGGACTCGCGATTGGCCTTGCGCTCACGCTCGTGCAGCAGTATATGGGTATCGTCAGACTCAACGCCTCGTCGATAGGCATCGACGCCTATCCCGTCGAGTTGCAGTGGGCCGATGTGGTGCTGACGGTAGTGGTATATAGCCTGCTGGCCTTTGCGATTGTGAACCTGACGGTCAGAGCTACACTGAAACACCAGACGAAATAGAAAAAACGAATAACAATTATAATTTGATGAAACGACTCACTTACCTAATAGTAGCACTTATGATGGGTGTTGTGGGCTGCAACAAGCCCAAGGTCATCTCCGACAGAGAGCTGAGCCTCATCTTCCACGATGCTATGCTGACCAACTCCTACATCAAGAATGTGGCAGTTACGAAGTCCGACTCGGTGAATATCTACGAGCCCATCCTGGCCTCGTATGGCTACACCGTAGAGGATTTGCAATATACGCTGGTGAACTTCTCACGCCGTAAGTCGGCCCGCCTGAGCGATGTGGCCGAGGAGATGATTCTCCGACTGGAGCGCGAGGCTATGGTGCTGCAACATCAGGTATCTATTCTCGACACCATCGACAATGTGGCGCGCCGCCACTTCACACAGCATCTGCTGGACAAGAGCAACATTAAGGTCACCAAGGATGCCGACTCGCTGATGCTCCGCTTCGACATACCCATCGTCGGCCCTGGCGACTACCGCTTCGAGTGTAGTTACACGCTCGATTCGTTGGACAAGACCACAGGCCGCCGCTACCATATCGACTGGTTGCGTCAGGACTCCACCACCAACCTCGCAGGTTCGGGTAGCCTGACCCAGGGCACAGATCGCACATTCAACCACACCTATACGGTGCGCGAGACGGACAAGAGCCTCGGCTTCATCCTCTCGCTCGACTATGTGCAGGAGCGCAAGGTGCAGAAGGGTCGCCCCAGCATCGTGAAGAACAAGCGCAACACGCCCCGCATCACCGTAGAGAATGTGAAGGTGATATATACACCCGCCGCCGCACAGAGCGTAGAGCGACTCTACAAGGAGCAACTCGATGCCCGCATCTGGTCCGACACGCTGATTCAGGCCATCGAGCAGAAGCAAACGGCAACAAACTAATTTTTCATTTAGCAGTAAACTAATTAAGTGGTAGCAAAGTAATTAATAAAAGTGGTAGTAACCTAATTAATAAAAATGCGGAGAATTGCAGCACATTATCTTGTTAGCCGAGGCCAGGTTATGCCCCGCCCGCTGGTGACTCTCAACGACGAGGGCCACATCCAACGCGTGGAGCAGTGGCAGAGGCTCGACACCATAGCACAGACCGAGTTCTATGCGGGTGCGCTGTGTGCTGGCTTCGTGAATATGCACTGCCACATCGAACTATCCTACCTGCGCGGGCAGATTGAGCGTGGCAGCGGTTTTGCTGGGTTCGCCCGCAAGATTGGTCAGGTGAGGGGTAACTTCACTGCGGAGGAGCGCCAGCGTGCGCTGCGTGCTGCCGACGGCTCGTTGTGGGCGCAAGGCGTAGATGCCGTTGCCGACATCATCAATGGCGAGACCTCGCTCGATATGAAGGCACAGAGCCACATACGCTACACCTCGTTTGCCGAGGTATTTGGCCTGAACTCTACCGTAGAGCCAATGCAGCAGATAGCCGAGAGGTGGAGCGGTGTAAGCCTTACGCCACACTCGACATACTCACTGCAAAGCGACACATTTGCCGCCACCGTCACTGCCGCCAAGAGAAGCAACTCGCCCCTCTCGATTCACTTCCTGGAGTCGGAGGCCGAGAAGGCACTCTACCAAGACGAGGGGTCACTTGCCGAGTGGTATGGCCGAATGGGCTGGGAGTGCGATTTCCTACACCACGGCTCACCCACGCAACGAATTGTGGACACCATCGATGGCTCGCAACGCCTGCTGCTTATACACAACTGCTTCGCCGAGCGCGAGGATGTGGAGCTGTTGCAGACACACTTTGGCGAGGGCGTCAGTTGGGTGTTGTGTCCCCGCTCGAACGACTACATCTCGGGACTACGACCGCCCGTAGAGTTGTTGCGCGAGATGGGTTGCCGCATCTGCATAGGTACCGACTCGCTGGCCTCAAACGAGAGCCTGAGTATGGTCGAGGAGATGAAGTGTTTTATGGATATTCCGCTGCGCGAACTCATCACCTGGGCCACACAGAACGGCGCCGAGGCTTTGGGCTTGGGCGACGAGATAGGCACCGTTGAGGAGGGTTACCGCTCGGGCATAGTGCTGCTGGAGGGCATCACGGCCGACACCAACGGCGAGTTATGGCTAACGGAAAAAACTACCTCGAGGAGGTTGATTTAATTCATAGTTGAATTAATAAAAATGTCATTACGAAGGAGCGGAGCGACTGTGGTAATCTCCCACATTACCACAACCAAGGAGATTGCCGCGTCGGACTTTTAGTCCTCCTCGCAATGACAGGTAGCAACAAAGAATAATTACAAAAAACGAAAATATATGGAACTGAAAAAGATTTTGGATGTGCGTCGTAGCACGCGCAAATTCATCGACAAGAAGGTCGAGTACGACAAGTTGGAGCGCATCGTCAATATGGCTCTGCAGGCTCCCTCGTCACGCAACACACGCTCCACACGACTGCTGGTTGTGGACGACAAGGCTACGCTCGAGCGTATGGCCCAGATGCGTGACTACGGCTCGGCATTTATGAAGGGCGCCGCAGCGGCTATCGTCGTTATGGGCGACAAGACGGCCAGCGACCTCTGGCTCGACAACTGCGTCATCACAGCCACCATCCTGCAACTTGCCGTTGTGGACGAGGGTCTGGCATCGTGCTGGGTACACATCAACGACCGCCCCTGCCTCAAGGACGAGCCCGAGGGCAAGAAGGCCGAGGAGTTCCTGAGCGAGTTCCTGCCCATCTCACCCAACTACGGCGTGCTGTGCGCCATTGCGCTGGGTTACTCCGACTTCGAGCCGGCACCCCTACCCGCATACGAAGGCGAGGAGCGTGTAAAGTGGGTTAAGTAAAAAAGAGGAGGTAATTTTTACCTCCTCTTTTTTATCATTCTATATTATGAATTACTGCTTTGAACCTTCAAACTCAAAATCACACTCATATGTGTAACCGTCGTAGTTTATGTAAATATAAGAATCATTGGTTTCAGCAACTTTACCATTAATACGGATCTCTTCAATTGTTGAATCGTCACTTCTCAATACATACACACCACCACTTGTCTTTGTGATTTCGTATGTTATCTTACGACCATTTTCAAAAACACTATCTCCATTTGCATAATAGAATGTTGCATTTACAAAATCATTTGAACTACGAGTAATAACAAGCTTAGAACCTTTACTCTTTTCAATTGTCTCTCCGTAAAGACTAATCTCAATAGTACCTACATACTCTCCTGCAATCTGAGCTGCGTGATTCAAATCCTCTTTCTCTTCTTTGCTACAACTTACAAATGAAACACAAGAAACTACGGCAAAAGCCAGTGTTAATAAAAACTTAAATCTGTTCATAATTAATTATTTTTTGTTAAACATAATTCTATACAAAGGTACTTATAAAACATACCATATTACTCTTGAGTATATTGTTAATAACACAACATTTATATTGCGTTTAACGCAACACAACTATTGTATTAAAAGCAAATCAATGATTATATTTTAGTGTTAAATTTATATTTCAATAACAAATCGTAATTCAATTTTAGATTTATAGCAAAGTAAATCAACTCACACATTAAATAAACGAATGTAACAAAACGAAAATTCGATTTACAAAATATAAAGTTATACTCATTTTTTCTTTACCTTTGTGATGTAATTATAAAAGTACTTTAATATGAATCAGATAAAAGATATTGTGAAAAACTATACACGCGAGGACTGCTACGATGCCGAGCGTATTGAGAAGTTGGCCTACCACTACCGCGAGATTCTCTCGTTGCTGGGCGAGGATGCCGAGCGTGAGGGGCTCTTAAAGACTCCCGAGCGTGTGGCAAAGGCTATGTCGTTCGTAACCAAGGGTTACACTCAGGACCCCATCGAGATTATCAACTCGGCCATCTTCAGCGAGGAGTATCAGCAGATGGTGTTGGTGAAGGATATCGAGCTCTTCTCGATGTGCGAACACCACCTGATGCCCTTCGTCGGCAAGGCTCATGTGGCCTACATCCCCAATGGCCGCATCACAGGTCTGTCGAAGATTGCCCGCGTAGTGCAGTGTTTTTCGCGCCGTCTGCAGGTGCAGGAGCGTCTGACGGTGCAGATTCGTGACTGCATCCAGCAAGCACTCAACCCCATCGGCGTGGCCGTGGTTATCGAGGCGAGCCATATGTGTATGCAGATGCGCGGTGTCGAGAAGTTAGGCTCGGCTACCACCACCTCGGCCTTCACGGGTATATTCTTAAAGGATACGCGCACGCGCGAGGAGTTCCTTACACTGATTAGCAATAATTACAGAAAGTAAATAAAAAATTCTCCCTCTACAGTTAGAGGGAGTACCCCGCAGGGGGGAGGGAGTGTGTGAAATTCAAAATTTAGAATTCAAAATTGATTTTACAGACTCCTCCGTCGCTACCTATGGTAGCGCCACCTCCTCTTGCCTTAGAGGAGGAAATTTTAATTAAAAAAAACTAACCAACAAAAACCTGATAACTATGAAAAAACTCTTACTCAGTGTGATGTGCCTGGCTGTGCTTGGCATCGCATCGTGTTCAAAGCCCAAGAACGAAATCAAGGTTATGTCGTTCAATGTGCTCGTCAGCGCCAACGACGATATCAACAACTGGGCCCAGCGCAAGTGCGCCTCGGTAAATATGCTCAACGAGGAGAAGCCCACAATCTTCGGCCTGCAGGAGGCTACACTCCACCAGGTGAACTACCTGGCCGAAAACCTGCCGCAGTATGGTTGGGTGGGCGTAGGCCGCGAGGATGGTATCAATGGCGGTGAGCATATGGCTATCTTCTACCTCAAGGAGGAGGTCGAGTTGCTCGACAGCGGTACCTTCTGGCTCTCGGAGACTCCCGACACACCCTCGATGGGTTGGGATGCAGCCTGCAAGCGTACCTGCACCTGGACCAAGCTCAAGATGAAAAAGACAGGCGTAGAGTTCGCCTACCTGAATACTCACCTCGACCATGTGGGCAAGCAGGCACAGCGCGAGGGTCTGGCTCTGATGGTTGAGCGTTGTGCCGATATCGTACCCAAGGGTATGACGGCATTCGTTACTGCCGACTTCAACGCCACTACCGACGACAGCATCTTCGAGCCCCTCAAGGCCGATATGTTGGATGCTCGCGAGACAGCTCCCGACACCGACCGCCGAGGTACTTACAACGGCTTCGACAACTTGCAGGATGTTGTTATCGACCATATCTTCTATCGTGGTGCCGAGGCACAGACATTCAAGGTGCTCGACAAGTATTATGGTGCGCCCTACATCTCTGACCACTACCCCGTAGTTATGACCGCAACATTCTAAAAAAATAACCCTTCCTTCGTGAAGGGTATTTTTTTTATTCAAGATTGTTTTTGTCATTACGAGAGCCGTTAGGCTCGTGGTAATCTTATTTGGGTAGCAGGAGATTGCCGCGTCGGACTTTTAGTCCTCCTCGCAATGACAGATACTTTAATAAAAATTCTCCCTCTAGCTTAGAGGGAGTACCCTTTAGGGGGAGGGAGTGTGTCTTGGAATGATATATTCTACCAATTTACAGACTCCTCCGTCACACTTTCAGTGTGCCACCTCCTCTAGCTTAGAGGAGGAATTTTATTAAGTGAGGATGCTCCTCTTGCTAATTAATGGTGTCCCACAGCCGTAGGTAGTATTTTTTTTGTCATTGCGAGAGCCGTTAGGCTCGTGGTAATCTCCCACTTACCCAAATGAGATTAATCCACTTCAGAATGACAAAAAAGGCAATTTTGAATTCTTAATTTTGCATTTTGAATTTCCTATTGTGGGACATTTTCCATTAGCAAAAAAGAGAATACTCACTTAATGAAAATATAGATTTTTAATTCTATAAAATAAGCTTTTTTTTATAACTTTGCAGTGGCGTTTAACCAATAACCATTATGGAGCAACAGATCAGAAAGCTACTCACAGCGGTGGTACACCCTGAAACTCAGCAAAATATCGTCGAAAGCGGTGTTGTTGAGAGTGTCACTGCGCGCGAGGATAAGATAACCGTAGTGCTGTGTTTTGCCAAGGCACGCGACCCTTTTGCGGTAAGAATCAAGAACATCGTCGAGAAAATGCTCGCTGATGCTTACCCTGCGGCCGAGGGCAACATCACTGTAGTGATCAAGGAGGGCACACCCCGTGCGCCCCAGCCCAAGCGCGAGAGCACCACGGTGAAGGTGGGCAAAATCATTGCCGTAGCCTCGGGCAAGGGTGGCGTAGGTAAATCTACCGTTACGGCCAACCTGGCGCTGACTTTGCGAAATATGGGTTATCGTGTAGGCGTTTTGGATGCCGACATCTACGGTCCTTCGCAGCACAAGATGTTCAACCGCGAGGGTTACCTGCCCGATGCTGTGCAGGACGAGGCTGGCAACGACTACATCGTCCCGGCCGAGAGTATGGACATCGAGCTTATGTCTATCGGCTTCTTCATCAACCCCAACGACGCCTTGATGTGGCGTGGTGCGATGGCGACAAATGCCCTGAAGCAGTTGTTACACCAGACGCAGTGGGGAGGTTTGGATTTCCTGTTGATTGATATGCCCCCGGGAACGGGCGACATACATCTGACCATTATATCAGAGATTAAGCTCGACGGTGCGGTGATCGTATCTACGCCCCAGCAGGTGGCTGTGGCCGATGTGATACGCGGTGTCGAGATGTTCCGCCACGAGCAGGTGGCTGTGCCCGTATTGGGTGTGGTGGAGAATATGGCGTGGTTCACGCCCAAGGAGTTGCCCGACAACAAATACTACATCTTCGGCAAGGGTGGCGCAAAGAGCTACGCAGCCGAGGCGGGCGTTCCTTTCCTTGGAGAGATTCCCTTAATTCAATCTATAATGGAGGGAGGCGAGTGCGGCACCCCGACGGTAGAGACCGACCCCGAGGTCGAGAAATACTATCGTGCCGTCGCCGAAGGCATTATCACTGAAATTGTGAAAGAGTAGGTGGTAATATAATACTATATCATTCGGTCCCTCTTGCAAAAGGGGGACTTTTTTTTTATTCAAAATTGTTTTTTTATAATTAATAAAAATTCTCCCTCTATGTTAGAGGGAGTACCCGAAGGGGGAGGGAGTGTGTTAATTTTGGGAGTCTGTTCTTGGAATGATATATTCTACCAATTTACAAACTCCTCCGTCACACTTTCAGTGTGCCACCTCCTCTAACTCAGAGGAGGAATTTTTATTAAATGGTTTGTCATTGCGAGAGCCGTTAGGCTCGTGGCAATCTCCCACTTACCCAAATGAGATTAATCCACTTCGTGTCTTTTCCCTGCTCCTGCTCGGCATAATTCAAACAAGTTTGATTCTGCCCTCGCTTAATCGCAGTGTTGCCGCGTCGCGTTGCTCCTCGCAATGACAGATACTATAATAACTCTATTTAATACTATATTGGTAGTCTGTTCTCTGAATGATATAAACAACCAACACCACCCGAAAATAGGGCAAAATATTGTTGAAAAGTGTGTCTATTATGGTTGATAAGTTGCCTAAAAGCTGTTGATAAAAGTGGTGTGGAGTGTTGATGAATTTTAGATAAAAAAAGTTGGTCAAAAACCGTCAAAACGGTAACCGCCTGATAGCGAAGATAGGTTGAGAATACCAAATTTTTTATGCAGAAATTTATCATTTTTTTTAATAAAATTATAATCATTTTCAGATAGGCGAATGATGAAAATTTTTGGCTGTTGAGAAGTTGAAAACTTTTTTAACACTCGCTCACGCACTCCGAAAACAAGAGATAAAAACGGGTGTAAAAATTTATATAATCTATTGAATAAAAATATCTTAACCACCTATAAACACCCGTAAAACAATCAACACCACCGATGGGTCTAAATGTTGAAAGGTGTTGAAAAAAATAAGTAGAAAAAGTTATCGACACAATTAACAGCATTATTTATTATTGTTTTTTATTTAATTATTAAAAAAGTATAAAAATAATAATAACAACTTTGGCAGAGCCGTAGTCAAAATTCAAAATCGATTTTTCTAACCCAACAACAACCTGTTATTGCGAATGAACCAAACATTTCCTCCTCTAAGGCAAGAGGAGGTGGCACACTGAAAGTGTGACGGAGGAGTCTGTAAAATTAATTTTGAATTCTTAATTTTGAATTTCTGAGGTGGGACACTTTCCATCAGCAAGAGGAGCTACCTCGTTTAATAAAATTACGCGATGAAAAAGTAAAAAAAAGGTCAGTCAAAATTTTTAGTTTGGGACAAAAAATTGTAATTTTGAGCCAAATATTGTTTTCTGTCAAGCGATTTTTGCGCTGTGGCACAGATGCGGGGCGGTGACTGCACAACCTTTGCCCTCGAAACAGCGGCTAAACAATATATATAATATAGGAAATAATAATAAAACAATATAGACTATGAGTAAAGATTTCAAGCGTTATCTTATCACCTCGGCTCTGCCTTATGCCAACGGCCCTGTACATATCGGCCACCTGGCGGGTGTTTATGTTCCATCCGACATCTACGCACGCTACCTGCGTCTGCGTGGCAAGGATGTGATATCTGTGTGCGGTAGTGACGAGCACGGTGTACCTATCACCATCAAGGCTCGCAAGGAGGGTATCACTCCCCAGGATGTTGTCGATCGCTACCACGCTATCATCAAGGATGCATTCCAGCGTCTGGGTATGTCGTTTGATATCTACTCACGCACATCTTCACCCACACACCGTGTTACGGCGTCAGACTTCTTCAAGAAGTTGTACGACGAGGGTAAGTTCATCGAGCAGACTTCAGAGCAGTACTACGACGAGGAGGCCAAGACATTCCTCGCCGACCGCTACATCGTAGGTACTTGTCCCCGCTGCCAGAGCGAGGGTGCCTATGGCGACCAGTGCGAGAAGTGTGGTTCTACACTCTCACCCGACGAACTCATCAACCCCAAGTCGAAGCTCTCTGGTGCCGTGCCCGTCAAGAAGCCTACCACACACTGGTATCTGCCCCTTGACCAGTACGACCCATTCCTCCGCGAGTGGATCTTGGAGGGTCACAAGGAGTGGAAGTCTAATGTATATGGTCAGTGCAAGAGTTGGATTGACTCTGGTCTGCAGCCTCGTGCCGTAAGCCGCGACCTGGATTGGGGTATTCCCGTGCCGGTTGAGGGTGCCGAGGGTAAGGTGCTTTATGTATGGTTCGATGCCCCCATCGGCTATATCTCTGCTACTAAAGACCTTACACCCGACTGGGAGAAGTATTGGAAGGACGAGGAGACCAAGATGGTACACTTCATCGGTAAGGACAACATCGTATTCCACTGTATCGTATTCCCCTCAATGTTGAAGGCTCACGGCGACTATATCCTTCCCGAGAATGTCCCCGCTAACGAGTTCCTGAACCTCGAGGGTGACAAAATCTCTACATCGAAGAACTGGGCCGTATGGTTGCACGAGTATCTCGATGAGTTCCCCGGTAAGGAGGATGTTTTGCGTTATGTATTGTGCGCCAACGCTCCCGAGACCAAGGATAACGACTTCACCTGGAAAGATTTTCAGGCTCGCAACAACAATGAGTTGGTGGCTATCCTCGGTAACTTCGTGAACCGCGCTTTGGTGCTCACTAAGAAATACTATTCTGGGGCTGTTCCACAGCGTGGAGCGCTCACTGAGTATGATATTGCCACTATCGAGGAGTTAAGCCAAATTAAGGCCTCTTTAGAGTCAAATATCGAGTCTTACCGCTTCCGCGAGGCTTTGAAGGATGCAATGAACTTCGCCCGCATCGGTAACAAGTATTTGGCCGACACCGAGCCTTGGAAGGTTGTTAAGACCGACCCCGAGCGTGTGAAGACCATCTTGAACATCGCTCTGCAGATTACAGCTAACATCACTATCGCCATTGAGCCCTTTATGCCCTTCTCTGCGGCTAAGATTCTCTCGATGATGTCACTCGAGAAGTTGGGCTGGGATAACCTTGGCTCTATGGACTTGGTAGCCGAGGGTCACCTCATCGGCGAGCCTTCGCTCCTGTTCGAGAAGATCGAGGACGATGTAATAGAGGCACAGCTCAAGAAGTTGGCCGACATCAAGGCTGCCAACGCTGCTGCTGCCGCTGCCGAGCATGTGACCGAGCAGAAGGAGGAGTGTACATTCGACGAGTTCCAGAAGATGGATATTCGCGTATCTACAATCCTCGAGGCCGAGAAGGTTGCCAAGACAAAGAAGCTCTTGAAGCTCACCGTAGATACTGGTATCGACAAGCGCACCATCGTGTCGGGCATCGCCGAGCACTTCACACCCGAGGAGCTCATTGGCCGTCAGGTGCTGGTGTTGGTGAACCTCGCACCTCGCGAGATGCGTGGTATCCTCTCGCAGGGTATGATTCTTATGGCCGAGGATGCATCGGGTAAGTTGGAGTTGCTCTCACCCGAGCATAAGACCAACAACGGTGCGATTGTAGGCTAAAGAGAGAAAATAATTAAGGTGTCATTGCGAGAGCCGTTAGGCTCGTGGCAATCTCCTACAGAACGGAAGCGAGGAGATTCCCACAGTCGCTATACTCCTTCGGAATGACACTTTAATAATAAAAATTTAATAAAATAATGAAAGTCAAGTATTTAGCAATACTTTTATTGCTTACATCCATCTTTACTTTCTCTTCTTGTCAGAAGGAAGAGGAGCCTGTGAATGTGATTGAGAATGGCGTCAGATCGGTACATACATTTATCGTGTCGCCCGACATCCTCGACTTGATGGATATCACACTCACCTGGCTGGACTTCGACGGCATCATCAAGACCGACACGCTGAAGAGCTGCAAGTGGGAGAAGGAGATTGAGACGGGCACGATACCCAACTCTACGGGTGTTGTGATTCGTGCCAAGCGCAACGATGTGGAGATACGCACCGACCGCACATACGACATTGCTATGTTGTATAACTTCTCGGCTGTGCGACTCTTCTCGAATGGCGTGGGTAAGGCACTCACTACCGGCCGTCCCATTCCCGAGTTCCGCCTTATGGAGATGGATATTCACAAGAAGTTTACCGAGCGTTGCTTGGGTCGCCTGCCCGAGGTTGTCTCTTGCTTCAACCACTTCGATGGTTTTGGCTACGCAGTATATCACACGCCCGAGATTTCGTACGACGACTACTTCGAAGATTTTGATTAAGTGAGGGAACTACTCTTGCTAATGGAAAGTGTCCCACAACAAGAAAGTGTCCCACAACTGGAAATTCAAAATTGACTCTTTTTTGTCATTACGAAGGAGCGTAGCGACTGTGGGAACACTGCGATTAAGCGAGGGCAGAATCAAACTTGTTTGAATTATGCCGAGCAGGAGCAGGGAAAAGACACGAAGTGGATTAATCTCCTACTTTACAAAGTGAGATTGCCGCGTCGGAGTAAACTCCTCCTCGCAATGACAGAAATAAAAAGAAAACTAAAGAAAACCTTAAAATACTGACGATTATGAAGACTCTTGTAAAATTGTTTTTGTGCGCAATGGTGCTTGTTGGAGGTATCTTTTTGACCTCTTGTAGCAAGGATGAGAAGGCTGAGATTGAGAGTGTGAGCGTCACTCACAAGTTCAATGTATCAGAGGATTTGCTCAATTTTGCATTTGTTCACGCTACCTTCACCGATGCTTCGGGTAAGAAGACCACCGAGCTTATCAGCCGTCCCAACTGGCAGCACCAGTTCTTGGTTGAGGAGTTCCCTACAACTGTAGAGATGTTGTATGAGTTCACCGAGGATACCGACCCCAAGGATGATTACGAGCCTGGTGTGACATACTCGGCAATGGTTGTCGGCAGCTTCGCTGTTACGGGTAAGTACACCAACTCTTCGACTGGTGATATCTACAAAAAGGATTTCTATTTCAATAGCAAGCAGAAAGACATCTACGGTTTCATCCGTAATATTGTACCCATCAAGTTCCGCGCTGTTATCGATCGCAACAGCAAGGGTGATGTGACTGTAAGCTACACAGAGATTGAGTAAACACAATTTTTTGCGGGTTGTTCGTGTGGCCGCAGGGTTGCCGAGCGCCCGTATATTTTTATAGGTTAGGTTATTATATTTATTTGGTTATGAGTACTTTAGATTGGGGAAATATTGGTTTTGGCTACATTAAGACCAATATCAACGCTCGCGCCAACTTCAAGGACGGAGAGTGGAGCGAGTTGCAGTTTACCGATAGCGAGTATATTAATATGCATATCTCGACCACCTGCTTGCACTATGGCTTGCAGTGCTTCGAGGGTCTCAAGGCCTTCCGTGGCGTCGATGGCAAGGTGCGTCTTTTCCGTGTTGAGGAGAACGCCAAGCGTATGCAGGCCTCGGCCCGCAAGCTCTGCCTTCCCGAGCCTTCGGTTGAGATGTTCACCAAGGCTTGTGTAGAGGTGGTTAAGCAGAATATAGATTTCGTGCCCCCCTACGAGTCTGGTGCGTCGCTCTATCTGCGTCCGCTGCTGTTGGGTACCAAGATAGATTTGGGTGTAAAGGCTTCGAAGGAGGCTATGTTCCTGGTCTTCTGTTCACCCGTCGGCCCCTACTTCAAGGGCGGTATGACCCCTATCAAAGTTGTTATCGACCGTATCCAGGACCGCGCTGCTCCACGTGGAACAGGTGATGTTAAGGCGGGTGGAAACTACGCTTCGAGCATTCTCTCGGGCGAGAAGGCGCACACGATGGGCTACGCCAATGTGATGTATCTCGATGCCGCCGAGCATAAATATATCGAGGAGTGTGGCGCTGCCAACTTCTTTGGTATTAAGGATGGTACCTATGTAACACCTAAGTCGCCCTCGATTCTGCCTTCGATTACCAATAAGAGTTTGCGTCAGTTGGCGGAGGATATGGGTCTGAAGATTGAGCAGCGACCCGTCGCTGTGACCGAGTTAGGTGAGTTTAGCGAGGCAGGCGCCTGCGGAACAGCGGCCGTCATCTCCCCTATCGAGTCTATTTACGACCTCGACACCAACGAACTCGTCACCTACGGCAAGGAGGTCGGCCCCATCTGCAAGGCTCTTTACGATGGTCTTCGCGACATCCAATATGGTCGCACTGAAGATAAATACGGCTGGATAATAGTTGTCGAGTAAAGAATATATATAGTATAAATAAAAGCCTACTAAATTTTTTAGTAGGCTTTTTTATTAGTAGTTGTTATATTATAATCTTATATATTTAATAAGATTCCTCCTCTAACTTAGAGGAGGTGGCGCTACCAATAGGTAGCGACGGAGGAGTCTGTTTGTTGGTAGAATATATTTAAGTTAAAAGAACACACTCCCTCCCACTTCGGGTACTCCCTCTAACCTAGAGGGAGAATTTTTATTTATCTGTCATTACGAGGAGGACTTAAAGTCCGACGCGGTAATCTCATCTTGTAATGTAGGAGATTACCACGAGCCTAACGGCTCTCGTAATGACAAAAAGGTAATTTTTAATTTTGAATTCAAAAAAGTTCCACGGGGAACATTTTATCTTCCGAATTTTATTAGCATCACATTTATGTCGGCGGGGCTGACACCAGGAATACGCGAAGCCTGCCCTATCGTCACGGGTCTGATTTTGTTCAATTTTTGGCGAGCCTCAATCGTCAGCGCGTTCATCTGCGTGAAGTCGAAGTCGGCAGGAATAGCGATATTTTCCAGTCGGCGCAACTTCTCGGCCAACAATTTCTCGCGCTCGATGTAACCTTTGTACTTTATTTGTATCTCGGCCTGTTCGATAATCTCGCGAGTTATACCCTGCAGCTCGACAAAACGCTTCACCTTCGGCAACTCCTCGGCCAGCTCCAAAAACGAAATTTCGTTGCGTGCAACTATCGCATAAAGCTTTCTACCCTGCGAAATTGGCTCAAAATTGTTGCGTTTCAAATAGCCCTCAATTTCCGATATTTTGACACTCTGTTCAGTGGCGAAGGAAATAAGCGATTCTACGAGCGATTTTTTTTCGACGAATTTTTCCCAATTTTCACCCTTTACGAGTCCAATTTCGTGTCCAATCGGAGTGAGTCGCAAATCGGCATTATCCTGACGGAGCAGAATTCTGTACTCGGCACGCGAGGTGAACATACGATACGGCTCGTCAACACCCTTTGTCACCAGGTCATCAATCAGCACACCTATGTATGCTTGGTCGCGCTGCAAGACGATAGCCTCCTGGCCACGCATCTTGCGTACGGCATTTATTCCCGCCATCAATCCCTGCGCGGCCGCCTCCTCATAACCTGTCGTACCATTTATCTGACCCGCGAAGAAGAGGTTTTCCACCAACTTGGTCTCCATCGAGTGCTTGAGCTGTGTCGGCGGGAAGTAGTCATACTCTATCGCGTAGCCTGGGCGGTAGATGTGTACACTCTCCATACCCTTAATCTGTCGCAATGCCGTGAGCTGTATCTCCTGCGGCAGTGACGACGAGAAACCGTTGATGTAGTACTCGTTGGTGTCCCAACCCTCGGGCTCGAGGAATAGCTGGTGCTGCTCCTTGTCGGCGAAGGTGCGTAACTTATCCTCGATGCTCGGACAGTAGCGCGGGCCGATGCCGTGAATGGTGCCATTGAAGAGTGGCGAGCGGTCGAAACCTTCGCGCAAAGTGGAGTGAACATCCACCGAAGTATAGACCAAATAACACGGTTTTTGCTCCTTAACCGCTTGTGTATCAGTTGAAAACGAGAATTTAGAAGGCTCCTCATCACCCTCCTGCATCTCCATCTGCGAGAAATCTATCGTGCGGCCGTCGATGCGTGCGGGCGTACCCGTTTTCATTCGTCCAGCCTCGAAACCCTGCTCTATGAGCGACTCGGTGATACCCAGCGCGGCGCTGTCGCCTGCACGACCACCCTCGGCACTGCACTCGCCGCAGTGCATCAATCCACCGAGGAATGTTCCCGCGGTGAGAACTATGGCCTTGGCGTTGAATTCTACGCCCATTTTAGTGCGTAAACCTACCACGCGGCTCTTACCCTCCGCAGTGGCCTCATAACGCAAATTTACGGCCGTATCTTGCCAAATAAAGAGGTTGGGTGTATTCTCCAACTCACGACGCCACAGACGCGAAAAAAGCTCCTTGTCGCACTGCGCACGGGGGCTCCACATAGCGGCTCCCTTCGAGCGGTTGAGCATACGGAACTGTATGGTAGATTTATCGGTGATGACAGCCATACGACCTCCCAGCGCATCAATCTCGCGCACAATCTGACCCTTTGCCACGCCACCCACTGCGGGGTTGCACGACATCGAGGCCAACTTGGTCATATCCATCGTCAGCAGCAGTGTCTTCGCCCCAAGGCGTGCCGCCGCCGATGCCGCCTCGCAACCTGCGTGACCGCCTCCGACAACTATGACATCGTATTCGTAGAGATTACTATTTGATTGATTAGCAGCCATTTGTTACTCTTGTTGCTCGTCGTAAAACTTTGCCAGATACTTATCCTCCTTCTTGTGCATCTGCTTCTCGTCGCGGGGCGACTTGTCCTTCTGACCACACAGGTGCAGCAGGCCGTGTACCACCACACGACGCATCTCCTGCAGAGGCGTAGCGCCGTAGATGCGGGCGTTATCCTTGACTGTATCCACATCGATGAATATGTCGCCGCTGACGATCTTCTCCACCTTCAGGTCGCTATAATCAAAAGTGATGATGTCGGTGAAGTAGTCGTGACCGATGAAGTCGATGTTCATCTTGCGGTGTACCTGCGACGAGCAGAATATATAGTTTATATCGCCCACGCTGTAGCCCTCCTCTGCGGCCACACGCCTGAGCCACTTGGTCGTCAGTCGCTTCTCGGGCAGACGATATGTGCAATCATCGTTGTAGTATCTAACCATACCTTTCTAATTTTTTCATTAATTGAGGGGGCTCCTCTTGCTGATGGAGGGTGTCCCACCGCCGGAATTTGTCCCACCGCCGGAAAATACAATACCTCCTTCGCCCTTGTTACTTCTTCTTGAAGCAGTCGGCGGCGCGCATAACCTCGCTGGCCTTGGGTGAGTAGATGCCGAATACCATCTTGTACTCGGGTTGCATCGTCGTCACATTCACTGCCGAGCCAATCTCGCCCAAACGGCCGTTTTTAGCCACTTTTTGCTCCTTCTGAACGCTTACCGTCTCGAGGTTGGCGTAGGATGTGATATACTCGCCGTGAGCCACAAAAACATCGTATTTGTTGGTTATACGGTTGCGCTTAATCTCTACCACCTTACCCTCATAAATCGAGCGTACCGTGGCACCCTTCGCACCCACAATCTCGGCCATATTACCCTTGTACTTTCTCACCGTACCACCCTCGACAGGCAGGTTCAGGTTCGATGTCGTGCGCGAGAACGAAGCACCCGCAGTGTTACCCTTGGTGAGTTTGCGCAGGGCGTCGATGGCGGCATCGAGTCGTTGCTCGTTCTCCATCTTTTCGCGCAGTGCGGCCTTCTCCTTTGTCGATAGCTGATTCATAGCCTTCTGTGCCGACTTCACATCGCTCTGCAACTTCTTGCGCTGCTCCTCGGCCTTGCGCTGCACGGCGTCGAGGTTCTGACGGCGCTCGGCAAGTGACGACTGCTGGTTGGCTATCACGGCATTCAGCGAGTCGATGCGCTCGATGCGCTTGGCACGCAACTCGGCCACAGCCTTGATATTGGCTATGCGTCGTGCCGCATCGGTGAAACTCTCCGATGCCAAGAGGTATGTTACATAGTTGTTTTGCTGATAGTTACGATAAGCCTCGCGTACCATTTCGGCCAGGCGCTCGCTTTCGGTTTGCTGCTTTTCGCGTGTCACCACCAGCAGTGAGTCGTTCTGGCGTATGTTCTTTTCGATTGATGAAATCTCGTTTTCGGTGCGGTTGAGCAGCTGGTTACGCGAGTTTATCTGCTTGGTGATTGACTGCACGCGCTGCTGTGCCGTGGACTTATCCTGCTTGATGCTCTTGAGCTTCTTCTCGTCGGCCGCCACCTGCTGTTCCAGCTCCTCAATGATGCGCTTCTGCTCGGCGATGCGTGCCTTCTCCTCGGCCGACACACTCTCGCTCTTCTGCTTCTGGTTACTCTGCTGAGGATATACGGGCACCGAGAGTGCGCTCAACACCCCCATCAACATAGCCAGTATGAAAACCTTTTTCAACATAAAATAACCCTTTTCTATTATCGTTTTAGCCTTTTTGTGCTATTTTATTAACTTTTTCTGCTATTGTCATTGCGAGGAGGACTAAAAGTCCGACGCGGCAATCTCATTTTGTAAAGTAGGAGATTAATCCACTTCGTGTCTTTTCCCTGCTCCTGCTCGGCATAATTCAAACAAGTTTGATTCTGCCCTCGCTTAATCGCAGTGTTACCACAGTCGCTCCGCTCCTTCGTAATGACATTTTTATTAACACTAATACTCAAAACCCAAAACCCAATTTTGAATTATTCGGTCTCTTCGCTCTTTAGCATCTGCAATCGCGACTCCACCAACTCCTTATCCTCGCCATTCTGCAGGGCTCGTTTCCAATATATCTCGGCCATAAACTTATCGCCCAGCGCAAAGAGTATGTCGCCGTAGTGCAACGCCAGCGTGGGGCTGTTCGAGCGGTCTAACGACAGCGCCTGACGCATATATGTGCGGGCATCCTCATAACGCTCCAACTTGTAGAGTATCCAGGCGTATGTGTCTATGAATGTCGAGTTACCCTTCTTCAGGTCGATGGCCCTCTTCGACATCTCCAACGCCTGCTCCAGGTCACGCCCCTCCTCGCTCAGGTAGTAGGCGTAGTTGTTCAGCACCGACGGGTTGTCGCCCCACAGCTCCAGCGACTTGCGGTATGCCTCATAGCACTTCACCATCGCCTTCTTCGGCTTGATCTTTATCTTATACTCCGTGGTGTCGGCCTTCAGTCGCTTGGTCTCGGCCATAGCGTGGTAGGTGTCGCCGATGTAGCCCCACAACTCGCCACTCAGCGTGTCGCTCTGGCTGTGTACCATCGCCTGCTCAAAGCTCTTGATGGCTCCGTGCAGGTCACCCTTGCCGTAGAGGCGGTTGGCGCGTCGTATGTAGAGTATGGGGTTTGTCGAGAACTGCTTGGTGGCCCGATCGACATATATATCCACCGAGTCTGCACGGTGCATATACTCCTCGATGTCGATGACAGCCATATAGTAATCCAACTGCGGCGGCTCGTCGTCGAGATGCTCCTTGAAGTGAGTGAGAGCCGTCTCGAGGTCGCCACCCGCCAGCAGATGGTCGCCGTAGATATCCACAGCCTGCTTCTCCTTGGGGTTTTGTATCAGATAGGTCGAAATCAAACGCCCTATGGCAAAGTAGTTCTCGCCGTAGAATTTGTTGTTGTCGGTGAGTCGTTTGAGCAGTTGCAGTTTGCGCTCGGCCGAGAATTCACGCTGCTCGAACATACGCTGCAGCGTTGCGAGATACTCCTTGGTGTCGTTCTTGTGCAGTGCGTAGTCAGAGTAGGCACCCAACGCCTTGAGGTTGGTCGAGTCCATCTCTATCGTACGCTTGAATGTAGCCTTGGCCAGCGAGTCGCGCCCTGCGGCGGCGTAGGTCTCAGCCAGGCCTAAGATGTTCTCCTGCTCGTATGGGGCATCATCCACCGCACGCTGAGCCTCCTCGATGGCGCGGTCGTACTGCTGTGTTGTGAGCAGTAGGTGGCGCTTCAGTTCGCTCAGGTAGGGAATCTTACCCAGTCGCATATCCGCCGAATCCAGCACGGCAATGGCCGATATGGGCTGCCCGGTCTGCTGGTAGAGAATCGAGAGTATGCGATAGACATCGGGGTTTTTGTTGTCCATACGCATCATTCGTCGGTAGATGGGCAGTGCCTCCTGCAGGCGTGATGATACAATCAGTGTCTGCGCGTATAGGCTTGTGTACCAACGGCTTGTGGTGTCCGACAGATAGGCCTTGCGAGCCAACTCTATCGCCTCGGCATCGTTTATGCCAGCCTCCATCGTTTGCGACGCCAACTCATAGAGGGCGGGCGAGTAGGTGCTGTCGATGTCGATAGCCTCGCGCAGGAGTTTGCGTGATGCCACCGAGTCGTGGTGTATGATTAACTTCTTTAACCCCTCGGTGTATTTATATACGGCACGCAGCGAATCGGGGATGTTGAGTTGTGGTTTCTCCTTCTCTGTAGAGTCGTCAGACTGGGTGGTTTGAGCCATAGTGGTGGCTGTCGTTGCCACTACGAGCAACAACCCCACAACCATCAAACTCACTCTCTTCCACAACCCCATCCTCGTATTTAATTTTTATTAACTCCGCCTACAGCGCAGAATCAAACTGGTGCAGGAATCGTACATCGTTCTCGAAGTAGAGGCGCAAGTCCTTGACGCCATACTTGAGCATTGTGATACGCTCAACACCCATACCAAAGGCGAAGCCTGAGTACTTCTTCGAGTCGATACCGCTGGCCTCCAATACATTGGGATCTACCATACCGCAACCCATAATCTCCAACCAGCCAGTGCCCTTACATACATTACAGCCCTTGCCACCGCAGAGGTTGCACGATACATCCACCTCGGCCGAAGGCTCGGTGAAGGGGAAGTATGAGGGACGCATACGAATCGTAGCCGACTCGCCGAACATCTCCTTGGCGAAGTAGAGAATCGACTGCTTCATATCGGCAAACGATACATTCTCGTCGATGTAAAGACCCTCCACCTGGTGGAAGATGCAGTGTGCGCGGTATGAGATAGCCTCGTTACGGAACACGCGGCCCGGGCATACGATGCGGATGGGCGGCTTCTGGTGCTCCATAGCGCGTACCTGGATTGACGATGTGTGGGTACGCAGCAACAAATCCTTCACATTGGGCTCGTTAGAGTTCTTCTCCACGAAGAATGTATCCTGCATATCGCGTGCGGGGTGCGATGCGGGGAAGTTCAGCGCCGAGAATACATGCCAGTCGTCCTCAATCTCGGGACCCTCGGCTACGGTGTAACCCAGGCGCGAGAAGATATCTACAATCTGGTTCTTGACGATTGAAATCGGGTGACGGGTACCGTCAGCCGCAGCCGAACCGGGGCGTGTCATATCGCCCACTGCAGCAACCTTTGCCGATGAATTGTCGGCAAGTGTAGCTTTGAGTGTATTCACGCGTTCCTGAGCAGCCTGCTTCAGGGCGTTAATCTTCTGACCTAACTCACGCTTCTGCTCGGCGGGTACGCTCTTGAACTCCTCCATCAGGCTGTTCAACTCACCCTTCTTGCCGAGAATCTTGATGCGGAAATCCTCCACTTCGGCAGCCGACTTGGGGGCGAACTCCTCTACTCGTTTGAGTAACTCTTCAATTTTGTTTATCATCTGTATTTTGTGTTTTGTATATTTTTCAATATTTTTGTGCATACGCTGTGCGTGATGCGACAGCATATATAACGCGCAAAGTTACTAAAAAATATGAGAACGCTTCGTTTTTTTGCACTAATTCTGTCGTCGTTGGTGATAATGTTTGCCACTTTTTCGCCATCTGGGGTCGTTGCCGCGACCCGCAGCGGAGGTTTTGTGGCCTCGGCACACCCTGACGGCGAGGTGCATAATGTGGTCAAAAGTGAGCCAATCGAGGCCGACACGCTGTCTCCTATCTCAGGCCGTCTGGGTCTGGTGATGTCGGGCGGCGGCGCCAAAGGACTCTACCACATCGGCGTTATCAAGGCACTTGAGGAGAACTCCATCCCCATCGACTATGTGACGGGCACATCTATGGGTGCCATCATCGCAGCGCTCTACGCTTCGGGTTATTCGCCCGACGAGATGGCCGCCATCGTCACCTCGGGTGAGGTCGAGAAGTGGGTGTCGGGCAAGGTCGATGACAAGTACCGCTTCTACCACAACGAGCGCCCCGACTCGCCCGCGATGCTCTCGGTATATGCCGACATCAAGCGCGACACGCTCTCCAACCGCTCGTCGATGAATATCGCACTGCCCCGCTCGTTTGTCTCTACAGCACAGATAGATATGGCTCTGCTGTCGCTCCTGGCTGCCCCCTCGGCTGCCTGCGGTGGCGACTTCGACCGCCTGATGGTTCCCTTCCGCTGTATCGCCACCGATATGAACGCTCACCAACCCGTTGAGATGCGTAGTGGCGACCTGCCCTTTGCCGTCCGTGCCTCGATGGCCTACCCGATGCTCTTCCGCCCCGTGGTGGACGACGAGGGTCGTGTGCTGATTGATGGCGGCTGCTACGACAACTTCCCGTGGCGCATTATGCAGCAGGACTTCGACCCCGACTTCTTCATCGGCTCGCAGTGCCTCAATGGCAACGAACACTCCACCCAGCACTCCTCAATCGAGAAGCAGGTGATGTCGCTGGTGACGATGCCTACCGACTACTCACTGCCCGAAGGTAAGGGCGTGATTATCAAGCGTAATGTGGACGCTGGTATCATCGACTTCGCCGCGGCCGACCATACCATCGAGTCTGGATATGCGGATGCTATGGCTATGATGCCCGAACTGCTCGCCCGCTTCACTTCGCGCCGCTCACCCGAGGAGGTTGCCCGCACACGCGAGGCCTTCCGTGAGCGTTGCCCCGAGTTGGTGGTCAGCGGTGGTGATATCAAGGGTCTCCGCCCCCGCCAGAAGCACTACGCAAGTACACTACTCGACTTCCACAAGCCTCGCCGCGACTCTATCGACCGCCCGACATACAGTTTCGACAAGATGCGCGAGCGTTACTTCTCGCTGATGGCTACCGAGGATTTTTCTATAAACTCATTCCCGAGGATGGAGTATGATTCTCTGTATGAGGATTTTAATCTCACCTTCGACCTCTCTGTCAAGCCCAAGGTGCGTTACTCAATCGGTGGTAACCTCTCCTCTACGGCCTACAACCAGGTCTATATCGGTGCCAACTACTTCTCGGTGGGTAACACCGCCCAGAGCGGCTATGCCGAGTTGTTGCTCGGTCCTATCTCGGCCATCGCCCGTGTGGGTGGCCGCACCGTATTCTTGGGTCGCGTGCCCACATACCTCGACTACGCAGGTTTCATCTCGCGTCGCTCGACACTGCACGGCTCATTCGGTAATGTCACACCCGCTCGCAACATCATTCCAGCCCGCACGCTGGAGACCTACCTCTCGCTAACCTATGGTATAGCCACCACACGCAAGAGCATACTCGAATTTACAACAAATACGGGCTACAACTTCTTCTCATACGAGGATACCTACGACCAGCCCCACGACCCCCACACGCACGACCGCTTCCGCTTCGTCGCCTCGCGTCTGCAGTTTGAGCGCAGCTCACTCGATAAGATTATATACCCCACACGAGGCAACCGCCTCTCAATCTCGGGTATAGGCGTACACGGCCGCGACCGCTACGAGAATGCCGAACTCTTCGCTAATAAGCAGTGTGTGTCGGGTACACGCACCTGGGTGGGTGCAAAGCTCAAGTGGGAACACTACCCAGGCGACTGGCGCCGCTCCTGGTTCTCGGTGGGCTACAACCTCGAGGCTGTATTCACCAACCACCCCCGCTTCGGCAACAGCTACTCGACCATCCTCTCGTCACCCCACTATGCGCCTACGCCCCACTCGAAGATGGTCTTTATGCCCGAGTTCTATGCCAACCGCTATGTGGCTATGGGTGTGATGCCCACATTCCTCATTACGCGCAACCTCTACCTGCGTGGCGGAGTATATGCTATGATGCGCGACGCAACGAAAGTGGATGATTATCTGCACTATATCACAGATTTGTCATTCGTCTATCACACCCGCATCGGCCCCGTGTCGCTGGCCGTAACCAAGTACAACTACACCTCAGCCGACGACCTCTATGTAACCTTCAACTTCGGTTACCCCATCTTCGGCAAACGAGGACTGTTCTACTAAATTAAGAATTTCATTAAGCGAGAAAGCTTCTCTTGCTGATTAATAGTGTCCCACAACCGTTAGAAAGAGATTAACAAAATACCATTCACGGCTGTGGGACACTATCCATTAGCGTTATGAGGATACTCATTTAATAAAAAAATAAAAATGGGGTTTTTTGTGAAAAAATCTCTCATTTTTTGTAATTTTACGAGGAGGTTTGGCGACTAATATAGTGGAGGATGCGAGAGCCACAGCGTAAGGACGCGAGGAAAAGCACAAAAATAGCAAGTAGGCAAACCGCAAAAAAACGCAAAACCTCGCGAGCAGGCCTACGCGCCGAAAACCTCTCCCGCAAGCCCCTTCATTGGACGAAAATATAGTTAATGAAAAATGAATATCTTACAGATTGAGAATGTAACCAAGCGTTACTCGAACCATACGGCGCTCGACGATGTGTCGTTGAGTGTGCCGCGCGGCTCCATATACGGACTGCTGGGCCCCAATGGCGCGGGCAAGACCACGCTCATACGCGTCATCAACCACATCACACTGCCCGACGCAGGTCGTGTGCTCTTCGATGGGCACACCATCACCGACGAGGATATCTACCACATCGGCTATCTGCCCGAAGAGCGTGGCCTCTACAAGAAGATGAAGGTGGGCGAGCAGGCTCTCTTCTTCGCGCGACTGAAGGGTCTTTCGCGTCGCGAGGCGTTGCAGCGCCTGAAGAAGTGGTTTGTACGCTTCGGCATCGAGAGCTGGTGGGACAAGAAGGTCGAGGATCTCTCGAAGGGTATGGCCCAGAAGGTGCAGTTCATCACTACGGTGCTGCACGAGCCCAAGTTGTTGATTTTCGACGAGCCCTTCTCGGGTTTCGACCCCATCAACGCCAACATCCTCAAGCAGGAGATTCTGCGCCTAAGGGATGAGGGTGCGACGGTGATATTCTCTACCCACAATATGTCGAGCGTCGAGGAGATTTGCGACCATATCACGCTGATTAACAAGTCGCACAACATCCTCTCGGGCTCGGTTGAGGAGGTGCGCCGCCGCTTTGGCGACAATATCTTCGAGGTGGTCTATCGCACCGAGGGCGGACTCTTCGAGAGCGCTATTGAGCCCGTGGCCGAACTCTTCTCTACGACCGAGATGCCCGACACTCCCTACTCCGTATCGCGCATACGCCTCAAGGATGGCGCAACCGTTAGAGAGAGCATCGCGCTGGCCAACGAGAAGGTAGAGTTGCGCTCGTGGAGTGAGGTGATACCGAGTATGAACGACATATTCATCCGCGCTGTCGAGGGTAAATTGTAATTTGAAACCATTAAGCAACAGTAAGTTATGAACAAGATAGGAATAATCATCGCCCGCGAATTCAACGAGCGAGTGCGCAAAAAGTCATTCATCATCACCACGCTGCTGATGCCCGTGCTGATGCTGGGTCTGATGGCCGCACCGGCGCTGATAATGCTCTTTGCCAAGGGCGAAACGAAGAATATTGTGGTTATAGACGAGTCGGCCATTATCGTGCCGCAACTCACCGAGAACGAGGAGGTGAACTTCTCTGTGCTCGATGTGACCCTCGACGAGGCCCGCTCCGATGCCGACATCTTCGGCGTGCTGTGGATAGGCGAGGATGTGGTGGAGAACCCCTCGAGCGTGAAACTATACACCAACTCATCGTCGTCGATGTCGCTCGAGAGCAGTATCTCGTCACAGTTGGAGCGCATCATCGAGCGCGAAAGACTCAAGCGCTACGATATCGAGAACCTGGAGCAGATTATCGAAGATGTGAAGGTCAAGGTCTCGCTCACCACCTTCCGCAATGACCAGTCGGTGGATGGCGTAGCCGAGGAGGCTACATCGTCGGAGATAGCCTATATAATGGGCCTGGCGTTGGGAATGATGCTCTATATGTTCCTTATCATCTATGGCTCGATGGTTATGACCTCGGTAATCGAGGAGAAGGGCTCGCGTGTGCTGGATGTGCTGGTGTCGAGTGTCAGCCCCTTCCAGCTGATGCTGGGTAAGATTCTGGGCGTGGCAGCGGTGGCCGTTACGCAGGTGGCCATCTGGGGTGTGCTGGTGTGCGGAATAGGAGCTGCGGCTCTGCCCTCGCTTATGCCCGAGGATGTGATGCAGACCGTCGAGGCCGTAAATGCTGGCCAGATGACCTCTGTCGAGGCCGATATAGATGCCGACCTGCTCTCGGTAGTGTCGCTGGCAACAGATATAGGCGGCCTGGTGATGATATTCGTATGGTTGGCGCTGTTCCTGGTGGGAGGCTTCCTCTTCTACTCGGCGATGTTCGCCGCCGCAGGCTCGGCCGTGGACTCGATACAAGATGCCAGCCAGCTGCAGACACCCATTATGGTGCCTATAATCGTGGGTCTGATGCTCTCGATGACCGTCGCCACCGACCCCAACTCGGCGCTGGCTGTGTGGAGCTCGATTATACCCTTCACCTCGCCCGTGGTGATGATGGCGCGCGTGCCCTATAACATCCCCACCTGGCAGATAATCCTGTCGCTTGTACTGCTCTACGCCTCGGTGGTGGCAATGGCGTGGGCCGCCGGCAAAATCTACCGCGTCGGCATCTTTATGCACGGCAAGAAACCCACCTTCAAGGAACTCCTCTCGTGGATGAAACAGTCATAAGGGAAAATTGAATGAAAGATTATAGTCTGCTCGTTGTTTACGGGCAGACTTTTTTGTTGTCATTACGAAGGAGCGTAGCGACTGTGGTAACACTGTGAGTAAGCGAGGGCAGAATCAAACTTGTTTGAATTATACCGAGCAGGAGCAGGGAAAAGACACGAAGTGGATTAATCTCCTACTTTAGGTCGGTGGGATGAGATTGATTAGCGAGATAAGGTTCTTCAATTAATAAATGGCATCTTTTTGATGCCCTACCTTTTGGCAGGCAAAAGGTAGCCAAAACCTGCGCGGTGACAAGTTTTCGGGGTCGGTGCTTGCCGTCGGTAAAACGGACGCCTACGCGCTTTTACTTCGTGAAAAGTTATCCGTTTCTTAACCCTCCGTCTGCGCA
>JAFZFX010000035.1 GCA_017555695.1 Alistipes sp.
CCCCGTTGTAGCCATCTCTGACGAGGGCCTTTTGCCCACATTTTGGACAAACTTTTTATCCATTTCTAACTCAAATAGTACAAATATAAGTAAATCAATCGATTATACCGATTTTATCTACTAATTTTGACCAATAAGCCGAAAAATTAATGAAATGGATACTGTTGCCTTAATACGAAGAATTGTAAGAGTCACAAATAAATTGAGTTCTTCTTGTGCAGTATTAAGTAAGGAGGAATTGTTGAAGTTTGTGTCACAAGGTCTTGGAGGGAATGATAAAGGTGTAACTATCAGAACCTTACAGCGAGATTTTGAAGTGATATCGGAAATCTTCGATATAAAAATAGGATATAGTAAAGAGCGACGAGGGTATTGCGTTATAAGTCGCGGCAAAGCGGCCTGTGAGTATGAAAAATTACTACAAAATTTTGAATTGTTAAGTCGTATTGATGATGATTCATTAGTAAGTTGCATACAGACAGAATATAGATTGCCTCCTATTAAGGATTCGTTTCATGATATACTATTTGCAATTCGTGAGAGATGTGTTATAGAGATAATGTATGAACATTATCGTAATGACAATTGTATTCAACAACATACACTATTTCCACATTTACTCAAAGAATCACAACATCGCTGGTATGTTATAGGGTATAATGAAGCAGAAGAATTAAGAGTATATGCTTTGGAGCGAATAAAAAATGTTAATATTTTGAAATACCGCAAGTTCAGACCTAAACCAACAGAGGAGATAAAGCGATTGTTTGCGGAATGTTACGGAATATGGGTTGATAATAAGCAGGAGGTTGAAGATATTGTTATTAAATATGATAAACTTGATGGCTCTTTTGTAAAAAGCCTACCTTTGCATCACACTCAGCGAGTTTTGGAAGAGGACGAAAACTCGGTAACGATTGGATTGCAACTACGAATTACAAATGATTTTGTAATGGCACTCCTTGCACGTAGTCGCTCGATAGAGATTATAAAACCAATATCTCTGCGACAGCGCGTATATAATACTCTGTGTGATGCGGTTGAAAGAAATAGAGTTTAGATTATGGAGGAGAGAACAGATTTGCAAGACATAATATCTTTTTCGTTGTATTTCGCAAAGCCATTTTTCTATGTGGTGATGTTGTATACTGTTATTGTTGTAGCCTATGATGAATGGTCTCGGCTGCAATCTTTGCCACAAACGCAAGAGTCGCATTGGCTAAATTATGACCCCACTAAACGAGCGGAGGATGTTGCAGAGTTGGACTATGAGAGTAGGTTGATTCGTTATCGAATATATCTCCGAGAGAATGAAAAAGATGCGATAAATAGGATTGACCCAAAAGTATTTATTGACAACGGAGATTACATTGATTGGTACGATATATCGGACTACTACGATTTATATGAATATTATCACGACTAAAATTTATAAACTATGGACACACTTAAACAAAGAATTTACAACACATTAGCCACCATTGGGTATAAGGATGTTATGGTGGCTAATATAACTAACTTGAATTTAGAAGCCGTTAAAGATGGCGAGAAGGTTTTGTTTGTAACTCTTATTGAGGAATTTACGCATTGTGAGAGTTATATGCGATATGCTCTTAAACAGGCTCGCTCTGGTGGCTATAATGCAATTAATTTCGTAGCACAATCTGCGAGATTAATGGATATTTTTGATGAGTTGGAATTAGATGAGTATTGCGACAACTTAACAGTAGAGTGGATAATATTAAAGTAAAATAATGAGTATGAATAATTTACGGTTTATTAAATTTGATCCAATTATAGATTCATTTAATAGTATTAGTGGACAAAATGGTATTTACATCGTTGTTTTGCGAGAAGGATGCAATTTGCCTAAGACTATGTATCAACCAATATTCCAACTTTATGAGAATTTAAGAGTTATATATGTAGGTCAGACAAAAGATGGGTTATATTCTCGCATAGGTAAAAAGCATTTTAATGGAACAGGAGGAAGTTCTACATTGCGTAAAAGTATAGGTTGCTTATTAGGTTTTCCTCTTATTCCTCGTAGTAAAAGTAACCCTAATGATGGTAAAACAACCTTTGAAAAATCAGATGAATCTAAGTTGAGTGAGTGGATGAAAAGAAATTTGATAGTATATTATATCCCTATGTTATCTAATATAGATGAAGAAGAGGCTAAATTGATTTGTTCATATTCTCCACCGCTGAATCTTAAAAGCGTTCCATTTGATGAAAACCAAAGTTTTCGTGCGGAATTATCTTTATTACGTTCAAAACATAGCAGATAGATAAAAGCACTTTTAGTGCCAATTTCAAAATGTTTTTTTGTCAGTAGGCGGCAGTTGTGAAACTCCCGCCTATTCTTATAATAATTATTAAAAACATATCCCCACTCTGCATTATGCAAAGCGGGGATTACCTTTATGCAATAAACTAATTTACTTATTCATCTTCGCCCAAGAGTCCTTAAGCGTCACGGTACGGTTGAAGATAAGCTTCTCTGGAGTTGAGTCCTTATCCACATTGAAGTAACCGATACGCTGGAACTGCAAGTAATCCAAAGGCTTGGCGTCGGCCAAGAACTTCTCTACATAGCACTCCTTCAACACAGTGAGCGAGTTGGGGTTAATCATCTGCTGCATAGCCTCCAAAGCCTCGCAACCCTGCTCCTTACGGATAGCTGCCATCTCGTCGCGGGGATTCTCAACCTTCCACAGACGGTCATACAAGCGTACCTCGGCCTTGATGCAGTGGTCGCAGCTTACCCAGTGGAGAGTACCCTTCACCTTGCGGTTGCTACCAGGCATACCAGTCTTTGTGTCGGGGTCGTACTCGGCATAAACGGTTGTTACATTGCCATTCTCGTCCTTGTCGCAACCAGTACACTTAACGATATAGGCGTTCTTCAAGCGAACCTCCTGACCTGGAGTCATACGGAAGTACTTCTTGGGAGCATCCTCCATAAAGTCCTCACGCTCCATCCAGAGCTCGCGGCTGAACTCGATAGTGTGAGTACCTGCCTCGGGATCTTCGGGGTTGTTTACAGCCTCCATAGACTCTACCTGACCCTCGGGATAGTTGGTGATAACGAGCTTCACGGGATCAAGAACAGCGCTCACGCGAGTAGCTCGCTTATTCAGGTCGTCACGCACAGCGCTCTCCAACAGAGCAAAGTCGTTCAACGCGTCGTATGTCGTATAACCAATCTTATCTACGAAGCCACGGATAGACTCGGGTGAGTAACCACGACGACGGAAACCGCAAAGGGTCGGCATACGGGGGTCATCCCAACCATTCACCAAGCCCTCCTTAACGAGGATAAGCAGATTACGCTTGCTCATCAAGGTGTAGTTCAAGTTAAGCTTGTTGAACTCATACTGACGGGGGCGGTTGTGCTCCAAATCCTGACCATTCTTCACCCAATCAACGAACAAGTCGTAGAGCGGACGGTGAGGCACGAACTCGAGAGTACACAGCGAGTGTGTCACGCCCTCGAAGTAGTCGCTCTGGCCGTGAGCAAAGTCATACATCGGGTAAACCTTCCAAGTCTCGCCCGTACGGTGGTGAGGATGCTTCACAACACGATAGATAATCGGGTCGCGGAAGTGCATATTCGAACTGGCCATATCAATCTTGGCACGGAGTACCATCTTACCCTCCTCAATCTCGCCGCTGTTCATCTTCTCGAACAGAGAAAGGCTCTCCTCGATGGGACGGTTGCGGTAGGGGCTCTCTGTACCAGGCTGTGTGGGGGTACCCTTCTGTGCAGCAATCTCCTCTGACGACTGCTCATCGATGTAGGCCTTGCCCTCCTTGATAAGAGCGATAGCGAAGTCCCACAACTGCTGGAAATAATCAGAAGCGTAGTACTCGTTACCCCACTGGAAACCGAGCCACTGGATATCCTCCTTGATGGCCTCGACATACTCCATATCCTCCTTTGTGGGGTTGGTATCGTCGAAACGCAGGTTACATACACCGCCATATTTTGCTGCTACGCCAAAGTCCAGGCAGATAGCCTTGGCGTGACCTATATGAAGGTAGCCGTTGGGTTCGGGCGGAAAGCGGGTCTGTACACGCGTTTCACCCTTAGCAATCGACTCCTCGATAATCTCCTCCAGAAAGTTGAGTCTCTCCTTTGACTCAACACTCTCGACATTGTTAATGTTGCTCATAAATTATAATATTGTTATCGTTTCTTTCTCAATGAAATATCCTTCAGCAGGCGCACCGACACCTCGATGACCTGTCTATTGCCCAGGCCTACACCGTCGTAGAGCAGTGCAAAGTAGCAATTCACCCTCACCGTATCGCCAAAGAACGAGCCTTTGTAGCCGAGTTTGGTGTTGCTATATATGTTCTCGGTAGTACCGAAGAATGTCTCGCCAGCGTACAACTCACCGCCATAGCCGTAGGGGAATCTATCGCTACGATATGAGTGGTAGTAAGGATGCAAGCACTCGCCCACATACAACAACTCATCGAGATATACACCCCACTTCGACATCTTCAGCTGCAACATACCGCCCTTGGGTCGGCGATAGAGCTCCTCGTTGTCGCGGTCACGCTGGAAAATCTGCACATAGTTCAACTTAACATCGAAGTCGAAGAAGGCGTTGAAGCGCGCACCTACATAGGGATTGATAGTCACCTGGTCATTTACGCAGTTGCTGATTAGCTTGCTGCCCGCGAAGTGGAACATCATAAAGTTGTATCCACCATAGAAGCGCTTGTGGTAGTTGTCGAAGAAGAACTTACCCGCCGACATAATACGAAACTTCTCGCGCGAAGCCTCAGAGTATTTGCCACACCAGTCAGCCGAAAGCTCAACGAAACCACGCTCGGCACGATACTGACCCAGAACACCCTGCACACGATTGTCGAAGAATCGCATCGAGTCGCTCATTATCACCTCTGAATACTCACCAATCATTCGCTCACGGGGGAATATACCGGCATAGGCCGACACCTTGCGTGACTCGAACTGATAGTATATCTGCGGGCGCACCTTGGTGAAGGTCACGGTGTTATTACCGAAGTCTGACCACAAATCGACACCAGCAACAAGTTTGTTATGCTCGTCCCACTTCACACCAAGCGTGGGCGTAAGGCGCGAACTGAAGATGGTCTGTGACTCGCCAAACGGACAATCGACAAACTCGCGGTTGTCGAAATACATATCGTAATCTGCTCCAACAAGGAGTTTCATATCCTCCTGTGCCTGTGCGCGGCCGATAGCCACGACAGCTACAACGAGCAGAAGAAGTATTCTCATTCTTTTATCCATTCGTATAAAAATAAATTATATCGTGCAAAGTTAATGTTTTTCTCGGTATTTATATTATATTTGTGTAGAGAAAACAACACTATAATGAGAAAAATAACCAACCAGGAACTCAACCGCCCCACCGCAGAGCAGTTCGCCGAGATGAAACGATTACCCGTAACCGTAGTCCTCGACAATGTGCGTTCGGCACAGAATGTGGGAGCATTCTTCCGCACCTGCGACGCCTTTGCCATCGAGCATATCGCCATCTGCGGAATTTCGCCCACGCCACCCTCGCGCGACATACACAAGACGGCTCTCGGAGCTGAGGCTACCGTTGAGTGGAGCTACCACCAGACAACTGTCGAGTGCGCTACCGAGCTAAAGGCCAAGGGTTATACACTACTTGCTATCGAGCAGGTGGAGGGTGCCGTGATGCTTGACAAGCTGGAAGTGGATACAACAAAGCGTTACGCCCTGATTTTCGGCAACGAGGTGATGGGAGTAGAGCAGGCCGTAGTGGACATATGTGATGGCGCCATCGAGATTCCGCAGGTGGGTACCAAGCACTCCATCAATGTGTCGGTTGCTGGCGGCGTGGTGCTGTGGCCATTCTTCGTAGCACTCAAACCGTTGCTCGGCGAGTAAACTACGAGCGCGCTGAGGCAGACGCAGAAAGCCCAAAGCACAGAGTTTGCAAGCAGACAACAAAGGAGTATTGAGTTAAATTTGGTTTACCCATAAAACTTGCCTATATTTGCCCCGTACATAATATAATTTTTCAGAGATTTATGTCAGTAGCAGGAGCAGTCAGAGCCGTTACGACTCTGCGTTTAACCGAGATGAAACAGCGTGGCGAGAAAATCGCGATGCTCACCTCATACGATTACTCTACGGCTAAAATTGTAGATGCCGCAGGAGTTGATGTCATTTTAGTAGGTGATTCGGCCGCCAATGTGATGCATGGTTACGAATCTACACTTCCCATTACACTCGATATGATGATTTACCACGCCCGTTCGGTGGTGCGTGGCGTGAATCGAGCGTTGGTCGTAGTTGATTTGCCATTCGGTACCTATCAGGGTAACTCGAAGGTGGCGCTCGACTCTGCCGTACGCATCATGAAGGAGACCGAGGCCGACGCTGTCAAGATGGAGGGTGGCGAGGAGATTCTGGAGTCTGTTCAGCGTATCCTCTCGGCTGGTATCCCCGTAATGGGTCACCTGGGTCTTACACCCCAATCAATCCACAAGTTCGGAACATACAGCGTGCGCGCCAAGGAGGAGGCCGAGGCTGCGAAGCTCATCAGCGACGCCCACATTCTGGAGGATGCTGGTTGCTTTGCCATCGTACTGGAGAAGATTCCCGCGACATTGGCCGAGAAGGTATCGAAGGAGTTGCGCATCCCCACAATCGGTATCGGTGCGGGCGGTGGCGTCGATGGCCAGGTGCTTGTCGTACACGATATGTTGGGTATCACCAACGACTTCTCACCCCGATTCCTGCGTCGCTATGCCGACCTTAACTCGGTGATGAGCAACGCCATATCGAACTATGTGAGCGATGTAAAGAATCAGGACTTCCCCAACGAAAAAGAGCAGTATTAATTAATATCTAATACCTGATATACCTTGAAAAAACTCATTATCATACCAACCTATAACGAGATTGAGAACATCTCGGCAATGATTGATAAGGTCTTCTCGTTGGAGGAGTCATTCGATCTGCTCGTCATTGATGACGGCTCACCCGACGGCACAGCAGCGGTGGTTAAAAAGCGCCAAGCTGAATTCGAGGGTCGCCTGCATATGATCGAGCGCTCAGGCAAGTTGGGTCTTGGCACAGCCTATCTGACAGGTTTTAAGTGGGCGCTGGCCAACGGCTACGACTATGTCTTTGAGATGGACTGCGACTTCTCGCACAACCCCGACGATTTGGCTCGCCTCTACGCCAAGGCACAGCAGGGCTACGATGTCGTTGTTGGCTCACGCTATGTCAAGGGTGTGAATGTGGTGAACTGGCCTATGTCGCGCCTTCTGATGTCGTACTTTGCCTCGGTATATGTTCGTATGGTTACACGAATGCCCGTCAGAGATGCTACGGCAGGTTTCGTATGTTACTCTCGCAAGGCACTTGAGACTCTCGACCTGGATGCCGTGAAGATGAAGGGTTATGGTTTCCAAATTGAGATGAAGTACTCAGCTTGGCGTCTGGGCATGAATGTGGGCGAGGTATCAATCATCTTCACCGAGCGCCAGGAGGGCGCATCAAAGATGAGTGGAGGTATCTTCGGCGAGGCCTTCTTTGGCGTAATAAAGTTGCCATTCCGCCGCATCAAAGCACGCAAATAAAACCTTTGGTCACTGACCAACCTTTTATACACCTATCCGAAATGCGGGTGACACCACTAAAGGTATCACCCGCATTCATTTTCACTCCACTCTTAATCCTACATCTGAAAAGTAAATAGATAATTCATCGAGAAGTTCCAGAGTGTCACCACTGCCGTAGCCAGCAACTTAACCCAATAGAAGGCCCAATTTCGGCGGCCGTGCAGCAGGTATATCACAAGGTTATTCAGTGCAAGTCCCACCAATGAGAAGCCCAGAAAACGAAGATACTGCGCCATAATATGGGGATCGTGGCTGCCAAATGTCCACATACGGTTAAGCAAATAGTTCGATGTGGCAGCACAGATAAAGCCGATAGAGTTTGCAATATACTTGTTCAGGCGAAACCACTCCTTGGCGATATAGGTGACTCCGAAATCGACAACGACTCCCGACCCGCCTACAACGCAAAACTTGAAAAAGCGCTCCAGCAACAATGTATTTGACAATATCCCTTTCAACATAACCTAACCTAAATTCTCGTCTTCGTTCATATCCATCTTTGTCTGCCACTACTTCAGCGTAGTGCGCTGTCCCTTATCGTTGAGCCAAGTGTACATATCGCGGTGATGCAACACAAAACCAACCTTATAGGGCTGATTGTCCAACTCCTCGGGCACAACGAAATTGCACTCCACAACCTTTGTCCCGCCAGCAGGCACAACGAAGCCCGACTCCAGCGGATAGAAGTGATACTGCTGCTTGCGCCATCCCCACGCCATCTGCAACATATACTGCTGGCCATCCACCTCGATATCATAGGGATATGGATTGTTTATAGTGAGCGAGAAATTGAACTTATCGCCTCTACTAACCTCTTCGGGCAACTGCAAATCGCTCTGAATCTCTACCTTCCTAACGGGGTGAAAATCGGCCACCTCTACATAGTGCATATCGTAGCCATTGGCCTTCTTGATACACTTCACTCTGCGTTGCGCCTCCTCAGCCGAGTAGCGTGCAGGATTCACCTCCACTATCACATCACGACCCACAAAGCGCGTATCATCGTCACGATACTGCCACTGCGATGTGCGGTGGCTGATGTTGGGCTGGCTGTAGGCCTCGCCGCCCGTATAGAATATGTACTTCGACGCTATAGCATATTGACTATCAAAAATCACGGGACGACCTGCTGCCACCTCGGCAATCTTGCCGTATGACTCCTTGTTGTGGAACACCTCGAACTTTATGCCTATAGGGTTGAACATCAGCACCAGACGCACCAACATTATCAAACACAAAGTCCACCAACCTGCTCGCATCACATATCTGCGTGTGCGGGCGTGATTGCGGGCATAAGCGAATAGTATCCATATCAGACCATACACCGCCACGATGGCCCACTGCGGCTGCACATATCCTCTAAACGACGACGCAGTAAAGAAGATAATAAACGCAGGGGGATAGAGTTTCAGCACTCTCTCAATGGGCGTAGAACTCTTCACTTTGCGGAACGACTGCACCCACAACGGTAGATAGAATGGCGAGAAAACCACCAACATATTTACCAGAAAATCGGTGATATTACTGATAGCAAAGTTGCCGTTTCTATCCGACAGATGGTAGGCAAACGACACCCAATCGTGGTTATACTGCCACCACAAGTGCGGAACGATTACTGCCAACGCCACAACGCCGCTCAACATCAAAGAGGCAATCTTACGCGAGTTACGCAAGAACCAACCCACATTGGCGGCCAATGCAAACAACAGCACCAATGCGCCGTGATATTTACTCAAGGCCAACAATCCTAAAGAGAGTCCCATCGTCAGCCACGCCCAACGACCTCCCGCTGTGAAGCGCTTGAAGGTGAGAAGGAACATAGCCGTAAAGAACAACAGCGGGCCATCGGGCACAGCCACCAAGCCATACAACTGCAACACCAGCATTGCCGCCGAAATCATCACATATAGCTCGGCATCGGCCCTCGAAGCACTCTCGGGGCGTATCACACGCCAGAACATATAGAGGTAGAGGGGTTGCAACAGCACGAAGAAGAACCTTACACCCAACTCGCCACCAAAAAGCGACTCGCCCAACCATACGAGCAAAGCCGTCATAGGCGGATGATCGAAGTAACCCCACGCCAAGTTCTGCGCGAAGATGTGGTAGTAGGCCTCGTCGTTAGCAAGTTCGCTCATACCTGCGGTCAAAAGGTTAGCCACCCACCACAGCGCCAGCCAGAGAATGACTACGCAATCACTCGAAAGAGCCTTATATCGTTTTACAATATCTGCAACCATAGTTACCCTACTGCTTAATCAATTTTGAAAAACACTTTGCACCCAACATATATCGCACAACCATCGACAAGCACAGAATCTGCGACGACTCGCTCTTGCGCGAGGCTCTGATTTGTCTGCGCTTCTCACCCAACGGCTTATGCCAGGCAAAGAAATCGAGATATGCCTTGACGGTCGCCTTCGCCAACGGGAACTGTCCCTTTACTACATATAGCACTGCCGAGAGCAAATCGGCCAATGGACGCAACACCGCCACCACCATTCGCTGTGACATCGGGGCACACTTAAAGAGCATCGCAAGGTTGTTTCTGTAATTGAGGTACAGCTTTCGCGGCGACTCATTCGGCAGCGTGCCGCCACCCAAGTGATAGACCACACTGCGAGGCTCCGACATTATCTTATACCCCTGCAACTGCATACGCCAGCAGAGGTCAATCTCCTCCATATGGGCGAAGAAATCATCATCGAAACCGCCCAACACTCTGAACAAATCGGCTCTGCAACAGAACGCAGCACCACTCGCCCAAAAGACCTCACGCGGAGTGTCGTACTGGCCGTTATCGGTCTCGATGGTAGAAAGGACTCGACCACGACAGAAGGGGTAGCCCAAATAGTCGATGAATCCGCCTGCAGCACCCGCATACTCGAACTTATCGCGTTGCTCGAAGGATAGCAACTTAGGCGCAACGGCTGCCACACGGCTATCGTTGGTCAGCGTAGCCACCAGGGGCTCTATCCACCCCTCAGTCACCTCTACATCAGAGTTCAGCAGCACAAAACACTCGGCATCGACCTGTTGCAGGGCTTTGTTATAGCCAGCCGCAAAGCCGTAGTTTTTGTCGAGTTCGATGACTCTCACCCTCTGGAAATTATCACGCAAAAACGCTACAGAGTCGTCCGTCGAGCCATTGTCGGCAACGACGATATCGACCTGCGACGGAGTGTATTGCAACACACTCGGCAGGAATTTCTCCAGATGGTGACGACCATTCCAGTTAAGTATAACGACTGCGGTATGAATCATATTTTCTGCTCTCTAATCTCTGCGGGAGGCGTATGCTTCCAGCGGCGATGCGTCCACATCCACATCTCGGGGTGTAGATTGATATCCTCCTCCAACATACGGACATATCGCTCCATTATCTCGTTAGCCTCGACGGGCTCCTTTCCATCATAAATACAAGTAAAATGGCCCTCATAGTAACCCTCACGCACTCTCCTCGGCGAAAAATAATATACGGGCAGGCCATACTTCAGAGCCAGAATCTCGGCTCCGTTATAGAATGCGGTCCACTGATGCAGGAATTTGTGCCAATGGAAGTTGGGGCGTATAGTAGGATTCTGGTCCGAGATGAGTCCAAGAATCATCGTACGCTTATCCTTATTGTCGATGAAGTGACGCATCAGACGCGTCATCGACACCAACTTGACATTTGTGTGCTGGCGTATGCGCTTGAAGAGTTCGTCAAAAACGATGCTACCCAACTCGTGATAGACGGCAACGAAGGTGTGATCCTTGAAGGCCAGGCTGACAACACTGCCCGACTCCCACGGCCCGTAATGAGCCGTCATAAAGACTGCGTTCTGATTCTCCACAGCCTTAATCGCAGGCTCGGGGTTAGGGAAAACCATTCGGCGCTGCAACTCCTCGTCGCTGACACCCGACTGGCTCAACATATTGATAATCTGCTCCGAAAGGTTACGATAAGCACCTCGGCAAATAGTCTGTAACTCCTCGTCGCTCTTATCGGGGAACGAATTGCGCAGATTGGTCATCATCACCTTCAGACGGTAGCGCAACACATAGCACAGCAACAGATATATCAGATTACCAAAGATGCGATGTCTTACAAAGTGCGGCAACAAGGCAAAGCCTCGGCACATAGCCCACAGCAGGGCCACAGCCGTGCGTTGAAAGAGTGTCATACTACGATTTTCGTGCGCCATATCAACCTATGCTACTTCGTTACTCCTCGTCGTCACGCTGATAGCGGTTACGCTTACCCTCCGCAGTGGGTTTCTCGGCGCCAGCCACCACGATTGCAAATTCGCCCTTCGGCTCGTTGTGTGTGAAGTGATCCAGCACCTCAGCCACTGTACCTCGTACCGTCTGCTCGAACTTCTTTGTCAGCTCACGCGATACCGACACCTTGCGCTCGGCACCAAAGGTCTCAACCAACTGCTCCAAGAGCTTAACCACACGGAACGGTGACTCGTAGAAAATTATAGAGCGAGTCTCGCTCTTTAGCTCCTCCAGACGCTTCATTCTACCCTTCTTCTGCGGCAGGAAGCCCTCGAAACAGAATCTATCGCAAGGGAAACCGCTCTGCACTAACGCAGGAACAAAGGCCGTAGCACCAGGCAGAGTCTCCACCTCAATACCAGCCTCTACGCAAGTACGCACAAGCAAAAATCCCGGGTCAGAGATACCAGGGGTACCCGCATCCGAGATAAGTGCCACCTCGCGTCCCGCACCGATTGCCTCGGCCACCGATGCAGCCGTAGCGTGCTCATTGAATTTGTGATGCGATTGCAGGCGCTTCTCTATTCCCAGATGTTTCAACAAGAATGATGATGTACGCGTATCCTCGGCCAAGATGAAATCCACCTGCTGCAACACCTTGATGGCTCGCAGCGTGATGTCATCCAAGTTACCGATAGGCGTTGGTACAATATACAGTTTCGACATACGGCACTACAAGAGTTTGCGTTCCAAAAGTTGAGTCAAGAACTTGGCACCCTCAGAATCGGGATTCCACTCTGGGTGGTTCTCAGCGATATAGAGCAAGCAATCATCGAATGACTCGAACGACTCGAGCTCGCCAAGTGTACGCTCGTACTCCTCGCCATCGCCATCAAACAAGTCGCGAATCATCAAGAACTTGTCATTAATACCGATTGCACGACGCAACGATCTGATGTGCGAGTTGTTAATCTCCTCACCCAAAGCGGTGGGAGCCTCGATTGTATCGGCCAATGTGGTAGTGTTCTGCGCCATAGCATCGGCCAGAGTCACAGTCTTGGCATCGGCCAACGACGGAGCCATAGGCATAGCCTCATCAACCTCTACAACGCGCTTTGCACGAGGCTCGGCCTTGGGGGCAGGCATCGTTACAAAATCCGTTTCGTCATCGTCCATATCAAATATCTTCGAAATATCGACAACCTTCTCGCGCGAAGTATCATCATATATCGACATCATTCGCTGATGCTTTGAGCGGGGCTCACGGCGGGGCTCCTCGGCACCAAATAGGCTATTCACGCTAACGGTAGCTCGCGGCTTTGCGCTCTCACGCTTGGGCTCCTCGACGGGTGCAGCCTTCTTCTCGGGCTCTACAGCCTGAACAACGGGCGCTACGGGCTTCTCCTCTACAACGGGTGTTGCTACCTCTGCAGGAGTAGCAACCTCGGGTTCTGCAACGGGCTCGGGAGTAGGCTCGGACTCGGCAACGACAGCAGAAGCATTATCCTCCTCAGCCTCGTCGTCATCCTCAGCGAAGATGAACTCCACTTCAACCTCATTCTCCTCTGCCTCCTCGGTCTCGGGGCTCTGCGGCTCCTCCGCAGCTGGTGCTACAACGGGTGCAACAGCGGGTGCTGCAACAGCCTCATTCGCAGCCACATCTGCCACAGCCTCACCGAAGCGCAACTCGTTATATAATGACTTGATTCTATCCAAAGCAAGGTCCTGCTCGATAGCGGGAACTGACACTCCATCGCGCCACTTATCGACAATAAGCGACAAACGCTTGATTTCTGATTTTATTAATTCGATATTCATAATGCGGCAATATAAAATTTTTCAAAGGTAATGATTTTTTGCCTTTTTTTCAATCTTTTACAACAAAAATAGGGTCGCTCAACCACTGGTTGAACAACCCTTAACTATCTTTTTGCACAAAAGTGCCTTTTGCCGACTACTTCTCTGCCAACTGGTCGCTATAAACGCCACGGGGCAGGTCGTGCATATTGTACTGCGAAGCCATCGAGCGACCGTAAGCACCAGCCGACTTGATAGCCAACAAATCGCCGCGCTTACTCTTCTTCAGGCTCACATTCTCGTCGAATACATCGGTAGACTCACACGCTGTACCAACCACTGTGTACTTCTTGCAAACCTCCTCGGTAGAGGTGATATTCTCGATGTTGTGATATGAGCCGTAGAGCATAGGGCGAATCAACTCGGTCATACTTGCATCGACGATGAGCAGACGACGACCCGTAGCAGTTGTCTTATTGAACAACACGCTGGTAATCAACTCACCACACTCGCCAACGAGTGAACGACCGAACTCGAAATGTACCTCCTTATTGCCCACATTCAGATGCTCGTGAACGATAGCAAACAACGATGCGAAGTTGGGGATAGGCTCATTCTCGGGCACATCGTAGTTGATACCCAGGCCACCACCTACATCGACCATACGGAACGAGAATCCCAACGACTCCAACTTCTCAACAATGGCGTTGGCCTTGTTACACATATTCTCAAACACATGCAACTCACGAATCTGCGAGCCGATGTGGATATGGATGCCGATGATATTCAAGTTCTCGAGTGACTTAATCAACTCAACCTGCTCCAAAATCTCATCGTACGAGATTCCGAACTTACTATCGGCCTGACCTGTATCAATGCAACGATTTGTCTTGGGGTCGATATCGGGGTTTACACGCAGACCTACATCGGCCTTGCGACCCATCTCGCCAGCAATCTGGTTTACCACCTGCAACTCCTCGATAGACTCGCAGTTGATAGCCAGAATACCCTGCTCGATTGCATAACGAATCTCCTTGTCGCGCTTACCTACACCTGCATATACCACAGTCTGCGGATCAAAGCCCGACTCGATAGCCTTGCGCACCTCGTTACCGCTCGCGCAGTCGATACCAATGCCGTACTCTTTGATTATAGAGAGCAGATAGTCGTCATTGTTAGCCTTGATGGCGTAATGAACCTTATAATCATACTTCTTAGACTCATAAATCACACTCTCGAGCGTCTGACGCAAGAGGTTAATATCATACAGATAAAACGGAGTCTCCAACTCCTTTAACTGCGAAGCAACCTTTCTGCTTAACATAAACCTAATATATTTATTTCCTGTTCTAACTCTAACCTAACCGACGGGGCTCTTTCATAGACTTCAAACGCCGCCAAACCCTACTCCCACAACCTCTACGGGCAGGCACAGCGGGCACGCGACAAAACCCTATCGAAATGCAAATGTAATGAATATGATATTTTTTTGCAAATATCGACTCCACAAACTGCCTAATTATGATGCAATATCTGCGCCAACAAATACGGAGGCCGAGCGATTGAAACGCCACAGCCTCCGTATTGTCTATCCCATTATGCCTACTTCGTTAGTAAGTAACCTTGAGCCAAGGAGCATTCTCCTGCTGAAATTTCTTCAACTGAACGGGAATGTCGGTACACATAAAGTCGGCACCGAGATATGCGCCGAGCATAAAATCGTTGGGCGTATATCCTGGCCAGAGGCTCACCGTCAGACCCTTGTCGTGTGCCTTCTTCACCGCTGCGCGGCTTGTGCCGTCCATCGTACAACCAATGCGCTTGATACCCAGCGAGAGGGCCAAATCTATCGTCTCGTCGTTACAGGGCTTCGACGAAATCATCAGCAAATCTGCCTTCGGATGAATCTGTTGCATATAACGCAGGCCACGATAATCGCTCGATGTGAATACATACTCGGCATCATCGGGGCGGGCAGCCATCACCGCCGCATAAAGTTTGTCGCAATACTCCTTAAGTCGCTCCTCGGGGTATAGATCCACGGGGCTTGTCTTCATCTCAAACTCCACATACAAACCCTTGATAGGTTTCAGGAAGGCCAGCAACTCATCCAAGAATATGAGTTTGTTACCCTTCTTTGTACGCAGCTTTCGCAACTCGGCAGCTGTGGTCTTCTCCACCACACCCTTGCCGTTTGTCGTACGCTCGAGCGTTGAGTCGTGCGTCACTACAAACTCGCCGTCGGCGGTCATTCTTAAATCCACCTCAAAGCCGTGATAACCAGCATCGAGGCTCGCCTGAAATGCCTCCAAAGTATTCTCATCGTGCTCCATACGGCCACCTCGGTGCGAAAAACAACGAATCTGCTGCGTCTGTGCCACAGCATCGGCGGCTCCAAAAGCCCACAAAAGCGCAAAGGCCAAAATAATCTTCTTCATAGTAGTTTAGATTGTCGTTACTCGCATAAAGGTACTAAATATTCTCCAATTCAGCGAAAAATAGGCTCTTTTTTGCATAAAAAACAGCCGAGGCCACCCATCCAACATTAGACGGACAACCTCGCTATTTTTCTCTATTTTCAGGCTTCTGAGGCCTACTTTATCGTAATCATCTTTATCGGCTGACTCGGCACGCCATCCAGCGGATGCGACTGATAAGCCACGCGCGAGAAGTCAATCTTCGCCACATCTATGCAACGTATCGTATTGTTGTACATTGTTTTATAATATACTTTGTGATTTGTAAGGTCAATGGCCGAAGTCCACTGCGTAGCACTCGGCATATTGGGCGTCTGTCCCGCCTTATGCTCAATACCGATTGGTACATCAAAGTTGTTGAGCAGATGGAAAGCCTGCAAAATCGCCTCCTGCGCTGTTGCCTGCACGGGAGCTGTTGCCTTCAGAAATGCCGCCCTTACGAATCGCGACGGCGAAGTGGCATCGCCAGGCAACCCCAACATTCCCGAACTTTCTCCCAGAGGAGTGAGTTCCACGCCCGCCAACTGCAAATTGTCGGCACTGCCCGCACGCAGATTCACATAGTTATTCAGATTGGTGATGTGCCACTCAAAGCCCGGCGCATTGGTCAATACGCCTACTGCATTTTCGTAGAAATGTGGCTCTCCATTGACAATCTCCAACACCACCTGACGCCCCGACTTCTCGCCGATACGCCAATGCACAACGGCCGTTTTGTCAAGACCCACGATGCGGACATCTTTTATTCCCGCCTTCAACTCATCAATAGTTGCGAAGTTGGCCAATATCCAAGTCGGCACTTGCAAATCGCCCAAGGTACGCGCACTCTGCGATGCATCATAGGGCTGATACGAACCGTATGTCGGGAAAAAGAATAATCCCGCCGATAAACCCTTCTCGTTTACGCCCTCGGCGATGAACTCCTTGCGCACGACCGACAAGCCCACCACGCCATATTTCGCGCGATATGTGATGCCATTCGCCCCCACAGGCGTAAAGGATGTTATCTGCTGCCCACGCGGAATAATCACATACTCGCTCGGCAGAGGCTCGTTTGCATTTTCGATTGTTCGGGCCATCACAAAGCCCCCATCCTTTGCATTGAGCGAAATGCCCGTACACGCCGCCGCCGACCATACACCGCCGTACATAGCCGCCCCCAATAGTAAACTCTTCATCTTCATAATCGTTAAAATTTGATTCACCACCCCATAAGGCACATTTCATACCAACCCACCATCCACACACCATTTCCCCATCCTCCACACCATACTATTTTCACCCCCACAACCGATTTTATTATTTTTTTCATTATATTTGTAATAACAAAACCAAATTGCCTATGATAAGATAATATCAAAAGACATATAAATAAAAGGCGTTAGCTTTTATTTCGGGATTCTGAAACTTGGACACTTTCTGAACACACCCAATGGAATAAGGTTTGACGCCCGCGCTGTTTATCAGCGTGGGCTTTATTCCGTATTAGGGTGTGAGGTAGTCCAAGACCGCAGAATCCGATATAAGCGAATTTAGTCCGCGCTTTTTGTTTGTCTAAACCATCCGTACGGACCATTAAATTTCAAATCTTAATACACTATTACTATGGAAAATTTATTTATTGGCGGGCTCGGTACATCCGAAATACTACTCATCGTACTACTACTTGGATTTATTCCTCTAATACTGTTGTGCGCGCTAATTATTGCAATTATTCGATATCTAAATCGCAAAAACAAAGAATAACGCATTCTGAATTACAGGCGTCACTACCGCAACTCTTCAGGGTTGCGGTATTTTTATACCTATATATATTATTGCATAAAAGTCAAAAGCCTCTCCATTTGACAAAGGGAGTAAACAGAGGGGAGGGAATGTAAATATAAGTGGAGGAACGCCGCTTCAAGCTACGAGTTGGATTTATCCGAGCATTCTTAAAACACAAGTCCTCCCTCACAGGAGGGAGGGAACACCCGCTTAACTTGCCGAGGATTACAGGGGCAATCTGTTCTCGGCTTTGGTTGGCGCCTCAAGGCCAACCCCGACACAAGAACATCTCTGTTTGCATATATCACCAAACTTGCTCCTCTTGATTTTTGCAGAGAGTGCCGTAGATTTTGTGCAAAGCGTAAAAATGGCAGTAGAGATAGTACTTCTCGTACAGATCTACTGCCTTTTTAAGTCTTGTGCAAAAGGTATGGTGCTATATGCAAAAAGAAA
>JAFZFX010000036.1 GCA_017555695.1 Alistipes sp.
CCCCGTTGTAGCCATCTCTGACGAGGGCCTTTTGCCCACATTTTGGACAAACTTTTTATCCATTTCTAACTCAAATAGTACAAATATAAGTAAATCAATCGATTATACCGATTTTATCTACTAATTTTGACCAATAAGCCGTTTTTACACACTCAGGGCGAGAACCCTGACGAAGTCCCCCTTTGCCAAAGGGGGATTTAGGGGGAATGTAAATATCGAGCACACGACTGCCTACAACAAGTAGCGCAGTCGAGCCCCTGAGGGGGTACTGAAAAGGAAGAACGAAAGTTCTTCCTTTTTTTTGTTTATACCAAATTAGAATTGCGATGGTAGTATAAAAAAGGTCCGATGGTTTTCCATCGGACTTGTTGTTTATATTATGCCCCAGCCAAAGGCGGGGAAACACTATGCACTACCTAATCACAATAACAACGGGGTGGGTGGTGACCTCAGCTACGAGAGTTTTCATACGGCCCTCGCAGAGCGGGTCGAGCGAGGTGGTGGGGTTAAATACTCTAATATCGTGTTTGCCGCCGAAGTTGATGGTGAGTTGCTGGCTGCCCGAGGCATAGAACTCGCCCCACACAATCAGCACAAATGTGCCGTCACTCTTCTGCAACAACAGGTCGTGTACTTCGGGTGCAGGATTCTCCAACTCATACTTCAGCGTACCCAGACGGCGTGGGCTACAATCATCATCAAGCAGGGTCGTCAGACGATGCAAGTAGTGCGCAGCCAGGCGCGGGCGGTAATTCTTATCGTAAAATCCGAAACTCTGGTTACCCGCCTCGTCAGATCTATCGCGCAGGATATACATAGCCGTATGACTCCAGCCATTGGCAAACTGCGACAGATAGCACGACAAATACATCTGCGCCTGCATCTGCTCGGTCATTGCGCCCGATATGGTCGTACCCGTCTCGGTGGTGACACGCGGCAGCGAGGCAAGCTCCTCGTCGCTATATCCCGCATACTTCTTTAGCCAAGTGCGGCCATAGTTTCCATATAGATTGTCGGCTTTGCCCTCGCTCGTGGGCAACGAGGCCATCCAAGTCTGATTATTCTGCGGAGCAGGCCACGCGGGATGCACAAAGTAGTTATGACAGTTAGCAACATCGGCAAACCTCACTCCCTTGAACTCCTCGGCAACACCCTCGGCAGACTCTGGCACTGCGATATATTGCAGACCCACATTATCGGTCATAGCACCTGTTTCGGTGGTAGCCCACACAGGATAGTCACGCAACACTTCGTCAGCCTTGACAGCCGCGTAGAGATCGCGATGCAGGCGCGCCACAGCCGCCCAACTCTTGTTGCGACCACCAGCCTTGCCCTGATAAGTTATACCCCAATTATTGGGCTCGTTGTTGCCCTCGATAGCAAGCAATACACCCATCTCGGCCATACGGCGCGAGCCCTGCAACAAATCCTCGATATTACTACCGCCACTACCGAGGCTCGTGCTAATCTTCACACCAGTCTGCTCGTTGAGTTGGCGGATGAGCGCTGCCCTATCGTCGGAGTTCATACTCTCGTCGGTGCGAATCCATCGAGCACCGATATAGTTTACACATTCGATAGTCTTCTCGACACTTTCGCCTCGTCTATATATGGCGCTATTCACACCTATGCTCTGCAAAAAATCATACGCACTACGGGCACGACGACCCTCACTTGCCACAGCGGGCACTCCACACAAAAGCGCGAGCAGGAGGACAAACAATCTTCTCATAATTTCAAGGTTTACACAAATATAATAACATTTTTCAGAGCCTGCAAATTGCCCGATTTTTGTATCTTTGTATAGTGTAGCCCTCACGGCGAGGGCAATTTATAGCAAAATAGGAGAATTAAAGAGAATATAGCCTCAAGCGGTCAAAAAGAGAAAAAATAGATATCAACCATACAATAATCTGCCGATGCAGATCGTTATAAGAGTAGTAAAAACGAAGAAACGAAACTTGCCTATGGTATAATTTGCCTATTTTGAATTATAAACAAGAAAAACAAAGATTGTATATTATGAAAAAGACGGCATTAACATTTTTAGGAACAGCTGCTATTGCCGCTGTTGCAGGTGGAATTACGGCGTTGAGCGTAAATAGCTATCTGTCGCAAAACTACGATATGGAGTTTGCTGCGGGCAGAGGCGACAATGTTAAGATATGGGACAAGGATGAGCCTCAGGCGGGCACACACTTCACGGCATACCAGGCCGAGCAGTATCCCGACCTCACCTACGCTGCTGAGAATGCAGTTAAAGCGGTTGTAAACATCGAATCCATACGCGAGGTGCAGATGGGTGGCGGTGGCCGTTCATACGGCTACGACCCCTTCTATGAGTTCTTTGGAATACCCTACGGCGGTGGTCGCGGCTACAGCGAGCCACAGACTCGCGAGCAGAAGGCTGGCGGCTCTGGCGTAATCATCTCACCCGACGGTTATATCGTAACGAACAACCATGTAATCGAGGAGGCTACAAAGCTGAAGGTTAAACTCAACGACGGCCGCACATTCGACGCCAAGTTGGTGGGTACTGACCCCACAACCGATGTGGCACTTATCAAAATCGAGGGCGACGACCTCCCCACACTGCCTTTCGGCAACTCTGACGAACTGCGTCTGGGCGAGTGGGTGTTGGCTATCGGTTCGCCATTCAACCTGCAATCTACCATTACAGCAGGTATCGTCAGCGCAAAGGCTCGTCACTTGGGCGTTATCGCCGAGGAGGCTCCCATCGAGTCGTTCATACAGACCGATGCAGCAGTAAACCCTGGCAATTCAGGCGGTGCATTGGTGAACACACGCGGTGAGTTGGTTGGTATCAATACTGTCATCAAGTCATCGACCGGAAGCTATATCGGTTACTCGTTTGCCGTACCCGAGACTATCGTACGCAAGGTTGTGATGGACCTTAAGGAGTATGGCGTAGTACAGCGTGCTATGCTGGGTGTGAGATATCGTGCCATAGACGACCAATTCATCGAGGAGCAAGGCAAGGAGCTCGGCATCAAGAAGAGCGGCGGCCTCTACATCTTCCAGGTTGAGGAGGGCAGCGCTGCCGACGAGGCAGGTCTGCGTAAGGGCGACATCATCACTGCCATCGACGGAGTGCCGACAAACGACGCCTCTGTACTATTGGAGAAGATTGCACAGAAACGCCCCAACGATAAGGTGACACTCTCATTCGACCGCAACGGCACCGACAAGAAGGTGGATGTTGTGCTCAAGAACAAAGTAGGCAAGGCCGAGCCCGTAACTCGTGAGACAATGGATGTAGCCGAGGCTTTGGGTGGTAAGTTCAGCGAGGTGGATGTGCGCCTCAGCAAGAAGTTGGAGATTCGCGGCGGTGTTCAGGTCGTAAGCATCAAGCGCGACGGTTTACTGGCTCGCTCGGGTGTGAAGGAGGGCTTTGTGATTACATACATCAACGACAAGCTGGTGACATCGATGAGCGACCTGCAGCGAATGAGCGACGGCATCAAGACCATCGACGGCGTATATCCCAATGGTCAGGCAGTGAGATATGTGATTGTACAATAGCAGATATAGTATTATTTAGTTGGAGAGGGCGCCTGATAATTTGGGCGCCCTCGGTTTTTATATCCCAACTTGCATTTTTACAAAAAAGTTTATAACTTTGGAAACAACTGATTGTTACAAAATTAAATATCCGCATAGTATGAAACGATTTTTCATCATTTCGCTCCTTATGTCTTGTGCTCTGTGCGGCTCATCGTGCGTGGCACACCGCTGGGTAGATGTCAGCAAAGATGTTGAACTCGACCGTTTGATGCAGGAGAAATTTCCACACCTTTATGACGAGTACAAAGCAAAGGAGCTGCTCGTCACAAAGGTCGAACAACGCGAAAAAGATGGAGTCACAATCTACCGAATCACCCACAAGGATACTTCGACAGACGACGATGCAACAGAGGCAATGCTTTGGCAAAATGTTTACCTACCACTATTGCAGTAATCAGATAAATATTCCACGAAAGCAAATAATACAAAAAGGGCTGTCAATCAGAAATTGACAGCCCTTAAATTTATGTGGTATTAACCTCTATCTATTAGAAGTACTGACCGCGCAAGTCCTCGATCTCAACCATGCGCTGCAGAGCCATTACAGAAGCCTGTGTAGCTACAGCCTCGAGGTTAGCTTGCTGCAGAACCTTCTCTGCCTCGGCAGTCTGAGTCTCAGCTTTGTTTACATTATCAACAACGAATACAACTGCGCCAGAGTAACCCTGGATAGGAGCAGAGAGCTTACCAGTCTCAACTGTAGATGCGATAGCACCTGCAACGCGAGGCTCAAGGCTCATATCTGCAACACCGTAGTCGCTGAACTTAACATTCTCGAAGGGCTTAACCTCTACGCCAGCGCTCTGTGCGATAGCCTCCAAAGATGAACCAGCGAGCTTCTCCTGCAACATAGCGAACTTCTTGTCACGACGGAGAGTCTGTGTAATAGAGAGGCTTACCTCGCTTACGGGCAGATACTTTGTATCGTCGATAGCTGTAACCATAGCGATAACATAGGCGTTACCCATATTGAAAATCTCTGAAATCTCGCCAACCTTTGCACCGTGAGCCCAACGAGCAATCTCGTGTGACTTCTCCAATACGCTCAAGCTACGCTCACCCTGCTGCAAACGAGCAACACGAGGAGTGATAGCGGCAGTGTTAGCCGATGCATTGAACTTATCTACTGAACCCTTAGCATCAACTGCGAAGAGGCTTGCAGAACTGTGAACAGCGCGACGAGTAGCAGATGAAGGCTCAACGGGGAATGACAATGAACCAATCAAGATGTGCTTTGACTTAGCATCAACGCGAGTAACCTTGAAGATCTGGATAACCTCGCCAGCCTCAGTCTTGATGATGTCACCCTTCTTTGCAGCTGCCAACTCACCAGCCAACTCAACGGGAATAGCGCTGAAAGGAAGAACGCCAAGCTCACCACCTACCTGTGCAGTAGCAGTAGCTGCAGAGTGTGCAGCAGCGGCAGCAGCGAAGTCTGCACCACCCTTGAGGGCAGTTACAAGGCTGTCAGCCATTGAAGCATTCTGTGCAGAGAGAACGATGTGGCTCAAGCCGATTGAATCGGGAGCATCCTTGATATCGATAGGACGAGAGATCTCCCACTCGTTGATGTTCAATACGGGACCATACTGCTTACCCTCAGCCATAACAGCCTCATCCTCGCTCAACAGAGAAGCGGGAACATAGTTCTCAGTGATAGTACCCATATTCTTGCGAACATAAGCGCGAACATCCTCAACAGCAGCGAACTCCTCGCCAATAGCCATGACCTTCTCCTCGATAGCCTTCATATCCTCCTCTGTAGGCTCAACATCGAACACTACATAAGTCAAGCTACGGTTGGGCAACTTCTTGTACAAAGACTTGTGCTCGTCGTAGAACTTCTGAATCTCGGCATCTGTAACAGTTACCAAAGAGTCAGCTATTGTAGTGTAGGGAAGTGTAACATAACGACCATTGCGGCTCTCGTTAGCAGCAGCAAGACCCTGCTCAACCTCCAATGAGTTTACGAATGTACCAGCCTTAACGATGCCAGCGAACTTTGAAGACAAACGCTCCAAAACAGCCTGAGAGTTAAGGTATGACCAGAATGACTGATACTGGGGGTTAGAGTTGATCTGGCTCAAGAAAGCAGAGATCTGAGCTACATCGTAGTCACCAGTCTGCTGGTCAGCAAACATGCTGTAGAAAACCTGCGAGGGGTGCTCACCGCTCAACATTGACAAACGCTCAGCCTGAGTAACCTCAAGACCAGCCTTGTTGAAGTCGGGCACGATGAAGTTCTTAGCAACCAAAGACTGCCAAGTTGTACGAGCCAAAGCGTCAGCCTGCTCGTCAGTAGCCTCGCTACCACCGTTACCAGCCTTTACTGTCTCATACTCATCAAGATACTCTGTGTAAGTAACCTTATCGCCGTTGATAACACCAACTACGGGGTCCTTACTACCGAAGCCCATCTCGGGGCCCAAAGAAATAATAAATGCCAAAAGTGCCAACACGATAACTACAGAAAGTACAATTCCGAATCGTGTTCTCATTGTGTTAAGACTAATCATAATTATTTAATTTTTATCATTATTATTTGCCATTTAGAGCCAACAAAGATAATAAAATTATTCTTATTGGCCACATTCTCTGCTGCTTTTCTACTACTTAATGCGTCGAATTATCACTTTTTTATCACCTTTGCCAACTCTACGCGTGTACGCGTGGTGCGCAAAACCTTGATTTCGATATTATCCGAAGTCAAGACCACACCCGACGACGGGATGCCGTCGTAGTGAGAAATGATATATCCAGCCAGCGTATCGTACTCGTCACTCTCCTCGATTCCGAGGCCATAGCGCTCGTTGAGATACTCCACCTCAAGACGGCAAGAGAAGACATATTCACCCTCGCCAGTCTGCTTTTCAATGGTGTTCTGCTCGTCATGCTCGTCCTCGATATCGCCAAAGATCTGCTCCAGCACATCCTCCATAGAGATGATACCAGCCGTACCGCCGAACTCATCGACAACCACCGCGATGCTCTGCTTGCGCTTGATAAAGTTCTGCAGCAGAGTCTGCAACGGCAGGGTCTCGGCCACGAAATCGACCTTCATCATTATCTGCGAGATGGATTTGGGCGAATCAAACAGGCTCTTTGAGTTCACATATCCGATGATATTATCTATCGACTCCTCCCACACGAATATGCGCGAAAACTTCGATTCGATGAATCGATCCGTCAGCGCCTCAATGGATGTGGATACCTCCACCGCCTCGACATCAACACGCGAGACCATACAATCTCTTACGCGCAAGTCGGCAAAGTCGAGTGCATTCTGGAAAAGCCTAATCTCCTCCTCATCATCCTGCTGAGCCTCAACGCTTTCAGCATCGACCAGATTAACCAAATCCTCACGATTGAATGTATAGTCAATCTCGCCGCGTACCACCTTGCGACCAAACAAACGCAGGATACCGTACGAAATAAGCGTTGTAAAAAGTGCAATCGGATAGAGCAACAGATAGAAGAAGTAGATAATCGGATAGAATATCTTATAGTAGAAATTGGGGTTCTTCTTGACTATCGACTTGGGCAGATACTCGCCACAAAAAAGAATAATAATAGTCGAAACAACTGTCTCAAACAGCACCATACCGCTTGTTGTCATAGCCTCCCACCCTATCGTCTTAGCCACGATATGCAGCAGAATAGACATATAGAGAGAGTAGAGAACAAGGCAGATGTTGTTACCCACCAGGATGGTGGTGATATACTGTCCAGGGTGCTTCTCGAAGAGGTGAGCAACAAAGTCAAACATAGAACTCTGCTTACGGTCAATCTCCTCGCGCAGACGGTTCTTGCTCAAGAAGGCAATCTCCATACCTGAGAAGAATGCCGACAAAAGCAACATCACGCTGATGACGATGACAGAATTAATCAATGCAGTTGATTCCATATACTAAAGAGTAATTGCTACTTCTGCGAGCCCTCGACATTATTGTCCACACGCATTGCGGACATCGGCTCGTTGCTTCGCTTGATATTGCTACGCTGTAGATTGGGCGCAGCATTGGGTGTGGCTTTGGGCATAGCTTTGGGTCCGGCATTCGGTGCCATAGGCTTATTAGAGGGCAAGCCACTGCCCCTCCTAACAGGACTCTTCTTGGTGGTGTTCTTCTTGGGCTCCTTCTTCGGCTCTTTTTTAGGCTCCTTTTTGGGTTCAGCCTTGGCCGTAGAGTCAGACTTTGACGAGGGCTCGTCACTCATAGTAAAATAGGTGACACCCTTGAGCTTACGATACTTCCACTCGATCATCTCCTCATCGCTCTCAAAACCTTCGCAGTCGGTCATCTCGTCACCATCGACGATGCGAGAATCGACATTCGAGTAGATGCGGTGTGTGTACTGATTCCAGAAGAGCTGCTGGGTATAAAGACGACGGCCATTGCTCTGAATAACAACAACATCGCCCTTAGCCTCCCATAGTTTACGGTTCTCGTAAAATATGGCATAATTGGCCGTCATTGTCGCGGCGCTATTAGAGGTAGAATCCTCCTCGAACATAGTGATTTTTATACCCTTTCTAAACTCACGATAGGGGTCACGAGCCAAGGTGTAACCCTCCATCAACGGAGTCTCGAAGTGGTATGACTTAACACCATTCTCCGACATCAGGATAGAGAGGTTTTCACTATACTCGGTCATCAAGTTCTCGGTCATCTGTTCCTCTTGCGACTCGACAGCATCTGACGGGGTGGCTTTACACGAGAATAGCAAGATAGCACTCCCCAAAAAAGGGAGTGCTACCGCTAAATTTCGTATAAGCTTACCTATCAACATCAACTAATTATCGGTAACGAACAGTTGTGCTTACGCCAGCAGCGTAACCGTGGTTGATAGTGTAGCGAGCACCAGCCTGCAACTCCGCGAAGAAGCACTCCTCCTTTGTGGGGAAGGCAGCACGGAAGCTAGCCATCATCTTCTGGGCGCTCTCCTGAATGCTGGGCTCACCCTGAAGCAATGATACAGCCTGGCTCATCATATCGTATGCAGCCCAGTAGCAAGCCTGGCACTTAATCTCAGAGCAGTTAGCTGAAGTAGCGTAGCACTGACCCAAGATGAAGTATGCATAACCGTTCTCGGGGTTGATATTCTTAATCTCCTTTGCAGCAGCGGCAGCGGCATCATACTTCTTTGTCTGGAAGCTGATAAGACCGATACGAACATAGAGCTTCTCCTTCTCAGCGGGCTGAGTCTCAACGGCCAAAGCCTCCTCCAAGTACTTCATAGCCTTGTCGAACTCACCACGGTTCTGGAAACCCTGTGCAAGGAAGAGAGCAGTCTCTGAAGAGGGCTTCTTAGCGTAGAACTTCTCTGCAGTGTGGAAGAAGAAGTCGCTGTTGCAGTTAGCGCGTGACATCAAAGTTACAGCCTGGCTAAGCAAAGCCTCATCCTCGGGAGCAGCCTCCAACTTCTTTGAGAAGAGAGCCTCCAAGTTCTCGCAGCTGGCAGCACCACTTGTACCGAAAGCTGACTCGAACTGATTCTTGAACTCTACATCCTCCTCAGCCTCAACGCCGTCGAATACGGGTGAAAGACGGTCGTACTCTGCGATAACCAAATCAGCAGCGATTGAGTCTACCTTGAAGTCGTCGCACAAGTTACCGAAGTAGAGAGTAGTAAGCTCCAAGCTGGGCTTGCCATCGTTCTTCTCGGCGCTTGCGTTAAGAGCAGCTACGAAAGCCTCGCGGATATCTGTACGAGCCTCGGGGCGGTAGTTAAGCATCTCGCGAACCTTACGGTCGAGGATATAGTCAGCACCATACTTTGAGTGGTTAGCGAAGTTAGCCAAACGCACATCGTAGATGAGCAACAATGAGTCGATATAAACCTCACGAAGCTTCTCATCCTCAGTAGAATTGATCTTCAACTTGTAGAGCTTTGTACCATCAGTGTAGATGTTCAAAGATGCAGCAGGACACTTCTCCAACAAAGTCTTGAGGTAACCAGCAGCAACATTCAAGTTGCGGTTATCAACTGCCTCGCCCATATACTGGCGGTTAAGCATGTTCTGCTTACGCTCCTCGGCGTTTGCACCCCACTTTGCATACTTGGGATCATCGTAGTTTACCTGTGCCATTGCAGTGAAACCTACAAGAGCAAAGGCCATCATCAAAATAAACTTTACGCTTTTCATTGTAACTTAGGTTTTATTAATATTCGTTTATGTCTTTTTCTTAAATCTCCTCAATTCCTAACAGCCGTAGACTAAATCATCAACACCTGTCAGGTCTTTATCTCCCCCACCTCTATGGCTTCAGGTTAGTTAAACTTGTGGCGCTGGAACCAGCGGTCCTCGCCGAAGAGAGTCAAACCAATAGCCAATTTATAGTAGTGCTGCTTAACCAAGCCAACAGTCTTATTATCAATCAACACCTTGTCGCTGGCGGGGTTACGCATACCAAACTCAAAGCCTACATCCACCGACGAGTTACCGAACAGACGCACGGGCAAGCCAACACCAGCCGTAATGGTTATCTGATTAACCTGCGTTGCGGCATAGGTCTGGTAGTTGTTACCGTAAGAGAAACCTACGCGGTAAGCCATTCTATTGTAGTAATGGCGTACATCCGAGCCCTTGGGTACAATCTCAAAACCTGCTCTTACAGTCTTTGTGTCAGTGTAACCCACTGCTACACCTTCGCCCTGGTCCTCGTGATAACCGCTGTTCTCACCACCCCAATTCTGGTAGATGAAATCAACACCAGCACGGATGCTGAGCGTCTGGTAGTATGTACCGAATGTAGCCTGACGCGGCAGACGCAACGGCAGAGAGTTGTCCTCCTCATTACGCACTACAGCCGTCAGCATATTATCCACATAGATGTACTTTGTCATGCTCGGAGTCAGGTCGCCACCCAGGTCATAGGTTGCACCAAACGAAAGCATACGGCGCGATGTCATAATCGGGTGCCACTGAATACCAGCCTGCATCTTTATCTTCGAAACATCGTAAGTGTCAATACCTGTGGTATTTGAATATATACCGCTACCTGTAATCACGCTCTCGGTGATGGCACGATAGTGACGCTCGATATCTCCCCAATAGTACAACATTGCAACACCTACTGAGAACTTCTTTACGGGGCGCCATCCCACACCAAACTTAACCTGTGTGACATCACCCTCACCAGAGTACTGATAGCGCGCACGACCGAGGTTACCTGTAATGCTCTGCGAGAGCTCGTCGTTGTACATATTGTAACCTACATTGCTATAAGGCGACAGGCTAAAACCTACACCTACGCCCTTGGCCAGAGGAAACTGGAAAGCAATATCGTGGAAATTCACAGAGTTGTATGCCGTCTTGACATCCGATGTAGAGCTGGCGCCATACTTTGTCTGTTGATTACGATAGTGTCCCGCATCAAGGCCAAAATTAAATATAAAACTCTGCTGAGCCACATTACCGTAACCCGCAGGATTAAGCATATTTACCATACTCTGAGAGTACATTGCCACACCAACGCCACCCATTGAACGCATAGCGACATTACCAGGTGTAGACAACTCTCCCAAACCATACATCGAATATGGTGAATATGTGTTAATACTATTCTCGTGTATCTGCGCCATAACGCCCATCGGAAGGAGGAGCGCAACGGCTATAATTACTCTAATTATTTGCTTGTTCAGTGCTTGCATTGTACTCTAAAATTCTGTTCAATCCGCAAATGACCAACTCATATTCTGCAAATATCGCATTTTTAATTCGTTTAACAAAAAAATTTGCGTCCCCACCCGTAAAAATTAACGATATTTTCACATTTTTCGCTCTAAAGCGGGAAATATAGCCCTCAATTTCGTTAGTTATGCCCTGCATAACACCCTGTTCAATGGCTTGACTTGTCGTGCATCCAAACTCCCTCTCTTCGTCGGTCGGCTGACACTCTGGCAGGCGGTTTGTGTAGTCGTGTAAAGCACGAAAACGGGTACGCACACCAGGCGAAATATTACCACCGCGGAAGGCTCCGTTCTCGACCACATCGATAGTGATGGCGGTACCGAAATCGACTATCAGACAATCCTTACAACCCATCACCTCAACGGCTGCAACGGCCGCTGCCAGGCGGTCTACACCAAGTGTTTCGGGAGTACCATACTCATTGCCGATGGGCGTTGGTGTAAGCGAAGTCATCTCCAGCACTTCCAGCCCGTTATCTCTCAAGCTCTGCGCTACCGACAGCGTAGGGTGCGCTGTCGAGGCCACGACGGCTCGCTGCAATGTTGCATAGCGCTCCTTAAGTGCCGCGACATCAACCTGTGCAAAGTCGTTTACGGTCTGCATCTGCAATACCTTATCACACTCTACAACAGCCACTTTAACGAGCGAATTGCCTATATCTACAACCAAATTTGCCATCGCACAAAACTACAAACCACGCAGCACCTCAACGGCTGATGCTACATTAACTACTCTTCTAACGGTCATCGCCAGACGATTATTGTGTTGCTTTAGAACAAATCGGTCGGGCTCGGAGGTTATACGCCTTAGCATATTCATAAATACCTCGCTCCTATAGTAGGGAGAGTTGCTCTCGCCCACGAAGTGAACAATCATCAAACCATTCTTCACCTTCACGCGCTCCATACCCAATCGCACAGCCTCCCAACGCAGACGCACCACATTAAGCAGTTCCTGCGCTGCCTCGGGCAATGCACCAAAGCGGTCGACAAGACGGCTCTCGAAGGCAAGCAAATCCTCCTCTCGACGGATAGAGTCCAACTCTCGGTATAGGCGCAACTTCTCGGCCTGCTGGCGCACATAGCTGTCGGGCAACTCGGCCAACATCTCAATCTCGATGATAGAGTCCTCGATGTAAGACTCTGCCGTTACGGTCTCGGCCTCTGCATCGCTCAAACCTGCCACATCGAGACCCTCGGTGCGTAACTCGGCAATAGCCTGACGCATAATCTTCTGGTAGGTCTCAAAACCTATATCTGCAATAAAGCCACTCTGCTCTGCTCCCAGCAGGTTACCCGCACCGCGAATATCGAGGTCCTGCATAGCGATATTGAATCCCGAGCCGAGGTCCGAAAACTCCTCAATGGCGCGCAAACGGCGGCGCGCATCGGATGAGAGCATCTCCTCGGGAGGAGTTATCAAGTAGCAGTAAGCCTTGCGGTTACTACGGCCCACACGACCACGCAACTGGTGCAACTCACTCAAGCCGTGGTTTTGGGCGTTGTTTATAATTATGGTATTGGCATTGGGGATGTCGATACCGTTCTCTACGATAGTTGTGGCAATCAGTACATCGAACTCACCATAGATGAAGTCCATAATCAGACGCTCCAACTGCTCGGTGGGCATCTTACCGTGGCCAACCGCAACGCGCGCTTTGGGGCAGAGGCGTTGCACCAAACCCTGCAAGGTCATCAAATCCTCGACGCAATTATTCACGAAGTAGACCTGACCGCCACGCGAGAGCTCCTCCTCGATGGCATCACGAATGATATCCTCGGAGAAGATATGCGACTCGGTGATAATAGGCTGACGGTTAGGCGGTGCGGTCGAGATGACCGACAAGTCGCGCGAGCCCATCAGCGAGAACTGCAGAGTTCGGGGGATGGGTGTCGCCGTCAAGGTCAAGGTATCGACACTGACGCTCATCTGCGTAAGCTTCTCCTTGGCCGCTACGCCAAACTTCTGCTCCTCGTCGATAATCAGCAAGCCCAAATCACGGAAGCGGATAGTCTTGCCCAGCATCTTGTGTGTACCAATCAATATATCAATCTTTCCCGCCGCCAAATCTTCGGCAATCTCACGGGTCTGCTTGGCACTCTTCGAGCGGTTGATATACTCCACCCTAACGGGGAAGTCCCTCAGTCGCTCCATAAACGAGCGGTAGTGCTGCAGAGCAAGAATGGTGGTCGGCACCAGAACGGCAACCTGCTTACCATCGACAGCCGCTTTGAATGCTGCGCGGATAGCTACCTCGGTCTTACCAAAGCCCACATCACCACACACCAATCTATCCATCGGCTGGTCAGACTCCATATCCTTCTTGACTGCCGCGATAGCACTCTGCTGGTCAGGGGTCTCCTCCCAACGGAACGAAGCCTCCATCTCGTGCTGTAAGTAACTATCAGCCGAGAATGCAAAACCCTTGCTCGCTTTACGCTTGGCGTAGAGCGCAATGAGTTCACGCGATATATCCTTAACAGCCTTCTTGGTGGCGTTCTTGAGCTTCTGCCAAGCACCATTACCCAACTTGTAGATGCGGGGTGGCTCACTCTCGCCACTCTTATAACGCGATATGCGGTGCAACGAGTGTACATTCACAAAAAGCACATCGTTATCCTTGTAAACCAACTTGATAGCCTCGTGCATCTTGCCGTTGCGCTCAATCTTCACCAGACCGCCGAAGCGACCAACGCCGTGGTCAATATGAACCACATAGTCGCCCATCTTCAAGGCATTAAGTTCGGCCACGGTCATCTGCTCATCACGCTTAATCTCGCCATTGATGCGGTAGCGGCGGTAGCGATCGAAAATCTGATGGTCAGTATAGAGATTGAGTTTCAGAGAATTATCGACAAAACCTTCGTTCAGCGTTACTGACACAGCATCGAACTTCACATTGCGATGACCCAACTGATGGAAGATATTATCCAGACGCTCAATCTGCGCCTTATTCTCCGATAGGATGTATGTAGTGTAACCCTTGAGTGTCGAGTCGGAGATATCCTGCGCCAACAACTCAAAGTTCTTGTTAAACTTCGGCTGCGGCGATGTATTGAACTGTATCCTGATGTCGGCGATGCGCTCCTTGATGTTGTCGCGCAACAGCACCAATCGTGAACTCTCCAAGTCGGCGAGCAGACCCTTGCGGCTTGTCACCATCGTATCAATCGTTGAGGGCTCCTCCAACTCGCCCAGCAATCTATGACGCAGGTCATTCACGCGCTTGAAGACATACTCGGCATCGTAAAACCAATAGGTGGCCTCGCCTGCATAGCGCGCAAGCGACACCTTCTCGGTTTTGTCAGCGTTCATATTGGGGATTATTTCGACGCTCTGCACCTTGTCGTTAGAGAGCTGGCTCGAAATATTAAATCGGCGGATAGAGTCTACCTCGTCACCGAAGAAGTCGAAACGGAACGGTCGGCTCTCGGAGTATGAAAAGACATCAACAATACCTCCACGAATAGAGTACTGGCCTGGCTCATAGACAAAATCTACCTGCTGGAAGCCTCGCTCGATGAGTGTATCCTCAAGCTGCGCGATAGGCATCGTATCGCCCACCGACAGCACAATGCTTCGCTCCTTGAGTGCAGTTTGGTCGGCCACACGCTCGGCCAATGCCTCTGGATAGGTACACACCACCAGGTAGTCGCCAGAGAGATGGCGCAAGGCATTGAGCGTATTGGTACGCTGAACCACACCCTGTGCATCCTCCTTGCCGTAGATGATAGACTTTTTGTATGAAGTGGGGAAGAAGCAGACCTGCTCCTCGTTAAGCATCGCGTAGAAGTCGTTGAGCATATAGGCTGCCGTGTCGCGATCCTCTGCCACGAAGATGTGGACACCGCCCACACGGCGTATGAATGTTGCCGTATAGAGCGAAAAAGCCCCGCCGACCAAATCTTCGAGATGGACGGTAGTGCCGTTTCTATACTCTTTCAGCAACTTGTGGAAGGCCTTTGAGCCCTCCACTCGTTGCATAATATTATTTATGCTCTCCACTCTGCAGAGATTTATTCAATCATTGATTCTGTCTGACTCTCGCTCATTTGGCATCGGCACTACAATAGGCACCTATGCCACTCAAGATACCACGCTTGGCACCTAATTTAGGTCACCTCTACCCTCTTTTGCGTCTATTATTCGATAAGCAGGGCACCTGAACGGTCGGTATATTTCACATCGACCATACCCAGACTCTGGTCGGCGACAACCTTAATCCACACCTTGTAGCGCATCATCCAGCGCAAACGCAGTGAGATAAAGCCCTGGTTAATAAACGAAGCCACATAGGGGCTCACTCGCAAGCAGATATGCTTTGCGCCTCTATCCTCAGAGAGGAATTGTATCTGATTCTCTATCTTCTTATCCAACAGAATTGTCGGCTCTACCTTACCTGTTCCATTACAAGTGGGGCACACATCTGTAACATCCTGCACCGCTACGGGGCGAACTCGCTGGCGCGTAATCTGCATCAGACCGAACTTCGTGAGGGGCAAAATAGTGTGCTTTGCCTTATCGCTGGCCATCAACTTGGTCATCTCGGTGAAGAGGGTCTGACGGTTCTGCACCTTATGCAGGTCGATGAAGTCCACAATAACAATACCGCCCAAATCTCTCAATCGCAACTGGCGAGCAATCTCCTTCGCCGCTGCAAGATTGACTGCCATAGCAGTCTCTTCCTGATTGTCCTCGGCCTTGGTACGGTTACCCGAGTTTACATCGATTACATTCATCGCCTCGGTGTGCTCGATAATGAGGTAGGCGCCTCGCTTGAGCGACACATACTTGGCAAAGAGCGACTTAATCTGTTTAGATATATCAAAGTTGTCGAAGATGGGCACAGTACCGCGGTAGAGCTTTACAATCTTCTCCAACTGGGGGTCAATGACTTTTATGTAGTTTTTAATCTCGCGATATAACTTCTCGTCGTCTACTGTGATTTGCGAAAATGTAGAATTCAACGAATCGCGGATTATGGTATTTGCACGGCTCATCTCGCTCATCAACAGAGCAGGAGCCTGATTTTTGCGAATGTTACCTAAGGTCTCATTCCAGCGCTCAACGAGCGAAAGGATATCCTGTTCGATATCGGCATCCTGAGCCTCGGCGGCTGCAGTACGGATGATAACTCCAAAGTTCTTGGGCAGTACGCCTGCTGCGATGCGTCGCAGTCGCTTCTTCACTTCGGTAGAGCGAATCTTCTGCGAAATAAATATCTTTGATGTGAATGGCACGAGCACCACATTGCGCCCAGCCAGCGATATATCGGCAGTCAGACGGGGACCTTTTGTCGAGATGGCCTCTTTAGCGACCTGCACCATCACGGTCTGACCTGGTTGCAGATGGGTGGAAATTTTACCCACCTTTTCGATGTTGGGTTCGAGATTCATCGTCTCGACCTTGATGCCTCGGCGTCCCGCCTGGCGGCTGTCTACAACCTTTTGCAGCGACTCAAATTGTCCGCCCAAATCGAGATAATGGATAAAAGCATCCTTTTCGTGGCCGATATTGACAAATGCCGCATTCAGCCCCGGCATAATTTTACGCACCTTACCCAGGTAGATATCACCCACGGCGAAGCCTGTCTGGCAGCGCTCCTTATTGAGCTCGACCAGCACCTTATCCTCGCACAAAGCTATGGATATTTCACTCGGCGTAACATTTATTACTAACTCTCGATTCATCTGTTTCTCTTTTTACATAATATAGGCAAAGGTAAAGGGTGATAGATAATCAGTCCCTTTACCTTTTATGCTTACCTACTTGCTTACGCAACAAATCGTTCTATAAAAAGACTACTTCTTCTTATGACGATTCTTACGAAGACGCTTCTTGCGCTTGTGCGTAGCCATCTTATGACGCTTATGCTTCTTTCCGTTTGGCATAGTTGTTAATTATTTAATGGTTTGTTATTTTACCTTTACTACAAAGCTCTTAGCGGGCTTGAATGCGGGGATGTTGTGCTCGGGGATAGTGATAGTAGTATTCTTTGAAATATTACGAGCTACCTTCTGAGCGCGCTTCTTGATGATGAAGCTACCGAAACCGCGAAGATATACATTGTTATTCTCGATAAGAGAGTTACGAACCTCATCCATAAAAGCCTCCACAACTGTCTGCACCATAACCTTCTCGGCACCAGTCTTCTTGGCAATCTCGTTTACGATATCAGCCTTTGTCATAATCCTTAAAAATATTTGTAATTTAACATTTTGTCCTTTTGGGTCTGCAAATTTACTACATTTTCAACAATTAACAAATTAATGTAGAGTTTTTTTCGCAAATTACTCTCTTATGCTACATCTTAAACGAAACAGCAACACTGCATTGCACCTTACGGCAACTGATTGAAGGCTGTAGCCAATCCCTCGACTGCCTTATCCAGGCCACCCTGAATCTTGCCGCCAATCATCATTCGCATCATCATATTCAGTTCGGCGTGCAACACCAGACGGATACGAGTATCATTGTCAGAGACTTGGTGCAACTGCAACCAGAATGTGAAGTCGATGGGGGCGGCAGTGCCCTCGTCATCTCCGCTTATCTTTACCAACTTATTCTGCTCACGCTCGACGATACGCAACTTGACGGTAAACCCTTTCACCTTGAACGAACAGCTATCCTCGTCAGCCTGCCACTCATCTACCTTATCCTGCAAGGCGGGAGTGAGCATATCGAATCGGCTGATGAAGGGATATATTCTATCGGCCGACTTGAGAATCTGCTGCTGTTTTGATTCATACTTTTCGAGTCCCATTTTACTTATTATTTATATTATCGTTATTCTACTCATTACAAAATCGTTGCAAAGGTACACATTTTTTCGCAACCACCTAATTTTCATTAACCCTCGGCGCTTTTGCAAACCACTCACCGCTAAGCCTCGCCTTTTCATTGGCCATCTCCTCGCCCCACCTATTCGGTGTGGTGCATCATATTTAACGGCCCATAAAAAAAGGTCGCCGATTACCATATCGGCAGACCCATTAAACCTCTTGCGGGCTCAGGCGGCTCGCTACTCCTTCTTCTTGGGCAAAACCTTTACACCGACAGCCTGTCTGCCTCGCTGGTTATCCTCAATTTCAAACTCAACATTCTGACCCTCGGTCAAAGCCTTGAAGCCTTCAACCTCGATTCCAGTGTAATGGACAAACACTTCGACACCTTCGTCCGTCAGGATAAAACCATAGCCCTTTTTGCTGTCGAACCACTTTACCTTGCCAATCATTGTAGTATGTGTTAGAGTTATTAGTGTTGTTTAGGTAATACCAAAGGTAGGAATAAATATCGGATTACCAAAACATTTTGCGATTTAATCGCCCAGAGTGGCAAAACGGGCTCGAAAAATGGAAATAAAAAAAGGGTAAGCGACTTATATCGCACCGCTACAACCCAATACCCTTGCTTGCTTCCACACCTGGGGGATTCTCGGGGAGCTGGTCGTATAAGACTTACCCGGGCACAAAAGTAGAAAAATTTATTATCTTTGCAAAAAATATTGTATAGGAAATGAAAAAAACATTAATTGGCTTATTCGCCATCATCGTCGTAATTGGCGCAGCAGCAGCCACTTGGGGCATAATTTCATTTAAGGGCAATGCCGTAAAAGAGCGTGCCGAACTCTTCATTTCGAAGCGCTCAGACTACACTCAGCTGCTCGATTCGGTAAGACCTCGCATCAAACACCACTTTGCGTTTGACATATACGCCGAGCGACTCAACCTCGAACAGTCGTTCAAAGCGGGTCACTACATCCTGGAGGATGGTATGAGTGTCATCGACATCGTAAGAATGTTCAAACTCGGCCTGCAGACACCCGTAAATGTAACGATGAACAATGTCAAAACTCCCGCCTATCTCGCTGGCAAGCTCGCCAAGCAGATAGACGCCGACTCGGTGGAGCTGGTAACGGTACTCACCGATGAGAAGTTGGCCAAGGAGTTGGGCTTTAAGAATTCGCTGACAATGTTCTCGATATTCATCCCCAACACCTACGAGTTCTACTGGACCGTTTCGCCCGAGGACTTTGTTGAGCGTATGTACAACGAGTACAAGAACTTCTGGGCCAAGAACTCGCGCGATGAGAAGCGCAAGCGTAGCGGTCTGAGCAGAGTAGAGGTTTCGACACTCGCATCAATCGTATATGAGGAGACTCGCAAGGTGGACGAGATGCCCCGCATCGCAGGTGTATATATCAACCGCCTTAAGCAGGGTATTCCGTTGCAGGCCGACCCGACAATCAAGTACGCGATGCAGGACTTCGGCTTGCGCCGCATATTGTATCGTCACCTGAAGTATGAGTCGCCATACAACACCTATATTAATAGAGGTCTCCCGCCTTCACCCATCTGTATGCCGAGCATCGACGCCATTGATGCCGTGCTGAACTTCGAGAAGCACGACTACATCTTCTTCTGTGCGCGCCCCACATTCGATGGCTACCACAACTTCGCCCGCACACTCAAGGAGCACAGCGCCAACGCAAGGGCTTATCAGAGCGAGCTAAATAAGCGCAAGATCAAGTAACGACGCTAACACAACAACATAACAGAATGGGCTGTCCGACATAGTTCGCGGACAGCCCATTTTTCGTTTGTGCAATATGCTCTATCTCTTCTTGCAAGTGAACAGATATGTTCCAGCCTTGAGCTCCTGCTTCTCACCCTCCTTACAACTCCAACCCGCAGGGAGTGTCAGTGTAGCAGTGCTGTTTGCGGGGATAGTCACCTGATACAGCACCTTGCTGCCCTTGGTACTCCAACCCGAAACAATCTCGCCATAGGGAGAAGTGTGACGAGCCGTAAACTCCTCCAGGCCATCGGGGAAGTAGGGGCGCAAGTTGATGTGCTTGAATCCAGGCTGCTCGCTATCAGGGTAGATACCCGCCAAACCCTTATAGAACCACGCTCCAATCTCACCAAACATCATATGGTTATCCGAAATGTCGCGCGTAGCATCCAACTTCCAATTCTCAAGCAGTGTGGTCGCTCCGTTCTTAACCCACCAGCCCCACGAGGGGTAAGTATCCTGAATAGCAACCTTATACGCCGTGTCGGTGTAGCCATTTTCGCAAAGGGCATTGAGCAGAGCCTTGCAACCCAGCACTCCCACATCGAGGTGGAACTCCGAAGCAATAACCTTCTCGTTAAGGTTCTTCGCCACCTTCGCCTTGTACTCATCAGGCACAACACCCCAATAGAGAGGCACACTGAGCTCGGTCTGCGTACCGTTGGCATAGATACCTGTCTCGGTGTTGAGATATTTGTCGTTGATTGATTTCTTAATCTGCTCTGAAAGCGCAGAGTACTTCTCATAGTCAGCCTGCTTACCCAACATCTTTGCTGCGCGAGCCAAAATACAAGCGTCAGCATAGTAATAAACGCTGGATGTGAGCTCCTTATTAGATCCAACCGTAACGGGCACCCAGTCGCCACGACCCCAAGTCGTCAGATTACCACGGCTGATACGACCGACATAATCTACATAGCGCTTGATATGGGGATAGCACTGACGCAGAGCCTCGTCGTCGCCGTAGAAGAGGTAGAGATTCCACGGAATAATAGCAATCGTACTTGTCCAATCCAGACCGTTATCGGTGCCGTAACCCCAACCACCAGTAGGAATAATATCGGGCAGTACGCCATTGGGTTGCTGCTCGTCACGATGGTCGGCCATCCACTTCTCATAGACGGTGATTCCATCGAAGTTGTACAACGCCGCCTCGATTGCCAGGTGTCCGTCACCCGTCCAGCCATTCTTCTCACGCTGCGGGCAGTCGGTCGGATAACCCATCAGATTCGACAGATAGGCCTGATTCGATGCTGCCATCAACCCCTCAATCAGCTTATTTGACGACGAAATAGTGCCCACCTGCGGAACATCGCTGTGAACAAAATATGCCACCAAGCTTCCCTCGTCTATCTCAATCGGTGCCGATGCCTCAATCTGCACATAACGGAAACCCTTATAGTTGAACGACGACATAAACTCATCTGCCTCGCCACTCAATGTGAGGATATCGGTCTGGAAGGGGTCCTTCTCCTTGTCGCCACGATAGTAAACATCGATATTCGACTGGTCCAGACGGCCATCCTTACCAAGACGCTCACCGTGGCGCAACTTAACCACAGCACCCTTCTCGCCACGCAAGCTGACGCTTGTCACACCCGCCATATTGTAGCCAAAGTCGTAGAGATATACACCATCCTGCAGTTTGGTAAACTTCACAGCCTTATACTCTCGGCAAGCCCTAATCGGGCGCATCTGCTGCGAGGTAAGCTGCTCCGAGGGCAGAGATCTGAGTTTCACACCGCCCCACTTGCTATCGTCATAGCCAGGGCTATCCCACCCCTTGAGTTGCTTTGTGAAGTCGTAATGTTCGCCCGTATAGATGTTGTTTCTCACCAACGGGCCTCTATCGGTGCTACGCCAACTGAGGTCTGTGCTTACCACCTCCTCTGTTCCATCCTCGTATGTGATATGCAGGTCAAGGCAGAAAGCTGGGCGATTACGCCACGGTGCGGTATCGAAATTCCACACACCCAACGCCTGGTGATTGTACCATCCGTTACCCAAGACTATGCCCACAACATTCTCCTTATCGCGAATGAAGGGTGTCACATCGTATGTAACATACATATTGCGGCGGTCGAAGCGGGTATATACGGGTTCAAGCATAGCATCACCCATACGCTGACCATTAAGGTGCAGATTATATAATCCCGCAACAGCCACATACAAGCGGGCCTTGCTTACGCTCTTGTTTACATTGAACTTCTTGCGGAAGTATGGCGCAAGTGAGTGTTCTGGCGACTTATTGTCGCTAATCCAGTTGCCTACCCAACCATTCAGCGTCATCTTGCCCGTCTCAAAAGAGGCCACAGCCGACTTGGCCGTTGCGCCCGACTCGTCGGTGACGGCCACCTGCCAATAGTATCGTGTGCGGGGCTGCAACGCCTCGCCACCATAGCGAATCCACATATCGGCCGAGAGTTTATTGCCGCTATCCCATACATCGCATTTACCCTGAACCAAAGCCAGAGAGTCACGACCCACCATCACACGGTAAGAGCTCTGCGCAGCCCCCTCTCGAGCCGAAGTCATCCTCCACGACAAACGCGGGTTCGACTTATCCACTCCCAGCGGGGACTCCAAATGCTCGGTTTTCAACCCCTCAACATTCAGCCCCTGCGCCATAGCCACCTGCCCCATCAGAAGCAGTGATGCAAACAGCAATCCTCTCTTTATCGACATAGCATTAACCTTTTATCTTGTTATACATATATACAAATATACGAAGATTTTTGTTCGTCAGCACACCTCGGTACAAAAAAAACGAGCGACTCGGAAAGTCGCTCGTTCTATTTCGAGAGGTTTTACACTCTATCGATTCTTGTATGCATCAACACCACGCTGCAAGAAGTCCACGAATGCCTCAACATTGAGGTCGTAGCCACGGGGCTCAACCAACTGGTTGCCGTCAGCACCCTGCAAAACATAGTAGGGCTGTGCGTTTACGCCGTAGTTCTTGAGTGCGTAGTATGAGTTAATCTTACCCAAAGTCTTCAACACCTTGCCAGCATCGGTTGTTACCCAATCGGCCTCGTCCACCTTGAGTTTATCATCAGCGTAGAGAGCAACGATAACATACTCCTCGCGCAGCAACTTCAACACACGAGCATCAGACCATACGCGTGACTCCATCTCGCGGCAGTTCACGCAGCCGTGACCTGTGAAATCCACGAACAAGGGCTTGCCAACCTCGGCAGCATAAGCCTCGGCCTCGGCAATATCGAAGAAGCCCTGCAAGCCGTGCGGAAGCTCGAGCTTGTCGCCATACTTAACACCATCAACACTCTGCTCGCTCTCTGTAGATACAGCCACTGCTGCACCACCCTGCGAGAGTACAAAGTCCTGGCTCTGCAAAGGAGGCATATAGCCTGACAAAGCAGAGAGGGGTGCACCCCACATACCGGGCAACATATATACCACAAACGAGAACGAGATGATAGCCATAATAAGGCGAGGCACTGACAAGTAAGGCATATCGCTATCGTGCTTGAACTTGAGCTTACCCAACAGATAGAGGCCCAACAAGAAGAAGATAGCAATCCACAACGCCAGGTAAACCTCTCTGTCGAGGATACCCCAGTGGTAAGTCTGGTCAGCAACGCTCAAGAACTTCAAGCCCAAAGCCAACTCAACGAATCCCAAAACAACCTTTACTGAGTTCAACCAGCCACCGCTCTTGGGCAACTGCTTGAGCCAAGTGGGGAACAAGGCGAAGAGTGTGAAGGGCAATGCGAAGACTACCGAGAAAGCGAACATCGTAACGATGGGAGTCCAGAACTCACCCGATGTAGACTGAATCAAAACAGAACCTACGATGGGGCCAGTACAAGAGAACGACACCAATACGAGTGTAAGGGCCATAAAGAAGATACCTGCCAAACCGCTCTTATCCGATTTTGCATCGCTGTCGTTTACCAACTTCTCGGGCAAAACAATCTCGAATGCACCAAAGAACGATGCAGCAAAGACCATAAACACAGCGAAGAAGATAAGGTTGGGCAACCAGTGTGTAGCCAACCAGTTGAAGATGTCGGCTGTAACTGCGTCGCCACCGATGAGCCAAGTGAGGAAGATAATCACACCGATAGGCAGAGTGTACAACACAACGATAAACAAGCCATACATCAAAGCGCGGAAACGACCCTTAGCAACGCTACCCGAGCCCTTCAAGAAGAACGACACAGTCATAGGAATCATCGGGAATACGCAAGGTGTGAGCAGTGCAATCAAAGCCCAGCCGATTGCGCTCAACACGAAGCTCCACAACGAGCCACCAGACTTAGCAGCAACAGCATCTACCACCTCGGCAGATGTAGCGGCGGGAGTGCCCAGCGTAATCTCAAAATCCTTGTCGCCATTCACGCAGTTCTCGTCGTTGCAAGCCATCCACTCGGCTGTAACCTTAACAATAGCACCCTGCGGAGCCTTGACAATCTGGCTGAAAGTTGCGCCACCCTCATAGTAGCCAACCTCCATCATATAGACATCGTCATAGTGCTTAATCAACTCACCCTCAACTACTACATCGCCCTCAAGCGCATAGTCTGACGCGGGCTCAAATACAAATGCTGTAGCCATAGGGCCACCCACCTCGTATGGACCGAGGTCGTACATATGCCAACCCTGCTCTACAGAGGCCTTAAAGACAACCTTGTAGGTGCCATCCTCTACGGTCTCAACCGATGTCTTCCACAATACGGGCTCGACGGGCTGTGCCATAACGGCTACCGAAGTAAAGGCCAACACAAGTGTCAAAAACAATCTCTCAAAAAGTTTCATATATTATCAAGTTTTAGTCATAACTCCTGCTCACGCAAGAAAATCAGATATTTCGCGCGCAAAATTAGTATAAAAAAGGCACTCTTGCAAATCAATAGTTTGTAAGAGTGCCTCATACGAATATTTATTTTGCTTAATCTATCTCAAAAATGCGTCTATCGTCCTCGCCAACGGTGATGCGTACGGTCATTGCATCTTCGGGCAGCAACGGCTCAATCTTCTCGGGCCACTCTACAAGACACAATTCGCCAGAGTAGAAATACTCCTCATAGCCGAAGTCAAAGACCTCCTCGATGTTCTCGATGCGGTAGAAATCAAAGTGAAAAACCACCCTATCGCGACCCTCGTACTGATTAACCAACGCAAAGGTAGGGCTTGTCACCGTATCCTCGGCGCCGAGCAACTCCACGATGCGACTGATGAGGGTTGTTTTACCCGCGCCCATCTCGCCTCGCAGCAGCACCACATTTCTGTCGCCGAGCGACTCGATGACAGCCTCGGCAACACCCTTCAGGCCCGAGAGTGAATCTATCTCTATTCTCTTCATAAATTATCTGTTTTTGGGGTTAAGAACAATATAAGGCACAATCATCTCCTCCATCGAGATACCACCGTGCTGGAAGGTATTGCGGTAGTAGCGTATAAATCGGTTGGCATCGTTGTTATATACCAAGAAGTCCGAATTATAGGCAAAGATGTAGCTCGACGAGAGGTTCACTCTCGGCAACTGAATATCCTCGGGGCGAGTGATTTCATACACCTCACGATGGTTGTACTGCAGGTTGCGGCCAGTCTTGTAGCGCAAGTTCGACGAAGTCTCTCTATCGCCCAACACCTTGATGGGGTTATCGACCCTGATAGTACCGTGGTCGGATGTGATAATCACACGATGGCCACGCTCTGAAAGCAGCTTTAGCAACACAAAGAGGTCGGAGTGTTCGAACCAAGAACGGGTAAGTGAACGGAACGAAGCCTCATCCTCGGTGAGTTCACGGATGATGTCGGTCTCGGTACGGGCGTGAGATAAGATATCGAGGAAGTTATAGACGATAACCGAGAAGTCAGCATCATAGATGCGGTTGATATTCTCAATGAGCTTTCGTCCCGCCTCGGGGCGTACCAACTTATCGAAAGTCCAACGGTAGTTCTTGCCCGCAGAGCTGAGCTGACGACGCAGAAACTCCTCCTCGTACTGATTCTTGCCACCCTCCTCGTTGTCGTTGAGCCACTTATCGGGCATCATCTTATCTATCGCCAGCGGCATCAGACCTGCAAAGATGGCGTTACGCGCATACTGCGTTGCCGTAGGCAGAATGGCACAATAGAAGTCATCGACATCCACATCGTAGTAACCACGGAGCAGTGAACTGATCGAACGCCACTGGTCGTAGCGGAAGTTATCAATCAGCAGCAGCGTAGTCTTCTCGTGGGCATCTACCTCGGGAAGGATGCGCTTACGCATAAGCGTATGCGACATAACGGGAATCTCATCGTCATCGACACGCTTGTTTATCCAATTGTAGTAATTGTTTCGCACGAACTTGCAGAATTCGTGGTTGGCTTCGACCTTCTGATAGGTAAGCACCTCTTTGATACCCGCATCGGTAGACTCAGAGAGTTCGATATCCCAGTTGGTAATCTTGCGGTAGATGGTACTCCATGCCGAGAATGACGATGCCATCTGACACATATTGGCAATGCGCCCGAACTCGGCACGATAGTCAGCAGTAATCTGCTCGGTAACAAGCTGTTGCTGATGCACATTTTTCTTTATCGACAGCAACACCTGATTGGGATTGACGGGCTTGATGATGTAGTCGGCAATCTTCGAGCCGATGGCCTTGTCCATAATGTTCTCCTCCTCGCTCTTGGTCACCATAATGACTGGCGTCGTCGGGCGAATATCCTTAATCAGGGGCAGAGTCTCAAGGCCCGTCATACCAGGCATCATCTCGTCAAGGATTATCAGGTCGTAGGCGTTGGCGCGAGCCATATCGATAGCATCGTAACCGTTGTTACACGCATCAACATTATAACCCTTACCCTGAAGGAAGAGTATGTGTGGCTTCAAAAGCTCAATCTCGTCATCGACCCAAAGTATATTTACCATAAATATTCTGTTTTTCTATTCGTAAAACGATGCAAACACCTTTTTAATTGTGGGGAACGAAGTTTTTATCTTCTCCTCGACACACGACGGTGCTATCCACTCGGCCTGAATGATACCCTCCTCGCGCTGTGGCGTGAGGTATGAGGCTATGGCACGCATTGCGTACCACGCCGTATATTTCATCTCCCACTTACCATAGAGGTTGTAGCAGTGCAGTGTCACGCAGAGCAATCTATCGACGCTCGCCACCTTGGCACCAGTCTCCTCCTCGGCCTCACGGGCGGCACATTCGGCAAAGCTCTCGCCCACCTCTCGGTGGCCCTTGGGCAAATCCCAACGCTCGTTACGGCGAATCATAACCACCGAACCCTCGTCCGATGCCACCACACCTCCTGCGGCCTCAACCCACACAAACTGCGATGCGAAATCTATGAAACTGGCCATCGAATCGGGCGATATTACCACCACATAGTTGTAATTTCCGAGAAAAGTCGTTACCTTCGCTCGTGAAATATGCTCGCCACTTTGGGGGCGCAAGATGTAGGCATTCTCCAGCGAAAGTTCCTCGCTCGTAAAGATTACCTCCTTGTCGGCAAACGATACTCGAATCGTGCCATCAGCCTCTATGGGCAGCGGCATATCCGATTCGGCTGTGGCAACAATATTGCCACTTTTATTGATTTGAACATCGTATGGCTTCGTCATCATTTATTCTGCTATGCGGTTTTCAACGCAAAAATACTAAAAATGAAGTTAAACCTCGATAGAATCGTATGAAAAAATTATCCTTTATTATGGCTATGGCAGCACTAACACTGGCTGCGTGCGCTCCAAAGGAGCAGCCCACCACACTTGAAATCGACAATTCACTCACCTCGGCGGAGATTTCCGAGGCTCGTCTGACCCCTTCGGTAATGTGGAAGATGGGGCGACTGGCCAGCGCATCGCTCTCGCCCGATGGCAAGACTGCGCTCTATGCAGTGACTCGCTACAATATGAGCGAAAACCGTGGTCTGACACAGATTTATGTGCGCGATATGGCATCGGGCACAGAGACCGCACTCACCGACAACACATCTAACAACAACGACCCACAGTGGAGCGCCGATGGCAAATCGATATACTTTATGTCGAACCGTAGCGGCGAGATGCAGTTGTGGCAGATGGCGGCCAACGGCTCTGCACCTAAGCAGATCACCAAGGTCGAGGGTGGTATCGAGGGCTACGGCGTAGCGCCTACGGCCGACAAACTCTTCTATATAAAGAAGGTACACGCCACCGACATCAAGTCATCTGACCGCTACAAGGATATGGACAAGTCGAAGGCTCGCATCTACGACGACCTTATGTCACGCCACTGGGACTACTGGGATGAGGGTTCATACAGCCACATCTTCGTAGCTGACCTCTCCGCTGATGGCATCAGCGGCGACAAGGACATCCTGGGTGCAGAGGCTGCGTGGGATGCTCCGCTTGCTCCCTTCTTCGACACTGCCGAGATTGCGTGGAGCAACAACGGCAAGATGTTGGCCTACACTTGCAAGCCTTTGACTGGCGCAGAGTATGCCATTTCGACCGACTCTGACATCTTCATCTACAACACAGAGGACGGCTCTACGCTCAACATCAACAAGATTAAGACAAACGCTGGAATGCGCATTATGGAGTTTGTTGGTTACGACCGCTACCCCGTTTGGTCACCCGACGACAAGCAGTTGGCATTCTGCTCGATGGCAACACCTGGCTACGAGTCTGACAAAGACCGTCTGTTCGTATACGACCTTGCAAGCAAGGAGCATCAATACCTGACACCCAACTTCGACCACAGCGCGTCGAATGTAATTTGGGGTGACGGCTCGACACTCTACTTCCTCTCGGCTATCGAGGGTACACAGCAGGTGTGCCGCGTAGGTACAAACGGCAGCGAGGTGGAGGTTATCACCTCTGGCGACCACGACATTGCGTCGATGAGTATCGCCGAGGGCAAGTGCCTCACTACGCTGATGACCATCAGCCGTGACAAGGAACTCTATGAGGTGAATCTCGCTGATGGTGCTTTGACACAGCTCTCGAACATCAACGCCCACATCTACGACAATGTGAAGATGGGCAATGTCGAGAAGCGTTGGGTTAAGACTACCGACGGCAAGGAGATGCTCACTTGGGTGATTCTGCCGCCCGACTTCGACCCCACAAAGAAGTACCCCACACTGCTCTACTGCGAGGGAGGCCCTCAGAGCGTAGTATCACAGGGTTGGAGCTATCGCTGGAACTTCCAGCTGATGGCAGCGCAGGGTTATGTAGTTGTAGCTCCCAACCGCCGTGGCTGTCCCTCATTCGGTTCGGAGTGGAGAGAGCAGATTTCTGGCGACTACGCTGGTCAGAACATCAAAGACTATCTGGCCGCTATCGACGAGGTGGCGAAGGAGCCTTGGTGCGACGAGGAGCATCTGGGTTGCGTAGGTGCATCGTACGGAGGTTACTCGGTATTCTACCTCGCTGGAAACCACGACAAGCGTTTCAAGGCGCTCATCGCACACTGCGGTATCTTCAACTTTGAGTCGATGTATGGCGAGACCGAGGAACTCTTCTTCATCAACCACGACTACGGTGGCAACTACTGGGATAAGTCTAACGCCATTGCACAGCGTTCATACGCCAACTCACCCCACAAGTTCGTGGATAAGTGGGATACACCCATCTTGATTATCACGGGCGAGTATGACTTCCGTATCCCCTTCACACAGTCATTGCAGGCCTTTACAGCTGCTCGTCTGAAGGGTGTGGATGCTCGCTTGGTGGAGTTCGAGAACGAGGCTCACCAGGTATTCAAGCCACAGAATTCGATGGTATGGAATCGTGAGTTCTTCGGCTGGCTGGACAAGTATCTGAAGTAGGCCTCGGCCAACAAAATAAAACGGTGGAAGCGCAATGTTTCCACCGTTTTTTTGTTTGTCTGATATTTGTTTTAATGCTTATTGCGGGGAGATAATAGTGTTACAACTAAGGTAAAAGAACGCCTCTAGCAGGCTAATATCACGCTACATAACACCCACCTACCTTAACAAGATTGCCACTTAATGAGATTGCCGCGTCGCTACGCTCCTCGCAATGACATACAGCGTAGTCGCCGTCACTTTACTCTTTACTTTATAATTTACTTCCTTTTTTTCCTTTATCCTTTCCTCACACCCCCCTACCCACAAAAAAAAGGTAATGATGCCAAAAAAAAGAGCTGCCACGACATCTATCGGGCAGCCCTCTAAACCTTATTACCTTGACGGAGCGTTTATTACTTTGAAAGCTCTGCAACGGCAGCCTTTGCGGGAGTTGCATAAGGCTCAGCTGTAACCTTCTTCAAGCACTCCAAAGCCTTAGCCTTGTTCTCCTTTGCGTTGTAAGCAGAACCGAGGTTGAAGTAAACGGCGCTCTTAGCCTCGTCGTCAGTCTGCAACTCAGCAGCAGCCTCACCAATCTCGATAACCTTAGCGTAGTCCTTCTTCAAAAAGTAAGCCTGAACCAAAACGCGCTGTGCAAGTGCCTTATCCTCGATAGACTCTGACATTGCGATGATACCATCGAAGTCGTTAGCCTGCTGGAGAGCAGCAATCTTGTTGTTAGTGTAGAGGCTGATCTTAGCCTTTGCCTCTGCAATAGCAGCGTCATACTTGGGGCTGGGCAGAGCAGCAACCTCTGAGCAAACCTTAACACCCTCGTTGTACTTATCTGACTTGAAGTAGCTCTCAGCCAACATCATAGCGAGGTTAGTGTTCTTTGAGTCTGCAGCATAACCCTTAGCGAAAATCTCGGCAGCCTTTGTGAACTCACCCTCGTTGAAGTATGTACCACCCTGTGACTGGTAAACCATAGCCAACATCTTACCAGCGTTGTTCAAAGCAGCGTTCTGCTTGTACTTCTTTGCAGTAGCCATAGCCTTATCCAAAGCAGTGATAGCCTCAGCATACTTTGCGTCCTTTACCTTAGCGTCAGTAGCCTTTGTTGCAGCAGCAGCGGCAGCACGACCAACATAGAAATAGGCGATAGGAAGGTTCTTCTGAGCTGAAGATACCTGCTCGAGAATAGCCTCATCCTCCTCGATTGAGCCGTCAGCGATAACCTTCTCCAACAACTCTGCAGCCTTAGCATAGTTCTTGCCCTCGAGAGCAGCGTTAGCCTCTTTAGCTACATCCATTACATTCTGCGCTGATACTACGGTCATACCCATCAACGCAACAACCATCAAAATCAACTTCTTCATAATACAATAGTTTTCAGTTATTAATTTTTATTATTTCGTTCACTTTTTTGTGTCCAAATTTCCGAACAACTGACAAAGTTATAGTTTTTTTCTTACTCAACAAATTATTTGGGCCAATAACAGCCATTTAACGCCGTAATATTAGCGCAATGTCTTAAAAAAATCCTTCATCAGCGTTTCACACTCCTCTTGCAGCACACCTGCCACCACCTCGGTCTTGGGGTGAAATATCCTACCACCGACTGTGGTATAGCCTCGCTTTGAGTCGGGAGCGCCATAGACTACCCTGTCAATCTGACTCCACGCCAACGCGCCAGCACACATCACGCAAGGCTCAACCGTAACATAGAGTGTACACCCTTTGAGGTACTTACCACCCAGCGTCGTAGCGGCTGCCGTAATACTCTGCATCTCGGCGTGAGCCGTAGCATCACACAGCGTCTCGACCAGATTGTGGCCTCGGCCGATAACCCTACCACCACACACAACGACAGCTCCGATGGGGACCTCCTGCTCTACTAACGCTTTTCGGGCCTCATCTATTGCCATACGCATAAACTTTTTGTCCTGCTCGGCGATATTTTTAGAGTCATTTTGTTCAAACATAAGTGCGAAATTAGCAAAAGATGAACAAAAAACAAATTTTCGCCGACGATTAATCTTGCGACACAGACAAATAAAAATCATAAAAATGATGACTAAAGCGAAAAGGCTGGCCACGAAATAGATTGTATATCGGTATTTTTTATTACTTTTGTATGTTTTTAGCAAAAGTTGGAATAACTAATAAATTAAATATCGAAATATGTATAGAAGTCATACTTGCGGCGAATTGCGCAGCCAGCACATTGGCCAGAGCGTAACACTCGCCGGTTGGGTACAGAAGGTGCGAAATCTGGGCGCGATGACATTCATCGACTTGCGCGACAGATATGGTATCACGCAGATTGTAGTAGAAGAGAACTCTGCCGAGCAGACCCGCGAGGCAGCAGCCCGTTTGGGTCGTGAGTTCGTGTTGCAGGTAACAGGTAAGGTTATCGAGCGTTCATCGAAGAACCCCAAGATGCCTACGGGCGACATTGAGGTTGCAGCCGACGAGATTACCATCCTGAACGAGGCACAGACTCCTCCGTTCACTATCGAGGAGAACTCTGACGGTGGCGACGACCTTCGTATGAAGTATCGTTACCTCGACCTGCGCCGTCCGCCCCTTCAGCGTAATATGGAGTTGCGCCACCGTATGGCACACGCCATCCGCACATTCCTCGACAGCGAGGGCTTCCTCGAGATTGAGACTCCCTACTTGGTAGGCTCTACACCCGAGGGCGCACGCGACTTCGTCGTTCCCAGCCGTATGAACCCCAACCAGTTCTATGCTCTGCCCCAGTCTCCCCAGACTCTGAAGCAGCTCTTGATGGTGGCTGGTTACGACCGCTACTTCCAGATTGTACGCTGCTTCCGTGACGAGGACCTGCGCGCTGACCGTCAGCCCGAGTTTACACAGATCGACTGCGAGATGTCGTTTGTTGAGCAGGAGGATATCCTGGAGGTATTCGAGCGTTGGGCAAAGTATATGTTCAAGGATGTGATGAACATCGAGTTCACTGCCCCCTTCCAGCGTATGCCCTGGATTGAAGCTATGGAGAAGTATGGCTCTGACAAGCCCGACTTGCGCTTCGGTATGGAGTTCCACGATATTACAGATTTGGCTCACGGCCACTCATTCCCCGTATTTGACGATGCAGAGTATGTAGTAGGTTTCTCTGCTACAGGTTGCGCTGGCTACACTCGTAAGCAGATTGACGCCTTGACAGAGTATGTTAAGCGTCCGCAGGTGGGTGCCAAGGGTCTGGTATGGATTCGTCTGGACGAGCAGGGCGGCATCAAGTCTTCTATCGACAAGTTCTTCTCACCCGAGGAGTTGCAGGCTATCGCCGAGCGTCTTGAGGCCAAGGCTGGCGATTTGATGCTCATCCTCTGCGGCAAGAAGTTCAAGGCCCTCACACAGCTCTGCGCTCTGCGTCTGCATGTTGCCGAGTTGTTGGGATTGCGCGACCCGAAGAAGTTTGCTCCGCTGTGGATTGTCGATTTCCCGATGTTCGAGTGGGACGACGAGACCGAGCGTTACTACGCTATGCACCACCCCTTCACATCACCCAAGCCCGAGGATGTGCAGTATCTTGAGAGCGACCCTGGCCGTGTACGCGCCAACGCTTACGACTTCGTATGCAACGGCACAGAGATTGGTGGCGGTTCAATCCGTATCCACGACGCACAGTTGCAGGCCCTCATCTTCAAGATTTTGGGCTTCACACCCGAGAAGGCTCAGGAGCAGTTTGGCTTCTTGATGAACGCATTTAAGTTCGGTGCGCCTCCTCACGGTGGTTTGGCATTCGGTTTCGACCGTTTGTGCTCACTCTTCGGCGGTTCAGAGTCTATCCGCGACTTCATCGCATTCCCCAAGAACAACGCTGGCCGCGATGTGATGTTGGATGCTCCTTCGGTAATCGACCAGGCTCAGCTCGACGAGTTGTACCTCTCGCTCGTAAAGCCCGAATAGGTATTTACAATAGATAGGAATAGGGTGCGCCACAACAAGTGACGCACCCTATTTTTTTGTTAAAAGAGAATTAAATCTTCTCGAACTGCGACTTATCCGCTCCACATATAGGGCAAGACCAATCTTCGGGCAGATCTTCAAACGCTGTGCCCTCAACAATACCATTCTCGGGGTCGCCCTTCTTAGGGTCGTAGGTCCATCCGCAAGGGATACATCTGTACTTATCCATAGTTTTTGATTTTAATTGGTTTATTTATCTTTTTTCCTGATGCAAATATAGTGCAGAAGTCTGCGTCGCATCACAAAAAACAATTAAAAGAATTTATCTCGACATAAGTTTCGCCTATAAAAAAAGAGCAACAGACGACGCCGTTGCTCTTAATATATATAGTGTATAACCTCTCGACTAAACCAGACCCGAGAAGCCCATAAACGCCATAGCGAGGATAGCGGCAGTAATCAGCGCGATAGGAATACCCTTCAATGCTGCGGGAACACCATCCAACTCCAGACGCTCGCGAATACCTGCAAAGATTACCAACGCAACGGCAAAACCAATAGCGGTAGAAACCGAGTAAACAACACTCTGCAAGAGGTTAAACTCCTTCTGAATCATCAGGATAGCCACACCCAACACGGCGCAGTTAGTGGTGATAAGCGGAAGGAAGATACCCAACGCCTGATAGAGCGAGGGCGACACCTTCTTCAGGATAATCTCAACCATCTGCACCAGGGCAGCAATAACCAAGATGAAGACGATGGTCTGCATATACTCGATGTGCAAAGGCACAAGAATATAGGTCTGAATAGCCCAAGCCACGATGGCTGTCAATGCCATCACGAATGTTACGGCAGCACCCATACCCAACGATGTATCAACCTTTGATGATACGCCCAAGAAGGGGCATATACCAAGGAACTGTGCAAGTACAACATTATTAACGAAGATTGCACCGATTATAATTGCGAAATATGAAAGCTCCATAACTACTTCTTTGCTAATTTGTTAAACAAAACCATCATATATCCCAGCACAAGGAACGCACCAGGAGCCAGAACGAATACCAGCGGTGTATAGTCGGAAATACCCAACGAGTAGCCGAAGATTGAGCCACCGCCCAGAATCTCACGCACTGCACCAATGGCAGTAAGAGCCAGCGTAAAGCCAAGACCGATGCCCACACCATCGAGGATTGAGTCGATGGGGCCATTCTTCGATGCGAAAGCCTCGGCACGACCCAGGATGATACAGTTCACCACGATAAGCGGGATGAAGACACCAAGCGATGCGTAGAGTGAAGGCACATAGGCCTGCATCAACATCTGGATGATGGTAACGAATGATGCAATAACAACGATAAACGCAGGGATACGCACCTTGCTGGGGATAAAGTTCTTTATAAGCGATATCACCAGGTTAGACATAATAAGTACCGCCATAGTGGCAACACCCATACCCATACCATTTATAGCCGAAGTGGTTGTACCCAGCGTAGGACACATACCGAGCACCAATACGAAAGTGGGGTTATTCTTCAGAATACCACTCAATACTATCTGCATCTTATTCATTGTTGCCTCCTTTCTGGGCTGCATTGCCCTCGCTATTTGATGTTGCACCCGACACGCCATCGGCAGCTGACTTGCCACCGCAAGCTACCCAATAGGCCTCGCGGGCACGCGCTACGGCGTCATAGTATGCGCGTGACGAGATTGTTGCCGCTGTGAGTGCGTCCAACTCGCCACCATCCTTCTTTACCTTGAATACGATATCTCCCGAATTCTTATCCTTGATGCTTGAGAGCAAGGCATTGCCCTCGTCGCACATCTTGGTACCAAGACCAGGTGTCTCAGCCTGCTCAAGAACATTCACATTCAGGATAACACCCTCGGGTGAGAAACCTACCATTAGGCGTACAACGCCACCGAAGCCGCTCTTAGTCATAGACTCGACAGCGTAACCTACTACGGCGTCACCCTTAATGGCCTTATACACCACGATGGGCATATCGTCGATAATCTGCTCGCTCTGCTCGTTGCTATCGAAGGCTGGCAACACATTGGCCATAGCCTCCTTGGTAGCCTGCTCCTTAGCTGCAGCAATAGCGTCTGCGGTAATCATATTCACCGCGCCCACGCCTGCCGAAGCAATCAGGGTAATGGTGAACAGAACGGCAACCATATTAAAAAGTGTACTCTTCATATCTTCAGCCTCCTATTTTCCTGACATTAAACCAAAACGCTTGGGCTTCACATACTTGTTGATGAGCGGTGTTACAGCGTTCATAAACAGTATGGCGAATGACATACCCTCGGGATATGCACCCCACAAGCGGATAACCATAGTAATCAGACCGATGCCAACTCCGTAGATGAGCATACCCTTATGCGTCATAGGAGAGGTCACATAGTCGGTAGCCATAAATATTGCACCCAACAAAGCACCACCAGCCATCAGGTGGAAAGCGGGCAACTCATAGAAGAGCGAACCGCCACCCTTCATAAAGGCTACAACGGCTGCAAACAGAGCCATCGTACCCAATACGGCTACAGGGATGTGCCAAGTGATAACCTTGCGCCACAACATATAAAGGCCGCCAATGATGAGTGCCAGCGAAGCGATCTCACCCAACGAACCAGGCATCATACCATTCAACATATTGAGCAGGTTCACATCGCTCACCTCAACGAGGTTAGCCTTAACGGCTGCCAGAGGAGTCGCACCCGAGAAGGTATCAACATACTGACCAGCAGTGGGCTTCGCAAAAGATGTCATCTGCACGGGGTAAGCTATGAGCAGGAACACACGACCCACCAATGCAGGGTTGAAAGGGTTGCGACCCAAACCACCAAATGTCATCTTTGCAACGCCAATAGCAACGGCGGCACCGATAACAACAATCCACAAAGGAATATTCGACGGCAGGTTGAAGGCCAGCAATACACCCGTAACAACAGCCGACAGATTGCCGATAGTTGATGCTCCACCCAGCAGATACTTCTGGATAAGGAACTCAAACAATACGCAACTGACAACAGCCACAGCTGTCACCAGCAACACATTCAGACCATACACCCAAACCGATACTGCCAAAGCGGGCAGCAGGGCGATAATCACATCACGCATCAGCGACTGCGTAGACTGCGCACTGTGAACATGGGGAGATGGTGCAACAAAAAATTTATTTGCCATATCTAATCTCTATTTTTTACATTATTTTTTAGGTGCATTGGCGGCAGCGCGTGCGCGGATAATACCCATCACGGTCTGCTTACCCAAGCGGATGTAGTCCAACAAAGGCAGACCTGCGGGGCAAGTGTACTGGCAACAACCGCACTCGATACAATCGGTGATGCGCTCGCTCTCGACGCCGTCCCACATCTGCTTCTTCGACATTTTAGATATAAGGTAAGGCTCCAGACCCATAGGACAAGCCGATACGCACTTGGCGCACTTGATACAAGTCTCGGCCTCCACACGGTTAGCCTCCTTGCCGCTGAGGACAGTGACGCCAGAGCAACCCTTCGTTACTGGAGAGTCGAGGTTCACCATAGCACGACCCATCATAGGACCGCCATTTACGACCTTCACATCACCCTCGGGCAAGCCACCAGCCATCTCTACCAACTTGGCTACGGGAGTACCCATACGAGTGAGCAGGTTGCGGGGCTCCTTGAGGCTCTTGCCGGTGATTGTCACCACGCGCTCGATAAGGGGCTTATTCTTCTGTACGGCCTCGTAGATGGCAACCGATGTAGATGCGTTGCAAACTACGGCACCCACATGAATCGGAAGACCGGGAGGAGGCGGCACCTCGCGACCAGTAACGGCTGCGATAAGCTGCTTCTCACCACCCTGAGGATACTGCACCTTCAAAGGCTCTACGGTAACGGCAAACTGCTTCTCGGCGATAAGCTTTCTAAGGTGAGCAATAGCGTCGGGCTTATTATTCTCGATACCGATGATAGCCTTCTCAACATTGAGCGCCTTCTTCAGAATCTCAACACCGATGAGCAACTCCTCGCCACGCTCCAACATTGTGCGGTGGTCAGATGTAAGGTAAGGCTCACACTCCACGCCGTTGATGATTAGGTACTCGGCCTTGCAACCGTTGGGGATTGAGAGCTTTACATGTGTAGGGAATGTAGCACCACCCATACCTACGATACCAGCATCCTTGATTTTAGCTATGATGGCTGCTGAATCGAGGTTGCACTCACGCTTGATCTCTGCCGAACGGTCGATTTCGGGCATCCACTCGTCACCCTCGCGCTTGATGGTAATCATCATCTGGCGCAAGCCCTGACCATTGAGCTGCATATCTACGGCTGTCACTGTACCCGAAATGGGCGAGTGAATGTTAGCCGACATAAAGCCCGTTGCCTCGGCAATGAGCTGACCTGTCAATACCTTGTCGCCCTTGGCTACCTTGGCAGTAGCGGGGGCACCGATGTGCTGTCCGAGCGGGATATTTACGACATCGGGGAGCTCCAGCACCTCAACGGGCTTGGCGCAACTCCATTTCTTATTATCCGACGGATGAACTCCGCCTAACGGAAATGTCTTCATAATCTAAACTCCTTATTTTTGCTCGTTAACACTCTCATTCTTCACTGCTTCGGCCTTCGGCTCGGCAGTCTTCTCTGCGGCGGGCTTTGCTGCGGGAGCTACCTTAGGCTCCTTGGGCAGAGGTGCCAAACCAACGAGTGCGATAGCGCCTGTAGGACACTCATTCACACACTTGCGGCACAACTTACACTTCTGCGAGTCGATATATGCCACGCCACCCTCAACTGTGATAGCCTCGAAAGCACACACCTTAGCACACTTACCACAACCGATACAACCAGCCTTGCAGGCCTTCATAGTAACTGCACCCTTATCCTTCGATACGCAGCTTACATATACGGCACGATTCTTCGGCCACTTCTTGCGCAACTCGATAATCTTCTTGGGGCAAGCCTTAACGCAAGCACCACAAGCCGTACACTTGTCGGCATCAACCTCGGCGATACCAGTCTCGGGATTTACCTTGATGGCGTCGAACTGACAAGCCTCAACACAGTCGCCATAACCCAAGCAACCGTAAGCGCAAGCCGTCTCGCCAACATAGAGTGGTGAGGCTACTGCACAGCTCTTTGCACCCGCGTACTCGTTAGTGCGGGGACGCTTCGAGCATACGCCGCCACAACGCACCGTAGCAACAGTAGGCTCCTTCTCGGGAGCTACCTTGCCAAGGTAAGTGGCCATACTCTTCATACATTCTGCACCACCCACAGGGCAATACAGAGCCGAGATGTCGTCCTGCTTAACCATAGCCTCGGCCATAGCGCGACAACCAGCAAATCCACAACCTCCGCAGTTAGCACCAGGCAACATTGTCTCGACCTCGTCGATGCGAGGATCCTCCTCAACCTTGAACTTCTGAGCTACAAAGTAGAGGATGACTGCCGCCAAAATACCAAGCACGCTCAAGGTTGCAATGGTAGATAATAATACAGTCATTGTGTTTGTTTTGTTATTATAAATTTTATAGTTTTTTCCACTCGACCATTCATCAGCCACAGCACCAGATAGTACAGGCCGACTCCTGCGATAGAGGCCAAAGCCGCAACGCCCTCGCTTGCGCCCGCAGCACTCAAGCCCACGAGCAGTAGCATTAGAACAAAAAAGGGCACCACATAGGCTAATACAACCGACTTGGCACCCATAGAGCGACTTTGCAAAGCCACTTCGACACTCTCACCGACACTATAATCGGCTGCCGAAGAGGTAGCTATCTCTACAATCTTATCTTTTGACTCATCAACACCACACACAGCTCGCGCGTGACAACCACTGCACGCACTATTAACCGTCATACGCACCCATACCCTATCGGCAGATACACGCACGACCTCACCGCAATGTCTGATGTTAGAGTGACTCATACATTCCTGAAATAGACGGATTAGTATCCGTACTTATTTACCAGCGGGAACATACACTCGTGACGGAACGAGCTTGTCGAAAGACGCAACACGGGGGGATACTGATAGCGCTTCTTCACATTGCGCATAACCATACCGTGAATCTTCTCAACAACCTCCGAGTCGAAACCCGCGTTGATAATCTCCTCGCGGTGTTCGCCCATCTCAATCATACGATACAAGATGGCATCCACAACCTCGTAGGGAGGCAGGATGTCGCTATCCTTATGGTTGGGACGCAACTCCGAAGTGGGCTCCTTCTTGAGGATGCTCTCGGGAATCACCTCATTGAATTCCTGATTGATATAGCGAGCCAAATCGTAAACCTCGCTCTTATAGAGGTCGCCCGTAACACTGAACGCACCAGCAGTATCGCCATAGAGCGTACACCAACCGAGGGCATTCTCACTCTTGTTAGAGCAGTTGAGCAACACATAACCATCCTTATTCTGTACGGCCATCAACAGCACGGTACGGATACGCGACTGGATATTCTCCTCGGTAGCGTCGAATGAAGTACCGCCAGTTACAGGCTTCAAAGTATCGACGATAGACTTATAAGCCTCGGTGATGGGCAATACACTGTAATCGATGCCGAGATTCTCGGCCAACAGCTTCGCATCCTCAACAGAGTGCTCTGAAGAGAACTGCGAGGGCATCATCAGAGCCTTTACATTCTCCTTACCCAATGCGCCTACAGCCAGACAAGCTACAACCGCCGAGTCGATACCACCAGACAAACCAATGCAAGCCTTCTTATAGCCACTCTTGCGGAAGTAGTCGCGCAGACCCAAGCAGGCTGCACGGTAGAGCATACGCGTACGGTGGTCGTATGATGTGTAGGGCACCTCCAGCTCGGCATTGTCGGCCTCAGTGTCGTACATCTTGAAATCCTCCTCAAAGTCACGCATCAACAACTCCAACTTACCGTTACCATTGATGATGCCAGACATACCGTCATATACCAAGTCGCCAGAGCCACCCACCTGGTTTACCACAATGATGGTGCGACCTACGGTGTATGTCAAACGGCGCATTGTCTCGTGACGATAGGTAAGCAGACCCTTACCATAACGACGGGCGTTGATGTTTATAACGAAATCAACCTCGGGATCAAGATCCTCCATCTTCGCCAGGTCGTTGCCTACAAAGATTGCGATATTCTTGCCGCAGATGTTCACCACCTTGCTACCGTCTCCCGCAACGATGAAACCCATCTCACGGCGAGCCGAGATATTCTTCTTATGAATCATATCGACAACACGGCCATTGTGCAACACCGCAGCAGCACTCACAGCACCCATATCTGTCAGTACGGGGGAACCGACGATGGCTGTAACGCGCTTACAAGCGGCAGCGATACGCTCCAAAGCCTCCTCACACAGAGTCAGGAATGTGGTTTTACGCAGCAAGTCATAGGCAGGTGTACCACTCACGGCATACTCGGCAAAAAGCACCATATCGGCACCTTCGGCCTCGGCCTTCTTCACTGCATCGATAATAAGGTTGGCATTACCATCAATATCACCAATCGTATAATTTAATTGGGCAAGGACAATCTTCATCTTTGTTCAATATTTGCAAATATTCAATACGCCACAAATTTAGGCATTATTTTACAAACTATAAAAGTTTTACCCGTTTTTTATATAAATTAAGGTATTATAAGAGCGAAAAAGAGGGCAAATCATTACTGATTTACCCTCTCGGTATGATATTCTGAAATATTATCAGATATTTACCCTACTCCTGATCGTCGTTTACAAGAATTCGACCGCAGTACTCACATACGATGAGCTTCTTGCCCTGACGAACATCGGCCTGACGCTGGGGAGGAATACGGTTGAAGCAACCACCGCAAGCATCACGCTTAACAGTTACTACAGCCAAACCATTGCGTACGCTACGACGGATACGGTTGTAAGCTGTAAGCAGGCGCTCGTCAATCTTTGTCTTGGCCTTTGCAGCCTTGTTCTCCAAAGCAGCAACCTGATCGGCAGTCTCAGCCTCGATGCTCTCCAACTCTGTCTTCTTGGCAGTAAGGTCGAGGTTACGGTCAGCTACAACAGCCTCAGCATCCTCCAACTGAGCCTTCTTGCTCTTGATTGCAACGGCATACTCCTTCAAACGCTTCTCGGCGAGCTCAATCTCCAACTCCTGATACTCAATCTCCTTGGTGATAGAATCATACTCGCGGTTGTTGCGAACATTATTCTGCTGCTCCTTGTAGTGTGAGATCTGAATCTTCGACTGATCAACCTCACGCTTGCGCTGCTTGGTGAGTGAATTAAGCTCCTCAATCTCTGCGTTGATGTTGTCGATACGAGTCTTCAATCCTTCGATTTCGTCCTCCAAATCCTGCACCTCCAAAGGCAGCTCGCCCTTTACCTTGTTAATTTCATCTATCTGCGAATCAATCTTCTGCAACTCGTAGAGAGCCATAATCTTCTCCTGCATCGAATAATCGACTTCAGATGTTTTTTTCTGTGCCATATATTTCAATTTAATTTTAGACAACCTCCGAACAACCCCTCATTCTGACATTCGGTCAATTTTCATTGACCTTTCGGCCTTTGACATCCGACCTCCTTGCCACCAATTTTCAACCTTTCTGCTCATTTCCACAAGCCTTTCAGCTTCCAATCTTCCGACCTTACAGCCTCCGACTTTCAACCTTTCGGCCCTGAAAACTGGCTAACGCGTCATATAATTGACGGGGTTACGCGAATACACACTTTTGCGAATGGCAAAGATACATAAATTTTTTGATAAAATATCAAATAATAGCTGAATTGCACAATATTCGCTCTCAAAATGGCCCATATCAGCCAAAATTATCTGATTTTCGTGCCTCATGAAGTCGTTATACTTCAAATCAGCAGTCAAATAGAGGTCTGCACCCGCTGCTCGAGCCACATCGATGAACGACGCACCAGCCCCCGTACACACAGCAACACGGCGCACCTCGGGCTTCACCACATCGCTATGACGCAACGCCTTGACATCGAAGAGCTCCATCACCTTGCGCAACATCTCTTCGCTCGGCACGGCCTGCGGCAATTCGCCCACCACACCAAAGCCAGCACCTGCATCGTTTGTCGCCTGCAAGAGCTCCAAATTCTGCAGCCCCAACATCTCGGCCACACGCCAACTCATACCCTGCGGGGCACTATCGAGATTGGTGTGCGCAGCGTAGAGTACAATGCCTCGACGGATAGCCTCCTCGACGCATCGCTCGACACTCGATGCCGAATTAAAACGCTTCATCGCGTAGAAGATTATCGGGTGATGCGTGATAATCATATCACACCCCTCGGCTACTGCCTCGGCAATGACCTCCTCGGTAACATCCACCGCCAACAAAGCCTTCTGCACCTCATCGTCCATACGGCCCACAATCAGACCCGCATTGTCGTAAGACTCCTGCAACGAGAGTGGCGCAAACGCTTCGATAGCGGCTGCTATATCTCTGACTTTCATAGGCTAAAAGAGCGACTGCTCGTAGAATGGGAAAAGCTCCTTATTATCATCATCGCTCTTGCGGCGGCGTCTTGTGCGCTTCTTTACGGGCTGCTCAACCGACGGCTCGGCAGGGCTCTCCTGCGGAGTCTCTGACCCTGACTCTGACTCGGCCACAACCACCTCCTCTGCGGGAGCAACTACTTCGGCAGGGGTACTCTCCTCCTCTGCAGGAGTAGCTACCTCTGTAGGGGCAACCTCCTCGTTCTTTGGTTTGGCGACAGCCTTTGCCGCGGGCTTGGCAGGCTTTGTGGCCGCCTTAACCTCGCGCTCGAGATCCTGCAACTCGGTTTCAACCGATACTACTACGCTGTTCTCGTCGTCGCCCTTGAGCTCCTCGCGCACCTCAACCAATGCCGAACGGATACGCTGCAGACGCTCCAGCAGTTCAGTCTCGCGCGCAAGCTCCTTGCCCGATGCACCACGCATAACCTTACGGGCACCCTCGAGCGTCATACCGCGCTCTTTTACAAGATGATATATCTGCTTAAGTTTTTCAATATCTTCGGGCGTGAACATACGATTACCGCGCTTGTTCTTGTGCGGACGCAAACAATCGAACTTCGACTCCCAATGGCGAATGAGCGACTGATTGACATCGAACATCTCGGCCACCTCGCCCATTGAATAATAGATTTTTTCAGCCATAAATATATCTGTTTATTTCAAAATGCGTAATGAATTGGGGTACATATTATTAACTCTCGCCCCTATGCGTTTAACAAATCCCAGCGCCTGGCCTCGATGCTCGACGAGATTTACACCCTCCTCGAACTTATCTGCCGCCACATCCTGCTTGCGCAGAAAACGCAACGCTGTATCCTCATCCACCTCACTGCAAGCAACGGCATCACGCCTTAGACCCGCATAGGTAGCCAATGCAGCATCGGGCTTCAAACGGCCCTTAAATATCTGACCCATAGCCACTCCCGAGTATATAACAGCCAAACGGCCAGAGAGTGACTCTATCTCGTCGTAGTGGCTCTTACGGCAACCATACAGCGTTGAGCCAGCCTCAAAAAATGTCATTTCATCGGGCTCTGCGACCCACTTTTTCAATTCCTCGGCAGAGCGTTTATCCACCGCCGACACAACCTTGCGGCTCGGCTTAAGCAATCGGCCCGAGGTACGGATATCGGCACTCTTGCGCGCCACGGCCATAAACATACCCTCGCCTACGACCTTGTGCGGGAAGAATCTAAAGGTCTGAAAAACACCTTCTCGACCCACTACAACGCCCCACTCATCATCGACGGCCACCTTCTCGGCCTCAACGAGTTCGTCGGCATACTCCTCGCACATTCTTTTAACTATATCTTCGTCCTCTGTGCGGTTGAATGTGCATGTGCTGTACAACAACACACCACCCGCCTTCAAGGCACGAAAGGCATTCTGCAAAATCTCATATTGGCGTGAGGCACACATCGCAACATTAGCCTCGCTCCACTGCTCGCAGGCATCATCCGACTTACGGAACATTCCCTCTCCAGAGCAGGGTGCATCCACCGCCACGACATCGAACAACCCCTCGAACTCGGCAAGACGGCTCGAATCGTTGCAGGTCACGACCATATTACCCAGACCCCACTTGCGGGCATTGTCAGCCAACACGGCCGCGCGGCTGCGGTTTATCTCATTGGCAACAACCAGACCCTCGGCACCAACCAGCGAAGCGTAGTGAGTACTCTTACCGCCAGGCGCAGCGCACATATCCAGCACACGCAGACCTCGGCAAGCCCCCTCGCTACCCACAACCGACTCAACGACATACCCTGCAAACTGCGAACTTGCCTCCTGCACATAGTAGGCGCCAGCGTGAAAATCGGTATCGAGTGTGAAATTGGGGCGGCTACTGATGCGATAACCACGCGACGACCACTCGATGGGCGTAGTATCCCAACGCGGTGCGGTCATCTTGCTCGGGTTTAGTCGAACCGATGTAGAGGGCTCACCACCCAACGCAGCACACAACTGCTCGGCTTCGCTCTCTCCTAACTCCCGCTGCATACGGGCAACAAATTTTTCGGGCAACTGCATAATTTAGATTATTTACGATTACCCTTTTCGCGCATCATATCGTCCAACTGCTGACAGATACGCTCAACAACCGACTCATCGGCCACAAAGTCATCAACATCCTTATCAATGATGAGTACATCGCCCTTATAGATGTTGTTTATCCAATTTTCGTACTTTTCGTTCAGACGCGAGAGGTAGGCCTCGTCGATATTCATCTCGTAGGCACGGCCACGGCGCTTGATTTGCGTCACGAGCGTAGGTATGCTCGCACGCAGATATATCAACACATCGGGCTGGGGGATGAGATTTGTCGTGAGGCTAAAAATCTTCATATATGTTGCGAAGTCGCGCGACGGAATGAGCCCCATCTGATGAAGGTTATCGGCAAAGATATGCGCATCCTCGTAGATGGTGCGATCCTGAAATATATTTTTCTCACCCGACGAAAGCATATCGAGGGTCTGCTCGATACGGCTACCCAAGAACGATATCTGCAACTGGAACGCCCAGCGGCTCATATCGTTGTAGAAGTCCCCGATGTAGGGATTATCGCTCTCTTCGTAGTAGGCTTTAGCCCCATACTTACGGGTCAATATCTCGGTTAGCGTGGTCTTTCCGCTACCAATATTTCCGGCTATAGCAACATACATATTATCTGGTTTTTGATGTTTTATCGACTGCTTTTTATACTTTGGGCTACTTAATTAAAGTACTCTCCCACCTTCGATATCGAATCGGGCATAGAGAATACCACCACTCTGTCGTAGGCCTTCATCTGCGTGTCGCCCACGGCGATAAACGCCTTGTCGCCTCGTACGATACCACCGATGATGACATCCTGCGGCAAGCGCATATCCTTCACCATAGACTTCGTTGCGGGCGAGTTGGGCTTGACGATAAACTCCAACACCTCGGCCTCGCTACCCATCAGACAGCGTATGGCCTGCACATCGGTAGACATAGTGAAACTGAAGATATTTGATGCCGTCACTCGTTTCTTGTTGATAATGGTGTCGATACCCACACTCTCGGCCAGGCTGATATAGTTGAGATTCTCAACCTCTGCGATAACCTTCTTCACACCCATTCTCTTGGCCTGCATCGCCGCCAGGATATTGGTCTCGCTACGGCCTGTCACGGCGAGGAATGTATCCATATTCGAGAGTCCCTCCTCCTGCATAGCCTCAAGGTTACGGCCATCGGCGTGAACGATGAGTGTCTTCTCCAGCTGCTCGGCCAGACGATAGGCCTTCTCGCCGTTGTACTCCACCATCTTCACATTCATCACATCCTGCAACTCCGACGCCACACGAATACCGATACGCGAGCCACCAAGAATCATCAAATTCTTGACCTCGACACTCTTCTGCCCCGACAACTCCTCAACTCTTGTTGAGCCATCGTTGCGGGCAATGGCATAGACCACATCACCCTCGAAGAACTCATCCTGACCTCGGGGTATGATGGTCTGACTACCGCGTGTGATAGCCACAGCTCTAAACTCAGAGATTGTGCCGTCTGCGGCAAGGTCCATCAACTTGTGCCCCAACAGAGGCGAAGTCGGCTCCAAGCGGAACACCACCAGCGACAGCAGACCATTCGAGAAGTCCACATAGTCGGTCGTAGAGGTGTGTCCCAACAGATTCACCACCTCGGCGGCAGCCACCTGCTCGGGATAGAAGAGGTAGTCGATACCCATATCGATGAACATCTCCTTATTGTTGGGCTCGAGGTATTCGTTGTTGTCAATTCGGGCGATAGACTTCTTTGCACCCAACTGCTTGGCCATAATTGCGGCCAGGATATTCTGATTCTCATCGTGATTAACGGCAATGAAGAGGTCACACTTGCGTACGCCCGCCCTGCGAAGCACCGCAAATGCAGTAGTGTCACCCTCGACGATAATCAAGTCTGCAAGGTTGCTCACCTCGTTTAGCAGTTTGATATCGCTGTCGATGACTGTAATTTCGTGGCCATTACCACTCAACATACGCGCCAAGTGGCTACCCATCTCTCCTACACCTGAAATAACGATTTTCATATCACCATCTTATTTTTCTATGCCACACAGGCAGTGTGATGCGTGCCCAAGAGCGCCCAAAAACGCCTGATTCATTCACAAAAAGCACGCATTTTTGCAAATTACCATACAAATATATAAATTTGTTGTCGGAAATTCAATTTTAACTGATAATTAATTATGACATCGTCACTTTCCACTATACTAATTGTTGTCGGAGCATCGGTTTTGCTGGTCGGATTTTTCTTTTTGGGAATGTCGCTGACACAGATATTCAAGGGCCACGACATCGACTCGGAGATTGCCACTAACAAGAATATGCAACGCCTGGGTATCAAGTGTGCCGTGCAGGAGTCACGCGAGGATACGGGTACAGATTGCGCCGACCTGGGTTGTCACGGCAACTGCTCGTCGTGCGATATAGACCACACCGCCGAGGAGAAGAAATAGACAAAACGGCTGCAACTAAAGTTGCGGCCGTTTTTATTTACACAAATGTTTTTTTACAAACAAGGCAGACTCCAAAATAACAAGCCAACCACAGAAAGACAGATAAATTCGTATGGCGTAAGTTATTTTGAAGCTGCTCGCAAGGTAAGAAACCGCAGTTTACTTATCGTAAATGAGGATTGCGCACCTAAGGCAGATGCCAAAAGAACAAGCCATAAGAATTTAGCAGACAAAAAAAGCGGAATCTCATACAAGATTCCGCTGTGCTTTTACGATGCTATAAACTACTCTGCAAGAGGAGTTACGCTAACGTATGACTTGCCAGACGACTTTTTGCAGAACTCAACTGTACCGTCAACCAATGCAAAAAGAGTGTGGTCCTTACCCATACCCACATTGTTACCGGGGTTGTGAACAGTACCTCTCTGACGAACGATGATGTTGCCAGCCTTAGCGAACTGACCACCGAAAAGCTTTACTCCGAGTCGCTTGCTCTCTGACTCACGGCCGTTCTTTGAACTACCTACTCCTTTTTTGTGTGCCATTTTCTACTAATTTTTAGGTTATGCAACAATATCCTCCACGAGAATCTGGGTCAAGTACTGACGGTGACCGTTGCACTTCTGATAACCAGTTCTACGCTTCTTCTTGAATACCAAGACCTTCTCGTCCTTAAGGTGCTTCAAGACTTTACACTTAACCGAGGCGCCTTCTACTACAGGTGCACCTACCTTTACCTGACCGTCGTTGTCTACAAGCAGGACTTTGTCGAAGCTCACTGACGACTCTACGTCGTTCTGAAGACGGTGAACATAGAGCTTACGACCCTTCTCAGCCTTGAACTGCTGACCTGCGATTTCTACTATAACGTACATTTCTTTAATAAAATATAAGTTTTGCCGTAATTCGGCCTGCAAATATACTAATTTTTTTCCATGTACAACACTTTGCCCATTATTTTTTTCTTTTTTCTGCTTTGGCACATTTTTGGATTGGCTTTTGCGGCAAATATTTACTCACACTATGCAGCGAGGCAAGATTATCATATACTCACCAAAACCACTACTGGCCGAGATGGTGGCCGACATCATAGGTTATGCCGAGGGTGAGATTATGCTGTGCAGTTCGACGCAACAGGTTGTGGAGCTGTGCGAAAGCATACGCGCCGACCTTGTAATCATCCTCTCTTCGGCGCCACTGCGCAACGGCAAGGGGCTCATCCAACGCCTAAGGCGCGGGCATCGCATACCAGCCATTTATGTCATATCGTGGCATCACAACGAGCAGACCGTATTGAGTCTGCTGGAGTGTGGCGTGGACCAATATATGACCTTCCCCGTCTGCATGGAACGGCTGAAGATAAAGTCCTCACGAGAGCATAACAATAAATGGGAGTCATAGACGATGAATCTATTATACATATATATTATAGTTATTTCGGTCGCAAGCGTCGCCGTCATAGTAATAACAATCGCATCGACCATAGCGGGTGGTGCAAAGCATAATCGGATGCTGAAATTAAAGGCGTCATATATCCGCCAGGTGGTTTCACTTCTGCAGGGCGAGGAGCAATACGCAGCACGCATAGTAGCCACTACGCCCACACAACGCAGGGCCTTGTGCGAGGCTATCTATCTGGTGATGAGCCACACCTACGGCGCCAACAGCGTACGCTTAAAGCGCACCGTCGAGGAGAATCATCTTGAGGAGTTTATGCTAAATCGCATATCTACCTCTTCGGGTTACCGCAGAGCGCAGTGGCTGATGACAATGAGCAGTATCCCCATCAGCCTCAACAGCATAGAGTATATAGAGAAATATATCAACTCTTCGAATCACGCAATACGCATAGCGGCATTGACCACCTTCGTGGCTGCAAATCCGCAGATGGCCATACGGCGCATCGCCTCGCTCGAATACCGCCTAATGCCGATAGACCTTGCCCACATCATCGCGCTCCTGCGTCGTGGCATACTACCTATAGCCTACGAGCCTCTGCTAGCGAGTCGCAACCCCAACCTCTGCCTGCTGGGCATAACGATAGTTCGCAACTTCGGCATAGATATGGCCGACAAACAACTGCATAACATCATATCGGAGAGCAACGACAAGACTGTTCTGCGCGAGGCGATACTCACCCTGGCTGCATTGGGTCGCCCCTTGGGACGCATAAAAATTAGGGAGCGCATACGGGCGATGAGCCACCACGAGCGCAAAGCGTTCTGTCGCCATTTGGCTACCGAGGGATACTCGACACAGGCCCTGCGTACACTCTTTTCGGAGCGTGAGATGCATTATGCCGAGGCTTTAATTAAATCATACAAACGAGAGTTAGGATGTCAGCAATATACACAATCATAACCGCCACACTACTTCTGGCGACAATACTCATTAGCCTCCGCACCGCGCTAATTATCAAAGCCGTACGCCACCGGAAATTCTTTATCGACGAGGCTGCGGGGTGCTGTGAGTCGCTCGGCTTTGTGGGATGCAGCGTCATCTGCCACACCGAGGTCGATATGGACCTAATCAACCACCTGCTACAGAGCGAATACGACCGCCACGAAGTAGTAGCAGCACTCGACTCACGCCTCGCGCCCGAGGAGTTTTATTCGATTGTCGAACATTTCGGAATGATTAGCGTAAACCCCACGACCAGCAACGAGCTGAAGGGGATACAACTGCGGGCTCTCTACCGCTCGCGCCAGCGGTGCTACAAGCGATTTGTGTTGATTGATGCGGCCAGCACCTCACCCTACGATGCGCTAAACTGCGCCACCGCTGTCGCATCATTCGACTACATTCTACCTCTACCACGCAATTCCCGCCTGCACCCCTACGCCATAGAGAGTGCCGCAATGGTTATCTCGGAGCAGGGCGACAGAGGCTTCGATTTTATAAGATGCACAGCCGACAAAGAGTGCTACATCCTTCGGCGAGAGTATATCATCCAGCAGGACGGTTTTTCGGCCTCGATACTCGGAGGCACACCCCGCCGCAATATCATCTCTACGGCAATACCCATAGCCTACTCATCGGAGAGCAACAAAACCATCCGACGCCGCTTGGCACTATATGCACTCGGGGCATTAGGCCCATTCATCGTGGCGGGAGCTTTTCTTGCATCGGCTCCTATAATCATTGCCACACTACTCACCGCAGCCTTTGTGGCGTTGCTTGCACGCTACAGCTCGCAATATATAGGCACAGAAAAGTGTTCAGAAAGGGTTATGTTGTGTTACATTCGTAATTTATTCGATATTTTTTGCTTAAGAAAATTTACTTTTTGATAAATTATATGTAACTTTACGAAAGAATCCTAAAACTACTAATAATGCCTGAAAACCAGATTTACAAACATATCAACGAGCAGATTTTGCCGCAGTGCTTCAATGCCGCAGTCAAAGCAGGTGCCGCAATAATGGGCATCTACAAGAGTCATGATTACGACATTTCACTCAAGAGCGACAAGACCCCCATCACCATCGCCGACCGATTGGCCCACAACACCATCAAGGAGCATCTGGGGCCATCGCGTATCCCCGTATTGAGCGAAGAGGGTCGTGAAATGCTCTACGACGAGCGCCGCAACTGGGAACTGTTCCTGCTTGTGGATCCGCTCGACGGAACAAAGGAGTTCATCAAGGGCAACAACGAGTTCACCGTAAACATCGCTCTGCTATATAACAACCAGTGCGTGGCATCTATCCTCTATGTGCCCTATCACTGCAAGATGTATGTGGCCGTCAAGGGCGAGGGCGCATATCTCATTCGCGACATCGTTCCTCAAGCCGAGCCCACATACAAGGCCAAGCAGATTGAGCAGATGATGGAGCGACTGCCGTTGGCGTGCAATCGCCACGACGAGTTCCGCGTTGCCGTATCGAGGTCGCACCAGACTCCCGAGACTTTTCAGCGCATCGAGGAGCTGAAGGCTCTGCACCCCAACCTGGAGGTTGTCGAGCAGGGAAGTTCGTATAAGTTCTGCCTGCTTGCCGAGGGCGCAATCGACTACTACATCCGCACGACCAACACCTACGAGTGGGATACCGCTGCGGGCGAACTTATCCTTGCCGAGGCGGGAGGTCAAACCCTCTCTTACCCCGAAGGCGAACCTCTGAAGTACAACAAAGACGACCTGCGTAACCCCTGGTTTGAGGCCAAAGGCCCATACTTCAAATAACAGCATAATATCAAACTTTAGCACCTCGACCCGCAGATGGAGTCGAGGTGTTTTTGTTTCGTACAAAAGGGCTCTCCTGCGCCAAATAACACATTCTCAAGCCAAAACGACGACCCCACACGACCCAATCGCCATTTTATCGACTGCAAATGAGAGGCTTTTCAAAAAAAACAATTAACTTTGGCACAAAATATTCAACACACAAACTGTAAAATTATGAAGACTTTTCGCACAACATTAATTGCGATGATTATGACTTGTACACTTTTCACACTCGGCTCTTGCCAAAAGAGTGCTACACAGGCCGAGGCTCAGAACGAGCCACAGCCTTGGGTGATAGACCGTTTTGACGATATCAAGGTTCTTCGCTACGAGGTTCCCGGATTCGAGAATCTGCCCATCGAGCAGAAGCTTCTGGTATATTATCTGGCCGAGGCTGCAAAGTGCGGTCGCGACATCTTGTTTGACCAGAACTTTAAGTACAACCTCACCGTTCGTCGTGCTTTGGAGGACATCTACACCAAGTACGAGGATGACCGTTCAGCGGCAGAGTTCGTTGCTCTGGAGAAGTATCTGAAGAAGATTTGGTTTGCAAACGGTATCCACCACCACTACTCTAACGACAAGTTCCAGCCCGAGTTCACTCGCGCGTGGTTCGAGCCGCTGGTAGGCAAGTATGCCAAGGAGAACCTCTCGATCGACGAGAAGTTGCTGTGTGACATCATCTTCGACAACACACTCTACCCCTCACGCCTGAATCAGGCCGATGGCGTAGATATGGTTACAGAGTCTGCTTGCAACTACTACGAGGGTGTAACAATGAAGGAGGTTGAGGAGTTCTACGCCAAGATGGCCGACCTCAACGACCCGAAGCCCATCTCTTATGGTTTGAACTCAAAGTTGATGAAGGACGAGAGTGGTAAGATCTACGAGAAGGTGTGGAAGCTCGGCGGCATGTACTCTGAGGCCATCGAGCAGATTATCTTCTGGTTGGAGAAGGCTTCATCGGTAGCCGAGGGTGCGCAGAAGAGCATCATCGACGCACTGATTAACTACTACCGCACTGGCGACTTGCGTGAGTTCGACCGCTACAACATCTTGTGGGTGGGCGACAACAAGTCGAATGTAGATTTCGTAAACGGTTTCATCGAGGATTACGGTGACCCCCTGGGCCGCAAGGCTTCGTGGGAGGGCAATGTGAACTTCGTGGATAGCACAGCCTGCCGTCGTACAAACATCATTACCGAGAACGCACAGTGGTTTGAGGATAATGCCCCCATCAACCCCGCATTCCGCAAGAAGGAGGTTAAGGGCGTAACAGCAAAGGTTATCACCGTGGCTATGTTGGGTGGCGACTGCTTCCCCGCTACTCCCATCGGTATCAACCTGCCCAACGCCGACTGGATTCGCAAGGAGTATGGTTCAAAGTCAGTGACTATCGACAACATCACATACGCCTACGACAAGGCTGCGCAGGGTAACGGCTTCACCGAGGAGTTTGTATTGCGCGAGGAGGATAGAGCACGCATGAAGGAGTACGGCAAGTTGGCAGACGACTTGCACACCGACCTACACGAGTGCTTGGGTCACGGCTCTGGCCAGTTGGCTCCCGGCGTTAAGGGTGGCGAGCTGAAGAGCTACACATCTACTCTGGAGGAGACTCGTGCCGACCTGTTTGGTCTGTACTACCTTGGCGACGAGAAGATGATCGAGATTGGCCTTATCCCCTCACTCGATGTTGCAAAGGCACAGTATGCCGACTATATTATGAATGGTATGATGACTCAGTTCGCTCGCGTAGAGTTGGGCAAGAATGTCGAGGAGTCACATATGCGTAACCGCAAGCTCATCGCCGAGTGGTGCTACGAGAAGGGTAAGAAGGATAATGTCATCGAGTGGGTTAAGCAGGATGGCAAGTCTTACATCGTAGTAAACGATTTTGACGCACTGCGTCGTCTCTTCGGCGAGTTGCTCTTCGAGGTACAGCGCATCAAATCGACTGGCGACTACGAGGCTGGCCGCAAGTTGGTTGAGGACTACGCCGTGAAGATTGACCCCACACTCCACAAGGAGGTATTGGAGCGCTACAACAAGTTGGGCATCGAGCCTTACAGCGGTTTTGTTAATCCCGACTACGAGCTCGTAGAGAAGGATGGCAAGGTTGTAGATGTGAAGTTCGTAGGCAAATACAACTTCATAGAGCAGATGCTCGAGTACTCTCAAAAGTATTCATTCCTGCCTTCGCTCAACTAACAGCGAGAGGTATAGACTCGATACAAAATGTTCGGTTGCAGTGGCAGCCGAACATTTTTGCGTTTTAGGGCAGTCTTTTTCGACCACAAAAGTTTTTTATTACGATATTGAATTTTTAATTCCGATATAATTATTTAACTTTGCCGCAGTTTTTCAGAGTATAGTAACATCAGATGAAAACAGTATACACAGTAACGGACCTCAAGCAGGAGCTTACCTCGGTAAACAAGAGCGACATAGGATTTGTCCCCACAATGGGTGCATTGCACGCAGGACACCGCTCGTTGGTAGAGAAGGCTCGCAAGGAGTGCCGCGTAGTGGTGGTGAGCGTATTCGTAAACCCCACACAGTTTAACGACAAGAATGACCTGAAGCACTACCCTCGCACGCCCGAAGCCGATGAGGCTCTGCTGGCTGAGGCTGGTGCCGATATAGTATTTATGCCCTCGGTAGAGGAGGTATATCCCGAGCCCGACAGCCGCATCTTCGACTTCGGAATGATTGACAAGGTGATGGAGGGTGCTACACGCCCTGGCCACTTCAACGGCGTAGGACAGGTGGTGAGCCGTCTGTTCGATATGGTCGAGCCCGCAAAGGCATACTTCGGCGAGAAGGATTTTCAGCAGATTGCCGTAATCAAGGAGATGGTAAAACAGCTGGACTTCGACATCGAGATTGTGGAGTGCCCGATTATCCGCGACGAGGATGGCCTTGCCCTCTCTTCGCGCAATACGCTGCTCACCGCAGAGCATCGTGCCGCCGCACCGCACATCTACGCTACATTGAGCCAGTGCGCCGAGAAGTCGCAGTCGATGACACCCGCCGAGTTGTGCGCGTGGGTCGAGGCCGAGATTAACAGCAACCCGCTGCTGAAGACCATTTACTTCCAGGCTGTCGATGCACTCACCATGCAGCAGGTACAGTCGTGGGAGGAGAGCGACCGCGTACAGGGTTGCGTAGCCGTACAGGCAGGAGAGATCAGACTCATTGATAACATAAGAATAAAATAGATGTTATGTTGATAGAGGTACTTAAATCAAAGATTCACCGCGTGAGAGTCACGCAAGCCAACCTCAACTATGTAGGTAGCATCACCATCGACGAGGATTTGATGGATGCAGCAAATATGATTGAGGGCGAGAAGGTGCAGATACTCGACATTAACAATGGCGAGCGTTTTGAGACCTATATTATTAAGGGAGAGCGAGGTAGCGGTTGCATCTGCCTCAATGGCGCAGCTGCACGCAAAGTGGCAGTAGACGACTTGGTAATTATCGTCTCTTACGCACTGATGGACTTCGAGGAGGCCAAGCAGTTCCGTCCCTCGGTAATCTTCCCCGACTCTGCAACCAACCTTTTGACAGAGTAGTCGCCACACGATGGATACCATTTTGGCTATATGCGCCCTACTTGGTGGCGTCATTGGCATCGTCGGTGCAGTGTTGCCCATAATTCCAGGCACGGTGTTGTCATTTGTGGGTATGGTTTGCGCCTACTTCACTTCGACATCGACCTTAAGCAGTGGCCAGATGTGGCTGTGGGGCATAATCTCGGTCATAGTGATTACACTCGACTACATACTGCCCGCCTACTTCAGCAAACTCTTCGGAGGCTCGAAGGCTGGCATCACGGGAGCAACGGTGGGTATCTTCGTTGGAATGTTCACCTGCGGCCCGTTGGGAATCATCTTCGGCCCATTCGTTGGAGCCGTTGTGGGTGAGATGTTGAGCCAGAAGCGCCCCTTGAGTGAGGCGATAGTCGTGGGTCTCGGTTCGTTGCTATCGTTCTTCGTCGGCACGGGAATGAAGCTTATAGCGGGAGGATTTATGATGTATTACATCTGGAAGGATGTGATAATGCTCATTAAGCAGATGTGGTAATAGCACATCTCGCAAATAATACAAAAGGGGTTGTCCTACACTATCGTGGACAACCCCTTTTACTATGCTAAATACCGCCTAAAAGTTCACGCCATACTTTTCGCTTAACTCCTCTTCCAATGCGGCGGTGGAAGTAAACTGCACACCCTGCATACCCACAGCACGAGCGCCTTCGACATTGGCGGCGTTATCATCAACAAAGAGCGACTCCTCGGCCTTCAGACCATATCGTTCAAGCAAGCAGTTATATATTGCAGCATCGGGCTTCAACAGATGCTCCTCGCCCGACACAACGATACCCTCCATCAAATCAAAAATGGGATATTTGTCGCGAACCAGCGGGAAGGTCTCCGACGACCAATTCGTCAAGCCATAGACTCTGTAACCCGCTGCCTTGAGGCGCTTAATTAAGTCAGACATACCCTCAATCTCGCCAGCCATCATCTCAATCCAGCGGGTATGATAAACAGCAATCGCATCACTCCACTCGGGATACTGCGCCTGCAACTCAGCCACACCTTGAGCAAAGGGCTTGCCTCCGTCCATCTGTATATTCCACGAATAGAGGCAGATATTATTCAGAAACCACTCGGCCTTTTCGACACTGCCGAAGTAGTTATCGTAGAGGTGGTGCGGATTCCAATCGACCAGCACAGCACCAAAATCAAAGACGATATTTTTAACCATAAGAGTATTTTTCACTTACCCACTACTGCGAAATCTTCACCAGAGCCTCACGGTAGGCGTTCAAGATACGCGACTTTGAGATAAAGCCCAGATAGCGGTTATTCTTATCCACAACGGGCAACATCCAGGTGTGAGTCTTCTCGAAATGAGGCAATACGCTCTGTATCATCTCGTGCTGAAGAATACGATAAGGGGGTTGTATCATATAGTGCGTAATGGAACGGCCCCATCGCTCGCGCTTGAACATATCTTCGCGCAGATCATCGAGCTGCACGATACCAAGCAGATGGCCAAAGTTGTCGATCACGGGGAAGATATTGCGGCGTGCCGACGAGATGATATTCACCACATCACCCAGCGTGAAGGTCTCCTTCAAGCGGACAAAATCGGTCTCCATAAGTTCGTCAAGACTCATAAAGACAAAGGCCGACTGATCCTTGTCGTGAGTCAAGAGCTCGCCACGCATACGCAACTGCTTGGTGTAGATTGAGTCCTTATCCAGGCGGTAACCCACAGCAAACGAGATACAAGCCACAATCATCAACGGAATGAATAGACCGTAGCCATTCGAGAGCTCGGCGATAAGGAATATCGAAGTCAGCGGGGCCTTCATCACTCCCGCCATCACACCGGCCATACCCACAAGCGTGAACGACACGACAGATATATGCCAATCGAAGCAGGCGTTGCAAATCAGCGCCAGAGCCGCACCAACAAATGCACCAACGAAGAGCGACGGGGCAAATGTACCTCCCACACCACCTGCGGCATTAGTTGTGGCCATAGCGATGACCTTGAAGAACATAATGGCTATAACATAGATGATAGCCACCCACTCTATATCGCTGAATTTGAAGAACAACGAGTTATCGAACAACGACGATACCCTACCGTGCATTAGGTCGGTCATAGCCTCATAACCCTCACCATACAGCGGCGGGAAGATGAATATCAGCACACCCAACACAATGCCCGCATAGGCCCAGCGGCGATACTGCGACTTCACCTTTTTGACATATGTACCAACGATGGAATTTACCGATGTGAAGTAGTAAGCCATACATCCGCAGCATACTCCCAGCAATATGTAGAGCGGTATCTGCTCCAGCACGAAGGCATCGGCGGCGTTCAGCGTAACGGAGATAATAGGCTCGAAACCTCGGAACATCAGCGCCACCGTAGTAGCCGTAATCGAAGAGATAAGTAGCGGAATGATTGATGTTGCTGTGATATCCAACATCAAGATTTCCAGCACGAAAACCACGCCCGTAATCGGCGCCTTGAAGATGGCCGCAACGGCTGCACCCGCACCACAGCAGAGCATCAGCGTGAGCTCCTTGTAGTTGAGTTTGGCCAATCGACCCACATTCGAGCCGATGGCAGCACCCGTAAGGACAATCGGTGCCTCGGGACCTACCGAACCACCAAAACCGATGGTCGTGGCACCACCTACGATGGAACTCCAGCAGTTGTGCGACGCAATGCGCGAATCCTTACGCGACATAGCGTACAACACACGGGTTACACCCTCCGAAATCTCATCCTTGACGATATACTTCACAAAAAGCGTCGCCAGAACGATACCTATGGCGGGGTAAATCAGATAGAGGAACTGCGCTCTGTCGGCAGGGAACCAAGTCACCAAGGCTGAACGCACTCCATACAGCAGCACCTCGAAGAAACAGGTACCCAAACCTGCGCACACGCCCACAACGACCGCCAATACACCCATCAGCTGGGCGTTGGTGAGTCGCTTAAGACGGTGAAGCACCCACTCCGATACGCGCTCCTTGAATAGCAATATCTTACTCCAGAAATCCATCACACTTTTCGGGGCTGACTATTTTGCAGCCTTATACATCTCTGCCTGACGGCGAATCAACTCTGTATCCTCGAAGTAGTTAATCTTCATCGAGCGGCGTACCATATCGAGAGTCTCGGCAGCCTCGGCACGAGCAACCTCGCAACCCTTCTTCAACATCTCGTATACACCCTCAATATCCTGCTCATACTCCTTGCGGCGAGCGCGGATAGGCTCCAACATCTCCTGCAGCACGGCGTAGAGGAACTTCTTAACCTTAACATCGCCCAAACCGCCACGCTGATAGTGAGCCTTCAACTCATCCAACGATGCATAGTCGGGCCAATACTGAGCGAAATGCTCGGGACGCGAGAAAGCATCCAGATATGTAAATACGCAGTTACCCTCGATTGAGCCGGGATCCTCAACACGGATGTGGTTGGGGTCGGTGTACATGCTCATCACCTTCTTGCGCAAATCCTCTGCTGTGTCAGAGAGGTAGATGCAGTTGCCGAGCGACTTCGACATCTTGGCCTTACCATCAGTACCAGGCAAGCGCAAGCAAGCAGCGTTAGAGGGCAACAAAATCTCAGGCTCGACGAGTGTGGGGCCATACACAGAGTTGAACTTGTGAACAATCTCACGAGTCTGCTCAATCATAGGCTCCTGATCCACACCGGCGGGAACGGTTGTTGCACGGAAGGCTGTGATATCAGATGCCTGCGAGATGGGATATGTGTAGAATCCCACGGGGATAGACTTACCGAACTCACGCATCACAATCTCGGTCTTAACGGTCGGGTTGCGCTCCAGACGAGCCACAGTCACCAGGTTCATATAGTAGAACGCCAACTCGGTGAGTTCGGGAATCATACTCTGAATGAAGATTGTAGATTTTGTGGGGTCGATACCACACGAGAGGTAGTCCAAAGCCACCTCGATAATATTCTGGCGCACCTTCTCGGGGTTGTCGGCGTTATCGGTCAAAGCCTGAGCATCGGCAATCATAATGAATATCTTTTCGAATGCTCCAGAGTTCTGTAACTCAACACGCTGACGCAACGAGCCTACATAGTGGCCCAAATGAAGTTTTCCTGTGGGGCGGTCGCCCGTAAGAATAATTTTTCCCATTGTTTTTATCTGTTTTCTTAATTATTTTCCACTCTCGACAATACGCCCGTCGGCGTACTGAACAAAATTAACTACAAAAATAGCGATTTATGGCAGATAGGCAAAAAAAATCTTTGACACTATAATATTTTTTTATAACTTTGTTCAAACAGATAACCTAATTCCAACCCTAATTATGACAATTATCCAATTACAGTACCTCATTGAGGTAGCAAACTGCGGTAGTTTTTCGGCTGCCGCCGAGCATTGTTTCGTTACACAGCCGTCGCTTTCGATGCAGATTAAATCGTTGGAAGATGAGCTTGGCGTAGTGCTACTCGACCGCTCGAAAAAGCCCGTAATCCCCACCGAAGCGGGAGCTGTTGTTATCGCTCAAGCGCAAGAGACACTCAAAGCCTATAACACTATCCGTGAGTCGATTGCCGAACTCAAAGGCGAGACTGCTGGCAAGATGCGACTGGGCGTAATCCCCACCATCGCACCCTACCTTCTGCACAAGTTTATCCCCGACTTCGTGAAGCGCTATCCCCGTGTCGAATTGGAGATTCGCGAGATGGTTACGGCCGACATCGTCGAGGCCCTGCGTCGCGACAAGATTGATGCCGCTCTGGTGGCCAGCGGCACCTGCGGTGAGAGCATCATCGAGCGCGACCTTTTCAGCGACCGTTTCTATGCCTATGTTTCACCTTCAAACCCGCTCTATGAACGCTCGAATATCCGCATCGAAGATATTGATTTGAAGGATCTTATACTCCTCAGCCGAGGCAACTGTATGCGCGACCAAATTATCGAACTTTGCCAGGCTCGACGCGACCTGCCGACCCACTACTATTTTGAGTCAGGCTCGCTGGACACACTGATGCGTATCGTGAATTGTACATCTTGTATGACCATCATCCCCGAGATGGCGCTTGAGTATGTTCCCGCCGACCGCAAATCGCAAATCAAGACTCTGGCCAAGGGAGCCACATCGCGCCGCATCGCCATAGCCATACGCCGCACCTATGTGAAGAACTCAATTGTCAATGCCCTCGAAAAGACCATCATCGAGAAGGCTGGCTCTCTGCAGCAATTCCTGCATTAGGCGAGGATAGATTACACCGACACAAACATAAAAAAATACGAGGTTCACAAAATAGAGCCTCGTATTTTTGCGTTTATTGGCCAAAGAAAGCTACAAGCACGGCGTAATATCTGCTTTTTATTTCATACTCTCACAAAAAAAGTGTATATTTGCGACATAATATGTATATCTGTGAATATGGAAAAATTGATTGAAACTATAGTTAGCGCAATTCAAGACAAAAAAGGCGAAAATATTGTATCGTTAGACCTCTCAGGCTTCGACGGAGCTATCTGCTCACACTTCGTTATCTGCAACGCAAACTCTACCTCGCAGGTGAGTGCCATTGCCGATGGCATCGAGCGTGATGTATTGGAGAAACTCGGCCAGAAGTTGTGGCGCATTGAGGGTCAGCAGAACTCATTCTGGATTGCTATGGACTATGTAGATGTGGTGGTACACATCTTCCAGACCGAGCTTCGCGACTTCTACAAAATCGAGGAGTTGTGGGCTGACGCACCTATGAAAAAATACGAGTACGAACTTTAATCTACAAAAAATAGCCTTTTCTGATGCCGTTTTGTCGCCAGAGCGATATAAAACGGCACGATTTAGGATTTAATCGCGTGTAAAGGGAGCAAATCCCTTGACATAATCATTATGGCACAAAACAAAAAGAATAAGAAAAACAACAACCCCAAGCAGGGCAATATAAAGGTTATTCGCCTCAATGCCATGTGGATTTGGGGCGCTATCGTAGCGATAATCATCGGCTATTCGCTCTTCTCAAACGGACCGTCAGACCCCATCTCGGGCGACTGGAACACCGTCGAGGGTATGATTCGCAACGGCGAGGTCGAGCGCATAGAGGTGTTGAACAAGAATACAGCAAAGGTCTACCTCACAGAGGAGGCCATAGCCAAATATCGTGCTGACGAGGGCAGCCGTTTTCACAATATCCCCGAACACGGCGAGCAGCTCTACTTCACCATTGGCTCGGTTGATATTCTCGACCGCGATGTCAAGCAGGCCGTAGCCGACTCAGAGGTGGGTGAGAACAACCCCGTGAGCATAAAGTATCAGAACGACAGCCGTAGCTGGAGCGACATTGTAGTGAATCTGCTGCCGTGGTTGTTCCTCGTAGGTGTGTGGTTCTTCTTCATCCGTAGCATGTCGCGCGGTGGCGGCGGTGCTGGCAACATTATGAATGTGGGCAAGGCTCGCGCGCAGGTCTTCGACAAAGACGACCAGACAAAGAAGCGCGTAACATTCAAGGATGTGGCAGGTCTGGAGGAAGCCAAAGTCGAGATTATGGAGATTGTGGACTTCCTGCGCAAGGCAGACAAATATCGTGAGTTGGGAGCCAAGATTCCCAAGGGCGCACTGCTTGTAGGCCCTCCTGGAACAGGTAAGACTCTGTTGGCTAAGGCTGTAGCTGGTGAGGCAAATGTGCCGTTCCTGTCGATTTCAGGTTCTGACTTCGTTGAGATGTTCGTAGGCGTTGGTGCGTCGCGCGTGCGTGACCTCTTTGAGCAGGCCAAGCAGAAGGCTCCCTGCATCGTCTTCATTGACGAGATTGATGCCATCGGCCGTGCCCGTGGTAAGAATGCAGGCTTTTCAGGCAACGACGAGCGCGAGAATACGCTCAATCAGTTGCTGACCGAGATGGATGGTTTCCAGACAAACGCTGGTGTTATTGTTCTGGCCGCCACCAACCGTGTAGATATCCTGGATAAGGCGTTGATGCGTGCTGGACGATTCGACCGTCAGATTGATGTTGGTCTGCCGGATGTGAAGGAGCGTGAGGCTATCTTCAATGTACACTTGCGCAACATCAAACTCGCAGATAACATTGACCGCACATTCCTGGCGAAGCAGACTCCTGGCTTCTCGGGTGCGGATATCGCCAATGTATGTAATGAGGCTGCTCTGATTGCGGCCCGAAAGGATAAGAAGAGTGTCACTCGCGAGGACTTCATCGCCGCCGTCGATCGTATAGTGGGTGGTCTGGAGAAGCGTAACAAGAGCATGACACAGGCCGAGCGCAGAGCAACGGCCATTCACGAGGCTGGTCACGCCATCACAATGTGGATGCTACCCGAGTGCGACCCCGTGTTGAAGGTTACTATCATCCCCCGCGGTAACAGCCTCGGTGCTACTTGGGCAATACCTGACGAGGAGCGTGTGCATGTAACCGATGTTACCTACTCGGAGCGTCTGGCGGGATTGCTCGGTGGCCGCATCGCCGAGGAGGTAAACTACGGCACATTGGGCGCAGGAGCATTGAGCGACCTGGAGCGCGCAACAAAGATAACCTACGCTATGGTGACTTGGTACGGCATGAGCAAAAAGGTTGGCCCGATAAGCTACTACGACTCAACTGGCTCACGCGACACATTCACCAAGCCCTTCAGCGAGCAGACAGCCATCACTATCGACGATGAGGTACGCCGCATCTTGGAGGAGGCTTACGCCCGTGCCCGCGAGATTATCGAGCAGAACAACGACAAGATTAACCAGATGGCCGACCTGCTGCTTGAGAAGGAGACCATCTATGCAGAGGATATCGAGCTCTTGCTCGGCCCATCGGCCCAATCTATCCGCAAGGCCGAGAACGGTGCCGATGAGGGCAAGAACGAGAATGTAGCGCCCGCCGAGAGTAAGGGCGTAAGCATCGAACCCGAACCCGCAATGGCCCCCGCAACGGAGGACAATGCAGAAACGAAGAACGACTAACTCGACAGAAACCTATGGGAAGTAAAATGAAGAACCTGATAGTACGCGGAGTAAGTGGCGTAGTGATGCTTGCAGTATTGCTGGGCGCCATCTTGACATCGCAGTGGGGCTTTACCGCTCTGATGGCTGCCATTGCCATAGGAGGTATGTGGGAGTTCTATAATTTTGCCGAGAAGGCTGGCTACAAGCCGATGAAGGTGCTGGGTCTGTTTTTGGGCGCAGTAATCTTTGCGATAGGTCTTGCCGCATCGCTCTTTTTCAATAAGGGTGCTGAGGGCAGTGGTGCAGTAATCCTATCGGCTGCCGTAGCGGTGCTGATGCTCATTGTACCCGTTATGGCTATCTGCGAGCTCTACCGCCGCAGCGAGACACCCATCGCCAACATCGCAACATCTGTTCTGGGCTCGTTGTATGTAGCCCTGCCGATGGCACTGATGCTGATTATACCTCTACTGTTGGCAAACGGCAAGTGGAATCCTTGGGTGGTGTTGTTTTACATCTTCATCATCTGGGCTAACGATGTCTTCGCCTATCTGTTTGGTATCACGCTGGGTCGTCACCGACTCTTCGAGCGCATCTCTCCCAAGAAGTCGTGGGAGGGTTTCGTAGGCGGTTTATTTGGTGCAGTGGCTATGGGTTATGTAGCATCTGTCGTTCTTGACGCCAACCCCGCAATGTGGATGGGTCTGGCTATGGTGGCTGCAATCTCAGGCGTGTTTGGCGACCTGGTGGAGTCACTATTCAAGCGCTCGATTGACATCAAGGACTCGGGGAACTTCATCCCTGGTCATGGTGGCTGGCTCGACAGATTCGACGCACTGATTATGTCGGCGCCATTCGTATTTGTATATGCAGTTATATATTCCATAATATTATAAGTGAAAACCTCAAAACTCAAAACTTATGAAAATTAACAAAGAGGGATACAGAATTATAACCATATCGGGCCTTATCTGCCTGGTATTGTGGTCGCTTATCTACTATTTCGAGAGCCTACACTCTGGCACGGGTCTGTTGCTCACATCGGCAATCATACTCATCGCCTTCTGGTTCTTCATCGTGGCCTTCTTCCGTGAGCCGCGCAGAATCAAGATTCACGACCCCGAGTTGGTATTCTCACCCTGCGACGGCCGAGTGGTTGTTACCGAGGTTGTCGAGGAGGACGAGTATATGAAGCGTGAGATGTTGCAGATTTCGATTTTCATGTCGGTAACGAACATCCACATGAACTGGTTGCCCGTTGCTGGTGAGGTTGAGTACTACAAGTACCACCCTGGCCGCTTCCTCATTGCTTGGCATCCTAAGTCTTCGACCGAGAACGAGCGCACCACCACTGTCGTTAAGATGGATAACGGTAATCAGGTGCTCTTCCGTCAGGTTGCAGGTCTTATTGCACGCCGCATCGTGTCATACATCAAGGTGGGCGACAAGGTAAATCAGAACGATGTATTCGGTTTCATCAAGTTCGGTTCGAGAATTGATGTACTCGTTCCGAAAGATAGCGAGCTTCTGGTTGAGATTGGTGACCCTGTAGTCGGCTCACAGACTCCGTTGGTAAGATTGCGTAAATAGCATAGCAAGAAAAACAAGATAACAAAGATGACCATAACACCCCAGGGCATACTGCGATTCTCGGTTGGAGCATTACTGACAGCCGCCATACTATTTTTGGTGTGGTACTTCAGTTCTGTTGTAATCTATATACTCGTCTCTGCGGTGTTGGCCATTATGGGTCGTCCGCTGGTTAATTGGCTCACCCGTCAGCACATAGGTAAGAGGGTGATTATACCCCGTTGGATAGCGGCTACCATTACACTGGTCGTTATTTTGGTTGTCTTTATGTCTATCTTCTCGCTCTTCATCCCGCTTGTGTTCTCGAAGATAAACGAGTTCACACACCTCGACCTCTCGCAGGTCTTGGCATCGGTAGAGGAGCCGATATCACACGCACAGCGATATCTGCAGCGCACCTTTGCGCTCCCCGAGACGCAGTTCTCACTCACCGATACACTCGCCTCGACATTGAGCGAGTTTATCAACTACAACACCATCAACAGCACATTTACTTCGATAGTAAACATCACGCTGTCTGCGCTGATTAGTATATTCTCGATTTCGTTCATCACATTCTTCTTCCTCAAGGAGGATGGCCTCTTCTACTCGATGGTAACAGCAATGTTCCCCGACAGATTACAGGCCAATGTGACACGCGCGCTGGACTCTATCACCGTACTGCTATCACGCTACTTTACGGGAATACTCACCGAGAGCCTTATCCTGATGGTGATTATATCGCTGGTGATGATTCTCTTCGGTATGAAGACCGACAACGCCCTGCTGATTGGCTTGATTATGGGCGTTATGAATGTGATACCCTATGCAGGTCCGCTGATGGGCGGTATCATCTCGGCCTTCATCGGCATCGTGACACCCATCGACGGATATACAGCAGCACATACGGTGATAATCATCTGTGTTACGCTCTTCTGCATCAAGGGCATAGATGATTTCATCCTGCAGCCCACAATCTACTCCGAGCGTGTGAAGGCTCACCCGCTGGAGATTTTCCTCGTGATTCTCATCGCAGGATATATGGCTGGCATACTCGGTATGTTGCTCGCCATTCCGTCATACACCGTACTGCGCGTATTGGCCAAGGAGTTCTTCTCGGAGTTCTCACTCGTGCAGAAACTAACACACAACATTTAGTCGCAGGCCGCAGAATCAGCTCTTGAGTATATGAAAACAACCATTAAAGGCAAGGTAATTCACGGCGCAAAGTTAGGCCGACAGTTAGGTTTCCCGACGGCCAACATCGACGCCAGCCGACTCACCAGCATCGAAGATGGCGTATATGCCGCGCGACTAAAGGTAAAGGGCAACATCTACAACGCTATGGCCAACATCGGCACACGACCCTCGGTAGATGGCAACACTCGTCTGGTGGAGGTACACCTCTTCGGTTTTCGTGGCAACCTCTACGGTCGTTATGTAAAAATCAATCTCCTACGCAAGATTCGCAACGAGCAGCGCTTCGCATCGATTGACGACCTCAAGGCCCAACTCCTAAAAGACGCTACCGACTGCAAGGGACAATAAAAGAGTCGCAACGAAAAAGCATAGCAACACAAACGCCCCCGCAAGTAAATCTTGCGGGGGCGTTCTATATCAACCTAACAGCTGACCTCTATCGGCGCTTGCCATTGGCAGCCTGCTGCTGGCGCATCATCTCCTCCTGCTGACGCATCAACTCCTCATAGCGGAGCTGGAACTTCGACTTCTTCTTGTTCTTCTGCTTGGCAGCATTACGCTCCATCATTGCGTGAATCTTATCATCATCAACGAATCGGCGGATAACCATCATCTGAATCATTGTGATAATCTGCGACAACAGATAGTAGTAGCACAAACCAGATGCGTAGTTATTGAACCAGAAGAGCATCATTATCGGCATCAAATATACGGTCATAAACTTCATACCAGCCATCGGCGAAGCGGGCTGATTCTGGTAGTTGAAGTATGAGAAACCAATCATTGCCAGGCCCATCAACAGACAGAACAAGCTCACATGGTCACCATAGAAGGGGATAGTGAACGGCAGATTGATGATGCTATCGTACGATGACAAATCGTCGGCCCACAAGAAGGGCTGCGCACGCAACTCGATACTCACGGGGAAGAAACGGAACAGAGCCCACAACAGAGGCAACTGAATAAGCATAGGCAAGCAACCACCCATAGGATTGACACCCGCCTTCTTATAGAGGTTCATCATCGCCTGCTGCTTCTTCATTGCATCCTCCTGGTTGGGGTACTTCTCGTTCAAGGCATCCATCTCGGGCTTGATGACACGCATCTTAGCGGTTGAGAGGTAGCTCTTGTATGTGAGCGGGAAGATAAGCAACTTAACCAGAACGGTAAGAATCAGAATGATTACACCGAAGCTACCGATATACTTGCTCAAGAAGTCAAACACGGGAATTACAACCCAGCGGTTGAACCAACCTACAATCCAGCCACCCAGCGGCACGAGGCGCTCCATCGCGATCTTCTCGCCATTGGCACCAACTACATCCGAAAGGATAGCATACTTGTTAGGACCGCAGTAGAATGAGAAGTTGTACTCCGTAGTCTGTGCGTTGTAGGGCAAGCCCAAGCGAGCCGAGTAGCTCTTCACATAACCAGAGTTAGCACCCTCGGTAGTGAAGCCCATATCGGCGTAAGCGAAGTTGTTGTGAGCGATGAATGCCTCAGAGAAGAACTGCTGGCGGAAAGCCACCCAATTAACCTCCGACTGCACCTGCTTCGACTTTGAATCCTCGCTCATACCCAAATCCTCAACCGACTCCTCATCGGGCAGGTGGTACGACAGCGTGGTGTACATATTCTCGGTCTTGAAGCTACGCTCGTTCTGATAAGTACGGTTTGCCAAATCAATGCCGAGTGTAGACTGCTGCGCCATCAGGGGCGAGAGGTTCACCAACTTGACATTGAAGTCAATCATATAGTCACGCGCGGGAGACTTCTCGTCGTAGAGAACATACTCATACTGCAAGTATGCACCCTCGGCTACCTCCAACTGCATAACCAAGCGCTGGGCATCACCCTCGCGGCGAGGACCCACGGTTGTAAATACATACTCCGAAGTATTTACGGGCAGGGTATTCAAGCCCTGCTTGATGTAGAAGGTCATATCGAACTTGGCCGACTCGGGGTCGTACAAGACAACCTTCTCTGTGCGCTCATCCTTGGGGGCGAACTTGGTGTACTCCTCAAGAGTAACGCACTTCATCATACCACCCTGTGTGGTGAAATCCACCTTCAGGTAGTCATTCGACATCGTAATGTTCTTTACCTCGCCATTACGAGCCGCTGCGAGATAATCTCCATAGATATCCTTCTCGCGCTGCAACTCAGCCTCGGCATCCTCTGCAGAAGCCTCTGCTACATTTGTTGTCTCCTCACTCTCTGAGGTTTGAGCCAGGGCCGACTCCTCGGTCTGCACCTGTTGCAAATATTCCTGATACTCTGCTTGCTGCTTGGAATTGTACAACATATAGCCGATGAAAATCAGCGACATGAGTACAACTCCAATAATCGTTTTCTTATCCATCTTTTGGTGTTAATCGTTAATTACTTTTCGCTTTTCTTTCCCGCCTCGCTCGCACTCTGAAACTTCAGCGCTGCATCAACAAATGCCACGAACAACGGCGCGGGAGTAGCAACTGTACTCTTATACTCGGGGTTGTACTGAACACATACAAACCACGGGTGGTTCTTCAACTCCATTACCTCAATCAGGCCAGTCTCGGGGTTCACACCCGTAGCGACCATACCTGCAGCCTCATACTGTGACAGATATGCACCGTTGAACTCATAGCGGTGACGATGACGCTCAACTACGCTATCCTTGCCATAGGCTGCGTGAGCCTTCGAGCCGCTCTTCAGTGCGCAGGTGTAACCACCCAAACGCATTGTGCCACCCTTCTCGCTCACCTTCTTAACCTCCTCCATCAAGTCGATAACGGGAGTCTTGCTCTTGGGCTCCAACTCGCTTGTGTAGGCATCCTTCATATCCAACACATTCTGTGCGAACTCAACAACGGCAGCCTGCATACCCAAGCCGATACCGAAGAAGGGGATGTTGTTCTCGCGGGCGTAGCGAACAGCCGCCAACTTACCATCGAAGCCACGAACACCCGAACCAGGAGCTACGAAGATACCCGATACGCCACCCAACTTCTCAGCAGCATTCTCGGCTGTAACCTCCTCGGCAGCAACATACACGACCTTAACCTTGCAGTGGTTTACTGCACCAGCGTGGATAAACGACTCGTTGATTGACTTATATGCGTCGGGCAACTCGGTGTACTTACCCACCAAAGCAACCTTTACATTGTGCTTGGGGTTCTTAACCTTCTCAACGAACTCGCTCCAAGACTTCAAGTTAGGCTCCTCGCTGTCTGCGATACCCAACTTGCGCAGGATAACATCGTCCAAGTGCTGGTCGTGCATACGCAAAGGTACCTCGTAGATTGTAGGTACATCGATTGACTCAACAACTGCATCGGGCGTAACATTACAGAACAGAGCAACCTTGCGACGAACATCCTCGGCCAGGCTCTGCTCAGCACGCAATACCAATACATCGGGCTGCACACCCTCTGACTGCAACTCCTTAACAGAGTGCTGTGTGGGCTTGGTCTTCATCTCGCAAGCTGCGGCCATATAGGGTACCCACGCCAAGTGGATAAGCAGTGAGTTCTGGTAACCCAACTCGTTACGCAACTGACGAACTGACTCGATGTAAGGCAATGACTCGATATCACCCACTGTACCACCAATCTCAGAGATGATTACATCATACTTCTTTGTAGCACCCAACAGCTGGATACGACGCTTGATCTCGTCTGTGATATGGGGAATAACCTGGATTGTCTTACCGAAGAACTCACCACGGCTCTCCTTCTCGAGGATGCTGCGGTAGATCTTACCTGTTGTGACAGTATTGTTGCACGAGGTTGTGATTGATGTAAAACGCTCGTAGTGACCCAAGTCGAGGTCACACTCTGTACCATCCTCTGTAACATAGCTCTCGCCGTGCTCGTAGGGATTGAGTCGGCCGGGCTCTGCGTTGATGTATGGGTCAAACTTCTGTACCGTCACCGAATAGCCTCTTGCTTGTAACAATCGTGCTACTGTAGCTGAAATAATACCTTTTCCTAACGACGATGCTACACCTCCTGTCACGAAGATGTATTTTGGTTTACTGAGTTTCATAATATCTTAACTGTTTACAAATATTAACTAACCTTATTTATTGCAAGGGTCGGATTTGCGACCGACGCCGCAAGCCCGACCAACTCGCATTTTTCTCTTCTCGCTATGCTTGATTCTCCGCCGCCTCGTTGTGGCTGTCAATCAATCTCACCTTCTCGATTGTATCCTGCAACTCACGCTTGGCCTTAGCAATCTTCTCTCTGATGTCGGCCACCATAGCATCGGCATTCTTTGACTTCGAGAAGAAACCGATATTGTTCTCCAACAGGGCGATATCCTGCTCCATCTGGCGCACCTTGTTGTACAGACGCTCACGCTCCGAGCGCAGACGCTTGTCGCCAGCACCCTTCATACCCTGCAGGCGCTCCTTAAAGCGGTTCATCGAGCGGTCACGCTCCGAGCCACGCAAGACGCCAAACATAACATCCACAGCCTCCTTATAGCTCTTCTGCACAGCATCCTTATGCTTGATGGGCACATATCCCACCTCGCTCCAACGGCGCTGGAACTCCTTAATCATCTCATATCCGCCCGTCTTGATGTCGGCAGCCTTCATCTCCTCGATAAGGGCCAACTTCTTGTTCAGGTTGCTCTCGTACTCGTTCTCAACGCCAGCAAAGTGCTGTGACTTACGCTCAAAGAACTTATCGCACGCCGCACGGAAACGCTTCCACACTTGGTCAGAGTAGCGACGAGATACAACGCCCGCCTCCTTCCACTTGGCCTGGAGTGCAATCAGTTCATCTGTTGCGCGCTTCCAGTCAGTGCTGTTCTGCAGAGCCTCGGCAGCCTCGCAGATTTCGTTCTTCAGCTGCAGATTGTGTTCCATTTCGCTCTTTACGCCAGCATAAAATTGACGCTTTGCCTCAAAGAAGCTATCGCAAGCGGCGCGGAAACGCTCATAGATGCGTGTGTTATCCTTCTTGGGCGCAAAACCGATAGTACGCCATACCTTCTGAATCTCCAACAACTTATCGCTCGCCTTGTTCCACTCCTTGCGTGAAGTGTAGGGCTGCTGTGACAGACTCTCTGTTGTCTCGCAGAGCTGAGTCTTGAGCTCGAGGTTCTTCTGCTGCTCCTGCTTGATTGACTCGAAGTACTCCTGGTGCTGCTTGTTGATGCGGCTCGATGCGGCCTTGAAACGCTCCCACAACGACTCCTTATATTCGTTGGCTACGGGACCTGTCTCACGCCACTCGTCGTGCAGTTTCTGCAACTTATGGAACGCCTCCACAATCGAGGGCTCCTCAATCAACGCCTCGGCCTGCTCGCACAGAAGCATCTTCTGCTCGTAGTTCTTCTTCAGGTCAAGGTCGCGCAGTTCCTTGTTTATCTTGATGAAGTTATAGAAATTCTCGACATGAAGGTTGTAGGTCTCCCACAAATCCTTAACCTTGGCCTGGGGTACGATGCCTGTATCCTTCCAACGCTGCTGCAACTCACGGAACTTGGCGAAAGTGCTGTTGAGCGTCTCGTCAGAGTTAATCAACTCCTTCAACTCGTCAATAATCGACAGCTTGATTTGCAAGTTCTCCTCCTTGTGCTTATCCAAATCGGCGATGTACTCGTCACGCAGACGACGGTACTCCTTGAACAAATCCTTCAATCTAACCTCCAACGCATCTACCGCAGGTACAAACTCTGCCTCCTCGCCCTGCTCCATTGCAAATGCCTTGCGTGCGGCATCCACCTCGGCGCGGTGCAATTTGTAGAACGCAATCTTGATAGCCTCAACGCTCTTGCGCAGTGTCTGCACGGGCTCGTTCTGCAACAGAGCCTCAAACATTTCAACCAAGTCCTGCTTACTCTTGCCACTCAAATTGCCCTTATCCATATCAGCAGAGTCGTTCTCCTCGGCAATCTCATCTCCGAGCTCAAGACCCGCCTTCTCGGCTTCCAGAGCAGCATCTTCTTCAGCAAACGAAGCCTCCACCGCCTCGGCCTCGGCATTGCACTCGGGCTCATCAGCAGCATCAGCGGTTTGAACATCTACGGTTGTCACATTTAGCACATCTTCGGCAACGCCGACAGACTCCATGGGAGTCGCAAGGTTAGAATTTTCAGTAGCCATCACTTTTCGTTTTATTGTTTACCCTTATGCTAAAGGCATAGAGTTGTGCAAATATAAGCAATTTATCTCTTCTTACGCAGTTTTTTTACACGGAATTTTATACATTTGTAGAAAATTTATCCAAACATTACTCTTATGGGATACCGCATACTGCTTATCGACGACGAAGATGACATTCTGGAGTTCGTCAAATACAATCTCGAGCGCGACGGCTACGAGGTCTTTACGGCATCCAACGGAGCCGAAGGTATAGAGTTGGCTCTCAAGGTGAAACCGCACCTTATTCTGCTCGACATGATGATGCCCGTACTGGACGGCATCGAGACTTGCCGTGCCATCCGCAACTCGCCCGCACTGAAGAGTGTGATGGTGGTATTCCTCTCGGCCGTAGGCAGCGAGGAGACCCAGCTGCAGGGCTACGATGCGGGAGCTGACGACTACATCAACAAGCCCATCAAAATGACCATTTTGCGCAGCCGTGTGCAGGCCATCTTGAAGCGCATCACTCTGCCCGAAGAGAACAACGACGACATCACCATCGACGCCGAGCATTACAAGGTTTTCAAGGGTGGCGAAACGCTGATTCTCCCGCGCAAGGAGTTCCAGCTGCTGACACTCCTCTACTCAAACCCTGGCAAGCTCTTCACTCGCGATGAGATTTACCAGAGCGTATGGGGCAACAAGGTGGTGGTCGGTGACCGCACGATAGATGTCCACATCCGCAAGTTGCGCCAAAAAATCGGTGACAACCACATCGTTACGGTAAAGGGCATCGGCTACAAGTACGAATAATCGCGACCCTATTTCATAGTCTATTTCGAGGCCACACGCCCCGAAATGAATACACTTTTGCTTTATGAAAAAACTACTTTTTCTTCTATACACCCTTTTCGCTTCGGCCAGCCTGCAGGCGCAGGAGTTCGACCAATGGTTTTGCGACAAGACACTGCGTGTAGATTACATATTTTCGGGCAACGCCACACAGCAGATGGTGTCACTCGACGAACTCTCGCTCATTGATGGTTGGGCGGGTCGCCGTGTCAATCTCGACAAGATTCCCGTACGCGGAAATGGCGAGATAAAAATCATCGACCCTGCAAGCGGCAAAACCCTCTACCGCAACTCATTTTCGAGTCTTTTTCAGGAGTGGCTCGTAACGGGTGAGGCGAAGAGTTTGAACAAGAGTTTCGAGGCCACATTCCTCATTCCGATGCCCCGCGCAAAAGCAGACATCGAGATTACCTTGCTCGACAACGAAGGTCACCTGCAAACAACTATGCGTCACACCATTACGCCCGACGACGCTCTAATACGCAAGCGCGACAGCAAGGCCGCGCCACACCACGAATATCTGATGAAAAACGGCTCCACGAAGGAGTGCATCGACATAGCAATCGTAGCCGAGGGTTACACCACCGAGGAGATGGATATTTTCTTGCGCGATGCCCGCACTGCCTGCGACGAACTATTCAGATATGAGCCATTTTCGCAATACCGCAAGCGCTTCAATGTGGTGGCTGTAATGACTGAATCAGAGATGAGCGGAGTGAGCGTTCCGCAGGAGGGAGAGTGGCGCTCGACAGCCATAAATTCCAACTTTATGACCTTCTACTCACCGCGCTACCTTACAACCAACAGCGTACACCTCATCCACGACCGCCTGACAGGCATCGAGTATGAGCATTTGATAATTTTGGCCAATACCGACACTTACGGCGGTGGCGGAATATACAACTCCTACACCCTGACAACAGCGCACCACAAACAGTTCAAACCCGTTGTAGTTCACGAGTTCGGCCACTCGTTTGGCGCATTGGGTGACGAGTACTTCTACGACGAACCCGACCACACTGCCGACACCTACAAGCTCGACTACGAGCCGTGGGAGCAGAACATCACAACACTTGTCGATTTCAAGTCGAAGTGGGCCGATATGATTAAGCCCAACACCGAAATCCCCACCCCGCCGACCGAGAAACGCCAGAAGGACTACACCGTAGGGGTCTACGAAGGCGGTGGCTACATCACCAAGGGAATGTACCGCCCAGCCGTTGTTTGCCGTATGCGCGACAACGAGGCTACGCAGTTCTGCCCCGTATGTCAGCGCGCAATAGGCCGCATAATCGAGTACAACACGGAGCAAGAGTAGCAAAAATTACTCTTTTTGTGAATATAAACGAGGTGAAGATTATTTTTTTTCACCTCGTTTCGTTTTCTTAAAGTTTATTTTGTACCTTTGTTTAATTGAAATAGATTTGACTAAAAACATATAAAATTTAAGATAAACCAATTATGATTGTTCTTGTATTAAACTGCGGCTCATCATCAATCAAATATCAGGTGATTGACATCAATGAGCAAAACAACGCCTTATTGGCGAAAGGTCTGGTTGACCGTATTGGACTCCCCGAGGGTAGCCTTACACACAAGCCCACTGGCAAGGAGAAGTTTGAGGTTTGGCAGCCCATTGCCGACCACACAACAGGTATCAGCCTCGTACTTAAGGCTCTGACTGACGAGACTCACGGCGTTATCAGCGATCTCTCTGAGGTTAAGGCCGTAGGTCATCGTGTAGCACACGGTGGCGAGTTCTTCAAGAGCAGCGTCGTTGTGGACGAGCAGGCAAAGGAGAACATCCGTTCACTCTTCGAGATTGCTCCTCTGCACAACCCCGCTAACTTGGAGGGTGTGTTGGCTATCGACAAGGTGTTGCCCGGCGTTCCCCAGGTAGCTGTATTCGATACATCGTTCCACCAGACTATCCCCGCTATCAACTATCTCTACGCTCTGCCTTATGAGTACTATGAGAAGTACCGCATCCGCAAGTACGGTTTCCACGGCACAAGCCACAAGTATGTAGCCGAGGTTGGTGCAGAGATGGCTGGTCTGGACATCAACAACTCAAAGATCATCACTTGCCACATCGGTAACGGTGGTTCTGTAACTGCAGTTCTCAACGGTAAGTCTTACGACACATCAATGGGCTTCTCGCCTCTGGATGGTCTGGTGATGGGTACACGCTGCGGTCAGGTTGATGCAAGCGCAGTAACCTACATTGGCGAGAGAGAGGGCATGAACTACGCCGAACTCAACGCTATGATGAACAAGAAGTCTGGCGTATTTGGCCTGACAGGCCTGTCAAGCGATATGCGCGACATCGACAACGCATACGACGCTGGCAACGAGAAGGCTATCGTAGCTCGCGATATGTACTACAACCGCGTTAAGAAGTTCGTGGCCGAGTACGCAGCCGAGATGGGTGGTGTTGATTTGATTATCTTCACTGGTGGTGTTGGCGAGAACTCTGCCGACCTGCGCCGTTGGGTATGCAAGGATATGGAGTTTATGGGTATCAAGATTGAGGACAGCATCAACGATGTAACTCGTGGTACAAATGTTATCCTCTCTACTGCTGACTCTCGCGTTAAGGTTGCCGTAGTTGCAACTAACGAGGAGTTGGTTATCGCTACCGACACTTACAACTTGACAAAGAATTTATAAATTCGAATAACTACAAAAGGATATATAACTATGATTACAAAATTGGATGAGATTGTTGCAGCGGCCGTCGCACGCGGTAAGAAGCGTTTGGCTGTTGCATACGGACAGGACTCACACACCATCGAGGCCGTATATAACGCTTGGAAGGAGGGCTTGGTAGAGGCTACGCTCTTCGGTGACAAGGCTACTATCGAGAAGGTTTGCGCCGAGCTTGGCATCGACCACAACATCTTCAACATCGTAAACGAGGCTAACGACACTGTTTGTGTTCAGTTGGCAGTTCAGGCTGTTGTAAACGGTCAGGCAGATGTATTGATGAAGGGTCTTGTTTCTACAGACAAGTATATGCGCGGCATCCTGAACAAGGAGGCTGGCTTGTTCCCCCCGAAGGGTGTATTGAGCCATGTTGCCGTATTGGAGATTCCTGGCTTCGAGAAGTTGCTCTCAATCTCTGATATTGCTGTTATCCCCGCTCCCGACTTCAAGCAGAAGCAGAAGCTCATCAGCTACCTGGCATCTACAGCCAAGGTTTTGGGCGTTGAGACTCCCAAGATCGCTTGCATCACCGCTTCAGAGCAGGTGTTGCCCGCCGTTCCCTCTTCAACCGAGGGTGCTATCCTTGCTAAGATGGCTGACCGCGGTCAGTTGGGTAAGGTTATCGTAGATGGCCCCCTCTCGTTGGATGTGGCTCTCTACAAGGAGGTTGCCGAGCACAAGAAGGTTACAGGCTCAAGCGTAGCTGGTGACCCCGACTGCTTGCTCTTCCCCAACATCGAGTCAGCTAATGTATTCTTCAAGGCCGTAACACATATGGCTGGCGCAGAGTTGGCTGCTATGGTTATGGGTACAAAGGTTCCCTGTGTACTCACATCACGCGGTGACTCGGCTCTCTCGAAGAAGTACTCTATCGCATTGGCTTGCTTGGCAGCACGCTAATCAGAGAAGATGCTATAATAACCCCTCTCGGCAGCCTCTGTCGGGAGGGATTTTTAGATTATCACTATTATGAAGAAGATATTAATCCTCAACGGACCCAACCTCAACCTCCAGGGCAAGCGCGATGTGGCCATCTATGGCTCAACCACCTTCGAGGAGTACACCGCTCAACTCAAGGAGCGCTACAACGGCAAGGTGGAGCTGGACTACTTCCAGTCGAACATCGAGGGCGAACTCATCAACGCCATACACCAGAGCGTAGGCTGCTACGATGGTGTAGTACTGAACGCTGGCGGTTATACCCACACTTCGGTGGCACTGCGTGATGCCATTGCTGCTGTTACAACTCCCGTGGTGGAGGTACACATCTCGTCGATTCTCGCTCGCGAGGAGTTCCGTCACATCTCTATGATTGCTCCCGTAGCCAAAGGCTCGATTATGGGCTTCGGTCTGGACTCATACCGTTTGGGCATAGAGTCTCTGCTCGAGTAATCAAACTTCAACTCAAACTATGTCTGCCGACACACAACTCAGTCGCAATGTCACTTCGGGTGTAGCGTGGAGCGTAGCCGAAAAGGTGGGCTCGGCTCTGCTACAAGCCGTGGTGAGCATTGTTGTAGCCAACTCTGTTATGCCTATGGATATGGGCATAATGGCGGTGCTGACCGTATTCACCACCCTGGCTCAAGTTGTTGTCGATAGTGGTTTCTCGCAGACACTCATACGCAAAGCGGCCCCCACAGAAGGGGAGTACAAGGCCGTATTCCGTTTCAACATCATCTCAGCACTTGCACTATACGCCATACTGACCATCGCCTCGCCCGCCGTGGCAAAGTATTATGGCTGGCCGCAGCTCGCAGTCATAGCACCCGTGCTGTTTCTGCTACTGCCGCTCAACGCGCTATGCGTGATTCAGAACACCATAATGGTGCGCGAATTCAAGTTCGCACAACTCTCTACAATCACATTCCTCTCGTCACTCATCAGCGGAGTCATCGCCATAGTAATGGCGCTCACGGGCTTTGGCATCTGGAGTTTGGTGGGACAACGAGTGGCTATGATGGCCTCAAAGGCCGCAATGCTGTGGTGGCGCAGTTCGTGGCGACCACGCCGTGGCAACACCTCATCACTCAAGGAGATGGCACCCTACAGCCTGCGACTGATGACCACCGACATAATCACTGCGCTATACAACAATGTGGCGCAACTCTTCATCGGCAACATCTATTCGGGTGATGCGCTCGGTTACTTCAACCAGGCACAGAAACTGAAGGATATGCCCGTCAATTCGACGATGCAGTCTATACAGAGCGTGACATTCCCTGCTCTCTCGAAAATTGGAGATAATGCAGTGAAGTTCACCGAGGGATATCGCCGAGTGATTATGCTGACGGCATTCGTGATGTTCCCCATTATGGCGGGGCTGATTGCTACGGCCGAGGACATCTACACATTGCTACTCAAACCGCGCTGGCATCCAGCTATACCTTACTTCCAGATTCTCTGCGTGATAGGCTTTTTCTACCCTATCGCAATCGTTGCCTACAACATACTCAAGGTCAAGAGTAACGGCAGTATAATTCTGCGATTGGAGGTTGTGAAGAAGGTGATTATGACCATCATCCTGGCCATCACCATACCCCACAGTGTTAAGGCTATTGCTTGGGGATTGGTTGCCGCCGCCGCAACGGAGATGGTGCTGAATGTAGTCGCCTCACAGCGTTACACCGAGTTCTCGGTATGGCGTTTTATTAGGACTCTGCTCCCCACCATTCTGCTCACGCTGATTATGTACGGCGCTGTCGCTGCAACGGGACACTACACCGCCGAGTGGCACACTGCACTGCGCCTTGTGCTGAAAATCGTGGCTGGTGCAGCCACATACACCGCCATAGCATACATCACCCGCAACGAGGCTTTCGGCGAGATTCTCGCCATCGCAAAGGGGATAATCTGCAAGCAGAAATAAATTATGCCACCATCCGCATCTGGGACAGTGGCATCTATCTCTTATGATATATTCCGCTAAAAATGGCTGAATCCCCGCCATTGGGGGTTAATCTCGGTGCCGTTTTCAATCCAGCGAATAGACTCATCTTCGCCCTCGACGATTCTACCCACAGCATAGGGTCGAAAACCGAATCGCGCCTCGAAATCTTGCTCAAACTCCGCCGCTGAGTCGGACGATACGGTAAAGAGCAACTTGTAATCCTCACCGCCACACACCGCACTCTCTACATCGCACTCACGCGCAGGAATCTGCTCGACATATACCTCGGCTGCACAATGCGACGCCTTGAGTATATGGCAAAGGTCGGATGCCAAACCGTCCGAGAGATCCATCATTGCGTGTACCTCACCGCACTCGCCAAGCCATACACCCTCCTCAATCTGGGCTACAGGCCTACGATGCTCCAGCGCACAAGCGGTTTCTCGCCCCGCAATGAGATCCTTCAATCCTATGGCCGAGCCACCCAATGTGCCCGCCACATATATCTTATCGCCAACCTTTGCTGCCGAGCGACGCTTGACACAAGCGGCCCGACCACGCCCTATGGCGACAACATTTATCACTACGCCATCCGCCGATGAGGTGGTATCACCACCCACCAGCGCCACACCCTCAGCCTCGGCCAGAGAGTGGAAGCCTTCGATAAACTCCTTCGCCCACTCTTCCTCGGCATCAGCGGGCAGAGCAAGCGACAACAGTGCCGCCTCGGGTCTAACACCCATAGCGGCCACATCGCTCAAATTTACAGCCAACGATTTGTAACCAATATCCGTAGCCGACATCTTATCTCTCAGAAAATGAACACCCTCAACCAGCATATCAGTGGTCATAACCATCACCTCGTCGCCAACAATGGGCAACACCGTGCAGTCGTCGCCTATTGCCTCCCACCCACGGCGGTCAATAGTGGCAAATCGGCGTGCAATATGCTCTATGAGTCCAAATTCTGACACTTTGCGCGACTATTTCATCAACTCCTCCTCGGCCTGCAACGCTGCCGAGCAGTCGAACTTGTTACGCTCGAACTTACGCACAATATCCTCCAGACAGAGGTTGCCAATGCTACCCTCGTGTGTGTGGTGCAACTCACGGCCATCGTGCTCGTAAGTGCCATTCTGAACACGCATACCCACCTCACGATAGGCATCACGGAAGGGCACACCCTTCGCTACGGCGTCGTTCACATCCTCTACCGTAAAGAGGTATTTATACTTCTCATCAGCCAAGATATCGCGGTTGATCCACATCTGCTCGATACCAGCAGCGGCCATACGCAATACATCAGCAATCTCCTTAAATGCGGGAACATAAATCTCCTTCGTGAGCTGCATATCGCGGAAATATCCCGACGGCAGGTTTGTCATCGTCAGCGTAACCTCCAGCGGCTGTGCCTGCAGACGGTTACACTTTGCACGAATCAGCTCGAAGATATCGGGATTCTTCTTATGAGGCATAATGCTTGAGCCTGTAGTGAAGGCATCGGGCAACTTAACAAAACCGAAGTTTGCACACGAGTAGAGACACACATCCTGCGCCAATCGACCCACCGTAGCCGCCACAGCAGCAATGGCTGTGAGGGTTACACGCTCGGTCTTACCGCGCTGCATCTGGGCATACATAGAGTTGTAAGCCAAATCGTTAAAGCCAAGCAACTCGGTTGTCATACGACGATTCAAAGGCACCGACGAGCCGTAGCCCGCACCCGAGCCCAAGGGGTTGGTATTAACCAACTTGTAGGCAGCATCGATGAGTAGCAAGTCGTCAGCCAACGCCTCGGCATAGGCACTCAGCCACATACCAAACGACGATGGCATAGCCACCTGCTGGTGTGTGTAGCCAGGCATCAGCACATCCTTCAGCTCCTCGGCTCGCGACATGAGCACGCCGAACAACTGCTCGACCTGACTCTGCAACTCGATAAGCGCCGCACGCGAAAAGAGCTTCAAATCGACCATCACCTGGTCGTTACGCGAGCGACCCGTATGAATACGCTTACCAGCATCACCACACATCTCGGTCAAAAGGAACTCCACCTGCGAGTGAACATCCTCAACGCCATCCTCAATCTCGAAATTGCCACTCTGAACATCGGCATAAATCTTTTTCAAGCCCTGCTCCAGAGCCACCTTATCCTCATCAGAGAGCAACCCGATAGAGTTGAGCATCTTCATATGAGCCATATTGCCCAACACATCAGCCTCGGCCAGATACATATCCAGCTCGCGGTCACGACCTACGGTAAACTCCTCAACGAAGGCATCCGTAGCGTATCCTTTATCCCACAGTTTCATCTATTATTTGCTTTTTTCTATAATCAAATTATCCAATACCTGCTCGTACATCTCGATAGCCTCGGCCACCTCGTCGAGCAATATATATTCGTCAGCCGTATGCGAACGGGCGCTGTCACCAGGACCCAACTTGAGCGTAGTGAAGGGCATCACCGCCTGATTCGACATCGTGGGCGAACCAAACGGCACTCGACCCATAGCCACCAAGCGCTCAACGGCAGGATGAGTCACCTCAATCGCAGACGAGTTGAGATGTGTCGAGCGGGGCGTAACCTCGCACTTCACTCCCTTACGAATCTCACCGAGCAACTCCTCATTCTGATAGCACTCATTGACTCTGACATCGACCATAAAACGGCAGATGTCGGGTATGACATTATGCTGCACACCAGCCTCTATGCCCGTAACGGTCATCTTGACCGCCCCCAGGAACGGAGAGACGCGCTCGAAACGGTGTGTCCTGAACCACTCAATATCGGTCAGGGCCTCATAGATGGCATTCACACCCTCCTCGCGGGCAGCGTGTCCCACACGACCCTTCGCCACACAATCCAGCACCATAAGCCCCTTCTCGGCTATGGCGGGTTGCATCTCAGTAGGCTCTCCGACAATCGCAAAATCTATCTCACCCAACTCTGCAAGCACAGCTCTCACGCCACCAGCGCCCGTAACCTCCTCCTCGGCCGAAGCCATATATATAAGGTTATAGGGTTGCTCTCGCTTCGCCAGCGCCACGAATGCCGCCAACAGAGCCACCACGCTACCGCCCGTATCGTTGCTACCCAAACCATAAAGACGACCATCTTCAATCGTCGGCTGGAAGGGGTCACGCACCCACGAAGCGTTAGGCTTCACAGTGTCGATATGTGCATCGAGCAGAATGGTGGGCTTGTTAGGATTATGCTCACGAACCTCGGCCCAGACATTGTTGCCTTTACGATGAGCCACAAAGCCCAACTCCTCGATTGCCGACTGCATAATATCAGCTGCCGCTGCCTCGTCTCTACTGACAGAGGGCGTAGCAATCAATCGCTGCAGGAGTTCTATGGCTTGGTGAGTGTTCATCTTAACGGCACAAACTTTTTTTCGCCCTACTTCACGACAAGCGTTCCGCCTGTCAGGTTGTTGGGTGATGTAATTCTAACTGATGTAACGCCCGAAGAGATAGTCTTGTAGGCGTTGTCAATCTTGGGAATCATTCCCGAATGTATCTTCTCCTCGGCACAAAGCTGTGCATAGAGCTCGGGGGTGATGGTCTCAATCAACGACTCGGGGTCATCAACATCGAGCAATACGCCCGCCTTATCGAGCGTAAATACCAACTCCACATCGAACTTCTCGGCCAAACCCATAGCGACGGCCGAAGCCACACTATCGGCGTTGGTGTTGAGCAGTTCACCCTGCTCCGACATCGTGATGGGCGAAACTACGGGAGTGATGCCCGCATCGAGCAACATAGCCAGCACCTTGCCGTCGGCCTTATCCACATCGCCCACAAAGCCCCAATCTATATCTGTGACCTTGCGGCGTGTAGACTTCACCACAGCCATATCGCAACCCGACAGACCGCAGGCATTCACGCCACGCGCCTGCAAGCCAGCCACGACCTTCTTGTTAGCCAGACCAGCGTACGACATCACTGCAATATTCAGAGTTGCGGCATCGGTTATACGACGACCCTGGTGCATCTTCACCTCTACGCCCAACTGCTCGGCCAGACGCGAACCCATCACGCCACCGCCGTGAACCAGCACAAACGGCTCATTCAATGCGGCCAGCGAGTCGCACAGAGGCTGCAACACAGCGTCGTCCTCGATTAACTTACCGCCTATCTTTATTACCTTTATCTTCATTGTAAATGACTCTTATTTAGGGGACTACATTCCCATCTCGGCAGCCGTTGCCTTGAAGGCCTCGATAAAGCGCTCAACCTCCTTCTCGCCAATCATCAACGGCGGCAACAGACGCAGAGTATATTTACCAGTAAGACCTGTCATAATGTGGTACTTCTCGCGCAAAACCTTGCGGAAATCAGCCTGCGGAACGCTCAAGTCGATACCGATAATCAGACCTCGGCCACGCACATCCTTAATGCCGCTTACACCCTTGATGCCCTCGACAATCTTCTCTCCCATACGGAGTGCATTCTCCACAAGACCCTCGCTCTCGACAACATCGGCAACTGCGATAGCAGCAGCACAAGCCAAATGGCTACCGCCGAAAGTCGTACCCAGCATACCTGTCTTAGCAGGAATCTCAGGTGAAATCATCACCGCACCTACGGGGAAACCGTTACCGATACCCTTCGCCATAGTGATGATATCGGCCTTAACGCCAGTCCACTGATGCGAGAAGAACTTACCACTACGGCCATAGCCCGCCTGTATCTCATCACAGATGAGCATTGTGCCCATAGCATCACACTCCTCGCGTGCGACCTTCATAAACTCGTCGGTTGCAACCTGGATACCACCAACACCCTGAATAGGCTCGATGATAACGGCCGCATACTCACCACGACGCAACTCCTCACGCAGAGCATCGCAGTCGTTGAGTGCAACGAAAGAGATTTTGTCGTTCTTATTTACGGGAGCCTGAATTGCGGGGTTGTCAGTAACCGTAACAGCCAGACTCGTACGGCCGTGGAACGCACCACGCATAGCCAATACGCGCTCTCGGCCAGTTGTGAATGACGCCAACTTCAGCGCATTCTCGTTAGCCTCGGCTCCGCTGTTGCACAAGAAGAGTTTGTAATCGTCGTAACCAGACAATCGACCCAACTTCTCGGCCAACTCCACCTGCAGTGAGTTGATAACGGCGTTGGAGTAGAAGCCTATTTTTGAGAGCTGCTCCTGAATCTTCTCGACATAGTGCGGGTGAGTGTGACCGATAGAAATCACGGCGTGACCGCCATAGAAGTCCATATACTCAACACCCTGCTTGTCCCACAGATATGCTCCCTGAGCCTTAACGGGCTCCATATCGAGCAGCGAATATACTTCAAACAGATTCATTTCTCTATTGTTTTAGAAATAGTTAGCCTTAAGACGCAGACCCATCATCTCGTCCAGGCCAAACATCAGGTTCATATTCTGGATAGCCTGACCCGATGCACCCTTCATCATATTGTCCACAACCGAAGTGATGAGCAACTTACGACCCACCTTCTGCAACGAGAGGAAGCAGTAGTTGGTGTTCACAACCTGCTTCATATAGACAGGCTTATCGCTCACGCACACAAACGGATGCTGAGCGTAGTAGTTCTTGAAAATCTCAACAATCTCCTCCTGCGACTCATCCAGGCGCACCACTACATCGCTCATAATACCGCGTGTATGGCAACCTCTGACAGGCACAAACGCAATGTCGGTAGTCTCCTTACCACCAGCCGCCACCACGGTCTCGCCAATTTCGCCCAGATGCTGGTGAGTGAAGACCTTGTAGTTAGACAAATTGGCACTGCGGTTGCTGAAGTGAGTGTCGGGTGTGGGCTTCTGGCCTGCGCCAGTTGAACCTGTGATACCCGTAACGGTCACCTCCTCGGGCAGGATACCAGCCGCAGCCAGAGGCAACAGAGCCAGGTTGATAGATGTGGCAAAACATCCAGGGTTAGCCACGCAACGAGCCTTGCTGATAGCCTCACGATTGAGCTCCGGAGCGCCATAAACAAACTCACCGGCATCGGCCTTCAGACGGAAGTCGTTACTCATATCGATAATCTTAACGCTCTGCGGCACAACATTCTCCGAAAGGAACTTGGCCGAGTTACCGTGACCCATACATACGAACAACACATCAATATCGCTGAAGTCGATGTTGCTGAACTGCAAATCGCAGTAGAGCAAATCGCTATGCACCGAGTGGATAGGCTCACCCTTGTGAGACTCACTCTGCACATACTTAACCTCTGCCTCGGGGTGGTTGATCAGCACCCTCAACAGCTCACCCGCTACATAACCAGCGCCACCTGCTATACCTACTCTAATCATTACTCTTCGTCGGGATTAACTGCGTGATAAATCTTCAAAGGCATAGATGCAATCTTGGTGAAGCCCTTAACATCGTCGGCTGTCCACGCATTGTTCATCTCGCCATACTCTGCGAACTTGGCATTCATCAAGTCGTGCTCTGACTCGATACCAACCAAAGTGAATGTGTAGGGACGGAGTGTGATGAACACCTTACCCGATACATTGCGCTGGCTGTTGTCCAAGAAAGCCTCCACATCACGCATAACGGGCTCTGAGTACATAGCCTCGTGCATAAACATACCGTACCAAGTACCGAGCTGGTCCTTCCAATACTGCTGCCACTTTGTGAGCGTGTGCTTCTCCAAAAGCTCGTGAGCCTTGATGATGAGCATAGGTGCAGCAGCCTCGAAACCTACACGACCCTTGATACCAACGATAGTGTCACCCACATGAGTGTCACGACCGATAGCCCAAGCCGAACCAATAGCCTCCAATTTGTTGATGGCAGCAACGCCGCTTACAGCCTCGCCATTTACGCCAACAACCTCACCGCACTTGAACTCAATCTCCAACGACTCCTCGCCCTCGCGCTGCAACTGCGAAGGATAAGCCTTCTCGGGAAGGTTTGTAGCTGAGCAGAGAGTCTCCTTACCACCTACTGATGTACCCCATACACCCTTGTTGATAGAGTACTCCATCTTTGTAAAGTCGGCCTCAAAGCCATTCTCCTTCAAGTAGTTGATCTCATACTCGCGTGTGAGCTTCATATCGCGTGTGGGAGTGATAATCTCAACCTGCGGAGCAAACACCTCGAAAGTAAGGTCGAAACGCACCTGGTCGTTACCAGCACCTGTCGAACCGTGAGCGATTGCGTCGGCACCGATAGAGTTTGCATAAGCTACGATAGCCAAAGCCTGGAATGTACGCTCTGAGCTAACTGAAATAGGATATGTCTTGTTACGCAACACATTACCCATAACCATATACTTGATACACTTCGAGTAGTAATCACCCGTAACATCCAGATTCACATGCTGCTTTGCACCCAACTGGTAAGCGCGCTCCTCAACGGCCTTGAGTTCCTCGTCAGAGAAACCGCCCGTGTTAGCCAACGCTGTATAAACCTCATAACCCAACTCCTTGGTGAGGTACTTCACACAAAACGAGGTATCCAAACCTCCGCTATATGCCAAAACTACTTTCTTCATTATCTATCTCTTTTTTACTTATTTTACTCTGTCTGTTTTTACTTGTTACCGAACAGACGGCTCAACCACGAGCCCTTCTTCTTGTTCTGCTCAGCAGCCGCTGCCTCGGCCTCAGCCTTCTTGCGAGCAGCCTTCTCGGGGTCGTAAATCATACCCGTGCAGAGGCACTTTGTCATATTTGTACGCTGCAACACATCGTAATTGACACACGACTTGCAACCCTTCCAGAACTCCTCATCATCGGTAAGCATTGCGAAAGTCACAGGCTCATAACCCAGTGCAGTATTGATACGCATCACCGCCTCGCCTGTTGTAAGACCAAAGAGCTTGGCATTGGGGAAGCGCTTACGCGAAAGGTCAAAAGCGGCCTGCTTGATACGCTTTGCTACGCCCATACCACGATACTGGGGGCGTACGATAAGACCTGAGTTTGCCACAAACTCGTCGTGACCCCACGACTCGATGTAACAAAATCCTACGAGTTCATCACGGTTTACGGCAATGATAGCCTTACCAGAATTAATTTTATCGGCGATATACTCGTCGGTACGACGGGCAATACCCGTTCCGCGCTGCTTGGCCGCCTCGTCAATAGAGTCGTTAATCTGCGTAACAAAACGCAAATGCTCCTCGGTTGCGACCATTACATCAATCTTCATTACTACAAAATATTATTTATCGTTTACTATAATTTTCTATTTCAAGGTGCAAAGATTGCATATAAATACGCAATATGCAAATATTTCAAATCCTATATTTATATATAATATAAAATATTCGCATAATTGCATATATGCTGCATTTTTATGCCATTTATGTAACCATTATGCATAAACCCTCACCGCCAGAGCCAATGCGAACAAATTTCCGCCATATTATGAATAATTGCTCCGTCACGCCCTCCAAAACAGAATAAAATAGTTGCTTTTTACATTTTTTCGCATTATATTTGTATAAATATGCCTAAACATACCTAAAACTAAACTAACAAAATGAACCAAAAAACACAACGATTTGCCACCATCAGGAAAATCATACGCAATGAGCTCATCTCGTCACAGGAGGAGTTGATTGCGCGATTGCGCGAGAGTGGCGTAGAGATTACTCAAAGCACCCTATCGCGCGACCTGAAGTTTATGAATGTGGCCAAAGTACCCCACAAGAACAAGGGTTACATCTATGTTCTGCCCAACACCGTACAGCACGACGCCACCGTGTCGTCAAACATCTCCGACAACATCGTAGGCCTCACATTTTCAGGCAATCTCGGTGTTTTGAAGACCAAATCTGGCTACGCGAGCGCCATATCAGTTCCGATTGACAATCTCGACAGCCCCGACATCCTAGGCACCATTGCTGGCGACAACACCGTGCTACTCATACTGCGCGAAGATGCCGACCGCAACAACATAATCGATGCACTGATTAGGATATTCCCAATGCTGGGTAACATACTCTAACCGAGCCTATTCCAATCGGCTCAAACAAAAAAATATGCAGGGCAGCCACCAGTAAGCTACCCTGCATATTTATTCTACCCCCAACCCAAAGGTCAGACATTCAGCAAACTACTCCTCATACGGAGATTGCCAAAACCACTCGTCATCACACACTCGCAGATTTGCCCAACCGATTGATGCCGACTGTGAATTGATTTCATCATAGGGCATCAGTGCAATATAACGATAGGTCTGCCCCTCGACAATAGTCTCGGCATTGAATCGGGCATAGTCCATACAGCTGATATAATAGAGATTCTTTGCCATATATCTATCGAGATAATACTCTTTAGTCTGCTTTGAACGATTGTTCCAATTCGCATTCTCATTCAGTTGCAAAGGCTGGTCGTTACGCAGACGCTCACGCACCTCGGCAATAGAGAGCATCAAACCGTTTTCATCCATAACATATGCCTCGAAAGTGGGGTCCACCCACAACCACTTATCCAAAGTGTTGCCATATACAGCAGTAATAACATGGCAATCAGATACATAATCATGAGGCAAACAAGTGATAAAACGCGCCTTGAAGCCCATCGCAAGATATACCTCGGTCAGCATCTGAGCCATCATACGGCAGTTTACGCCTCTATTCTCCTTTTGGCAAAGTTCAACCACTGCGATTGTATTCTTTACCTCGGGGTTGTCGGAACTACCATCGTGAGGTACAATATTATGCACCCAATGTAATAGGTTTTTAATCTTTGATATTTCATCACCCGCACCTGCTATGCTATCCAGGTTAAACTTCTCGCGCAGACGCACCAGGTCGGGATTATTGGGTGACATATAGCGAAACCTCATTCCTTCGGGTAATGCCCCACGATAATATTGTTTAGCATTTTTGAGTTTCTGCTTGTAGTCACCCCACTTCTCCAATCTATCCATACAAGCCTTAAAGCGTGGCTCATTGCGTATGGCGTCGAGGTCACTATCCTTATTGATATTCTGCAAGTTAATCTCCTCCTTATCAATCACACGATTGGTGTAATATTCAAAAGTTTTGAGTGCTCCCTTCTTATCGCCAGCAAGTGTGCGATAACAAGCCAAGTTGTAGTAGAAGTTTCCATCGAGGTCGGTATCCCACAGAAAATCCATACGCACAGAATCGGGTTGCGCCATAACGATTTTGCGGTACTGCTCTTGGTTGGCTACCAACTTTTTCCACTCTCCTTTTTCATAGAATTGGTCAGCCTCTTTATCGAGGCGGTTGAGTTCCTCCTGCCATTTTGGAGTTTGTGCTTGAGTTGAGATTACTGCCATAATAGCAATGGCAAGCATAAAAAATTTCCTCATAGTTGAGATTTTTAAGGATTAATAATACTTTTATTCATCATATATGTAGTACGACAAAGTGTCGATTAGTAACATACAATTCATTTAGCAACGCATCACATCGTTCCGCTACGGGCGAATAGGGCACAAAAAAAAGCGCAGACTTTCGCCATACGCTGTCAGGGCTCACCACAAGCCACAATTATCTATGGGAGGTCTGCGCAAATGCACAACTACCCAATGATAATTGAATAAACTCGTTTGCTTTACGAGGTGGTGATTCGACAGCGATTGAGTTTGTTTTAATATGTAATTTTCGTTGAATAAACAACGAGTTTTTTTTCTTATATACTTCTAATCAATAATTTATATCCTTTTAATCTTCCATTATGTATATATACTCGTTTGGTCGCTGCATATGGAATTTCTCGCGCGCGTACTGCTCCAGATACTCGTCATACTGCAATCGAGCCAGCATCGTACTATCCTCGGCGATACGGTTGCGATAGTGTTCGCACTGCTCCTCAAGACGGGCGATGCGGCGCTGCACCTTGACAACAATAAACAGATTTCGCATAGTCAAGACTGCCGTGTATAAGATAATCACAGCCGTCACACCACGCCATATCCATTTACTAAGTTGTCCCATTCAAACTATTCTACAATCTACTTTTTCACTACGGAATTCTCATAAACTTGTGAGTCTGCGTCGAGATACACCACTTAGGATTCTGCTTCGCATACTCCACAATGAGCGGCGTAATCTGCTCAAACACACTCCATTCCGCCTGCAGATAGAGTCTGCAATAACGACCTACCTTGCGGGCATTCTCCTCGGCCCAAGCGAAGTCCTCCTCATCGCGGATAATAACCTTCAGCTCGTGCGCGCGACCATACGCCTCGGCCAATGGAGGCATCTGCTTCTTCGGCGAGAGGCATACCCAGTCGAACTCGCCACTGAATGGATGCGCACCCGATGTCTCAAGAAAAATCTCCAAACCCTCGGCACGCAGACGCTCGGTGAGAACTCCCAGCGGGTAGAGCAACGGCTCACCACCCGTAATGACAATGGCCTGCGCCGCGCACGCCTTGGCACGGGCAATCACCACATCGACATCGACGGGAGGAAAGACCTTCGGGTTCCAAGTGTACTTTGCATCACACCAGCGACAGCCCACATCGCATCCGCCGAGGCGAATGAAATATGCCGGCTTGCCAGCGTGAAAACCCTCACCCTGGATGGTATAAAAGTCTTCGACTAAGGGCAGCAAACGACCGCCCTCGAGCGAAGTTATATCGCTATTCATCAACGACATAGATATCCTTCAAATTTCTACCTAACTGGTTATAGTCCAAGCCATAACCAACAATAAACTCGTTACCGATAGAGAGTGCCGTATAGTCAATCTCGTACTCATAGAGGAACTTCTCGGGCTTGAAGAAGAGCGTGCAGATTGAGATGCTCGCAGGATTCTTTCTACGCAGGTGATCCAGCAGATAGTTCATACTGTGACCTGTCTCAACGATATCCTCAACGATGATGATATCGCGACCCTCAATATCGAAATCGACACCGAACTGCTGCTTCACATTACCCGTAGACTCTGTACCCTCGTACGACGAAATCTTAACGAAAGCCAGCTGGCAATCGAATGTTGTCTTACGCACCAAGTCGCTCAAGAAGAGGAATGAGCCACTCAACACACCCAAGAAAACGGGCGTTTTACCCTCGTAACGAACATTCAATTTTTCGGCAACTCGCTCAACCGCCTTATCAATCTCCTCTGCGGGGATCATAATGCGGAAGGTCTTATCGAGAAGTTTAATTTTATTCTCCATTTTGATTATTTAAGTGGGGGTTGGTAGTATAGCCGCACCCACGCGTGAGTTGGGGCTATGTATATTTCAAACGAGCGGGTCGCATTGCAACCCGCTCGTCTATTGTTTTACTTCAGCAAGGCTTTAACCTCTTCGTATACTGTCTGTCCGTTGTAACCAAACTTCTCGTCCAGCACCTTGAACGGAGCCGAATAACCAAAGTGGTCGCAACCGTGAATTACACCATTGTCGCCTACCAAACCACGGAGGTTGATAGAGAGACCTGAGGTCATACCGTAGCGTACAACATCCTTGGGCAGGATGCTATCCTGATATGATTTGGGCTGATCGCGGAACAAGCCCTCGCTCGGAACGCTAACAACGCGAACAGGAATACCCTCCTTCTGCAACAACTCAGCACCCTCAACCAAAGTAGATACCTCTGAACCAGAAGCCAGCATAACTACCTTAGCCTTAGCAGAATCCATCACAATATAAGCACCCTTCGATGCCTGCTTAGCCTCCTCACGACGGCTACAAGAGAGCGCGGGAAGAGTCTTGATATTCTGACGAGAGAAGATCAACGCCACGGGACGCTGCTCGTTCATTGCACACTGCCAAGCCACAACAGTCTCCTCTGCATCGGCGGGACGCATCACGAGCATCGAACGCTCGCCCTGGTGGTTGCGTACCTGCTCCATAAGACGAATCTGCATCTCCTGCTCGATAGGCTGATGTGTAGGACCATCCTCACCCACGCGGAATGAGTCGTGTGACCATACATAGATAACCTTCAGACGCATCAGAGCCGACATACGGATAGCGGGCTTCATATAATCAGAGAACACGAAGAATGTACCGCACGCGGGAATCACACCACCGTGCAATGCCATACCGTTCATAACGCAAGCCATAGTGAGCTCAGCAACACCAGCCTGGAAGAACTGACCTGTGAAGTCGCCCTTCTGGAAAGCCTTTGTCTTGTTCAAGAAACCGTCAGTACGGTCAGAGTTGCTCAAGTCGGCTGACGATACAATCATATTCTCAATCTTCTCGGCATAAACACCCAACATTGTAGCCGATGCTACGCGGGTAGCCGTATCAGACTTAACCTCAATCTTGTGATAATCAATCTCGGGAATCTCGAGCGAGAGGAAGCGGTTAAGCTTACGCGAAAGCTCGCGGTTATCCTTACGCCACTGCTCCTCAACAGCCTTGCGCTCTACTACCCACGCCTTCAACTCCTCGCGGCGAGCCTCGTAAATCTCGCGAGTCTCATCGAAGAGTGTAAAGGGATTCTCGGCATCACCGCCCAGGTTACGCACTGTCGCTGCGAGGTCTGCACCTGCACCCGACAACGGCTGACCGTGAGTTGATACCGCGCCCTCGAAACTCTCACCGTTGGCACCCATAGCACCCTTGGCCATTGTTGAGTGACCGATGATGAGTGAAGGCATCTCTGTCTGCTCGTTAGCGGCCTTCAACGCAGCACGCAACTCGTCTACATTGTGACCATCAACCTCCTGAACGAACCAACCCCAAGCGCGATACTTTGCCGCTACATCCTCGGTGTCAATCTCATCAACCTTTGTTGAGAGCTGTACATTGTTGGCATCGTAGTACATAATGAAGTTTGACAGACCCAAGTGACCAGCCACACGGCCTACACCCTGAGAGATCTCCTCCTGAACAGCACCGTCAGAGATGAATGTATAGGTCTTGTGTGCCATCCACTCGCCAAAGCGTGCTACCATAAAGCGCTCTGCAATAGCAGCACCCAACGCCATAGCGTGACCCTGACCCAACGGACCAGATGTATTCTCCACGCCGTGCATAACATCTACCTCGGGGTGACCGGGAGTGATGCTACCCCACTGACGGAATGTCTGCAGATCCTCCATCTTGTAGAAGCCCGACAACATCAGCACCGAATACAACATCGGTGACATATGACCGGGGTCGAGGAAGAATCTATCACGGAACGGATACGCAGGATTCTCCGGGTCGAAGTTGATAAACTCCGTATAGAGCAAATTGATAAAGTCGGCACCACCCATAGCGCCGCCGGGATGGCCCGATTTAGCCTTTTCCACCATCGCAGCAGCCAAGATACGAATATTATCGGCTGCCTTATTGAGTTTAGAGTTTGAGAACATATATGTTTATGTATTTACTTCCTTCCTACAAAGATAATAATAATATTCTTATCCGACTTGTTTTAGTTCCAAAAAATTCGCCTTTTCCAGTTTCTTTTGTGCATAGCCCACTGTTACAACGAATTGCGTTTCGCCTGTAGAGGGCACTTCGTACATCGCATCAATCATAATTGCCTCACAAATCGAGCGCAAGCCTCGCGCACCGAGCTTATACTCGTCGGCTTTCTTCACGATGTAGTCCAAAACAGCATCCTCGAACTCGAGTTTCACGCCGTCCATATCGAACAGACGCTCGTACTGCTTAACGATGGCATTCTTCGGCTCGGTGAGTATCGAGCGAAGTGCATCGCGAGTCAAAGGCTGCATATATGTAAGCACAGGCAGACGACCCACCAACTCGGGAATCAGACCAAACGACTTCAAATCCTGGGGCATAACATACTTCATCAGGTTGTCGCCATCCACACGTTGGCTGCTACGCAATCCATAACCGATGGCGCGCGTATTGAGTCGCTGTGCAATCTTCTTCTCGATGCCATCGAAAGCACCACCACAGATGAAGAGGATATCCTTCGTATTCACCTGGATGAACTTCTGATCGGGGTGCTTACGGCCGCCCTGAGGTGGCACATTCACAACCGTACCCTCCAGAATCTTAAGCAGAGCCTGCTGCACACCCTCGCCTGACACATCACGAGTAATGCTCGGGTTGTCACTCTTGCGGGCAATCTTGTCAATCTCGTCGATAAAGACAATACCTCGCTCGGCAGCCTCAACATCGTAGTCAGCCACCTGCAACAGACGCGACAGAATGCTCTCAACATCCTCGCCCACATATCCTGCCTCGGTCAAAACCGTAGCATCGACAATAGTAAAGGGTACATTCAACACTCGTGCAATGGTGCGGGCCATCAGGGTCTTACCAGTACCCGTAGGGCCTACCAGCACGATGTTCGACTTATCAATCTCCACATCGCCCGCCACACTCTTGTCGTTACGACTCATCAGACGCTTGTAGTGGTTGTACACCGCCACTGACATATATCGCTTGGCGTCGTCCTGACCAATCACATACTCATCGAGAAAAGCCTTAATCTGCTGCGGACGCAACAACTCGGCCATCTCGAACTTCTTACCGCCACGCTTCGAGCGCTTGTTCTCGGTAAGTTCGCTCTCTACTAACATCTGGTAGCCGCGCTCAACACATATATTACATATATTGATACTGCCTGTTCCCTGGAACATCAAAGCCACATCACTGCGCTTTGCACCGCAAAATGCGCAACAATCCTCGCTGCCGTGTCCCGAACCTTTATATTTTTGTGCCATATTATACTATTTTGCACGCTTACCCAACACCTCGTCAATCAGACCATACTCCTTAGCCTCGATTGCCGTCATCCAATAGTCACGATCAGCATCGCGCTCAATCTTGTCGATGCTAACACCAGAGTGCTGCGAGAGAATCTCGTAGAGCTCCTGCTTGGTCTTTAGTATCTCGCGTGCAGTAATCTCGATATCTGAAGCCTGACCCTGCGCACCACCCAACGGCTGGTGAATCATCACTCGCGAGTGGGGCAAAGCAGAACGCTTACCAGCAGCACCTGCAGTCAGCAACACAGCACCCATAGATGCTGCCAAGCCTGTACAGATTGTAGCCACATCGCACGAAATAAGCTGCATTGTGTCGTAGATACCCAAACCTGCCGAAACAGAACCACCAGGCGAGTTGATATAGATCTGTATATCCTTCGCGGGGTCCACCGACTCCAAGAAGAGAAGCTGGGCCTGGATAATATTTGCGGCATCATCGTATATAGGTGCACCCAAAAATATTATACGGTCCATCATCAAGCGCGAGAATACATCCATAGTCGCCACATTCAGCTGACGCTCCTCGATAATGGTAGGAGATACATAAGCCGACTGAATCGAGTGGAAGTCGTGCAACTTCAAACTGCTAATGCCGCAATAACCGCGGGCAAACTTTTCAAATTCGTTCATAGATATTTATTTAACCAAAATTTGGACTCTGCAAACATTACGCCCAGAGTCCAAATTTTCAATTATTTTATACTATTCCGACCGTAGGTAAGAGAGTCTCGGCCGATAGGTTCAGCGAAACATCACAAATTGCAACATTTCACAAACGGTTACCTTTTGTACTCTCGCCCCACAGTTTAGGGATGGGATTAACCCTCCTGAGCCATCTTGGCAAACTCCTCTGACGAAACAGCCTTGTTGGTTACCTTAACCTGAGACTTAACATACTCTACAACCTTCAACTCGTAGAGCTTCTCATAAATCTTCTGTGCCTGCTCCTTGTTCTCGAGGATCTGCTTTGAGAAGTTAGCAACCATCTCCTCGGGTGCAGAAGGCATACCGTACTGAGCGAACTGAGCCTTTGCAAACTCCTTAGCCTCAGCCTCAGCCTCCTCCTGGCTAACTGTCAAAGATGCAGTCTGGATAAAGTGCTTCTGGATGTAGTTCCAAGTGAACATCATCAAGAAACCGTCAAAATCCTTCTCGATATCCTCCATAGAGAACTTACCCTCGTTGATAACGAACAACCAACGCTTCAAGAACTCTGTAGGCATCTGCAATGCGGCCTTCTCCATCAAGAAGTTGCGAACACGGATAGTGAAGAGGTAGTCAGCCTCACGACCGAGCTCTGTCTCAATCTCTGCAGAGAGGAATGCGTCGAGCTCCTCCTCGTTGTTTACATTACCTGCGGGGAAAGCCATCTTGAAGAACTCCTCGTTAAGCTCGGGGTTAGCGAACTGACGAATCTGAGTGATCTCCAAAGAGAACTTGGGGTTGATTGTCTCCAACTCCTCCTCCTTAACCTGGAGGATAGCAGCACGCTGTGATGCGCTCTTGTAGAGCTCGTTGATATCAACATCCATCTTAGCACCAACCTTCTTACCTACGAAAGGCTTACGCTCCTCGTCGTCCATTGAGATAAGACCTACATAAGCATCCTCGATGCGGATGTCACCGTTGTCGAGAACAACTGTCAAAGCCTCGTCCTTCTTAACCTTGGCAACCTCTACCAAACGGCCATAGCGGCGCAGATAGTTGTCCTTATAGGCTGTAAGCATCTTCTTATCAACCTTGATAGTGTTGTATGTGAGCTTGTCCTTAGCTGAAAGCTCAACCTCTACCTTGGGAGCCTCACCAATCTCGAAGATAAACTCGTGCTCGGTGTTGTTCTCAAAGTCGAAATCGCCCTGCTCGTCTGAAGGGATAACATCGCCTACATAGTCGATACCCTCCTTCTGCAAATACTCAAATACTGAGTTTGAAGCCACACGATATGACTGCTCGGCTACGGCACCCTTGCCATACATCTTACGCACTACGCCCATAGGCACCATACCCGGACGGAAACCGGGGATATTAGCCTTGCGCTTGTAGTCACGCAACATCTTGTCTACGGCCTCACCGTAATCTGCCTCAGTAACAACAACCTTCAATAACGAGGTGTTCAATTCACGCTGTTCTCTGGTAATTTTCATAATTCTTACTTGTAACTTTTATCTATTTTTTTGTTCTTTTCGTAACTTTTCGGAGTGCAAAGGTAATTAATTTTAATTAATTAACCCCCACTTTGGCTATTTTTATTGATTTATCGTTGCATATAAACCCTCTTTCGGTAGAGTTGGTCGCGTAATTGCGGCTCAAAACCTGCCTCTCGGATGGCTTTTTGGATGCCTTCGGCGTCGAACTCGTTGTGCGCACCAGCACTCGAGACGACATTCTCCTCAATCATTATCGAGCCCATATCGTTGGCTCCGCTATGCAGTGCCAGCTGTGCCGTCGGCTTACCAACGGTGAGCCACGAGGCCTGAATATTCTTTATATTGTTCAGAATCAATCGACTGACTGCTATTATGCGGATATACTCCAACGGAGAGAAGTGACTCTCTACGCCCTCGCGCTCAAGCTGCGTTCCCGCAGAACGGAAAATCCACGGAATAAAGGCCACAAAACCCCAATTACCCTTGGGGCAGCGGCTCTGCAAATCGCGCACTGAGAGCAGGTGGTCGATTCTCTGATGCGGAGTCTCCACATGGCCATACATCATAGTAGCTGATGTGGGCAGATTCATCTGATGCGCCTCGTGCATAACATCCAACCACTCCTCTACGCTCGGCTTGGCTGGCGAAATTCTGCGTCTTACCTCTTGATTCAAGATCTCGGCACCAGCACCTGGCAACGAATCAAGACCTGCCGCCACCAATCGCTCCAACGCCACACGAGAAGAAAGACCGCTCACGCGAGCGATATGTGCAACCTCGGGAGCGCCTAATGCGTGAAGACGCACCGCAGGGTAGAGATGCTTGAGTTCGCGGAAGAGCTCCTCATAAAACTCTACACCCAAACGCGGATGCAGACCACCCTGCAACAGTAGCTGGTCGCCACCGAGTGCCAGCATCTGCTCTATCTTCTCCTTATACTCCTCTATCGTGGTGATAAACGCCAGCTCAGCCTGATGCGGCTTGCAGTGGAAGTTGCAGAACTTACAGCCCGAAATGCAGACATTGGTGATATTGACATTACGGTCTATCTGCCAGGTTACCACCTTCTCATCATCCACCACTTCACGACGCACCTTGTCGGCAGTAGCCGCAAGACGCTCGATGGGAGCTTCGTCCCACAACCAATAGGCCTCCTCACGGGTGAGTGACTCACGGTTTAGGGCCTTTGCAAAAATCTCCTCGGCACGCATCATCGTTTACCTAAAATTAAATCAAATCTCAGCGAGCGACGGCTCATATCTACGCTACGCACCTTAATCCACACATCCTGACCAAAGACAATGCGGCGGCCCGAAGCACGACCCACAACCTCGAAACGAGTCTCGTCGTAGATGTAGTAGTCACCCTCGATATCGCGCAGGAAGGTGACACCCTCGATGTGAGTATCGTCCAACTCGACATATACGCCCCACTCCGACAGACCCGACACATGGCCTTTGAACATCTGGCCAATCTTGTCCTGCATAAACTCCACCATCTTGTACTTGATTGATGCGCGTTCAGCCTCCGATGCAATAACCTCACGCTCCGATGCGTTCACGCACTGGCTCTCCAGAGTCTGCTTGTCAGCCGACTTGCCATCAGCAAGATAACGAGCCAACAGACGATGCACCATCATATCGGGATAACGGCGGATGGGCGAAGTGAAGTGGGTATAATATTTGAAAGCCAAACCATAGTGGCCTATATTGTCGGTCGTATATAACGCCTTGGCCATACTTCTTACGGCCAAGCTCTGTATAGCATTCTCCTCGGCACGACCCTTGACCTCTGCAACGAGTTTATTGATAGCCTTCGCCACAGCACGACCCTTGGTTGCACGGAACTGATAACCGAATCGCATCACAAAGTCGCGGAAACGAACCAGTTTCTCCTCATTGGGCTCATCGTGTACACGATAGACCATAGCGCGCTGAACCTTGCGACCTCGCTCCTCACGGTAGGCGCAATATTCGGCTACACGGCGATTGGCCAACAACATAAACTCCTCAATCATCTGGTTAGCCTCCTGCTGCTCCTTGGTATATACACCCAACGGTTTACCATTATCGTCAAGGATGAACTTGAACTCGGCACGCTCGAAGCTAACAGCGCCATTCTTGAATCTACGCTTACGCATTGTCTGCGCCAGGCTGTTCATCACACCAATCTCCTCGGCATAATCGCCTACACCTGTCTCAATGCGGGCCTGCGCCTCGGCGTAGGTGAATCGGCGGTCAGAGTAGATGACCGTACGACCAAACCACTCTTCCAACACCTCGGCATCCTCGTTCATCTTGAATACTGCCGAGAAGCAAAGGCTCTCCTCATTGGGACGCAACGAGCAGAGTTCATTCGACAATCGCTCGGGCAGCATCGGCACCGTTCTATCAACCAAATAGACCGAAGTACCACGCTCATACGCCTCACAATCCAGCACCGAGCCAGGGCGGACATAGTGCGTCACATCGGCGATATGCACACCAACCTCCCATAGACCATCCTCAATCTTACGGATTGAGAGTGCATCGTCGAAGTCCTTGGCATCGGCGGGGTCCACCGTGAAGGTGGTAATATCTCTAAAGTCTCGGCGCTCGGCGTAGTCGGCCTCGGTAATACAGCCATCGATAGCCTCGGCAGCATCGAGAATCTCCTGTTCAAATTTGTAGGGCAGGTCGTACTCGGCCAATATGGCGTGCATCTCAGCATCGTTATCGCCCACCTTACCCAAAATATCTATAATCTCTCCACGCGGTGACTTATCCGTCTCACGCCAATCGTTGATGCGGAAGACCACCTTGTCGCCATCCGACACTGCGGGGTAATCCTTACGCGAGAAGAATATATCCATCGGCAACTTTCGAGAGTCGGGATGTACGAATATGGCCGAGCGGCTGACCTCGGCAGTACCTACATACTGCTTGCGACTGCGCTCCAGCACGGCAACTACAGCTCCCTCGGGGTTGTCACCCTCGCGGTGAGCCTGGTGGTGCAACACCACCTCCACCTTATCGCCATCAAGCGCACATCGCATATTGCGCTGATTGACATATATGTCGTGCTCCAGCTCCTCGACCTTGATATAGGCGGCACCCGAGCCCATCATATCTACCACACCCTCGTAGCGTGGCAACTGCGCAATCGACAGCTGATACTTATCACGACCGTAACTTACAACCACACCCTCGGCGATGAGCGCCTCGACCACATCGCGCACGATGTAGCGCGCCTCGCGCGAGTTACCACCCGATGCCGACACCAACTGTTTCAACGAGAATACCCTCTCGGGGAACTCTCTGAACATATTTACTACAAAAGCCTCACGCACACGCTTTGCATCTCCACGAGCCGCAGCGGCACGCTCCTTGCGCGTTTGTTTTTTCTTCATCTGTCTCATTTGTTCAACACATTTAATGCAAGCCTATACATAAACTCCTCGCCTGCGGCCAGAATCTTATCATCAGGCAGATATGTAGCCGTATGCAACTTGCCCGCTGCGCGTCCTACACCAAGTCGGTAGAAGAGCGCAGGATAGGAGAGCGAATAGTAACCGAAATCGTCGGTTGTCATCCTCATATCGAGATCCACGGTCTTAAAGCCAAGGCTCTCCGAGAGAAGCATAGCCTCGTAAGTAAGTTGTACATTGTTCTCCACACAGGGGTATCCCGTCTGCAGTGAACACTCCACTTCGACATCATATTTATACTCAATCTCCTCGACGATGTTGGCTATCATATCCTTCACCCTTTGGCGCAACTTTTCGCCAAAAGCCGACATCTTGACCGAGAAGATTGCACTCTCAACCTCCTCTTCGCCGTCGATCTGAGTCTGTACGCTACCCACCGACAAAGAGCAGACATCGCTATTGAGCGTATTGAGTCGCATAATCAAGTCAGACATCGCCACCACAGCACTCTTCGTACGCTTGCGCGGCGAATCCACAGACTCCGTGTCGCTGATTGTGAATCTCATCTCATCGGCCGAGGCCATAAACTTGCCAGGGCAGAAGCCAATCTCGCCAGCCTCCAACTCTGGGTCGGTGTGCTGACCTATGACGGCTGCGACATTATATTTGCTGAAGGGATTCTCCTCCATCACCAGCGACGCACCACCAGGCATGCGCTCCTCGGCAGGCTGGAACACCGCGAGCAGTGTACCCTCGAAGTCGCGCTCCATCTGCAGACGCTTCAACACTCCATACAGCATCGCCGAGTGGCAATCGTGACCACAGGCGTGCATTACGCCCTTATTCTGCGAACTGAACTCCGCACCCGTCATCTCCTCGATGGGTAGAGCATCCATCTCGGCCCTGAGAACCACACAACGCTCGGCATTGCCTCTACGACCCTCAATGCGTGCCAGAATGCCCGTACCTGCAATAGGACGAAACTCTATGCCCATCTCAGAGAGTTGCTCCGAGATGAACTGCGAGGTGAGTCGCTCCTCGAATGAAAGTTCGGGATGACTGTGCAGATGATGACGAAAATCTTTAACCTCCATAACTTCTCCTTACTTTACTATCTTGCGGGGACGCCAGCGCGCGGCCACCTTTGCCACATACTCTATATGCGACGGTGTAGTTCCACAGCATCCGCCTATGATGTTCACCAAACCTGCGCGTGCGATAGCCTCCATCTCCTTGGCGAACTTATTGGCCGCCTGCACGGGCTGACCTGCCGCAGGATAGAATATCAGCGGTTTATCGGTTGCCGCCGACAGCACCTTGAGCGAAGCCTCGGCAGCCTTGACGCCATTCGAGCAGTTGAATCCCACGGCGCAAACCTCATCCATAGGGATATCCTCAAGGAACTTCTCTATCGTAGCACCGCTCGCTACTCGACCCGCGATGCGCGACAGCACAGCCGACACCACAATGGGGATATTCTTATCTATCTTGCGACACTCCTCGATGGCGATTGTCACATTCTTGGCATCCATAGCCGTCTCGATGAGAATCATATCCACACCGCCCTCGATAAGACCAGCAACAACTGCGGCATAGGCCTCGGCCACAGCCTCGGGCGTAGTATCATTCGCCAGGGTCAGGTTGCGAGAAGTGGGACCTACCGAACCCGCTACATAGCGTTTATGCAGTGTTGTTGAGAACTCATCAGCCACACTACGAGCCAACTCAGCACCTGCACGCGCTATCTCGCGCGAGCGTTCTGCAAGGCCATACTGCGCCAGACAGAGCGCATCGGCACAAGTGGTAGAGGTGGTGATAATGTCCGCCCCCGCCTCCAGATAGGCACGATGCACACGCTTGACCACCTCGGGCTTCTCAACATTGGCCAACTCCAAGCAGCCAGTCACGCCCTCGGCCAAGAGCATAGTACCCATTGCTCCGTCGAGAGTCAAAATTCGACGCCTAATATCTTCTATCAAAGCCATAATCGATAACTATTTTACAATTTCCACCTCGAAGAGTTTGTTCCACGACTTACCCGTAACGAAAATTCGTCCACCCTCGGCATCGTAGGCAATACCGTTCAGCACATCGGTCTTGTCGGTTATATCCTCCTCTTTCAATAGGCCCTTAAAGTCTATCACCGCCTCGACAACACCCGTCTGGGGGTTGATTATCACAACATAGTCCGTAGTATAGACATTGGCCCAGATCTTGCCGTCAATCCACTCCAGTTCGTTAAGGTAGTTAAGCACCTCGCCACGCATCGTAACAGTAATTTTGCTCTCGCGCTTGAATGTCTCGGGATTGACCTTGTAGATATCGGCCGTACCATTGGACATATAAAGGCTCTCACCGTCGCTCGTCAGTCCCCAACCCTCGCCCATATAGCGCAGGTCCTTCTGGTGATTACCCTGCAGGTCGTAGATGTGGACTTTGTTGTTGGTCCAGGTGAGCTGATATACCCTATCTCCCAACACCGTAATGCCCTCGCCAAACTCACTTTTGGGGAGTCGTGCCAACACCTCGGCCTGGCCACTCTGCAAATCGATCTTCTGCAAGACAGACTTGCCCCACTCGCCCGTACCTTCCCACATAACGCCATCAACAAACTGCAGTCCCTGCGTATAACTGCTTGTCAGATGGGGATAGACAGCCTTTACGGTATAGGTATATCTTGCAGGTTCAGCTATCTGTGGCAACGATGTCGTGTTACGCTTGGGCTGCGACGAGCAGGCCACAACCATAACAGACAAAATGACAGCACACAATACTCTTTTCATAATTAATAAGGATATTTGGAAACAAATATAATGTTTTTTTAGCAAACATCACTCCTCTGCGACCGCAAGAAAACAAAACATAGCCACAAAAAAACCGCCCGACCATTGGCCGAGCGGTTTTCTATCGATTCCTTTATTCTCGATTAAGCAACTGCTGAAGAGATGAGGAATGTAGCAGCTACTGTCAAGATAGCATACAACTCGGGGAACGCACCGAGGATAAGAGTCTTACCCATTACATCGTGACCGTTACCGATAGCAGCGATACCGTTGGCACAAACCTTACCCTGGAAGATAGCGGCAGCCAAGTTAACGATACCAACCAATACACCAGCACCAAATACGGCTGCAGCCTGCAACATAGTAATCTCAGCTGTCAAGAGACCCTGTACCATAAAGAAACATACGAAACCGTACAGACCCTGTGAACCCGGAAGCGCTGAAAGAATCATATAGCTACCGAAAGCACTGCTGTTCTTCTTCATTGCACCTACTGCTGCCTGACCGCAGATTGAAGTACCTACTGCAGAAGCAATACCTGCCAAACCTACCATGATGGCAACGCCAACATAGGCCAAAATCAAAGCTGTTGAATTTTCCATAATTGTTTTGTGTTATTAAATTTAATTTTCGTTTGTATTATTTCTTTTCATTTGTTAAAGGCTCGAATGAGCGTGTACCCATCTCGAAACCTGCATTTTTATAGAACTCCACAAAGGTGAGTCGCATAGGGTGAACGAACGACGAAATCGACGACATAAAGAGGTTGATTCCGTGACCTACCAACAGGATAGCCGTAGCACCCAAAATCTGGAAGATAGTACCTACGCCAAACTGGCCAATACCCTGATCCAGGCCGGTAAGACCCAGCGCCAGTGAGTTAAACACCTGCGCCAACACACCACCCGAAAGACCGATGGCGAAGAGACGGATGTACGAGAGTACATCGCTCAACAGACCAGTGATGTTGTTGTAAGTATCCCACAGACCACCCATAAAGTTCACCAACGGGTTGCGCTTGATATCACTCAAGAAGAGCATCAACACAGCACCCACACCCAACATTGCGAAGAACGCAGGCGATGAAGTGGTGAAGAAGGGGATAACCCAATTGGGGTTGAGCATAGGCAGACCACCTGCAACGCAGCCAGCCAACAGAACTATGAACCAACCCAACTGTGCGAACACCGTTGTGATACCGAAGTAACGGGCCTTGAAGCAGATGTTAAGCAACATACCGAAGAGTATCTGCACAACACCCAACGCCAACGCCAGCGAGAAAAAGTCGTTCTGGAAGTCGAGGAACGGAGAGTCGGCAATATCCTCGTAACCCAACATATTGGGGATACTCAAGCCGAACAACGAACCTGTGTACAAACCAAACAGCGTAGTAGCACCACCGCAAATCATTGTCATCAATGACGCCTGACGCATCGCAGCACCACCCTTAACAAAGAGAGCGATACCCAACGCGAGAAGGATAGCACCATAACCCGCATCGTTCAAACATATTGCGAAGAACAACATATAGAACGGAGCAAAGAAGGGTGTCAAATCGAGCGTGCCATACTTGGGCAGAGCATACATTCCACCGATAAGCTCGAAGATACGCGCGAAACGGTTGTTCTTCAACTTAACGGGAGTATCATCCTCGGGTGTAGGCTGTGACTTGAGGTAAACCACGCCGTCGTACTCCTCGAGCAAGGCATCCACCTCGCCAGACTTGTCCTCCTCGGCCCAGCCCTCCAATACTACGAGCGAACCGTCGGCAGCCTCCTCGGCTGTACCCTTAATCTTAACGCCCTGCAACTGACGCTTCAATGCTGCAAGCTCGGCCTCGATGAGCTCGATGCTCGCTGCACAACGAGAGAAATCTGCATTCAATGCCTGAATCTCCTGGCGTGTACGCTCGGCGTCAGCCTCAGCTGAACGATAATCCATAGCGGGCATCTTCAGCTCCTGCGCATCGATTACAACATCCTCGTCGGGAGTTGTAACAACTACAAAGTATACCGAAGCGGCATCGCGATTAATCTCGGCCATAGTGTAGCTCTCGCCCCACACGGCTGACTGCTCGTCAAAAACGCCCTTCGACGCTACAAAGAATCGCAAGACAACACCCTGTGCGAGAAGCTTCTCGCGAGCCTCAATCGAGAACTCACCCCAGGGGCGCAAATCCTCTGACATCTTCTCCAGACGAGCCAGTTCACCCGACAGCGCAGCCTTACGCTGTTGTGCAGCATTGTAAGCCTCAAAAGCCTCAACACCCGAGCCATAAGCCTCGGCCGAAGACGCCATAGCCTCCGATGCAGCGAAGTCCTGCAAACGCTCAACAGCCTTGGCATAGTGGTCGATATCAGAAACCAACTGACGGTCCTGCTCACGAGGTTCCCAGCCTGTAGTAGTGATATCCACGAGGCCCAACTCGCGCAAGCGTGCTATAAAATCCTCGCTCTGTGTTGCCATCAACACAAAGTCGTATCGTGACATCTTAACTATCATAGCATAGACCCCTCCGCAGCCTGTTGTTGTCTTGTTTTAACAATCTTCTGTGCCGATTTAGACAGATTCTCCTCATCCTCCATAAATCGCTTAATCTTACGGATGGCATCCTCATAACCAGGTATCTGCACCTTCTCGTAGAGGTTCACCTTCTGCGTAGTCTTACGACGCGCATAGTCCAGCAGCTCCATCTTGCGGCTGTAAACCTCGCACTCGATACCCAGACGCGCCAACTGCTTGAGCAACTCGACGCCATCGGCATACCATACCGGTGAGGAGAAGAGGTCGTACTGCTTCTCTGCGAAGCGTACATCCTCGAGTACCGGCGTACGAACACCCGCAATCTTCTGTGTCGAGAGAACGACATCCTCCACCTTGAGCAGAGTCAGGTCGAACTCACCCCACAGCGCTACCATATAGTCGTACTTGGCGGTCAAAGCCTCCAGACGCTGCTGATAGTCGCGGGCCGTATCCTTCGCCTTTTTGACCTCGGAGCGCAGCGCCGACTCCTTACTCTTGATGGTAGGGAGTGCCGTCTGGCGCATCTTCAGCTGCTTGCCGAGTTCGCCGAGCGAAGTTTTATTATATTGAAATTTAATTGCCATAGTTTATTTATAATTCCTTTTGGCCTAATGTTCCACAGGGTGTTACGCCTTCCAGTATTTCTCAATCAACTCAGCCTTGATAGCAACCTCCTCCTTAGAGAAGTATGCGCCAAAGAGTGTCCACGCTGTGTCGAGCATCTGCTCGATGTCGATATTAACATCGATAGCCAGCAACTTCTCTGAATAGTCGTGAGCAAACTTCAAAGCACGCTCGTCGTAGTCTGAAAGGTCAAAACCGTTCTCCAACTTTGTCTTTGCATTGGCAGCATCGGCATACAGACGCACGCAGGCGTTCATTACCTGAGGATGGTCCTCACGAGTCTTCTTACCGATAACCAACTGCTTCAGACGAGAGAGTGAACGGAAGGGGTCTACGATAACCTTACCTGTGTCAGAGTCGTTACGCAAGAACAACTGACCCTCGGTGATGTAACCCGTGTTATCGGGAATAGCGTGAGTAATATCACCACCCGACAGAGTTGTAACGGCGATAATGGTGATAGAACCACCGTTGGGCAACTGTACGGCCTTCTCGTAAATCTTTGCAAGGTCAGAGTAGAGTGAACCAGGCATAGAGTCCTTTGAGGGAATCTGGTCCATACGGTTAGACACGATAGCGAGCGCATCGGCGTAAAGTGTCATATCGGTCAAAAGTACCAATACCTTCTCACCCTTATCTACTGCGAAGTACTCGGCAGCAGTCAAAGCCATATCGGGTACGAGCAATCGCTCAACGGGAGGATTCTCGGTTGTGTTCACGAATGATACGATACGGTCCAACGCACCAGCGTTCTCGAATACCTGCTTAAAGTAGAGGAAGTCGTCGTTTGTAAGACCCATACCACCCAAGATAATCTTGTCGGCCTTTGCACGCAGAGCCACATTTGCCATTACGGCGTTGTAGGGCTGATCGGGGTCAGCGAAGAAGGGAATCTTCTGACCTGACACGATGGTATTGTTAAGGTCGATACCTGCGATACCTGTAGCAATCAACTCTGAAGGCTGAATACGACGGAAGGGGTTTACTGTAGGACCACCAATCTCGCGCTCCTCACCCTCGATAGGCTCACCGCCCTCCAGAGGCTCACCGTAAGCGTTGAAGAAACGACCTGCGAGGTTGTCCGATACACGCAACTTGGGTGCCTCACCGTGGAATACCACCTCTGAGTCAGTAGCCAAGCCCTCTGTTCCGGCAAATACCTGCAGAGTAACATTCTCACCCATAATCTTTACCACCTGAGCCAACTTACCGCCTACGGTAGCCAACTCGTCGTTACCTACGCCTGTAGCACGCAGCGTGATGGTAGCCTTGGTGATATTATCAATCTTTGTATATACTTTCTGAAATGCTCTTGTTGTCATAACTGCCTTTATTTAGAGAGTTGATTATTAACCATCTCCTCAATCTGATTCTTGTAGTTGAGGAACTTTTCGCTCTGCCACTCGGCATAGTTCATCTGACGGAAGAGGTTGATAAGGCCCTTGAAGAAGCGTGAGCAAGCCTCAAAGTCCTCGAAATCAAACGACTTGCGGCATACATCCAACACCATCTCGTACATCATCTTCTGACGCTCGATGGGTGTGCTGGCGTCGATATCATCGAATGCATCCTGCTGCAGGATAACGAAGTCGATGAGCTCTGACTTCCAGAAACGCTCGTGGTAAACAACGGGTACACCGTCATCACCCAAGATGTTAATCTGGTCGTTAGCCTCCTTACCACGCTGTACGATAGTCTTACCCTCGTAAACCTCGTTCACCCAGTTCTTACCGATGTGGTCATCGAGATATGAGGCAACCTCGGGATACTCCAGATACTTAGAGTATGAATCCAACGGGTCGATAGCGGGGTAACGCTTCGAGTCGGCACGACCCTGTGAAAGTGCATAGAAGCAACGAGCAGCCTTCTTTGTAGACTCGGTAACGGGCTCCTTGAGGTTACCACCCGCGGGTGATACTGTACCGAGGAATGTTACTGAACCTGTTGTGCCGTTGTTCAACTTAACCAAACCTGCACGAGCGTAGAAGTTAGAGATGATAGCTGACAAGTCCATAGGGAAGGCGTCCTGACCGGGCAACTCCTCCAGACGGTTTGACATCTCACGCAATGCCTGAGCCCAACGAGATGTAGAGTCGGCCATTACCAATACCTTCAGACCCATCGCACGGTAGTACTCACCGATTGTCATACCTGTGTAAACCGAAGCCTCACGAGCCGCAACGGGCATATTTGAAGTGTTACAGATGATGATTGTACGCTCCATCAACTTGTGACCAGTACGAGAGTCAATCAACTCGGGGAACTCAGCGAAGATCTCCACAACCTCGTTTGCACGCTCACCACACGCAACGATGATGATTACATCAGCATCGGCCTGCTTAGAGATAGCGTGCTGAAGCACTGTCTTACCAGCACCGAAGGGACCAGGGATAAAACCTGTACCACCCTCTGCGATAGGGTTGAATGTATCGATAGCACGAACACCTGTCTCCATAACGCGTGAGGGACGGGGCTTCTCGGTGTAGCAACGGATAGCCTGCTTAACGGGCCACTTCTGCACCATTGTAATATTGTACTCGTTGCCATCCTTGTCCTCAACAACAGCAACAGTATCTGTTACCTTGTACTCACCCGCAGCTACAACGCTCTTAACAGTGTATGAGCCCTGCATAATGAAGGGAACCATAATCTTGTGGTCCACCCACTGCTCCTTAACCTGACCCAACCAGTCACCAGCGGTAACCTTGTCGCCAGCCTTTGCCAGAGGAGTGAACTCCCACTTCTTCTCGAAGTCGATGGGGTCGGTGATAGAACCGCGCTCGATGAACAGACCGTCCATCTTCTCCAAATCGTTCTGCAATCCGTCGTAGTTACGCGACAGCAAGCCCGGAGCCAGCGTAGCCTCCAACATATGGCCTACGAACTCCACCTTGTCGCCAATCTTCAAGCCTCGGGTACTGTCGTACACCTGTACATAGGCGTCATCACCGATGACTTTGATGACCTCGGCCATCATTCGAGTATTACCACAGTAGACATAACATATCTCGTTCTGTCCCACCGCACCGTCAGCCTTAACGATTACGATGTTTGAGATAATACCGTTTACTCGTCCTAAAGTTTTCATTTATTATCTTTTTATTGTTTATTTTACCAATTCTTTGCCGTCGAGCTCCGCCATCAGACGCTCCAGCATCTCACGACCACGCTTCACATCCAACAAGCTCCATCGTGCTACGATGTTGATTTTTGCCAGGTATGACAACACGGCGTTGATGTTAAAGTAGTCAAACGAAGCCAACTCACCAGCATACTCCCAGCGCACAAGGTCAATCTTATGCTCCTTCTCGACCATATTCTGCTCGTCATTTACGGCAGCGATAACGGCATCGATATATGCCAACTCGCCACGCAAGCCGAAGTCAGCAGCCGATGAGCGGTGCAACTGCTCCACAACATCGCCACCACCAACGGTTACGCTATCAACCGCTCTGTCGAGTGTACGAGCCACAGCGGCAGCAGCTACATTACGCAGTGTGCGGTCGAACTCGGCCCACTCACGCAGGAAACGACACTTCGACGAGGCGCACTCGGCATAGTAAGCCGTAAATAACGCCTTCTCGAAACTCTGCGTCATATCCAAACCCTCAGCCCACTCGCTCTCGGGCTCGTTGTAAGCACGAATCACGCGAGCCATAGCCTCGGGCAACTTCTCGGGCGACTTGAGCTCTTGCTCCAACTCCTCGCGAGAGAGGTTACCGAGCGGATTGTATGCCGCACGATGAGCGCGCAGGGCGATAATGTTTTCGCAGTCGTAATAACCGTAGAGCAGACTTACCGACGCAGCGTCGCGCGAAGAGAGCTCCTCGAGTATCTCTCCGACAATCTCCTTTGCGTCGAAGCCTTTGGTATCGGCATCGAGCGCATACTCACGGAGTCCGGCCACTAAACAGTAATAATTCTTCTCGAACATATCTCTATCCTTATGCCTTAAAAGATAAGTTGAGCAACCTTACCGCGCAAATAACCGTTCAACAGAGCCTCGAAGCTCTCGTCAGAGAACGAGATGTAGTATCCACCGTTCTTCTCGCCTACCTTGAAACCGCTCTTCACATCAGCAGAGAAGCCTACCTCGATACCCTCAGCAAGCAGAGCCTTGGCAGCAGCCTCGAACTCCTTGCTAAGCTCGGCCTTCTTTGACTCGGGCAACAGAGCCTCCAACTCGGCCTTATCGCCGTTGTTCCAATTCTTTGCTACAGCGAGCAACATATCCTTGATGAAAGCAGCGTCAAGATTTGCGCTCTTCACACCAGCGGCAGTTGTCTTTGCTACGATGAGAGTCTCGATCTCGGCCTTGATCTTGGCTACAGCCTGCTTACCAGCGAGTGAAATCTCTGTCATTGCGTTCTTCTCGATATCAACGGCCTTGGTCTCAGCCTCGGCGATGATTTGTGCAGCGCGAGCCTCTGCCTCAGATACGATCTTCTGAGCCTCGCTCTTGGCAGCGGCAACAAGGTTGTCAGCCTCTGCACGACCCTTCTCCAAACCCTCCTGATAGAGTTTGTCGGTTAATTGCTGAAGTTTTGTATTTCCCATAATTGTTTTATTTGATTATTGTTTATTTCATCTCAAAAAAGGCTCCGAGCGATGCCATTTTCTATCGTCTGAGTCCCGTAAGCGTGCCTGCGCACGCATTACCTATTTAATAGGCGCCGCAAAGTTACTTAAATTATCTGCTCTGCCAAAATTAATTTTTGTTTTTTGCCACCTTTATTCCACCATCGGGTCAGTTTACACATTTTTACCCCACTCTAAACCTCAACCGCACCACTGCAACACACTGATACACAATATGTTTACTCTTTTTGCCTATTTTTTATCTGCGTTATCATTTTTTTTACTAAATTTGTCCTATTAACCAATTTTATCAGCCAATTATTATGAGCGCTACAACCAAACGACTACTTTTCGCCACACTTGTGCTGTTTTTCTCTTTAGGAGGCATCGTTTCAGTTGCCGCACAGGAGGAGTATAACGGCCCAAAACAACGCAATACTACCAACCCACGACGCCTATACAAGGGGTGGGAGATGGTATGGGCCGACGAGTTCGACGGCACCGAAGTGGACGCTTCGTCGTGGCGCCGATGCCACCGTTATGGTTCACCCTGGAATCGCCATATGTCGATGCTCGACTCGCTGGTGAGAGTACGCAATGGAGTGGTGGAGCTTTGGGGAATCAACACCCCCGAGGGTTATCAAGATTCGCTAAAATTCCTCACGGGAGGATTGGAGAGCCGCCACAAGCGCAACATTCGCAACGGCCGCATCGATGTACGCGCCCGATACGACTGCGCGCAGGGTTTCTGGCCCGCCATCTGGATGATGCCCGAGAGCGAAAAGCCGTGGCCAAATGCCGGCGAGGTGGACATTATGGAACACCTGAATTTTGACGATTACATCTACCAGACCGTACACTCCTACCACATCGAAGGTGGACACTCTCCCAAGACTCAACACGACCACAAAGAGAAGGTCGATTTGACGCAGTTCAATGTCTATTCAGTGGAGATTAACGAGGAGGTGGTGACATACTACATCAACGGCCGTAAGACATTCACTTACAAGCGACTCAACCCCGAGCCGAAGGACCAATATCCATTCGACGACTACGACTATTATATGATTCTGTCGGCGCAGTTGGGTGGCCACTGGATTGGCCCTATCGAGGCCGAGCAGTTACCCGTAAAAATGGAGGTTGATTATGTGAGATTCTACCTCCCAAAACAGAACAAAAAGAGTAACAAACAATAAAAGAAATCAATACTATGAAACACCTTTTCAACATCGCTATGGTGCTGATGCTGACAGCATCGGTGGCTATGGCTGGCAATAAGAAAACAGCCAAGGTGGGTGGCTACGACCAGCCCCGCAATCTCGAAGGCTGGACACTTGTTTGGGCCGACGAATTCAACGGCAATGAGCTGGATAAAGATTCGTGGGAACGCTGCCCTCGTAACACAGCAGATTGGGGTCGCCATATGTCAAAACTCGATTCGCTGGTAAAGGTCGAGGATGGCGTACTCAAACTCTACGGAATCAACCGCCCCGCCGAGGTAAAGGACAATGTGCCCTACCTGACGGGTGGCGTACAGAGCCGTCGTCGCCACTCGATGCAGATGGGTCGTTTTGATGTGCGCGCACGATTCGACAGCGGTCAGGGTTTCTGGCCCGCAATCTGGCTTATGCCCGACATCAGAATACCGTGGCCCACAGGTGGCGAGATCGACATTATGGAGCATCTGAACTCGGAGGATGTAGCCTACCAGACCGTACATTCGCAGCACACTGTAAAGCAGTATGACCCATACATTAAGAATGGCAGCAACTCGCCCATCAACCGCAACGAGTTCAATGTATACTCTGTTGAGATTGAGGAGGATGCTATAAAGTTCTACATCAATGGTCAGCCGACTTTCACCTATAAGAAAGTGCCCGGACTGAAGTCACAATTCCCCTACGCAGGTCACCCCTTCTATGTAATTCTCTCGGCTCAGTTGGGAGGCAGCTGGGTAGGCAAAGTGGATCCTGCTGACCTGCCCGTCAGAATGGATGTGGACTATGTGAGATTCTACCAACCGAAGAAAAAATCAAAGAGATAAAGACCAAACAAAAATGGGTTGTCCAACATATCGGACAACCCATTTTTTATTTTATGAATTCTGCAATGCGTCAACCTACTACTGATGCTCGGGACGCAACAAATCCTGCACAACCTTTACGGGCGAGAATGTGGTAATAGGCACCTCCACTAAGATAGTGTTCCACTTGGCCATAGCACCATTCCACAGACCTGGCAACTCCTGCGCACGCAGCTCGCGGCCACCGCTCGATTTTGACGAGATGAAGCCCGTTGCAGGGTCGGTATATTGTGTAAGGTCAAACTTTCCACCCTTATAGTCCTTCACACCGCAAACCAAATCTACGGGGTTAAAGTGTGTAGCCGACTGCATCAAGTGCATATCCTCGGGCGAAATCTGGCTCGACTCGGCAATCTGCAACGACTCGGTACCATCCTCGGCAGCCACCCAGAACGGGCCACCTCCAGGCTCACCCTGATTGCGCACGACGCCACACACTCGGATGGGACGATTCAAGATACCCTTCAGCATCTCGGCATCGCACTCGGTGGGCAACTTCACGCACAACTCCTTCTCCACGAACTGCTTTGCAGCCTCCAAGTCGGCCTCACCAGCCTCCAAAGCACGCAGATAGCCAAACGCCTTGGCCTGCAACTCGAGCAACACGCCTGCAAGCGCCTTCTTGTAAGTTACGGTATCACCACGACGAGCGTCGGTAGTTACATTATCGATATTCTTGACAAAGATAATATCAGCATCGATATCGTTCAGGTTGGCAATCAGCGCACCGTGACCTGCGGGACGGAACAACAACTCGCCCTCGTCGGTACGGAATGGAGTGTTGTCGGGGTTTACGGCTACGGTATCGGTCGAAGGCTTCTGAATCGAGAACGAAACATCGTACTTTACACCAAACTCCTCCTCGTATCGAGGCTGTGTAGCACCCAACACATCCCAGAAGCCACCCATATGTTCGGGCGAAACGGTGAAGTGTATGCGCACCTTATCTCCCGAGCGAGCATACTGCGCGCCCTCAACCAGATGCTCCTCTACGGCCTTGCGGTTGCCATCCTCATAGGCGTGGAAAGTAACCAAACCCTTGGGCTTTGAGCCATAGCAAAGGCCTGCCTTTACGATAGCCTCAACAATCTCCTCCTCCGATGAGTCGGGTGTGATATACTGCTCTAGCTCAGGCCAGAAGGCGAATTTCTCGATATTGTCGAGCAATACATCGATACCCTTGCCGCGCTTGCCCTCGTTCACGAACTCGAACAACTCCTTGAACATACGCGTAGCGGCACCCGACGCGGGTACAAACTTCACTACATCAAGACTCTTCGATGCTACATCGTAGCAAGCCTCAGCGTGCTTGATAACCTCTTCGTCAAGCACTCTAACGCCATCATCTGCGGCGGCTGCGCGCACGACATTCAGGAAGGGAAAACCCTTTTTGAAATTCTCAATCTGCTGTTCGACCTGCTCTACGCTCAGGCCGTGATTGGCAATCTGAATCAAATCTTTTTCGTTGAACATAGCTACTATATTTTTGCGATTTATACTCTTTCACCTCTATTTATAGCATAATTTACGGGCACAACGACAACCGCGCCCCGAAAATTATCCAAATTTACAAAATATTTCCTAACTTTGCCAACATAGCATACAAATTTATTTTACATCAGTTATAAACTACAACTTATGAAAAAACTATCAGTTCTGCTTATTACAATAGTTTGCGCAGTATCGGCTGCAGCTGCTACGCCGCTGTGGATGCGCTATCCGGCTATTTCGCCCGACGGCTCTACCATTGCCTTCACATACAAGGGCAACATATATGCCGTTTCAGCCCAGGGTGGCGAGGCTCGACGCATCACCCCCGCCGAGAACTACGACTATGCTCCCGTATGGTCACCCGACTCAAAGAGCATAGCCTACGCATCGAACCGCTACGGCAACTTCGACATCTTCACCATCTCGAAGAGTGGCGGCACACCCAAGCGTGTCACTACGCACTCTGCATCGGAGATTCCCTACGCCTACTCTAACGACGGCAGTAAGATTTACTTCGGTGCAACCATTGCCGACCCCAATACAAGTGCCCTCTTCCCTAAGGGTTCTATGACCGAGCTCTACGCCATCCCCAGCAACGGTGGTCGTTACGAGCAGGTGCTGGCTACTCCCGCACAATATATCAGCCTGAGCGGCGACGGCAAGCAGTTCCTCTATCAGGACCGCAAGGGTGGCGAGAATGAGTGGCGTAAGCACCACACATCGTCAATCACACGCGACATCTGGCTCTACGACACCACTTCGGGCGAGCATAAGCAGCTCACCGACTGGCAGGGTGAGGATCGTAACCCTATCTTTACAAACAACGACCAAAGCTTCTACTTCCTGAGCGAGCGCAGTGGCTCATTCAATGTATGGATGATGCCCGTCAGCGACGGCTCGAAGGCAAAGCAGATTACATCGTTCAAGAATCACCCCGTGCGTTTCTTGAGCGTGGCCAACAACGGCACACTCTGCTTTGGTTTCAATGGCGAAATTTACACTATGAGTCCTTCAGGCTCACCCAAGAAGGTGAATATCACTCTCGTCGATGACTCTCCCGCCGACAAGACCACAATCTTGAGCGTCAGCGGTGGCGGCTCATCTACCATCTCACCCGATGGCAAGCAGGTGGCTTTTGTATCGCGCGGTGATGTATTCGTCACATCGGTGGACTACACCACAACAAAGCAGATTACCGCTACTCCGCAGGCCGAGTCATCTCCCACATTCGGTGCTGACAACCGCACACTGACCTACGCCTCAGAGCGCAACGGCTACTGGAACATCTACACTGCAACCATCGCACGCGAGGATGACCCCAACTTCCCCAACGCAACACTCATCAACGAAAAACCTCTGTTCAAGGACGAGAAGATTGACCGTACCTACCCCGAGTACTCACCCGACGGCAAGGAGTTGGCCTTCATCGAGGGTCGCGACCGACTGATGGTACTCAATATCGAGTCTGGTAAGGTTCGTCAAATTACCGACGGTAGCCAGAACTACAGCACTACGGGCGGCTTCACATACCAGTGGTCACCCGATGGCAAGTGGTTTGCACTCTCATATACGGGCAACAAGCACGACCCCTACTCTGATATCGGTATCGTGAGCGCCGAGGGCGGTGCAATCACCAACCTCACCAATACTGGTTACTTCGACTCTAACCCCGAGTGGGTACTCGACGGCAACGCCATTCTGTTTGCCACCGACCGCTATGGTATGCGTAGCCACGCATCGTGGGGCTCACTGGAAGATGTGATGATTGTATTCCTCAACCGCAAGTCATACGAGGAGTTCCGTATGAGCAAGGAGCAGCGCGAGATGTACAAGGAGGCTGAGAAAAAGGCCGAGGAGGAGAAGAAAAAGGCTGACGAGGAGAAGAAGGGCGACGACAAGGATAAGGCCAAGGCCGAGAAGAAGCCCGAAAAGAGCAAGGATATTGTCATCGAGTTGGAGAACATCGACGAGCGCATCGTACGCCTGTCACCCTACTCTGGCACATTGAGCGGTTACACACTCGACAAGGAGGGTGAGTCGCTATACTATATTATATCTTACGAGGGCAGCTACGATATGTGGCAGCTCAACCTGCGCGACCGCAGCAACAAGGTATTCCAGAAGGGTATTGGCAGCGGCTCATTCGTATGGGACAAGAAGCGCGAAAACCTCTTCCTTTTGGGTGGCTCGATGCGTAAGTTTAAGGGTGGCTCTGGTTCACCCACCACTATCAGCGCACGATGTGAGATGCGTCTTGACGCCGAGGCCGAGCGCGAATATATGTTCGACCGCATCTACCGTCAGGAGAAGGAGCGTTTCTACCACAAGGATATGCACGGTGTGAACTGGGAGGCTCTGCGTGACAACTACGCCCGCTTCCTGCCCCACATTGACAACAACTACGACTTCGCCGAGATGACCAGCGAGTTGTTGGGCGAGCTGAATGTATCACACACGGGTTGTTCATACTCTGCACCTGGCGACTCAAGCGCCGATGTTACAGCTAACCTGGGTGTTTTCTACGATTTCAACCGCAAGGGCGACGGTCTGCTCATCACCGAGGTGGTGGCTGGAGGCCCCTTCGACAAGGCTTCGTCAAAGGTTAAGGCAGGCCATATCATCGAGAAAATCGACGGTGAGGCTATCCTCGACGGCAAGGACTACTTCCCTCTGCTGAATCGCAAGACTGGCAATCAGCGCACACTCATTTCGCTCTACTGCCCCGAAAGTGGCGAGCGTTGGGAGGAGGTTATCACACCCATCTCGCAGAGCACATTCAACTCACTGCTTTACAAGCGTTGGGTTAAGCAGCGTGCAGCCGATGTTGAGCGTCTTTCAGGCGGTCGTCTGGGCTATGTCCACATCGAGTCGATGGGCGACGCCAGCTTCCGTACAATCTATGCCGACATCTTGGGTAAGTACAACCACTGCGAGGGTATCGTTATCGACACCCGCTTCAACGGTGGTGGTCGTATGCACGAAGATATTGAGATTATGTTCAGTGGCGAGAAGTACCTCACACAGGTTGTTCGTGGCGAGGAGGCGTGCGATATGCCGAGCCGCAGATGGAACAAGGCTTCGATTATGATCACCGGCGAGGCTAACTACTCAAACGCACACGGAACACCGTGGGTTTACAAGCACCGTGGCATCGGTAAGGTAGTGGGTATGCCCGTTCCTGGTACTATGACCAGCGTATCGTGGGAGCGTCTGCAGGACTCATCGCTGACATTCGGTATCCCTGTTGTGGGCTATCGTATGGAGGATGGCAACTACCTCGAGAACTGCCAGTTGGAGCCCGATGTGAAGGTTGCCAACTCACCAGCCGTAGTCATTACAGGCCGCGACGAGCAGTTGGAGATGGCAGTCAAGACCCTGCTCGAAGATATTGATGCCAAGAAGAAAAAGTAATTCAGATGATTAAGCAATACCATAACCTCTCACTCGCCGAGCGCAACAGTTTTCACCTAAACGAGAGCGCTGACCTTGTCATTGAGTTTGACGACAAGGCCGACCTCGACACGCTCTTTGCCGAGGGCAATGCCCCCGCGAAGTGGTATGTGCTGGGAGGAGGCAACAACACCCTCTTCACCAAGCACTACGACGGCACACTAATACACCCAACGGCAACCTCAATCACCATATTGGAAGAGGACGCCACATCGCTCACCGTCGAGGTTGATGCTGCCGTCGAGTGGGACGATTTTGTGGAGTGGACAACCCAGCGAGAGTTATGGGGAGCCGAAAATCTCTCGCTCATACCTGGCGCAGTGGGAGCATCACCCGTCCAGAACATAGGCGCATATGGAGCCGAGGCGAAGGATATAATACATCGTGTACACTACTTCGACACCACGCTCCGAGAGCACCTCACGCTCACAAACAAGGAGTGCCACTTCGCCTACCGCGACAGCATCTTCAAGGGCGAACTGCGCGGACGAGCCATCATCACATCGGTAGAGTTCCGCCTGAGCAAGGAGCCACGACCCAATCTGGGCTACGGCGACCTGGCTCGCGAGACGGAGCAACGCGGAGGCCCCACGCTGGGCAACATACGCGATGCCGTATGCTCGATTCGCCGACACAAGTTACCCGACACCGCCGTGTTGGGCAACGCTGGCAGTTTCTTCAAAAATCCCATCGTGGAGAAGGCCTTTGCCGAGCAGCTCAAGGGCGAGTATGAGAATATGCCCATCTACCCCACCCCTATTGCCGACAAGGTAAAGTTGGCGGCTGGCTGGCTTATCGACCAGGCGGGAATGAAGGGTTATAGAGATGGATGCGTAGGTGTACACACCAATCAGGCACTCGTTTTGGTAAACTACGGCGGAGCAACGGGCGGCGATATTATGGCGCTGGCCAGCGAGGTGCAACATCGCGTTAAGAGCAAGTTCGGAGTGGAGATCGACCCCGAAGTAAATGTTTTGTAGAAAATTGAATCATATATGTTGATTGACAGATTTCAAGAGTATGTAACCCGCAATGCCTTGTTTACCAAGCAAGACAAGATTCTGCTGACCGTATCGGGCGGTGTAGATTCGATGGTGCTGATGTCGTTGTGCGTCAATAGCGGCTACAAGGTAGGTGTTGCCCATTGCAACTTCTGCCTGCGTGGCAAAGAGAGCGACGAGGACGAGATAATGGTGCAGGAGACGGCTCGCCGTTACGGTATCGAGTGTTTCAACCGACACTTCGACACCACGGGCGAGATGGAGCGCACGGGCGAATCGATGGAGATGGCAGCCCGCCGTCTGCGTTATGAGTGGTTTAACCAGCTCTGCGAAGAGCAGGGCTATACGGTAATCGCCATCGCCCACCACATCGACGACTCTATCGAGACATTCTTCATCAATATGTTGCGCGGCACAGGTCTGCGCGGTCTGACGGGCATAAGCAATCAGGTGGGTCGTGTCGTGCGCCCACTGATGTTTGCCACACGCAAGGAGATTTTGGACTATGCACACCGCAAGCATATAACCTTCCGTGAGGATTCGTCGAACCTTACAACGAAGTATCTGCGCAACAAGATTCGCCTCGGACTTATACCCCGCATACGCGAAATCAACCCCCGCTTCCCATTCATTATGAACCGCAACATCGAGCGACTGACAGCCGCCCAGCAGTTCATCGACGGAGCTATCGACAACATCTACAAGAACATAATAGAGATTAATCAGGGCATATACACCCTGCACATCGACCGCATAGAGCATGTCGCCTCACGCGAGTTTGTGATATACGAGATTCTAAACTCTCGCTTCGGCTTCAAGGGCGACACCGTAGATGGCCTCTGCAAGACTCTCTCGCAGGAGTCGTCGGGCAAGCGCTTCTACTCGCGCGACTATGTTGCCTACACCGACCGAGGCAATATCGTCGTTACCAACATCGACGACAACGACCCCTGTAGTGTAAGCATCGAAAAGGGTCAAAGCCGTGCCTACTGTGGTGGTAATGCGCTCTACTTCGAGCTGTGCGATGTTGATATGCTCAACTCGTTCAACGCGCCCAACAATGTGGCTCTGATTGATGCCGAGACACTCAACTATCCGCTCACGCTGCGCAAATGGCAGGAGGGCGACTCCTTCACGCCATTCGGTATGAAGGGCAGCAAGAAGGTGAGCGATTTCCTCATCGACAACAAGATCTCGATGGCCGAGAAGGCACGCCAATTCGTCTTGCTCTCGGGCGATGAGATTGTATGGCTCGTGGGACGCCGCATAAATGACAATAACCGCATAACACAAAAGACCGATATGGTACTTCGCATAACCTGCGAAAGCATCTGATACTATGGCAAAACAGGCACTTAAATTCAAGGATAGCGTCGCCATCTTCGAACAACTGAAATCGCAGATCAAGGCTCGCAAGTTCTCGCCCATCTATCTGCTGATGGGTGAGGAGAGCTATTTCATCGACGAGCTGTGCGATGCCCTCGCCTCAACCATCCTCACTCCCGCCGAGCAGGCCTTCAACCAGATTACCGTATATGGCAAGGATACCGAGGTGGGACAGGTCGTAAACCTCTGCCGACAGATGCCTATGATGGGCTTCTACGAGGTGATTATCGTGAAGGAGGCGCAGCAGATGCGTAACATCGAGAAGCTGTCGCACTACACATCAAAGCCACAGAACTCGACCATTCTGATCATCTGTCACAAGGAGAAGAACATCGACAAGCGCTCGGCGCTCTACAAGCAGTGCTCTGCATCGGGCACCGTGTTCGAATCGATACGCCCACGCGACTACGAGATTGGTCCCTGGCTCACACAATTCGTAGCACAGAAGGGGTTGAACATCACCCCCAAGGCCGTGCAGATGCTGACCGACCATTTGGGCTGTGACATCTCGAAAATCTCCAACGAGTTGGACAAGTTGGTGGTAGCACTGCCGCAAGGCGCTACGCAGGTGAGCGATGTAGAGATTGAAAATCTGGTGGGCATCTCAAAGGAGTTTAACAACTTTGAACTTTGTAACGCTGTCGTTACGAAAGATATAGCGCGCGCTATGCGCATAGCCGACCATTTTGCCCGCAACCCAAAGGACAACCCTCTGCTGCTGACAATTATGGCGCTGTTCGGTCAGTTCCACGATATTTTCATTATCAACTACCAGCGTTGGCTGACAAAGTACAAGGGTGTAGCCTTCCCCGACGATATGGAGCTGATGCGTACACTCAAAAAGAGCAATGTCTTCTTCATCAAGGAACTCAAGCAGACCTCTGCGCTGTGGAACAACCGCAAGGTATTCAACATCTTGGGGCTGTTACGCGAATACGACGCCAAGAGCAAGGGTATTGACGCAGGAGGTATGAGTGACGGCGAATTGCTGCACGAGTTGTTGCTGAAGATTTTTATGGAGTAGAGTTAAAGCGATGCAGGAGTTCAAGCAGGACAGATATATGATTCTAAACGGTGAGCAGTGCCTCTGGCAGCCCGCCGAAGAGCCCTATGTCTATCAGAACATACACTCGCTTGGATACAACTGCCGCTATGTGGCGCAACACCTCGAGCAGCTGAATAATGCGGCTGAGGCTCTCTTTGGCTTTGGTTTGGAGATTGATGCCGCCACAATCGAGAGGCAGGCACGCCAACTGCTCACTGCCAACCACGCGACCCGACACTCGACACTCTGCGTACGCCTGATGCTCGACAGCGAGGGCGACTACCGCCTGGAGTGTGACGAGGCGACAATATATGCGGGCTACACGCTACGCTCGTTGCACCCCGATGTGATGTGCGTTGCTATAATTCCCCCTGCGCCATCGTTCCTAAGTTCGGCACTGCTATCTTCGCGTCGTCTGGCCGATGCTGCAGCACGCCAGCGCGATGCACACGAGGCGCTGATTACTTCGGCCGACGGCACTGTTGTATCGGATGCAACACGCCCGATGATTATGATTGACGGCTACACCGCTACCCTCTCGCCCACAACACAACACTGCGTCGAAAGCCAGTTGGCGGCAGAGGCCTGTAGAAAGTTGGGGCTAAAGGTTCGCTATGCGGAACTTACAATTAGCGAGCTGGAGAGGGCCGACGAGTTGATGTATGTCACATTCCAGGGCATCACATCCATCTCGGGGCTGGGTCGCCACACATATATGCACATCCTCTCCGAGCGCATCGCAGAGGCTATGGAAGAGATTTTTCAAACGAAAAACAATACCACAAAAAGATAATGAGAACAGCTATCTTCCCCGGCTCGTTTGACCCCTTCACACGCGGTCACGAGGCAATAGTGAGCCAGGCTCTTTCGCTTTTCGATAAGGTGATAATCGCTATTGGCGACAACATCGGCAAAAAGTCACTCCTAACGCCACAGCAACGCCTACGACTCATCGAGTCACTCTATGCCGACAACGAGCGAGTAGAGGCTATCGTATACTCTACCCTGACGGGTGAGGCGGCTCGCACTATGGGAGCAAATGCTATCATCAGAGGTGTGCGCAACACCATCGACTTTGAGTATGAGCGCACTCTGGCACAGACTAATAAGCGTTTATTCCCCGAGATTGAGACCGTCCTGCTACTCACACCAGCTTTTCTGGCCGATGTGTCATCTTCGGCAGTACGCGAATTGCTGGCCTTTGGTCATAGTGTAGAGGATATGTTGCCTGAAGGTGTGGACCTTAATAGTTGCAAGAACCAGGAATAAACACTATATTTGTCCTTTCAAACAGAAACTACATAAACAGAAATAAGTGATGGAATTTACAGCAGAGATGATTGCTGGCCTGTTGGGCGGCACAGTCATAGGAGATAAATCGGCTGCGGTACATACGGTATCGTCAATCGAGGGCGGCAAGAAGGGCTCATTGACCTATCTGACCAACCCCAAATATGAGCAGTATGTATACTCAACCGAGGCATCTATCGTACTCGTAAACAACGACTTCGAGCCCAAAAGCGAGGTTAAGGCAACTCTTATCGCTCTGCCCGATGTAGGTGCAGCCGTACTGAAGTTGCTGGAGATGTACAACGCTATGAAGCCCCAGAAGAAGGGCATCAGCCGTATGGCTTCAATCTCTGAGAAGGCCACCATCGGCGAGAACTGCTACATCGGCGACTTTGCGGTTATCGAGGCTGGTGCTGTAATTGGCGACGGCGCAAAGATCTACCCGCAGTGCTATGTTGGCGACGGCGTGAAGATTGGTGCTGGCACTACACTCTACCCTGGCGTAAAGATTTACGAGGGATGCCGCGTAGGTGCAAACTGTATCCTCCACGCAGGTGCTGTTATCGGTGCTGACGGTTTCGGCTTCTTCCCCAAGCCAGACGGCACATTCGACAAGATTCCGCAGTTGGGTAATGTTATTATCGAGGATAATGTCGAGATTGGTGCAAACACTTGTATCGACCGCGCAAAGACCGACTCTACAATCATCCGCAAGGGCGTTAAGTTGGATAACCTTATCCAGATTGGCCACAATGTGGAGGTTGGTGAGAATACCGTTTCGTCGGCACAGACTGGTATCGCCGGCACAACAAAGATTGGCCACAACTGCTTCATCGGCGGTCAGGTGGGTATCGCAGACCACATCGTCGTAGGTAACTATGTGAAGATTGGCTCACAGTCGGGTCTGGACAAGAATGTCGTTGATGGCGACATACGCCTCGGCTCACCCTCACTGCCTGGTTTGAGCTACCACCGCTCGTTCACCGTGTTCAAGACTCTGCCCGACTTGCAGAACCGCGTTCGCGACCTGGAGAAGAAGATGAAGAGTCTTAGCGAGGAAAAGTAATTTTTACGATAAAATCTATAAAAAAATTATAACTATGAAGAAACTTTTTATTTTTGCTCTTGCAGCTGTTATGGTAAGCTGCGGCAGCGCCACAAAGTTCACCATCACTGGTACTTTGGAGGATGCAACTGACGGAAAGTTGGTATATTTGGCATCAATGCAGAATCGTGAGTTGAACTACATCGACTCTGTAGCAGTAGCGGCTAACGCCTACACTCTGAAGGGTAATGTCGAGGCTCCCTACTCGGCTTATATCGTTACCAAGGAGGGCGACGAGCAGCGTCCCTCAATGGTTGCACAGCTCTATGTTGAGGCTGGTAAGATCGAGGTTAAGAAGTTCTCTGAGGAGGACCGCGCTTACCACGCCGCAGGTACTGCACTCAACGACATCAAGGCCGAGCTCTTCAAGAAGCAGCAGGAGTTGCAGAAGGATGAGGAGACTGCAGAGGATGCAATCTCAACACTTTACTATGAGACTATTGTAGCTAACGCTGGCAACCTCATCGGTTGGGATTTGTTCAAGCAGCATTACTACTACTATGAGCCCCAGCAGGTTATCGACGCTATCGCCGCTATGCCCGCAGAGAAGCAGGAGGAGTTCAAGTCAATCAAGGAGTCTTCAGAGCAGGCTTTGAAGGTGTTGCCTGGCAACCCCTACATCGACATTACAGAGGTTGGTGAGGGTGAGCAGCCCCAGACTTTGACACCCGACGGCAAGGTACTCACACTGAAGAGCGTTATCGAGAACAGCAAGAACAAGTATGTCCTCATCGACTTCTGGGCATCTTGGTGTGGTCCCTGTATGCGTGAGGTTCCCCACTTGAAGGCTGCCTACGACAAGTACCACAAGAAGGGCTTTGAGATTTATGGTGTTTCATTCGACCGCGACCGCGACAACTGGTTGAAGGCTATTGACGAGAAGAAGCTCAACTGGTTGCATGTAAGCGCCGTAAACTACTGGGACAACAAGGCTCGTCACGACTATGCCGTTAATTCTATCCCCGCAAACTTCCTCGTAGAGTGCGCTACTGGCAAGATTATCGCTACTCAGTTGCGTGGTGAGGAGGTTGAGAAGAAGATGGAGGAGTTGCTCAAGTAATTATCCATTCAAAACCGATAATTTTGTGGTCGCCCAATCAACAGATTGAGGCGACCACTTTTGTTTATTAGCAATTTAAGAGTAACTTTGTAGAGTAGTAGTTACCCCATAAAGCGAATTTTTACTATGAAAGGATTAACCATCTTGATGAGTCTGATTCTGTTGGCATCATCAGCCACAGCGCAGCAGACAAAGAGCGACAAAGCTGTAAAGAGCCTTTCGCTACACAACAGCAAGATTTGCGTAAAGCAGGACTTGACTCGCGGCGGCGCAATTAATTACATATCATTGGCGGATAGAGACCGCAACATCGTAAATATTCACGATGAGGGTCGTTACATCCAGCAATCATACTATGCGGGAAACTCCGTCGATCGTCGCTCTGATGGCCAATCGGACTTTTGGACTCCCTGGTGCTGGAACCCGATTCAAGTAGGTGACTATGCAGCCAATCGTGCCGAGATTTTGGAGTATGAGTCAAAGGGCAAATACTCGTATGTAAAGTGCATCCCGATGTTATGGGATATGGACAACAGCCCAGCGGAGGCCACTATGGAGCAGTGGGTTGAGTTAAAGGGAAATGTCATCAAAGTCCGCAATAGATTAACCTGTCATCGTACAGACAATGTCTATGGTGAAGGCGTGCCTATGCCTCAAGAGATACCTGCGGTGTATCTGATTTCGTCACTCAAGCATCTGTTCTCATATTTTGGCGACAATCCATTCTCGGGAGAGCCTATCGACGCCACAAAGGTGGTGCAGATTATCGTAGGAGACCCTGAGCATCCGTGGGGACACTATGAAAACATCACCGAAAAGTGGATGGCTTTTGTTGATGACTCGCTTTGGGGCTGCGCTGTATATACTCCATCTGCCACAGTCTTTACAGCAGGTCGTTATGATGCTGTTTTTGACGGCGAGAGTGACGATGATGGAACGGTTTACATTGCCCCCAACAGAACCGAGAAACTTATGAAAGATTCGGTTATGGATAGTGAGTACTATCTCGTAGTCGGCTCACTAGAGCAGATACGCAAGGAGATATATAAGATTCATAAACGATTGAATAAAAGTAACCGCTAAACGATGAAAGAGAGCGGAGGTAAATATAGGATAATGGGTATCGACCCAGGCACGAACTTTATGGGTTACGGCATCATCGAAGTGGAGGGTAACACCCTGCGCTCAGTGGTGATGGGTGACATCGACCTTCACACGATGAGCGACCCCTACCGCAAGTTGCACTACATCTTTGAGCGCGTGGGCAAACTCATCGAGGACTACGACCCGCGCGAAGTGGCGCTGGAGTCGCCATTCTTTGGTACCAATGTGCAGAGTATGCTCAAGTTGGGTCGCGCACAGGGCGTGGCTATGGCTGCGGCACTGCACCGCCAAAAGGAGGTTTTCGAGTACGCTCCCACACGCGTGAAGCAGGCTATAACGGGCTCGGGCGCAGCATCGAAGGAGCAGGTAGCCGCCATCGTGAAGCGTATGCTAAAGCTGGAGTATATGCCCCGCCGATTGGATGCCACCGACGGTATGGCCGTTGCTATGTGCCACTACTTTACGGCCCGCACCCCAATATCGCAGGCTATGGGCGACGCCCGAGTGAAGGGTCTCGGTGGCGGCAAGAAGGCCGCAAAGGGCTCTTCGTCGTGGGAGACCTTCATAAAAAACAACCCCGAGCGAGAGATTAAATAGCGACATTACAGAACAAGCATAAATAGCATCAGAGTCAAAAAAAGTGGCTGCGGAGTGATGCTTTTTATGCTTTTTTTACTACTTTTGAGTAGTCTAACCTGAAAATAAACTAACTTAAAGGATATGAGTAAGAACAAGTATACCTTGCAAGAGGTGACAAATAAGGCTCTGGAGCAGGAGTTCATCGACCTGCCCAAACGCCTATATAAAGGTAACCGTAATTGGGTATGCCCGCTCGACAACGACATCAGGAGCGTATTCGACCCCGCCAGAAACAAACTCTTTGCCGATGGCGAGGCTATCCGCTGGGTGGCATACAACAACGAAGGCGAGGTTGTTGGCCGTATCGCTGCATTCTACGATAACGAGCACGCCAACGCATACGAACAGCCCACAGGCGGTTGCGGCTTCTTTGAGGCTATCAACGACCAGGAGCTGGCCAATCAGCTCTTCGACGCTGCGCGTATGTGGTTGTTGAGTCGTGGTATGGAGGCTATGGATGGCCCTATCAACTTCGGCTCGCGTGACGAGTGGTGGGGACTGCTGATTGAGGGCTACGAATTCCAGCCCCTCTACGCCAACCCCTACAACCCACCCTACTACAAGGAACTGTTCGAGAACTATGGATTCCAGAACTACTTTAACCAGAACACCTATCTCTGGCGTGTGTACGACGACGACCTCAACCAGTCGATTCACGATCGTGCGAAGCGTCTGCACAACACCCCGGGCTATAGTTTTGCCCACATCGAGATGGACAACCTGGATCAGGTAGCCGAGGATTTCCGCATCATCTACAACAAGGCGTGGTCGCTCTTTACGGGCGTGAAGCCTATGCCCAAGGAGCAGGCTCACGAGATTGTGGCTAAGTTGCGTCCCATCATCGACCCCAACATCATCTTCTTCTCGTACTTCAACAACGAGCCCATCGGATTCTTCATCATGGTGCCCGACATCAACCGCATCATCGGCAAGTTCAACGGCAAACTCAACCTATGGAACAAGCTGCGCCTGATGTGGGAGTTGAAGGTCAAGAAGTCGTGCGACCGCATCTTCGGTGTTATCTTCGCCGTCACACCCGAATTCCAGGGTAAGGGCGTCGAGTCGGGTATGATTCAGTACATCTACAAGAACTACATCCGCACCTCGCGTAACAAGTACAAGACTGTGGAGTTTGCGTGGATTGGCGACTTCAACCCCGTGATGAACCGTATGATTCAGTCGTATGTGTGCGCCACACGCCACAAGATGCACACCACCTATCGCTACCTCTTCGACCGCAACAAGCCTTTCACTCGTTGCCCGCGATTGGGTATAACAAAACCGACAAATAATTAATCAGAAATACTACCAAATGAAAACTACTGCTTTTACAAAGTATCATATCGCCGCAGGCGCCAAGATGGCCGAGTTTGCGGGATACAATATGCCCATCGAGTTTTCAGGCATCAACGACGAGCACCACACCGTACGCCAGGGCGTGGGAGTCTTCGATGTGAGCCACATGGGCGAGATTTGGGTTAAGGGTGACAAGGCTCTTGATCTGTTGCAGCGCATTGCGTCAAACGATGTGTCGAAACTCTTTGACGGCAAAGTGCAGTACGCCACAATGCCCAACGGCAAGGGCGGCATCGTGGACGACATCCTGATTTACAAGTTCAGCGACACAAAGTATATGCTCTGCGTCAATGCGGCCAACACCGACAAAGACTGGGCACACATCTGCGCCGAGGGTGCAAAGATGGGTATGACGCCTGGTGTTGAGCTGGAGAACGCCTCTGACAACATCGCACAGCTAGCCATTCAGGGTCCTTTGGCTATGAAGTTGGTGCAGAAGATGTGCGACGAACCTGTAGAGGATATGGTTTACTACACATTCAAGATGACCAAGCTCGCAGGTTGCGATGTCATCCTCTCGGCTACGGGCTACACTGGCTCGGGCGGCTGCGAGATTTATATGTACAACGCCGACGCCGACACCATCTGGGAGGCTATGTGGCAGGCTGGCGAGGAGTTTGGCCTGAAGAACATCGGCTTGGGCGCACGCGACACACTGCGTCTGGAGAAGGGTTTTGCGCTCTATGGCAACGACATCGACGACACTACATCGCCTCTGGAGGCTGGACTCGGCTGGGTTACAAAGTTCGCCGAGGGTAAGGAGTTCATCGACCGCGAATTCCTCGCAAAGCAGAAGGCCGAGGGCGTACAGCGCAAGCTGGTGGGTCTGAAGATGATTGACCGAGGCATCCCCCGCCACGGCTACGACATCGCCACCGCCGAGGGCGAGAAGATTGGCGTAGTTACATCGGGTACAATGTCGCCTATGCTGAAGGTGGGCATTGCTCTAGGATATGTCAAGAGCGAATACGCCGCTGTGGGCACTACCGTTGCTGTGGTTATCCGCGACCGTCTGCTCAAGGCCGAAGTCGTGAAGTATCCCTTCGTATAACCGACCATTACACCTTCTATTATAAGAGGCTATCCGCGTGGATAGCCTCTTTTTTGTTGCGTATATGTGGGCGCGAGTTGCGCGGAGCAGTCATCCCGCTACACCCGCTATGATGCGCAAAAAAAAGGCTGCTAACCCGAAAGTTAGCAGCCCGAAATATCGAAATCTAAGTTATTACTTAAGATTTGACGGTGTGAAAGTGAAAGCCTTGTCAGCAGAGAAGGCAATACGGTTACCGTTGATGCTCTTCCAAGACAACTTAGCTGAACCCATCAACTTTGCAGCAGCAGCCTCAGCTGTTGAACCAGAAGCAGTCAAGATAGTTGTGTTACCATATGAGTTCTCAGCCCAAACAACAACTGTAAAGCTTGTTGCTGCAGGTACACCAGTGAACATAATATAGTCACCACCCTCTGCATTGATGTAAGATACATCGAAGTCCTCACCAGCAAGGTCAACCAAATCCTGAGCTGTGTAACCAGCTGCCAAGTAAGCGTCAACCTGAGCTGTAGTATGGAAGAAATATCTCATTGACTTAATCTCTGAGCCATAAACCTCGCAGTACCAAGTTGAGCTATCGGGATACTTCTCTGAATAGTCGGGCATAGCCTCGCTGAAAGGCATCCAAGCCAACTCGAGGTCAACCTCGGGGAGCTCACCTGCACCTACACCCTGTACATAGAATGAAGCGATAGCCAAGTCGCCATACTGAGCCTCACCATCAGCGCTGTAAGGAATAGCGATTACAGTGTAAACACCAGCCTCCTTAGCCTCAACGCTCTCGAGCATCATCTCGTTTACCTCCTCGCCATCAGCGTTTGTAGTAGTGGTAACAGCAACCTTGTTAGAAACTACTGAACCATCCTCGATGCCAGCCAAAGCAGCCTCCAAAGCCTCAACATCAGAAGTGATGTCACCAGCAACAAAAGCGTACTTAATCTCGGCAACATCAGCACCGTAAGCTGCGCGAGCGATAGGATAGATAGTTGCGTTGTCGTCAGCTACACGGAAACCACCGTAAGCAACCTCCATAGAGTAGTCAGTCAAAACTGCACCAGGCAAAATTACGCGGAACAGACCATTAGTGTTAGCATACCAACCCCACTGACCCTCAGTGTAGATCTCCATACCGAGGAGCAAGCCCTTAACGGGGAATGTGATAACACCATTTACCAAAGTACCAGGAGCGGCTGTACCAACGAAGAAGGGACCGTAATCAGTAGGATTCCAGTCGCAACCAAGATACTGAGTAGGAATAACAACCTGGGTAGGATCAGAGATGTTGATTGTGAAGTAAACATCCTCCTCAACATAGTCACCCGGCTCATTGTAGGGGAACTTTGAAGTATAGGCGTTCTTCAAGTAGATGTAACCAGGAGTGTTAGCATTCTCATAAACCTCTACCTCCCACTCGATATTATCGATAGAGAAGATAGTTGCAATGATATCCTCGCGGATAACAGCCTTACCCAAAAGTACATAGGGCTCGGGAACAACGAATGTATAAGTCTGTGAGCTGTAACCGTAAGGAGTAACGGCGCTTGCGTCGTTCAACTGGAGAGCGATAGTATAAGTCTGACCATCCTCCAAGTTCTCACGGTCAACCTCAATCTTGAGAGTAGCCTTGTCCTTACCCTCGCCGAAAGAGACCTTTGTGGGGATAGAGAACAACTCTGTATAGTCGATAGGCTCAGCATCCTCGTCTACCTTGGCAGCCGAGATAGTAGCCTTAACGGGAACGCTAACTGCGCCCTCGGTGTTGCCACGATAAACTACAACATCGAATGATGTAGTCTCGGCAGTTGCAGTGATGGTAGTCACTGCATCTGCTGAAAAGTAAACCTGCGCACCCTGCGCCTGCTCGCCAGCCGACCAATCCTGGTCGTTGGTACAAGCCGTGAACATTGAAGCTACGGCTACGAGCGCTGTCAAAAAGAATATCTTAAGACTCTTCATAGTTTACACATTAATTAGTTTTTAGACAAATAAGTTTTTGACGCATTGGGGTTGTTCTTACCATCGAGACCCTTGTTCTGCTGAATAGCTGACAACGGAATAGTAAGGTTCCACCAAGGTGCACGGCCGTTAGTTGTGAAACGAGCATCCTTCGGAGCGTTAGAACCCTCGTTACCAGCAACCATACCGATGTTAAGACGCTTCATATCGAAGTATGAGATACCCTCACCCCAGAACTCCATACGCTTCTGGAAGATAATCTCCTCAACGAGGTCAGCATCAGCAGGAATAGCGTAAGCGCTATCACGGTAAGCCATGAAGGCTGTGAGCAACTCTGCACCCTTAGCTGCATCGTAGTGTGCTGTAGCCTCAGCCTCGATAAGGTACATCTCCTCAACACGCATCATAGGAATGTCTGTAACATTACCTACAGAGTAGTCATACTTCTCACCACCGTTAGTGTGGAACTTGAAGCTTGCATAGGGAGCGATTGAAGACATAGCCTTACCACCACCCTCATACTCCTCCTCAGTGAGGTTAGTGTAGGGGTCAATCTTAGAGAAATCACGCTCGGGGTTGTTGTACAACTTCTTACGGAAGTCAGTATCGTTCATACGAGCGTATGACAAAGCGTTGATACCAGGCTGTGCACCACCACCGTAGCCCCAAAGAGCGTCAGTAGCCATGTGAGCTGTGAACGACAAAATGTTGTTCAACACAGTGTCAGTAGACTGCTGCAAGCCCCACATCCAAGCGCTGTTAGCCTTGCAGAAACCAGTAGTAGGATCAGTAAACTGAGCCTCATTCATAATAGAGCAACCAGACTCTGTGATAGCCTTGCGAGCGTACTGTGCAGCCAACTTGTAAGCGTCGTTACCAGTGGGAACATTCTCATACTTGTCGCTAAAGCAACCCAACCAGTTGTAAGCACGAGCCAACAAACCGTAAACAACAGCCTTTGTAGGCATACCAATGTTAGTAGACTTGTAGTCTCCAATCAATGACTCAGCCTCCTTCAAGTCACCAAGGATGAACTCGAACATCTCCTCGCGAGTAGCACGGGGGTTGTTCTCCAACTCCTGGATAGTAGAAGTCTCTGTTACGATAGGCACTGTCAAACCTACAACCTCAGCAGGAATCTCATAATCGTTAGTACCTGTGATACCCTCAGCCTTTGCGGGCAGAGGATCGTACATACGAGCCATATCCAAGAACAAAGCTGCACGGAAAGCCTTTGCTACGGCCAACTCGGGACCAGGATTAGCAGAGAAGATACCAATAGCTGAGTTAGTTGTATAAATAAAGTTGTAGTAATTGTAGTAGAACAAAGGTGAACCCCAACCGTTCTGGTCCAAACCGTTACGCTCTGTGTAAAGAGCAAACTGCCAACGGTCGTAATACTGATTACCATCGGGCATATTACCTGAAGTAGGGATTACCTCACCACACATACGGTCTGTCGCACCAAATACTGAAGGCAAACCAAAATCACAGTGGTCACCGATACCAACATAGTTGGTCATCAAGATAGTAGACATAGCGGTCAATACACCATCGGCCGCAAAGGGAGACGCACCAACCTGCTCGTTGGTAGCACTACCACCCTCGGGAAGACCATCCTTGATACAGCTTGTCATCAACACTGATGCACAAACCAAAGCTGCAATGAATCTTACTATAGTGTTTGTTTTCATAATCTGCAATATTTTATAATTAGAATGTTACAGTTACACCACCCGATACTGTACGAATAGGAGCGTAGTAGAAGGGGTTAGTGCTACCGCTAATGCTCTGACGGGGGTCAAGACCCTGACGCTTAGACCAGTACCATACATTGTCACAAGCTACATATACGCGGAGCTTGTTAACCAAGAACTTCTGAGTCCACTTGCTGGGCAATGTGTAACCCAAAGTCAAGTTCTGGATGTTCAAGTATGAAGCATCGATCAAGAAACGGTTAGAAGAACCAGCAGAGTAGTTATCACCGTAAGCGAAACGAGGAATGTTAGAATCTGTGTTCTCGGGAGTCCAAGCGTTCAACAAATCGTGGTGGTAGGGTGAACCATCAGATGCACCTGTGGGTGATGACATATAGAATGCATAACCTGAGTCATAAGCCAAACCGCCCAACTGATAAGTGAACTGTGCAGAGAAGTCAAGACCCTTCCACTCCAATGATGTACCGAAACCACCATAGAGGTCAGCCAAACCATCACCCTGCAACTCCTTACCACTTGCAGAAGCAGTGCTATAGTCGTTAGTAATGTCACGCTCCTTGATAGTCTCCATGATGACATTGTTATCCTTGTCCTTCATAACATTACCATTAGCGTCCTTCTTCTCAACCTCTACATCCTTGTAGTAGTACCAAGTAGACTCACCCTTCTCATTTACACCAGCGAATGTAGGCAAGTAGTACTCGTAGTATGACATACCCTCAGCCAAGAAGCGGTTGCCGTTGATACGACCCATCCACTTACCGTCGTGAGTAGACTGTGTCTTGTACTGGTCGGGCAATGAGATTACCTTATTCTTGTAGTGAGTCATGTTGAGTGAAACGCTCCACAACAGATCCTTAGTGCGGATGATGTCAGCGCCCAAGTCAATCTCCAAACCTGCGTTACGCATGTCACCAATGTTGGTGTAGATTGAAGAGTAACCAGCCTCAACGGGAACGCTCAATGAGAAGAGCATATCAGAAGTCTGACGACGGAATACATCGATACCACCATACAAACGACCCTTCAATGCGCTGAACTCGATACCGAGGTTGAGGTTAGCGTTAGTCTCCCATGTGATGTCCTTGTTACCCTTGCTTGCGAGTACATTGGTTACACCACCCTGACCGTCGTTCTCGATAGAGTAAACATCAGTATAACGGAATGAACCGATGTTATCGTTACCCTGTGAACCGTAAGAAGCCTTAACCTTCAACATATCGAGCCAATCGAGGTCGTACCAGCTCTCCTTGCTGATAATCCAAGCAGCACCAACTGACCAGAAGTTACCCCAGCGGTTATCGGGGTGGAAGCGTGAAGACGCATCACGACGATATGATACTGAACCGAAGATACGGCTATCGTAATCGTACTGACCACGGAAGAAGAAACCCTCGTTGTTGTAGTCGCTGATTGAAGAACCAGAGTTAGACATATCAGTTACCAAACCTGACAACTCGTCGTTATCGGGTGAGAACATACCGCTACGGCTTGCGTAGAGACCGTATGACTTAACATCATACATCTCGTGACCGAGCAATACATCCATGTTGTGATCACCGAATGTGCGCTTGTAGCTCAACAACTGCTGAGTGTTGTAAGCGATAGAACGGCCGTGTGACTTAGAAACAACACCACCAGATGTTGCGAACTGACCGTAGTAGGGGTTAAGCAAAGTAGTTGAACGAGTCTCGTCAACAGTGATGCTTGCATTAACAGTTGCTGTCAAACCGTCGATGATGTAGAAATCAGCGAAACCGTTTGCAGTGAAGGCGTTACCCTCGTTGTTGTTCTTGTTCAACTTGATGTCCTGCAAGTCGTTTGACTGACCACCTGTACGACGGAACATACCACCGTTACGACCGTCACCAGTATCGTACATCTCGAAACCGTACTCGTCGATCATGATGTTACCATCGCCATCACGCATAAACAACGGATAGATAGGAGCCATACGCATAGCTGTTGCGAATGCGTTACCACCATCTGAAGCACCCTCGCTATCGGGGTCGTTACCGTTGTTCCAGTTGAAGTGAGTGTAAGAGAAGTTACCACCTACCTTCAACCACTTCTTAGCGTTGTAGTCTGCACGCAAACGAGCTGTGTAACGCTCCATGTCAGAACCGTCGATAATACCTGTGTTATCGAGGTAACCGATTGAAGCATAGAAGTTAGCACGCTGAGTAGCGCCTGATACGCTTGCGTTGTACTCCTGACGGAATGAAGTGTTGTAGATCTGATCTACCCAGTTATCGGGCAACATCAAGAAATCCTGACCGTTGTAGTTAACCTTGCGACCGAGCTTAGCGTTGGGGTTGAGCTTACCGTTTGTACCGATAAGGTTCTGACCAGCAGGTACATCGTAAACATTGTAACCCAAACCACCAGCAGCACCAGAAGTCAAGATGTTAGAAGCCTGTGCGTAAGCAGCGCTCTCGTTCAAGCCCATAACCATAGTCTGGTAGTTCTTCAATGCGCTGTGGTGCATCTCATAGAACTCACCAGCCTCAGTTGTTACATCATACTGCTGCAAAGCCTTAGTGTTGATACCCCACTTACCGTCGAAAGTAACAACAGCCTCACCTGCGCGAGCCTTCTTGGTTGTAATCATGATTACACCGTTAGCACCACGAGCACCGTAGAGGGCGTTAGAAGCAGCATCCTTCAGGATAGTCATTGACTCGATATCGGCAGAGTTCAAGTTGTTGATATCACCCTCGTAAGGTACACCGTCAACGATGTAAAGAGGTGAGTTACCAGCAGAGATAGAACCAATACCACGAACAGTAAGGCTCTGACCTGAACCCAGACGACCTGATGATGATGTGAACTGAACACCAGCAACCTTACCTACCAACGCGTCAGTCACATTTGAAGACTGAGTCTTGATAAGGTCGTCGGCTTTGATGACCTTTGCAGAACCTGTAAAGGCCTCCTTCTTCTGCTCACCGAACGCTACTACGACTACATCGTCGATAGACTGCGTGTCGACCTGCAGAACAACCTTGATGTTGCTCTTACCAGCGATAGCGACCTGCTCAGTCTTATAGCCGATAAAAGAAACCTCCAAAGTTCCATTAGCGGGAGCTGAAATAGAGAACTCACCGCTCACACCGGTAGTTTGTCCGCCAGCTGTTGTGCCAACAACTGTAACAGCAGCACCCAAGATAGGGTTGCCGTCTGCGTCTACAACTGTACCGGTAACCTGCTTGTTCTGCGCCAGTGCGAAAGAGCACGCTGTCAGAACAGCAACGATAGAAAGTACAATTTTCCTAACCATAAGCATTAAATTTTTGTACGAATTTTGTTGTTTGTGTGCTTTTTTAATATAAAGAACATTTGCAAAGATACACTTAAAAAACATATTTGCCAAATAAAATTAGGCTCTAAACCAATCGAGTTAAACAATTTGCGGGTTATGTAACTATTGCTTACAATTCATAAGTTACAGATATTGGTTTTCTGACATTTTGCAAGCTACGGAGGTCATCAATAGTGACAAAATCGACCAATTTCGGGGTATTTTAAGAGAAAACAACCCATCTATGTGCCGTAAAACAGAGGATTTTACCCCATTTTAGGCCCATAAATTCACTCAAAGAGGCTTATTTTGGCTGACACACCACTCAGAAACGGCCCAAAAGGGCAGCGAAGTAGTGCAATTTCAATGTGTAAGCTATTTATGCGAGCTTTGGATGATTATTTTGCCGAATTACCACCCGACTTGCGGAACACCAGATGCTCCATCACCATCACAGTCACGACACCCATCACAAATCCGTTACCCATAATCGGGCGCAACATCTGCGGGATGGCCCCCATCGGCACAGCCGAGAAGAGCAACGCCACCAGAATGGGAAGGCCGAGAATCAGACCATCCTCAAATGTCGCAGCCGACTTGTCGGCGGTCATAATATGGAACGATGCGGCCAGCTGCGTACCCATCAGATAGAGCAGGATAACACCGATTATAGTGTTGGGGATAGCCGAGAATACAGCAATAAGCGAGGGCGACATAGCACATATCACCAGACCCAAGCCTGCGGGAATGAGCGCATAGCGCGAAGCACAACGCGAGGCACCAATCACACCCGGCGACATAGAGTAGTTCACGGGGCCGATGACGCCCAAACTACCCGCTATAATATTGAACAAACCCGTGATGAACACACCACGACGGCAGCGCTTGTCGGTATCCTCCGTAGAGAGCATTGCGCCGAGACCCTGAATAGAGCCTATATCGTTGATAAGGAGTGTGACATAACAGAGCAGGAACGACACAATCATACTGCCATCGAACTCAAAACGAGGCAGAATGATATCGCCACTCGACTCGGTATATTGCTCAAAAACCTGCGCAAAACCACCATAGACGGCATAGTAAACCACGCATCCTACCACCAGCGCAATGGGCACTACCAACGACTTGGCAATTCCTCTCCATCGTGCAGCGGCCAAAGCCATTGCGGGGATAGCCAGAAGGGTAAAAACGAGTCCAAAGGTGTGTTTATCTGGTGCAGCTGCGGGGAAAATCATATTCTTGATTGTCGGCGAGAGCGTGAAGGCGATAAGCATCAAAATAAGCACCACTACTCGCGGTGTAAAGATACGCTTCAGATGCTCCAACCAGCGACCTATCGACAACAGCGTAACGGCCGCACCGCCAATGGCAATGGCAGTATATATCTTATTGGTATTTACGGCATCACCCTGCGAAGCCAACGCTGTAATGATTCCCACGAGCAACACCGCTGCAGGACCTACGACGATGGGCAGACGGTGACCCCACAAGACCTGCACAAAAGTCGCTGCACCCATCAGCGCAAAGACCTTCTGTGCGTAGAGCACACGCTCGGCGGGTGAACCCGTTGCTACAAAGATTGAGGTTGTCACTACGGCAATGGCCAGAATAAACCACTGCAGACTATACAATACCAACTCGCCAGTCTTGGGGCGGTCGTTTATGCCATATTTCAGTTCCATAAAGAGTTTTTGTCTATTCATTTTGTTGTCATTCCGATGGAGCAAAGCGACTGCGGGAATCTACCCTTAAAGCTAAAGAGATTGCCGCGTCGGGCAAGCCCTCCTCGCAATAACATAGCGGGATTTACATCTAAACACGACAAAGATATATCATCGCACCAAAACGGCCAAAAAAAAGTGTCCTCAATGGCCAAAACTCACTTCGCAGAACAAAAAGAGAGAGGCATCCACCCTCGGGGGCGAATACCTCTCTAAAACAAAATAGTCTATCTACCAACGACTACTTACCGAGCAGACGGTTAGTCTCAACGGGGTTATCAGTTGTGATGTAGTCAGCCTTGTTGTCGATGCACCACTGCAACTCGTTAGTCTTGTTTACAGTCCAGATGTTTACTGTAAGGCCCAAATCGTGGCACTGCTTAATCCACTCGGGATTCTTCTGCATTGTACCGTAGTTGTAGTCAATACCTGTGTAGCCGTTATCCTTACACTGCTGGGGAGTAAGGTCACCATTAAGATAAGCAATCTTGGTCTTCTTGGGGGCATACTTCACCACCTCGTCACAAACATGCTTGCTGAAGGCGATATACTCAACATGCTTCTTCATCTTCAGACGCTTAACCTCGGCCAAAATCTTCTTCACTACGCGAGTCTCGCGCTCGGGAGTGTCGTGGCTCTTAATCTCGATGATAAGCTTCGTGGCAGTATTCTTCTTTGCCTGCAAGAGATACTCCTCCAATGTGGGCAACTTCTCGCCATTGCTCACGGGAGTAGCACGCAAAACAGCAAAGTCAGTGTTCTGCACATTGTAACCCTGGTGATTGGGGCCGTGAACGGCTACCAACTTACCATCCTTGGTCTCGTTGATATCCACCTCAGAACCATATACGCCCAACTCCTGAGCATTCTGGAGTGAAGAGATTGTATTGTTGGCAGAGTTTGCGCCCTGCTTTGCGTGGAAACCACGGTGTGCAATAACCTCTGTCTGTGCCATCAGGCTGCTTGCCGAGAACAAAACGGCAACCAAAAACAAAAACTTTTTCATATTTATCAGTTTATACATTAATATTCAACTCTCATCTCGCGCCGCGAAGTAATAACGCCGCTATTCGCAGAACAAATATACAACAAAGATTTTTTATTCTTAGCGAAAACGCCACAACATTACGGGCGAATATGTCACAAAAGCCGCCGTCTGCTACTTTTTCGGGGTGTAGTCCATACGGAACGAAGTGCTCTTGTCAGTCGGAAAATCTTTTGGCAGAGCCTGCTTCACCTTACCCGTAGCACACCACTCTGCACCGCGCAACATCAGCGTCTGGAAGCCGGCGCACTGCATCGCGGGGTTATCCTCGAGCGAGGGGCCAGCATGACCGAGCATAATATGGAAGATGCGCGCCTTGCCATAATCAACCGTGAATACCAACGGCTCCTCACGACCAGAGCCACCCTCTGACTTGATAGCAAAACCCGAATAGAGCAAATCCTTGATATTTGCGGGGCCACGCATACGGTCATACATCTCGTCGCGGCCGTGAATCCAGTTGTCGGGCAGACCCTTTACTATCGGATGCTTGGCATTGCGACAGTGCATAGGATACTCTCGCTGGCTACCGTGTGAGCCACCAGGACCAGGAGTATTGTCCAGCACGGGCTTACCATCAACGAGGTAGTAGTATGGGCCAGACTTCTCTGTGCGACCCTCCCATCCACCAAGAGCTATAATCTTATTAAACTCCTCCCAACCAGCAAAGGCGTTATCGGCTGCGTGATAGACCACTACGCCACCACCCGACTGCACATACTTCAGGAATGCTTCGTTGGTCTTCTCGGGCCAGCTATCACCGTTGTAGTCCAACACCACAACATCATACTCGTCGAAAGCGGGCGCAAAGTTGCTCATATCACCTCCAGCCTTGGCCGTAAGCACTATATCGCTCTCGAAGAGTCCCGAATTGTCGAGTATGAGCTGCAACGCCTTGTGGCTGACGGGCCAATTATGGTTGTTCTGTCCCGACACAATCAGCGCCTTAAGTTTACGGTTCTTGGCCGCTGCGGGCGCCGACACCATTGTCACCAGGAGCAGCACAGATGTTAGAATCGAAAGAAATCGTTTCATAATATTTTCTCTTTATCGTTTATTATCAAACCCTCGGCAACCCCCTCTTGCAGAGTTGCATCATTACAAAATTATCTCTTTTTTCGGTACTTTCAAACATCTGCGACAGCTTTTTGCAACTTTTGACCACCAAACTCTCTATGCGAGAACAAAAAAGGCTGCCGAAAAAAATCGACAGCCAATAATATTATGAGGTAATATTTATTACATCATACCACCCATTCCGCCCTGGGGCATAGGAGGCATAGCGGGAGTCTCGCTCTTCTTGTCTACCAATACGCACTCTGTTGTCAAGAACATTGATGCGATAGAGGCAGCGTTCTCCAAAGCTACACGCGACACCTTAGTGGGGTCGATGATACCAGCAGAGAACATATCCTCGTACTTGTCGTCACGAGCATTGTAACCGATGTTACCAGCGCTCTCCTTAATCTTATTAACTACAACTGAACCCTCACCGCCAGCGTTAGCTACAATCTGACGCAAAGGCTCCTCGATAGCACGCTTAACGATCTGGATACCTGTAGTCTGGTCCTCGTTCTCGCCCTTGAGGTTCTCCAAGGCAGCAACGGCACGGATGTAAGCTACACCACCACCAGGAACGATACCCTCCTCAACTGCAGCACGAGTTGCAGCCAAAGCGTCGTCTACGCGGTCCTTCTTCTCCTTCATCTCAACCTCGGTAGCAGCACCTACATACAATACTGCAACACCGCCTGAGAGCTTAGCCAAACGCTCCTGCAACTTCTCGCGGTCGTAGTCAGACTTTGCGCCCTCGATACCAGCACGAATCTGTGCGATACGGCTTGCGATAGCCTCCTTCTGGCCAGCACCATCTACGATAGTTGTAGTCTCCTTGTTCATAGATACCTTCTCGGCAGAACCCAACATCTCGATAGTAGCGTCCTCGAGCTTCATACCCTTGTCAGCAGAGATTACTGTACCACCTGTCAGGATTGCGATATCCTCCAACATATCCTTACGACGGTCGCCGAAGCCAGGAGCCTTACAAGCAGCGATCTTCAATGCACCACGCAACTTATTTACAACCAATGCAGACAAAGCCTCGCCATCAACATCCTCAGCGATGATAACCAACGAACGACCGTTCTGTGCAACGGGCTCCAATACGCCCATAATCTCCTTCATTGTAGAGATCTTCTTGTCAGTGATAAGGATGAGGGGCTTCTCCATCTCAGCCTCCATCTTCTCTGTGTCGGTCATGAAGTAAGCCGAGATGTAACCACGGTCAAACTGCATACCCTCAACAACATCTACATGAGTCTCTGTACCCTTAGCCTCCTCAACAGTGATAACACCCTCGTTGTTCACCTTTGACATAGCCTCAGCAATGAGCTGACCGATGTTAGTATCGTTGTTTGCAGAGATAGTAGCAACCTGCTCGATCTTTGAGATGTCGTTGCCAACCTGCTGGCTCTGCTTCTTAAGCTCGTCGATAACGATAGCAACAGCCTTGTCCATACCGCGCTTAAGATCCATAGGATTAGCACCTGCAGTCACATTCTTCAAACCTACACCGATAAGAGCCTGAGCCAAAACAGTAGCGGTAGTTGTACCGTCACCTGCATCGTCGTTAGTCTTAGAGGCAACCTCCTTAACCATCTGAGCACCCATATTTGCGAAGGGGTCATCCAACTCAATCTCCTTAGCTACGGTTACACCATCCTTTGTGATGTGGGGTGCACCGAACTTCTTGTCGATGATAACATTACGACCGTTAGGACCGAGTGTTACCTTAACTGCATTTGCCAAAGCGTCTACGCCCTCCTTCAAAAGGTCGCGAGCCTCTACATTATATTTAATCTCCTTTGCCATAATTTTCGTAGTATTTTATAGTGAACTGACCATTAGTAGATAGCCAGAATATCGTTCTGCTTCATAATGAGGTAATCAACACCCTCGATGTTGAGCTCTGTACCAGCGTACTTGCCGTAGAGAACTGTATCGCCCTCCTTAACCTCCATCTTAACCTCGGCTGTACCGGGGCCAACGGCTACTACCTTACCCATCAAGGGCTTCTCCTTTGCTGTGTCGGGGATGAACAGACCACCTGCGGTCTTCTCTTCTGCCGGATTGGGCAATACCAATACGCGGTCTGAAAGCGGTTTAATTGTCATAATCGTATTAATGTTTTAAGTTAAAATTTTGTTTGCGCTATTAATGTGCCTTGCGGCCACGCTTTATATATGAACAACAGATGTGCCAAACTCAATTTCGGGGCAAACTCTGACATATTTGTGTCAGCAAGGTGACAAAATGTCAGTCTGCACTCCCAAAAGTGATGTCGCAAAAGCAATAATCTGCCATTCGGAATGCGAAGTTTGCAAAATTATTTTTAATTTCGTCCATAAATCGAAATTTTATTATGAAAAATTATCTGTTTATCCTCATATTCGCGCTTCTCTCGGCCACCTTATCGCTCTCGGCGCAGGAGCTTAGCTACGAAAACATAGCACCCCATCCGCGCCTGCTGCTCAATGCCGACGACATACCGACAATGCGAGATTTTCGCGACCGCTCGGAAAATGCTCGTTTTGTGGACAATATGATAGTGAATGAGGCAACCCGTTTCCTCAAATCTACCCCTGCCACACGCAAGCTGGAGGGACGCCGACTGTTGCAGGTGTCGAGCGAGGTGCTGAAACGAGTGTTCTACCTCTCATATGCTTACATTATGACCGACGACGAGCGCTATGCCGAGCGTGCCGAGCGCGAGATGTTGGCAGCCAGCTCATTCATAGACTGGAATCCTTCGCACTTTCTGGATGTGAGCGAGATGACGATGGCGCTCTCGATTGGCTACGATTGGCTCTACAATTACCTCTCCGAGGATTCGCGCAACACCATCGCCACAGCGATTTATGAAAAGGGATTACGCCCATCAGAAAACGACAAGCAAGCGTGGTTCTTCCGCGCCGACCATAACTGGAACCAGGTCTGCAACGCAGGTATGATTTATGGTGCGTTGGCCACCTTCGAGCGCACGCCCGAATATTGCAAGACGCTCATTGCCAAGTGCCTCCGTTCAAACCCTATAGCACAGAAGTGTTATGAGCCCGATGGCGGCTACCCCGAAGGCGCTGGTTATTGGGACTACGGCACAAGTTTCGAGGTAATGTTGGTTGCGGCCTTGCAATCAGCCCTCGGCACAGATGCGGGCATAGCCGCACAAGAGAGTTTTATGCGTACAGCATCATATATGACATATATGGCAACACCGTCAGGTAAGAGCTATAATTTCGCCGACTCCAGCACAGCTATGTCTTGCACATCGTCGAAGTATTGGTTCGCCCGCGAGAAGAACGACGCCTCAATCGTTGCAGTGGATGAACTATTCGTCAAGAACAAGAGAGTCTTAAATGTGAGGTTATTGCCCACCTATATGGTCTTCGGCTCGGCGCTCGATTTCAGCCAGTCACAACTCCCCCACTGCACCTGGGTCAATCACGGAGCTACACCCGTCTTTGTCTATCGCAGCGGCTGGGAGAGCCCCAACGACACCTATTTCGCCATCAAGGGAGGTACGGCAAGCACCAACCACGCACATATGGACGCGGGCTCGTTCATCTACGAGCGTGACGGCGTGCGTTGGGCTATCGATTTGGGGTCGCACAACTACCACATCCTTGAGGAGGCTGGACTCGACCACGGAAACACCAAGCAGGAGAGCGTGCGTTGGAAGATATTTCGCACTGGTCCCGAATCACACAACATACTGATGTTCAATGGCCACCTACACGATGTCAAGGGTATGGCCGAGATTGTGGAGACCTTTGACACCCCACACCGCAAGGGCGCCGTTGTCGATCTTACGCCAGTATTCGGCTCCGACGCCAAAGAGGTTACACGCAAGGCCGAAATCGACAAGAACGACAACTTGACAATTACCGATCACATCGTCTGCGGCAAGGAGGCTGCCACCGTTGAGTGGCGTATGGCCACCAATGCAGAGGCACAGATTGTAGCGCCCAATGTCATCGAGCTAAGGCAGGATGGCAAGACACTCTACCTGAAAATCAAGAGCAAACTCCCCACCGAGGCCAAGATTTGGCCCGACCACAACTATAGGGAGTACGAAACCGTGGACAAAAACCTGCGCCGCGTAGGCTTTGTTCTGCAATTCAAGGCCAAGCAGACGGCCGACATCGAGGTCACACTCTCTAACAAGCGTTAGGGCACTCTGTATAAGGCAACTGACAACCTGTCACGGTGTGCCGATTTTTCTCCGCACGGCCATTTATTCACACCCAAAGTGTGAAGTTTGCAAAATTATGTTTATTTTCGCCCGTAATTTGAGACTTAGTTATGAAAAAATATCTTTTACTTTCGATTTTTGCCCTCTTTTTTGTGGCGACATCACTCTCTGCGCAGGAGCTGAACTACGATAACATTGCGCCTCACCCGCGTCTGTTGCTAAAGTCGGGCGACATCACAGCGATGAAGGAGTTTGCCTCTCGCTCGGATAATGCTCGTAAGACACACGATATGATTATCACCGAAGCCGATGGTTATCTCTCGGCTATGCCCCTCACGCGCAAGATGACGGGCCGTCGCCTGCTCTCGGTGTCACGCGAGGCTTTGAAGCGAGTATTCTACCTCTCGTATGCCTACCTTATGACCGACGATGTGCGCTACGCACAGCGTGCCGAGCGCGAGATGCTGACTATCTGCGAGTTTGACGACTGGAATCCCGCACACTTCTTGGATGTGGGCGAGATGACAATGGCCCTCGCCATCGGTTACGACTGGCTCTACCGTTACCTTCCCGTACACTCGCGCAGTATCATCGGCACAGCAATTTACGAGAAGGGATTGCTCGCCTCAGAGAACGACAAGCAAGCGTGGTTTTTCACTGCTGACAACAACTGGAATCAGGTCTGCAACGCAGGTATGATTTACGGTGCGCTGGCCACTTTGGAGCGCTCACCCGAATATTGCAAAGCACTCATTGCCAAATGCATTGAGTCAAACCCCATTGCACAGAAGTGCTATGAGCCCGATGGCGGCTACCCCGAGGGTTACAGCTATTGGGACTACGGCACAAGCTTCGAGGTTATGCTCGTTGCGGCCCTGCAGTCGGCCCTGGGCACAGATGCTGGCATTGCCTCACAGAAGAGTTTTATGAACTCTGCCTCGTTTATGACCTACTTGACAGCCCCCTCGGGCAAGAGCTTCAACTTCGCTGACTCGGGCGCGGCCGTGAAGAGTATGCCTGCGAAGTATTGGTTTGCACGCCAATCAAACGACGCGTCGATTGTTGCCGTGGATGAGATGCTCATCAAGCAGGGCAAATTGGAAAAAGATAGACTGCTACCTATATATATGTTGTTTGGCTCATCGCTCGACTTGGGCAAGACACACCTTCCCAAGAGCCATATATGGGTAAACCACGGCGAGGCTCCTATCTTTGTCTATCGCAGTGGCTGGGAGAGTGACGACGACACCTATTTCGCCATCAAGGGCGGTCAGGCAAGCACCAACCACGCACATATGGACGCTGGCTCATTCATCTACGAGCGTGACGGCGTACGCTGGGCTATTGACTTGGGTATGCACGACTACAACACACTTGAGCAGGCGGGCGTAGACCTCTGGAATCGCGGCCAAAATAGCGAGCGCTGGAGTATCTTCCGCTTGGGTGCAGAGTCACACAATGTACTCACAATCAACAACCAGCCCCACAATGTAAAGGGTATTGCCGAGATTGTAGAGACCTTCGACTTGCCCCGCCAGAAGGGTGCTATCGTGAACCTCACACCCACATTCGAGGGTAGCGCAACCAATGTGACTCGCAAGGCCGAACTCGACAAGAACGACAACCTTACCATTACCGACCACATCGCCATGGGCGACACCCCCTCTACCGTAGAGTGGCGTATGGCCACCAACGCCGAGGCACAGATTATCGCGCCCAACATTATCCTGCTGACACAGGATGGCAAGACGATGTACCTAAGATTAAAGGGCAAGGTGGCTGCCGAGGCTAAGATTTGGCCCGACCATCAGTATAAAGAGTTCGAAAAGGTGGATAAGAATTTGCGCCGCGTAGGCTTCGTACTGCAGTTAAAGGCGGGACAGACCGTCGATGTCGAAGTGTCGCTGACAAGCGAGAAGGGCAAGTCGATATCGTTGCCCAAGATGCCAAAATTACCGAAACTGAATTTCGGCTTCAGAAAGAAGGCCTAACCAATATCCCCTCAAATGCTCTGCCAATGGGTGTTTGAGGGGTTTTTATTTACAGATTAGCTATGACTATTCCACAACCGAATCTTAAAAAAATATGGGGTCGCAGAGGCAAAAATGTGGTTAAAACAACTTTTTTTGACTTTTTTCGTGATTTTATTTGGAAAAGAATATAAAACCCTCTATATTTGCACACCGATTCGAGGAGTTGAATCGATATGGTGGATGTAGCTCAGCTGGTTAGAGTAGAGGATTGTGGTTCCTAAGGTCGTGGGTTCGAATCCCATCTTCCACCCCAAATTCGAACGCAAGGTCAATCGGCCTTGCGTTTTTTTATTAATTCAAATCATCCTTATGGCAACAGTTGTAGTGGGCTTATCAGGTGGCGTGGACTCTTCAGTAGCAGCTTATCTGCTTAAGGAGCAAGGGCATAATGTCATCGGTCTTTTTATGCGAAATTGGCACGACACTACGGGCACTCTCGAAGGCGACTGCCCCTGGTACGATGACCAACTCTTCGCCGAACTCGTTGCCAAACGACTTGATATCCCCTTCCGTTTTGTGGACCTCTCGGAGGAGTATCGCCGCCGTGTCGTGGACTATATGTTCGCAGAGTATGAGCGTGGCCGTACCCCCAATCCCGATGTGTTGTGCAACCGCGAGATTAAATTCGATGTATTCCTCAAGGAGGCGCTCAAGCTGGGTGCCGACTATGTGGCTACGGGTCACTACTGCCGCAAGGTCGAGGAGCAGGTGGATGGCAAGACCGTCTATCGTCTGCTGGCTGGTGCCGACAAGAACAAGGATCAGAGCTATTTTCTCTGCCAGCTCACGCAGGAGCAGCTCTCATACGCCCTATTCCCGATTGGCGACTTACAAAAACCCGAGGTGCGCCGCATAGCCGACGAGCAGAAGCTGGCAACAGCCAAGCGCAAGGATTCGCAGGGAATATGCTTTGTAGGCAAGGTCGATCTACCCGTATTCCTACAGCAGAAACTATCTGCCAATGAGGGAAATATCCACGAGATACTACCCTCGTGGCGAGGCTACGGTCGTACGATGGATAACGCCGATGTCGAGGCACTGTCACAGCCATTCAGATATACAGTGCGCGACGGCAAGAAGATTGGCACACACAAGGGCGCACACTTCTACACCATCGGCCAGCGCAAGGGTTTGGGCATTGGCGGACGCAAGGAGTCACTCTTTATCATTGCCACCGATGTCGAGCAGAATGTGATATATGTCGGCGAGGGAGATTCTCACCCTGGACTCTACCGCAAGGCGTTGAAGATTCTGTCGGAGGAGGTACATTGGGTAGCACCCGCCGAGCAGATGCAACCAGGAGAGGTTCGCCGCTATCAGGTACGCATACGCTATCGCCAGCCGTTGCAGTCGGCACAGTTAATCTGCCGCGAAGATGGGCTCTACATCCTATTCGACGAGCCACAGCGAGGCATCGCCGCAGGTCAGTTTGCCGCGTGGTACGACGGCGAGGTGTTGTCAGGTTCGGGCGTGATATGCGAGTAATATGCAGAGAGTCTTATCAGTTCTATTTCTGTTGCTGACGGCCATCACTTCGGCCCGAGGCCAAGAGTCATTCGGCATCGCCTACTACGATGTGGACGGGCTCTACGACTCCACCCCATCACAATTCTACAACGACACCGACTACACCCCAAAAGGGCGCTTTCATTGGGACGAAAATCGTTACAATACAAAAGTGCAGAACATTGCACAAGTAGTTGATTCTTTGGCGCTTTCCGTAGTTATTCTATATGGCATTGAGAACGAGTCCGTGGTACGCGACATCGTCTCTGCCAGCAAGGAGGATTACGCCTATATCCACCGTCAGTCGGATAGTCGTGACGGTCTGGATTTTGCAGTGCTTTACTTCGGTGACAGGCTTTTCATCGACCGCATCATAGAGTGGCGCGGAGCACTCTGCATCGACGGTAGCATAGGACACACGCCGCTCACAATCATAGCAAACCACCGTTCGCAGTCGTTGGGCGTGATGATGGAGGAGTATGACCTGCTACGCGAGGATAAAAACATCGTCATATTGGGATACCCCAACCGCATGAACTTCGACCGCTATGATATGCACGACGCCACACTCGCAGCCGAGCGCCAAGGACGCGGCAACCAACTGAGCCAGGGGCGTTGGCTAATGCGTGACCGAATAGCCACAAATTTCCGCTGGCAGGGCCATTGCAATGTCTACATAAAGTCGTGGTTGCTCGACGAAAAAGGTGCGCCCAAAGCCACATTCGACAAGACCAAATATCGTGGCGGATATTCGAAATATCTACCCGTTTTCATATATTTCAGAGAAATATTGGAAAATTAGCAAAAAAGTTATACCTTTGTGTGTTCGCCACAAAAGTGTGCAATTTTACAAATTTGACAACAATTTAGTATTCAAAATAATTAAAAAACCAAGAATTATGGCAGATGTAAAACGCGTTTACACCTTCGGTAACAAAGAGGCTGAGGGTAACGGTAAGATGAGAGAGTTGCTTGGTGGTAAGGGTGCCAATTTGGCTGAGATGAACCTCATTGGTATTCCCGTTCCTCCTGGTTTCACAATCACAACCGAGGTATGTTCAGAGTATTACAGCAAGGGTAAGGAGGCTGTTATCGAGATGTTGCGTCCCGAGGTGGAGCGCGCTATGAAGAATATCGAGAACCTCACTGGTATGAAGTTCGGCGACAAGGAGATGCCTTTGTTGGTATCTGTTCGTTCTGGCGCACGCGCTTCAATGCCCGGTATGATGGATACAATCTTGAACCTCGGTATGAACGACGAGGCTGTTGAGGCTGTTGCTAAGCGTACAGGTAACCCCCGTTTCGCTTGGGACTCATACCGTCGTTTCGTACAGATGTACGGTGATGTAGTGTTGGGCATGAAGCCCGTATCTAAGGAGGACCAGGATCCCTTCGAGGCTCTTATCGACGAGCAGAAGGAGAAGCGCGGTATCACTATGGATACAGACCTCACAGTTGAGGATTTGAAGGAGTTGGTTGCTGCATTTAAGGCTGCCGTTAAGAACCAGACAGGTAAGGATTTCCCCGCTTGTCCTTGGGAGCAGTTGTGGGGTGCAGTTTGCGCAGTGTTCGGCTCATGGATGAACGAGCGCGCTATCCTCTATCGTAAGCTCAATAACATCCCCGCAGAGTGGGGTACAGCAGTATCAGTACAGGCAATGGTATTCGGCAACATGGGTGAGAACTCTGCTACTGGTGTTGCCTTCTCTCGTGACGCTGCTACAGGTGAGAACATCTTTAACGGTGAGTATCTTATCAACGCACAGGGTGAGGATGTTGTTGCAGGTATCCGCACACCCCAGCAGATTACAATCGAGGGCTCACGCCGTTGGGCTCAGGCACAGAACATCTCTGAGGAGGATCGCGTAAGCAAGTATCCTTCATTGGAGGAGGTTATGCCTACTGTATACGCTGAGTTGAACGAGATTCAGAACCACTTGGAGGTTTACTTCAAGGATATGCAGGATATCGAGTTCACTATCCAGGACGGTAAGCTCTGGATGTTGCAGTGCCGTAACGGTAAGCGTACAGGTGCTGCGATGGTTAAGATCGCTATCGATATGTTGCACGAGGGTCTTATCGACGAGAAGACTGCAGTTTTGCGTTGCGAGCCTGCTAAGTTGGACGAGTTGCTCCACCCCGTATTCGATAAGACAGCTATCAAGAACGCCAAGGTTATCGTTAAGGGTCTGCCCGCATCACCCGGTGCTGCTACAGGTCCCGTAGTATTCTTCGCTGAGGATGCTGAGAAGATTTTGGCAGAGACTGGCCAGAAGGCTATCTTGGTTCGTATCGAGACTTCACCCGAGGATTTGAAGGGTATGTTGGACGCTGCAGGTATCTTGACTGCACGCGGTGGTATGACATCTCACGCAGCCGTTGTTGCTCGTGGTATGGGTAAGTGCTGCGTATCAGGTGCTGGTGAGCTCAACATCGACTATAAGGCTCGCACTATCAAGGTTAATGGCTACGAGATTAAGGAGGGTGACTGGATTTCACTCAACGGTTCTACAGGTGAGGTTTACCTGGGTCAGGTTGCTACACAGGATGCTGACCTCAGCGGTGACTTCGGTGAGTTGATGGATTTGGCTGGCAAGTACGCTACAATGAAGGTACGCGCTAACGCCGACACACCCCGTGATGCTGCTCAGGCATTCGCATTCGGCGCCGAGGGTATCGGTTTGTGCCGTACAGAGCATATGTTCTTCGAGGGCGACCGTATCAAGGCCGTACGCGAGATGATCTTGGCTGACGACGAGGCTGGCCGCCGTGTGGCTTTGGCTAAGTTGTTGCCTATGCAGCGTGGTGACTTCGAGGGTCTGTTCAAGGCTATGAAGGGCTACCCCGTTATCGTTCGTCTGCTCGATCCACCTTTGCACGAGTTCGCTCCCAACACAGAGAAGGAGCAGCGTGAGATGGCTCAGGAGTTGGGCATCACATACGAGGCTGTTGCTGCTAAGGTAGAGTACTTGCACGAGGTTAACCCGATGTTGGGTCACCGTGGTTGCCGTCTTGGCAACACTTATCCCGAGATTACCGAGATGCAGGCACGCGCTATCCTCGAGGCTGCTATGAATGTTAAGGCTTCAGGTACAGATGTTAAGGTAGAGATTATGGTTCCCCTGGTAGGTAACCACAAGGAGCTCCGCTACCAGAAGAACATCATCGACGAGGTTGCAAAGCAGGTATTCGCAGAGCGTAACGACAAGATCGACTACTTGGTAGGTACAATGATCGAGGTTCCTCGTGCTGCTGTTACAGCTAACCAGATCGCAGAGGTTGCAGAGTTCTTCTCATTCGGTACAAACGACCTTACTCAGATGACTCTCGGTTTCTCTCGTGACGATATCGCTAAGTTCTTGCCCACTTACCTCGACAAGAACATCCTGAAGAACGACCCGTTCCAGGTTCTGGACCGCAACGGTGTTGGTCAGTTGGTTCGCGAGGCAGTATTCAAGGGCCGTGGCACTCGTCCCGACTTGAAGTGCGGTATCTGCGGTGAGCACGGTGGTGAGCCTTCATCAGTAGAGTTCTGCCACTACGCAGGTTTGAACTATGTAAGCTGTTCTCCGTTCCGTGTGCCTATCGCACGCTTGGCAGCGGCTCACGCAGCTTTGAATCAGAAGTAATATTCTGACAATATAACCAAAAGGGGTTATCCTAAGCGGATAACCCCTTTTTTATTGCATATATTTACCTCTAAGCCCTACCCCGCCAACTCCTAACACAAGTTAATATTTAGAGCCAAAATACAGCCCTCTACGCTACTCGTCTGCGGCGACGAACTACGCCACCCTGCACCACCTCATCAGCGCTCGATATGGCAGAAATTAGGCACAAAAAAAAAGAGATTACATTTCTGTAACCTCTACCTTCAGTGACTCCGACAGGATTCAAACCTGTAACCGCTTGATCCGTAGTCAAGTACTCTATTCAGTTGAGCTACGGAGCCATTTGCTGATTGCGAGTGCAAATATAGGGCAAAAAATTAGTCTGTGCAAATATTTTGCAATATTTTTTACATTTTTTTTACTTTTTCTTTCACCCCTTTTACCCCATTATAGCCTAATATATTGACACACAGCTATTAGGCAATATTTACCAATTTAGTACTGAAATATATGTTCGAGCTTGTGTTGCAGTTCCTCGCCGAAAATATTGCGCTCGACAATCACGCCCTCGGGTGAAATCAAGAACGACGAAGGTATAGACTGCAGGCCATACTCCTCGGCAGCCGACAACTGCGACTCGTCCGCAATATCTATGGCATTGGTCCACAACATCTCATTCTCGGCCACGAAGTGACGCCAGCGATCCTGGTCACGGTCGAGCGACACGGCACATATCTCAAAACCCATCGCCGCATACTTGGCATAGAGGCTACGCAACATCGGCAACTCATCGAGGCAGGGTTCACACCAAGTAGCCCAGAACTGCAACAGCACCCATTTGCCCTTGCACAGGTCGGCTAACTGCTTCGAGCCCGACATTGTATGCAGTTTAAGGTCAATGAACGGCTTGCCCGTCTCGGTCTTCTCGTAGGTCGAGATATACTGCTCGAAGTGGCGCATAGCCCTAAGCTGGCGCATCTGCGGTGAGAACTGTGCAAATCTAACCCTCATATCCTCGGCCGACATTCCACGCGCCTCCTGGCTCAGGAAGAGCTCCACGCCTATGATGTTATCAAGATTATCGGTAATGGCCGTTGAAACCACATCGTGATACTTCACCACGAGCGACTCATACTCCTCCTCAACGCTCTCCGATTCGGGGTTCAGCTCCTCGACCTGACGCGCGATGGTCGAAAGACGGCGCAGGATGAAGTTGTATTTGTCGTTGATGGGGCCACCCTCGACAACATACCCCTCCTCGCCCGCATAACGCAGATTGACACTCGCATTCTCGGTCAAGAGCATCGCCAAGGCATTGCCGTTGTCGTCACATATAAATGCCGTCATAGGCTCTGCCACCTCGCCACGCAGTCGAAACCTATTGTCACGCCCAACCTCAGCCGATCCCAGCGTGTCGATGTCAGTATCCTCAACCACAAGATATACCATACTTGCAGCATTGTCGGCCAACTGACCCTCGATATCGAACTTCACGCCACGACTGCAACTACAAAAAGCGAGAATAACCAGCAGATATGTAACGAATGTTTTTGTCATAGTTGAAAGATTTTTTCGGTGTCGTACAAAAGTAACTAAAAAATTTACTCCCCGACATATTTATATGCATATTTCTTAGCAAACGCAATATTTATGCATTTATTTTGCGATACTATATATAAATATAAATAAGAAAGCACCCTCAAAAAAACGACAAAAAAAAGAGGTTACTGACACTCATCAGCAACCTCTTGTGCGGTATATCACCAATCGAATTAGCGGATACGCTCCTTGTACTCGCGAGTACGGCTATCTACGCGGATCTTGTCGCCAGTGTTGATGAACAAGGGTACACGAACTGTAGCGCCTGTGTTCACTGTAGCGGGCTTCAATGAGTTTGTAGAAGCTGTATCACCCTTGATACCGGGCTCTGTGTAAGTTACCTCCATATCGAGAACGGGAGGAAGCTCAGCTGAAAGAACAGTCTCCTTCTCAGTGTGGAACATAACCTCAACGATCTGACCGTCGGCCATCAAGTCGTAGTTGTCGATAACATTCTTGTCAATGTTAATCTCCTCGAAAGTCTCAGTGTGCATGAAGTGTGCGCCCAAATCGTCCTCGTAAGTGAACTGGTAGGGACGACGCTCAACGCGTACCTGCTCAATCTTCTGGCTTACAGAAGAGAAAGTCTTCTCGAGAACATAACCGTTCTCCAAGTTCTTGAGCTTTGAACGAACGAAAGCAGGACCCTTACCGGGCTTGCAGTGCTGGAAATCAACAACGAGGAAAGTCTTGTTGTCCATCTCGATGCACATACCGATTTTGATATCAGATGCTGTAATTGTCATAATATTACTTTTTTTGTTAAAATTTTCAGTGGCGCAAAGGTAATAAAAATCTATGTTTCAGCCAACTATTTATTGATTAAAATATTTTTTACCCTCTAATTGGCCTCTGTAACCGAGGCTTGCGCTATCTGAATTTCACCCCTTCAGCCTCGTGCAAAGCCCCCTTATCGTCCACTCTGACGGGGATAAACGCAGCCACCCAGTTGTTGATATTAAAGAGTCGGGGCGCATACAGCATAACACTATTCCAACCCGCTTTCAGCGGCACCAGAGCTGGCTCGCGCATCCAGAAGAGCTGCTCGTCGGTGTAGGGCTCTTCGTTAGCGGGCTTGTGCCAAGTATTATAGAGATATTTGTATTTTGCAGGCTCGCGCCACTCCTCGGCGGGGTAGATATCCACGCCATTCACAATCAAGCGGCCTCCGCCTTCCCAACACCCCTGCTCGCCGATACCACTCGAAATGCGATTGGCACGCGATGGAGACTCAAAGCCCACCATAGCCTTGATTACGGTGTCGCGCTCGACATAAATCTCGGTCTTGAGCCACGCATCCATCTTGCCATTGGGCTTGATGCCGTTGTCACGACACAGAGCATGTAAATCTATCACACCACCCCACGCCTTGGTCCACTTCATCTGCTCGACGGGTGTACCTGCCACAGCGGGCAGTGTCACACGCCAGGGCTGCGAAGCGTTGGCCACCCAGCGCACATCGTAATCGGTGAGCATATTATCGCGGTGGTAAGCTAATCGCTTTTCGAACTCCACCAAATCACGATGCCCTGCGCTCTCAGGCGCGGGAATCATCATCTCCGACTTTAGGCCATAGCCCTCACCTCCAACCCAGAAGCACTCGGCAAAGGCAAGCAAACCTTCGGGCATACCGTTGTGAGGTAGCAACTTATTCGGATCATCGACATTCACATCGTTCCACAGACAGAGTATTCCGCCTCGCGCTGTGTCGGTAGCCTTGTCGGTATTGCAGGCCTTGTGCAGGAAGTAGCGCGAAGTGTTAATCAGCGGACAACTATTGTTCAGATAACCCATATACGAGTCGATATACTTTCTCGGATAGGCCTCATCGTCAAGCACATCGCCAATCGAGGCATACCATATCTGGCCATAAGTGCCGTCCGACGGCGGCAGACCAGGATCCCACGCTATGGGCGTACGCTCGGCATCACGCACCAACTTCTCGCAAAAGCGCATAAACTCTTCGGGGTCGGCAACCTTCACCTCGTCAGAGCCAATGTGTATGTAGGGGCAATCCTCCTTGGGTATCTCGGTAAAAAACTCCTTCAGACACTTCTCCAACACCTTCATACCCTCCTCGGTAGCCATCTCAAAGCCGAATGTGCGGTTGAAGTATTGGCTATGACCTGGCATATCAATCTCGGGAATAATCATCACACCGCGCTCGCGAGCGTAGGCAATCACATCCCTAATCTCGTCGTAAGAGTAGAAGCGACCCTCGTCACGACCTATGATGTGGTACTTCGCATCGTTGAGTTGCGGATAGGCCTTGCACTCAATACGCCACGCAGGGTTGTCGGTAAGGTGCCAATGAAAAACATTCAGTTTATAGGCCGACAGCAGATCTATATCCTGCTTCAGTAGAGCCACCTCACGGAAGTTACGACCCGTATCGTGCATAAAGCCACGAATGGGGAACGACGGATAGTCGGTAATCTCCACCTCGGGCACGCAACCACTCTTGTCGGTTATCTGTCGCAGAGTCGCCACACCCCAACACTCGGCCTGCTTGCTCTGGGCTATGATTACTGCTTTGCCGTTTTTGACCCTCAGCGTATATTGCTCTGTCGGAAGGCCATCCGTTGGCACAACCCTCTTTTCTACCGACTTTAGCCTTACCTTTTTATCGCTCAAATAGTTTATCTCCTTGGGCGCAGGTATCAGATTCTGAGCCAGCGAAATGTGGCAACCAACCATCAGCATCACCAGCAAGCATACGACTTTGACTCTTCTATTCATTGCGTCTATGATATTAATCCTAAAACAAATATAGTGATTATTTGGCGAAATAATCTTCCCCGTGGTCGATTATCGCAGATGAAAAATTTGAAGTTTCACATTTTTTTGCGAATTTTGCTCTATTGATAATTAAGATTAACTACCAACTCTATGAAACGAATACTCATTTTACTCTCTGCGCTCCTCGTATTGGGTAGCTGCAACAAGAGTACTAACCCCGACCCTGCAACCAACGCCGAGGATTTTGGTATGATTCTGCGCCTTTGGCCCGCACACCACACCGATGAGCAGTTGCGTGACGATTTGATTGAGGCACTCAAGAAATACAATGGCACATTCAACGAGGTGTGGTTCTGTCAGGAGTTCGAGACCCTCTCGATGGATACCCATCGCGAGTCGGCCGCCAAGATGGCTGTAGCCAACGATATGTTGCGCGAGATTGGCGTCACAACCTCTATCCAAGGTATATCTGTCGGTCACGGAGATGACTTCGAGGCTGGCGCTGACGAGTTGCGCCCCACGAAGTGGACCACCATTGTCGATGCTTTCGGCAACAGAACACAAATGAGCCACTGCCCACGCCAGAGCGCCTTCTTGGACTATATGAGCGAGATGTATGCCACATACGCCAAGGTGTGCCAGCCACGCATATCGTGGATTGACGATGACCTGCGCGTCACACGCCACCATCCCGCGCGTATGCTCTGCTTCTGCGACACTTGCATCAGCGAATTCAACAAGCAGTATGGTTACAACTTCACCAACCGAGAGTTGGAGGCTGCACTCGATGCCAACGAGGGTGGCGGCACACTCCGCAAGCAGTGGATTGAGTTCAGCCAGCAGAGCCTTGCTCTGGTAGCCGAGGCTACAGCAAAGGGTGTACATAGCGTATCGCCCAACACAAAGGTAGGTATCCAGCAGGTGAACTTCCACCGCGAACTGCTCGAGGGTCGCGACTGGAACCAATCATACGCCGCCATCGAGCGTACAACCGGCCTCGACGCCACATCACGCCCTGGCAACGGCTTCTACGACGATGATGCACCCCACGGAATGATTGGCAAGGCTCTCGATATGGCTCGTCAGATTCGCCGCCTGAGCCCTTCGGTTAAGGAGATTGTAGCCGAGGTGGAGGGTTACCGCCACTACGCTACGGGCAAGTCACCCCAAGGCCTATGCACCGAGTCGATGCTCTACCTCGCGATGGGTGTGACACAGCTCTCTTACGCTATCATCTGCTCGGCTTCGGAACCTATGGAGTGGTATGCCGATAACTACTTCAAGTTTCTGCAGCGCTGGCGCCCCTTGTATGAGGAGTATGCTGCATTCAACCGTGGCACCGAGCCAGGAGGAGCCAACCCCTACATCTCACCCGACCATGTCACAATCAACGCTCCAGGCTGGGGCTGGCTGATGACTAGCGCAGGCGATGTGGCTTCTGCAATCAGCACTCTGGGTGTACCTTTGTGTCCCGACGGCAACTACCCCGCAGTACAACTTATCGACGGCCCCTCAGCCGCAGGAATCCCCAACGACGAGGCTCTGCAGTTGCTCGCAAGCAATCACCTTGTATTGGACCACGCCGCGTGGAATATTATAACATCAGTCGATGGCTGGGATAAGGCAATCAAGCAGGTCGACGCACCCGAGGTTACACTCGAGGGTGCAGTCTGCTTCGAGGGTGCCAACGGAGGCCGCACAGTGGTTATCCCTGGATACACTACAAATATCTCCAACGCCGAGCGTCTGGCTATGGCTCGCGCTATTGACTGGGCTTCAGAAAACAAGATGCCCGTCATTATGGAGTCTATGGCTCAGGCCGTTATCGTACCTCGCATCAATGCCGAGGGCGCTCTGCGCTCGGTAGCAGTACTGAACACCACCATCTCGGAGCAACCCACAACCACACTGCGTCTGCGAGGCTGCGCCGATGCCAAGCGCCTTGTATGGCACAGCGCCGAAGAGCGCGACCAGAAGCTCAACTTCAAGCGCGACGGCAACGACATCATCGTAACTATCCCCACACAACCCGGCTGGTATATGGGCTGGCTCTCTATCGAGTAATCCGCCCCTTCACAAGAGAAAAGAGTCTTCAATCGGATAGCCGACTGAAGACTCTTTTTGTGTATGGTTGTTTGCTCTTGATGAGCCGCACCTTACTCGGCGGGGGCCCACTTGCAGCGAACGGGTGATACGATAGCGCCCTCATCCTTGAGCTGCTTCATAGCCTTATCCACCTCTTTACGGTCCAGGCCGCTCAACTCTGCAATCTTACCAGCGTTCATAGGCTCACCAGCCTCCTTCATTGTTGCCAATACTTTCTCTTTTGCCTCCATAATGAATAGTTTTAATGGTTATTATTTCTTATACTTAATGTCACATCTCTATATGAGCGCTTACCATCGATGTAGTCGGCATATACCGCCTCGGCTGTCTTACCTCGCAGGATGCGGCACTTGCCACACATCTCGCAATTATTCAAGCACTTCCACACCTCCTCGACGAAGGCCTGACGCTCACGGCGGTCAGAATTATCAATGCTCGGCGCTTTCATCACAAAGATTTTATTCCCTTTTCCTACGACAAAGATATTACATTTTTAGCCTATGCAATCACCAAACAAATCAATTATTTTGATTTTACCATAAGCAAAAACTATACAACTCTCGCAAACAATAGCCCCACTACACAAACAAACGAGCCCGCATAACTTTCGTTAAACGGGCTCAACCACAAAAAACACAACCGACTATGCTTTCAACATCTGCCGCAAGGAAAAAACACAACCCCGCCGACAGACTATCAGCACAGTGATTTATCTATTAATGTTGCATAGAACGCTCACGCATCACACGATACTCCTTGCCCCAAGTGATGGCGCATATCAGCGTAGCCACCACGCAAGCCACTATAAAGAGCCAGAATGTAACACCCCAACCCATCGAGGCATTGCCAGCAATCTGACCTACGATAATCTTCGACAACAGAGCATCACCCAGCAGATAGCCGAACAAGCCCACAAAGCCCGCAGCCGTACCCGCAGCGTTCTTGGGCACGAAGCTCAACGCCTGAATTCCAATCAGCGCGATAGGGCCATAGACTGCAAAACCTGTCAAAGCCAACGAGCAGTAGACCACCATTGCAAGCACGCCTTCGCCACCACCCAACATCGTAGCAATAGCCTCGGCCTGCCAGTAGCCCAGAATACCCACCAACACCATTATCATATATATAACATTGACGGGGGCGCAACGACCACTAAAGAATCGCGACGACAGCCATCCGCAGATGATTGTACCAGGAATACCTGCATACTCAAACAGCGAGAAGGCAAAACGGCTCTCGTCGGGTGACATAATCTGCATCTCCTGCAGATATGTGGGCGACCAGTCGCTAACGCCGTAGCGGATGAAATATACGAACACATTTGCTATGGCAATCATCCACAGCAAACCATTCTTAAAGACATAATCAACGAAGAGGCGGCGGAAGGGAATCTTCGACTCCTCGCCCGCAGCAGCCTTGCGGCTTGTGTAGTCGTTACGGTACTCCTCGACAGGAGGCAGACCACACGACTCGGGTGTATCACGCAGTGTCCACCAACAGAACGCCGCAAAACAGATAGCCACCAACGATGGGAAGATGAAGGCCGCACGCCAACTCTCTGTAATACCCAGAGCAGCGAATGCCACGATACCAGCCGACACCAACAATCCGAGCGAGCCACCACCCACATTGTGCGAGCAGTTCCATATTGACATCTTGAAGCTACGCTCATTCTGCGAGAACCAGTGCGCCATAACTCTACCGCACGGAGGCCAACCCATACCAGAGAGCCAACCTACCACCAACATAAAGGCAAAGAGTATAACTCCATTGACCGCTATGGTAGCCGAGTAGGGCACCAAGCCAACACTCATCATCACCAACGAGGCGATAATCAATCCCACAACCAGGAACTTACGGGCATCGGAGTGGTCCGACAGACTGCCCATAATAAACTTACTAAAGGCGTAAGCGATGGGGATACCTGCCATTGCAAAACCAGCAGTCTCCTTATCGAGCAAGCCCTCGGCAATCATTCCAGGGGCTGCCAGCGAGAGGTTCTTACGCACAAGGTAGTAGGCCGCATAACCGAAGAATGCACCCAAAAATACCTTAAGACGCATACGGCGATACTCCGCATCTATCTTATCGGCGGCAATGCGTTCACGCGCCGCAGGGGGATTGAAAAAATCGAGCATTGACATATTACTTATATATTTATGCTGCGAATTTAATAAAAAATTCGGGATAATCAGCCTAACCGACGATGTAGTTGCCAGCAACCTTCTCGAAAGCCTCGACCTGAGCCACTACCCAAGCCTCATCCTTACCCATCTCCTCGGCCATAACCTCAGCAACTCGGCGGGCAGCCTTCAACGCCTCACGGGCATCAACAAACAGGATACGCACACGACGCGCCAAAACATCCTCGACAGTCTGCGCCATCTCGTTGCGTACGGCCCACAACACCTCGGCAACAGTGTAGCCATACTTCTCGCTTAGGCGCTCACCCAACGCACCGTTCTCCTTAATCATCTGACGGATAGTGGGCTCATCGCTACCATATACATACATATGGTCGGCGAGGTTGGGATTAGGACGCCAGCCGTGTACCTTCAACTTGCGAGTCACGCACTTGCGCTTGGCAATCTTGCCCAACGCAATGGCCTTATCGATGGTATCTTCGGCCATACGACGGTATGAAGTCCACTTACCGCCCGTAATGGTTATAAGGTCGTGGTCCGAAACAATCACCTTGTGGCTACGCGATACCTCCTTCGAACTCTTACCCTCCTGCTTGGGTGCCGCCAGCGGACGCTGACCAGCAAATACCGAAACAATATCCTTGCGTGTAGGAGCGGGCGACATATAGAGGCCAGCGGTAGAGAGGATAAAGTCAATCTCCTCATCCAGCGGTTTGGGCTCGCTCTCTGCCACGGGACGCTGAATATCGGTAGTTCCTACCACCACCTTGTCGTGCCAGGGCACAGCAAACAGCACTCGGCCGTCAGATGTCTTGGGAACCATTATAGCGTAGTCGCTCTGCAGGAACTTCATATCGAGAACGAGGTGTACACCCTGACTCGGCACCACCATCTTGGGCATATCGGGTTTATCCATCTGCATAACCTCATCAACGAAGATACCCGCAGCATTGATAACCGCTTTGGCCTTGACTGTATAGCTCTTGTCGCTCATCAAATCGCGCGCCACTACGCCACACACCTTGCCCTGCTCGTCGTGCAGAACCTTCTCAACAGCCGTATAGTTGGCAACCACAGCGCCCTGTTCAACGGCAGTCTGTGCCAGATTGACAGCCATACGCGAGTCGTCAAACTGACCGTCGTGATATACTACACCACCCTTCAGACCCTTCTTCTCGGATGTAGGCAGATACTCCAGCACCTTCTTCGCCGAAATAAAGCGCGAACGGCCATAGCCAAAGCCGAACGAAAGAATGTCATAGCAGAGCAGACCGCAGAAATAAAGGAAATTATCCCAATGGCTGTAGTTCGATATTACGAATGCCTGATCCTTAACCAGGTGGGGGGCATTCTGCTTCATCAAGCCTCGCTCGTGGAGTGCCTCACGCACCAAATCCACCTCCAGTTTCTGCAGATAGCGCACACCACCGTGAACGAGCTTCGTAGAACGGCTCGAAGTACACTTTGCAAAGTCCTCGCGCTCGAAGAGAGCCACCTCATAACCACGCGCAGCAGCATCGACAGCACAGCCCAAACCCGTAGCACCGCCACCGATAACCACCACATCCCATACCTTGTCCTCACGGTCAAGGCGCGACAAAAGTTGATCTCTATTCATCTTATATTGTAATTTTATTTCGAGTCAAAAGGACAGACCTCGCAAGGCGCATAATGCGCTATGGAGAGTGATTTCACGCCGCTTTGGAGGGTTGTTTTCGGGTGATAAAATCCTCTAAAAATCACCCATTGCTCCGCACGGCGTTTCATTGCGAAACAAAAGTAGTGTTATTTTGAAACACACACAACATTTTGCACGAAATTTTTATCCCAAAACGCGCATTTTCCGACAATTATCAGCGCAACTCCTCGCATTTTACGCTTTTTTACTATCTTTACGGGCAGAAAACGACAGTTATACCCGCTATGACAATAAACGAAAGACACAATTTCATTATCAAAGAGTTGGACAGCAAAGGCTCGGTCAGTGTGACCGAACTATCCACTATGCTGAATGTTTCGGAGGTTACGATACGCAAGGACCTGACCATTCTCGAGGAGAACAAACTCCTCTACCGCGCTCACGGTAAGGCCATAAAAATCAGCCCCTACATCAACGACCGTGATGTGAACGAGAAGGAGTTGCAGTACCCTGCCGAGAAGAGTGCCATCGGCCGAGCCGCATCGCGACTCATCGAGCCGAGCGACTCGATTATCATTGCTTCGGGTACAACCGTACTATACTTTGCTCGCGAGATTATCCCCAACGAGTTACAGGGTCGCCTGACCGTAATAACTCCTGCGCTGAATGTAGCATCCGTATTGGCCAAGAACCACAACATCGAGGTCATCTTGCTGGGTGGCATCGTGCGAGGCAGTGCGCTGTCGGCCGTAGGCTGTGATGCCGAGCGTATGCTCGAGAACTTCACCAGCAGTAAACTCTTCATCGGCGTCGATGGTCTTGACCTTGAATATGGACTTTCGACCACCAACCTTTTGGAGGCCAACCTAAACCGCCAGATGATTCGTTCAACGCAGAAGACCATCGTGTTGTGCGACTCATCGAAGTTCGGGCGCCGAGGCTTCAGCCGCATCTGTGCCATTGACGAAATCGACCAGATTATCACCGATGCAGGCATCCCGCCCCACACCCTCGCAGCCTTACAACAGCGAGGAATCGAGGTCACTATCGTCGAGCCATAAACCTTATGAAATAAAAAAGCCTCCCTTAAAAAGGGCTTGATTAGAAAAAATTACTATCTTTGCAGTGCTATGAGTGAATTTATCGTATCAGCACGCAAATACCGACCAGCGACATTCGCCTCGGTTGTGGGACAACAGAGCATCACCTCGACGCTTAAAAATGCCATCGAGCGCGGTCAGTTGGCCCACGCATACCTATTCTGCGGACCTCGCGGAGTAGGTAAGACTACTTGTGCCCGTATCTTCGCTAAAGCAATCAACTGCCTCAACCCCAACGGTGCCGAGGCGTGCAACGAGTGTGAATCGTGCCGAGCCTTCAACGAAGGACGCTCGCTCAACATTCACGAGTTGGATGCCGCATCCAACAACTCGGTAGATGATATCCGCTCTCTTATCGAGCAGGTGCGTATTATGCCGCAGATTGGCAAGTACTCACTCTTTATCATCGATGAGGTGCATATGCTCTCACAGCAGGCCTTCAACGCCTTCCTCAAGACGCTGGAGGAGCCGCCCAAGCACGCTGTATTCATTCTGGCTACCACCGAGAAGCACAAAATCATCCCCACCATCTTGTCGCGTTGTCAAGTCTATGACTTCAACCGCATCCGTGTGGAGGATTCAGTGCAGTACCTCAAGCACATCGCCGACAACGAGGGCGTAAGCTATGACGAGGAGTCGCTCAACCTAATCGCCCAGAAGGCTGACGGAGGTATGCGTGACGCACTCTCGATGTTCGACAAGGCAGTATCGTTCTGTAATGCCAATCTGCAATATAAGGCCGTTGCCAACACGCTGAATGTACTCGACTACGACACCTACTTCTCTATGACAGAGTTGTTGCTCGCAGGCGACTATATCTCGGCTCTGCTCCGTTTCGACGAGGTGTTGTCGAAGGGTTTTTCGGGTCAGACCTTTATGGCGGGACTCAACCAGCATATGCGCGATTTGTTGCTTGCCCAGGGGCCTGCAATATCGCTCATTGAACTCACGGGAACGCTCCTCGAGCGATACCGCGCTCAAGCTGGGCAGTGCAGCACGGAATTCCTATTTGGAGCAATAGCGCTTCTCACCGAAGCGGACGGCAAGATAAAGCAATCGTCGAATCAGAGATTGTTGGTAGAACTGGGACTTATGAAGATTGCGGGTCTCGGCAAAAAAAAAAATGACGACAGCCCAATAGAGGATGACAACTATCCCCTACCCGACCTGCCACAACAGATAACACCCGCAGCCTCGACATCTGCATCGACCCCCACTGCGGCGACACAGCCCTCACAGCCAAGCGCAAGTAATACCGCCACACAACCAAAGGCGGCAGAAGCGAGCACGACTCCGTCTTCAACTGCGCCGACTGCACAGACCACACAGAGGGCATCGGCTATGCCGACGGCATCGGAGAACAATTCCACAACGAGTACAACACCTGCGCAAACAGCCACCAGACCCGTCACAACTATGCGTACGGGCGTTTCGGGATTGTCAATTGCAGCGTTGATGCACTCGGCAGCAATGCCATCGGGTGACGATGCCGAGCAGGCCAACACCTCGCAGGAGATTGTAATCGACCCGCTCAGTGAGCAGAAGATTCTGGCCGTGCGCGACAAGGTTGTGGAGAATATTCTGGAGGAGCGTCCCCGCTTTGTCGTAGCCTTCGAGAAGATGAATGTCGAGGGACACCACATCAAGGTGGAGGTGCCGACACAGCAACTCTTCGAGGAGATTATGCGCTCGAAGACCGAGATTCTGATGCAGGTGGCACAGACGGCTGGCGTATCAGGTATGCTCGAGATGGATGTTACCATCAACGAGCAAATCAAGGCCTCACGCCCCATCAAACTGGAGGACAGAATCAAGTTTATGACCGAAAAGAACGAGAACATCTTAGAACTCAAGCGTCTGCTCGATATGGATTACGAGTAGGCCCAACAAAAAAAGATAATTCAGAAATAATTAAAACATAGAAAAAAATGGCAAAGAAAAACTTTGTAGAGGAGTTGGAATGGCGTGGTATGATTCACACGATGATGCCTGGCGTTAAGGAACAGCTCGAAAAGGAGATGACTACGGCTTACCTGGGTATTGACCCCACAGCCGACTCATTGCATATTGGCCACTTGGTGGGCGTTATGATATTGAAGCATTTTCAGATGTGTGGCCACCGCCCCATCGCATTGGTAGGTGGTGCTACGGGTATGATTGGTGACCCCAGCGGCAAGTCACAGGAGCGCAACCTTTTGGACGAGCAGACTCTCCGCCACAACCAAGAGGCGATCAAGAATCAGTTGGCAAAGTTGCTCGACTTCGAGTCTGACGCCGAGAACAAGGCTCTGCTGGTGAACAACTACGACTGGATGAAGGAGTTTTCGTTCCTCGACTTCGCTCGTGACATCGGTAAATGTATCACTGTAAACTATATGATGGCCAAGGACTCTGTGAAAAAGCGTTTCAACGGCGAAGGTGAGGGTATGTCGTTCACCGAGTTTACATATCAGCTCTTGCAGGGTTACGACTTCCTGCACCTCTACCAGACACTGAACTGCAAGGTCCAGTTGGGTGGTGCCGACCAGTGGGGTAACATCACCACAGGTACAGAGCTTATCCGCCGCAAGCTGGGCTCAGAGAACGAGGCTTTCGCCATCACTTGCCCGCTTATCACCAAGGCCGACGGTACAAAGTTCGGTAAGACCGAGAGCGGCAATGTATGGTTGGATGCCCGCTACACTTCGCCCTACAAGTTCTACCAGTTCTGGCTCAATGTGAGCGACGAGGATGCCAAGCGCTACATCAAGATCTTCACTCTGCTCGATAAGGAGACTATCGATGCGCTCATCGCGCGTCACGACGAGGCTCCCCACTTGCGTGAGTTGCAGAAGACTTTGGCAAAGGAGATTACCACAATGATTCACTCTGCAGAGGAGTACGAGAAGGCCGTAGAGGCTTCGCAGATTCTCTTCGGTGGTGCTACTTCTGAGGCTCTCCACCGTCTTGACGAGCAGACTCTGTTGCAGGTATTCGAGGGTGTACCCCAGTTCACCATCTCAAAGGAGCAGTTGGGTTGCTCATTCGTAGATATGGCAGCAGACCTCACCAAGGTGTTCCCCTCGAAGGGTGAGTGCCGCAAGATGGTACAGGGTGGTGGCGTATCGCTCAACAAAGAGAAGGTTACCGACCCCATGCGAGAGGTTACCGAGAGCGACCTTATCGCCGGCAAGTATATGATTGCACAGCGCGGTAAGAAGAACTACTATCTGATTATCGTTGAGTAATTTACCCTAACAAAAAAACAGCAATTATGCTCTACACTATACGCTTGCAGGAGATGGAGTTTCGCGCCTACCACGGCTGCTACGACTTGGAGCAGAAGGTGGGCAACAGATTCAATGTCGAGTTGGTAATCACCACCCATTTGGGCGATGTAGCCAACGACGATGCTGTCGAGAAGGCGGTGAACTACCTCACCGTGTATGAGATTACCCGCGAGCAGATGGCCGTCACACAGCGCACCATCGAGCGTGTTGCGCAGAACATTATCGGTGCCGTCAAGAGCCACTTCCCACAGATTGTGGAGGTGGAGTGTACGGTGGCGAAACTTGCCCCACCACTTGGTGGCAAGGTAGGCCGCGTGAGTGTAACGCTGAAGGGTTAATACGAGAATAGAGAGGGCTCCACGAGGGGCCCTCTTTTCGTTGGTGATGGCACTTTTTCGCTAAATACCAAACTCCTCCACATCTAAATATTTGCATTGTAGAAAAGTGTTTTGTTCCAAATATCCCTTTTTTCATTATCTTTGTAACATTGTTAGGTTTTGAAAAGTTATGAGTGAACAGACAAGAGCCTCGTTTGGAGGCAAGCTAAGTGCAATATTGGTGGCCGCAGGTTCGGCCATCGGTTTGGGTAGTATATGGCGTTTCCCCTATATGGCGGGCGAGCACGGCGGTGCGGCATTTTTGCTGGTCTATCTGCTGTGTGTGTTTATTGTCGGCATCCCCGTTATGCTGGCCGAGTTTGCCGTAGGACGCCACACAAAGAAGAATGCTGTGGGCGCATACCGCTCGCTCTCACGCCCGTGGCGTTGGCTGGGCTATAATGGAGTGCTGGGCGCATTGTGCATCTCAGGCTACTACTACATCGTGGCAGGTTGGTCGCTGGAGTATCTTGTTAGCTCAGCCACTACACTCTACAACTCGACAGCATCGTTCACCGAGCAGTTTGCATCGTTCCAGGATTCGTTCCGACAGATTCTTTACACCATTCTGTTTATCCTACTCACGCACCTTATCATCATACGCGGCGTAGTGAAGGGCATCGAGCGCGCATCAAAACTGATGATGCCGGCACTCTTCATCATCCTCATCATTATGGCCGTACGCGTAGCCTTTATGCCTGGTGCTGCGGAGGGTTACCGTTTCCTACTCTCACCCGATTTCAAGGCCGCCTTCTCGGCTGACACTATCTTTATGGCCGTGGGTCAGGCATTCTTCTCGCTGTCGGTGGGTATGGGATGTATGGTTACCTACGCCTCATATTTCAAACCCAACAACAACCTGACTGGCACATCGTTAAGCGTCGCATTGCTCACACTTTTGGTTGCCATTCTTGCGGGCCTTGTAATCTTCCCTGCCGTATTCAGCGCAGGACTGGAGCCAGCCGAGGGAGCATCGCTCATCTTCATCACACTGCCCGAGATTTTCAAGGATATGCCTCTGGCATCGGTATGGTCGCTCATATTCTTTGTTTTGCTGACTTTGGCATCGCTCACCTCAACAATATCGTTCCACGAGGTTATCACAGCCTACTTTGCCGAGGAGCACAACCTCTCGCGCAAGAACGCTACACGCCTCACCTCGGCACTCTCGGTGGGTCTCTGCCTGCTGACTCTGCTGTGGCACTTCGATATTGACTTTGCAGGATTGGAGCTGAAGAATATCTCGTTCTTCGACATCTTTGACTACACCTCGGCCAACCTGATTATGCCGTTGGGCGGTCTGTTCACCTGTATCTTTGTGGCTTGGAAACTCAAGCCCGAATTTATGCGTGACGAGATTACTAACCAAGGCTCGCTCAAGGGACGCTTCTTACCGCTGCTTGTGTTCGCACTGCGATATATTACACCCCTGCTGATTATCTACATCTTTGTTAGAAATCTGGGGCTTTTGTAGTAGCCACATAGTCGGGACAAAACGAGCGACTATTTTTCTGCTCATTTTTTGATTCTCGGTATTTTATTGCGCTTTTTTTTATAAATTTGCAAAGATTTTGGACTATGTCTATTGACATAGTGCAACAACCACAAAACAGACAATATTCAAAAACAGATAAAACATTAGATTACTATGGCTGATTTCATCTATCAGGAGCCCTATCCTATCGAGAAGGACACCACCGAGTATGAACTTCTCACAAAGGATTATGTGAAGGTTGTCGAGTGCGACGGCCGCAAGATTTTGAAGATTGACCCCAAGGGTCTTGAGTTGCTCTCAAAGCGCGCTTACAGCGATGTATCGTTCTACCTCCGTCCTTCTCACTTGCAGAAGTTGGCTAACATCCTGGAGGATCCAGAGGCATCTGACAACGACAAGTTCGTTGCCTACACAATGCTTATGAACCAGACCGTAGCTGCCGAGGGCGAGTTGCCCACTTGCCAGGATACAGGTACTGCTATCTGCATCGGCCACAAGGGCGAGGATGTTTACACCGGCGCCGACGATGCCGAGTGCATCGCAAAGGGTGTTTACGAGACTTACAAGGAGCGTAACTTGCGCTACTCACAGGTTGTTCCCTTCACAATGACCGAGGAGAAGAACTCTGGTACAAACCTCCCCGCACAGATTGACATCTACGCAGGTCACCCCGGCTCAATGGAGTATGAGTTCCTCTTCATCACCAAGGGTGGTGGTTCTGCTAACAAGACATTCCTCTATCAGCAGACAAAGGCCCTCTTGAACGAGAAGTCACTCGTTGCCTTCTTCAAGGAGCACCTCAAGGATTTGGGCACATCGGCTTGTCCTCCCTACCACTTGGCAGTCTGCATCGGCGGTACATCAGCCGAGATGTGTCTTTCGACTGTTAAGAAGGCTTCGGCTGGTTATCTCGACCACCTGCCCACATCGGGTAATGAGGGTGGCCGCTGCTTCCGCGACTTGGAGTGGGAGGAGAAGATCACCAAGATGTGCCAGGAGATGGGTATGGGCGCACAGTTCGGCGGTAAGTACTATGTACACGATGTACGCGTAATCCGCGCTCCTCGTCACGCTGCAAGTTGCCCCGTAGCAATCGGTGTAAGCTGCTCGGCAGATCGTAACATCAAGGCAAAGATTACTCCCGAGGGTATCTTCGTTGAGAAGTTGGAGAAGAACCCCGCACGCTTCCTCCCCGCACAGTCACCTTCGATGACTCCCGCTGTGGATATCGACCTTGACGAGGGTATGGACAAGGTACGCGAGATTCTGACCAAGTATCCCATCAAGACTCGCCTCAACCTCAAGGGTACACTCATCGTAGCTCGTGACATCGCCCACGCACGCATCAAGCAGATGCTCGACGAGGGTCAGCCTATGCCCGAGTACTTCAAGAAGCACCCCGTATATTACGCTGGTCCCGCCAAGACTCCCGAGGGTATGGCTTCAGGCTCATTTGGCCCCACTACAGCAGGTCGTATGGATCCTTATGTAGACCTCTTCCAGAAGGCTGGTGGCTCGATGGTGATGGTAGCCAAGGGTAACCGCTCGAAGGCCGTTACCGATGCTTGCCAGGCCAACGGAGGTTTCTACCTCGGCTCAATCGGTGGTCCTGCTGCCATCCTGGCCAAGAACTCAATCAAGAGCGTCGAGGTCGTAGACTTCCCCGAGTTGGGTATGGAGGCCGTGCGTAAGATTTATGTCGAGAACTTCCCCGCCTTCATCATCGTTGATGACAAGGGCAACGATTTCTTCGCAGATTTCGCACACTAAACCAGATAAGATAGATAGTTTTGCACCTCTCACGGGGTGCAAAACTTCATTTTTTGCTCTGCTGTAAAAATAAAACAGAGGGCTAATTCGTTGTGATAAGGAATTAACAACAAAGCAGATGACATCATTTTTCAGACACCTTTTCCTCACTCTTGCAGCATTGCTGTGTATGCTCTCGGCCCGTGCCGATGGGGCTGTATCCTTCGAGATTAACACTCCGCTGATTGTAACGGCGGGAGAGATGTTCCGTGTTGAGTTCGTACTGGAGAACGGCAAACCCGACGGCGGCGCAATCTCGGCTCCCGACTTTGCGGGACTCGATGTTCTGGCAGGCCCTACCGTATCGACAGGCCACTCATTCAGCAGCATCAATGGTGTTAGCAGCAGTAAGAGCACCTATACGGTCACCTATGTAGTGACGGCTCAGACGGCTGGTAACATCACTATCGGCGCAGCGCGTGTCAAGGTTGATGACAAGGAGTACACCACAAAGCCTACACCCATCGAGGTGGTGGCCCAGAACCAGCAGAAGCAACAGGAGGAGGCCGTAGAACACGGTGCTTCGTTGCAGAGCCAGGTGGCCGAAGATGATATTCTGCTCAAGTTAAACCTCTCGCGTTCATCGGTATATCAGGGCGAGCCCATCAGAGCCTCGCTCACACTCTATACACGCGCCAGCATCGCAGGTTTTGAGGATGTAAAACTCCCCTCATTCAATGGCTTCTGGTCGCAGGAGTTGCCTACCGACAACTATGAGGCCAAGCGCGAGACCGTAGATGGCAAGGTCTATAATTCACAAATCATCAAGGAGTATCTGCTCTACCCCCAGCAGTCGGGTACGCTCACTATCGAGCCTACTGACATCACCGCTGTGGCGCAGGTCGTAATGCGTAACTCACGCACATTCGACCCCTTCTTTGGTGGTGGCGCCGAGGTGTACAATGTACGCCGCAAGCTCTCTACGGGCAAAGTCAATGTTACGGTAAAGAGCCTGCCCGCAGGCGCTCCCGCATCGTTTACGGGTGCTGTGGGTCAGTTCTCACTCTCGTCTAATCCTCCCGCTACGGAGCTCAAGGCAAACTCTGCCGCCACATATACAGTCAGAATCTCTGGCTCGGGTAATCTCACATTTGTGCAGGCTCCAGAGCTCACTCTGCCTTCATCGTTTGAGCTTTACGATGTACGCTCTACGGAGTCAGTACACTCGTCTGCCGCTGGCACCAACGGCTACCGCCAGTTCGAGTATCCGTTCATTGCTCGTGCCGAGGGCGAGTATGCCATTCCCGCCATCGAGTTCACATTCTTCAGTCCAGAGAAGGATGCCTATGTAACACTCTCGACCGAGAGTCTGATGATAAATGTATCGCCCGATGCGTCGATAGGCGCACAGCAGCCCACACAGATTATCACGGGCTCGGCGAAGGAGGGCGTAAAGCAGTTGGGTAACGACATCCGCTTCATCAAAGTTGGTAGCCCCGACCTGCGCTCGGTAGGCTCACCGCTGATGTTCAGTGGTGCATATTTCACACTGTTGATACTCATTATTGCAACATTTGTTGCGCTCTACTTCATCCTGCGTCGCCGAATCCGCAACAACAAGAATAGCGTCCTGGTGCGTAACCGCCGTGCCAACAAGGTTGCCGTTCAGCGCTTCCGTGCCGCCGAGAAGTTTATGCGCGAGGGTAATCGCCACGCCTTCTTCGAGGAGGTACTGCGTGCCTTGTGGGGATATATGAGCGACAAGCTGAACATCCCCGTAGCAAACCTCACGAAGGAGAACATTCGCGAGGAGTTGCAGCGACGAGGCGTGAAGGCCGAGGATGCTCGCCACTTCACCGACATCATCTCGCGCTGTGACGAGGCTCAATATTCACCCGCCGAATCGGTGCTGATGGACGATGTTTACTCAGACGGAGTAAAGACCATTTCGCTCTTTGAATCGATTATTAAACGATAATACTATGAACCGTATATTCACTCTGCTTACGATATTGCTGCTCGCACCTGCACTGTGTGCAGCACAGACTGACACCACAGAGGCAACTGCACCCACAGCTACCTCTGATGCTCCCGAGGTATTGTGGGAAGTGGCGGGTGCCGCATACAATGCTGGCGACTACGCCAAGGCTATCGACAGCTACACTCGCATTCTGAATCAGGATTTGCACTCCGCCGACCTCTACTACAATCTTGCTGGCGCATATTTCAAGCAGGATAACCTCGGCAAGGCTATCCTCTACTACAACCGCGCCCTGCGTCTAAAACCCAACGACGAGGATATACGCCACAACCTGGAGTATGCCGAGCAGTCTACCAAGGATAGCATCAACAAGATTCCCGAATTCTTCCTCAAGAGTCTGATTCGCAATATCCGTGGCGCACTGAGCTGCACAGCGTGGACCGTCATTTCGCTCATTATGCTTATTGTAGCACTCACCTTTGGCCTCTGCTTTACTCTGGCCAACAGACTCTCGCTGCGCAAGATGGGCTTCTACCTGATGGCGCTCTCGGCTCTGCTCTTCATCGGCTCGACACTCTTTGCGTGGAGCGAAAGAAATATGCTCATCAACCGCAACGAGGCCATCATTATGAACTCGGCCGTATCAATCAAGAGCTCGCCCGATAAGTCGGCCACCGAACTCTTCGTTCTGCACGAAGGTACCAAGGTATCCATCGGCAAGAGCATCGAGGGCTGGGTCGAGGTACGCATCGCCGACGGCCGTAAGGGCTGGATTGAGCAGGAGCGCGTAGAACGCATTTAACCACAACACCATCAAGCAATTAACCCGCACGAGATTATGTCACGATTGTTACAGGAAGCAGTATCGGAATTTGCCAAATTGCCAGGCATTGGCCGTCGCACGGCGTTGCGTCTGGCGATGCATCTGCTGAAGATGGAGCCCTCTGCCGTAGAGCAGATGACCGACTCCATTGCCCGCTTCCGTCGCGACATACGCCACTGCGAACTATGCAACAACCTCTCTGACACCGACCGTTGCCCTATCTGCAACAACCCCGAGCGCGACCGCTCGACAATCTGCGTTGTAGAGCAGGTGGGCGACTTGATGTCTATCGAGAACACACACCAATACAAGGGCCTTTACCATGTTCTAGGCGGCGTCATTTCGCCAATGCAGGGCGTTGGCCCATCAGATTTGAAGATTGACCTGCTGCTCGAGAAGGTTGCCTCTGGAGCGGTGAAGGAGGTCATTCTGGCTATCTCCACCTCGGTCGAGGGCGAGACCACACTATTCTATATTATGAACCGTCTGAAGCAGTACCCCACGGTTAAGGTTTCGACCATTGCGCGCGGTATAGGCTTTGGCGATGAGTTGGAGTATGTAGACGAGCTCACCATCACACACGCCCTGCTGAACCGCCGCGAAGTGAGATAATTTTTCATTAACAACGAGCTGATTCACAGCCGTTTCCCAAATCACACTGCAAAAAAGTTAAAAAAGTGCCATTTTCGATGTTACAAAATGGCCACTTTGTCGTACTATATATGACTGCGGCAGAAAACCGCCCAAACGCAAACCCACTCGATGCATAGTGAAGAGTTAAATAGAGAGTTCGTCCGACTCAAGGATGCGGCATATCGTTATGCCGTAAGTCTTCTTCACGACCATAACGAAGCGGCTGACGCAACGCAAGATTGCTACGAGAGGCTATGGCGGCGACGGTTGATTATCCGCTCAAAGAGTTTCGACTCGCTGGTGATGGTCACCATACGCAACATCTGCCTCGACCGCATACGACAGCGGCGACGAGCGTGGCAACCATCATCGATAGAGGAGCTAGAGAGCCTGCCCCCTTCTTTGGGCAGCGCCGAACAACGGGAGTCGGCCGACATCATACGGCGAGTGATGGAGAACCTGCCCAGCCGCGAACGCGAGGTGCTACACCTGCGCGAATGTGAGGGGATGGAGTTCGAAGATATCGCCCGCATCGTAGGCTCAACCGAGTCGGCCGTCAGAATGGCCTGCTCGCGAGCCCGAAACAGAGTAAAAGAGGAGTATATAAAGATAATGAATTATGGAGTATAAAGATTTAACCAAACGCTATTTCGATGGAGAGCTGTCGCCAGCCGAGGAGCAGACTCTGCACGACGAACTCGCCGCCGTGGCCGACAATGCCTTGACCAACGACGAGCGTGCCGCCAAGGCGATGTTACATTATGCTTCACTTAAGAGCAACGCTTCGGTGAGTGTGAAGTTGCACGAGAGCCGCACACACGGTCGCACACGCTTGACAGATGCCATCGTGGCTCTCTGCTCGATGCGCTACGCCCGCATAGCAACAACAGCCGTATTGGGTGTAGTTGCCATAGCGATGGCCATACACCTCTCGCAGCCAACTGTTTATGGCTATCACAACGGCAAGCCGATAACCTCCTACGACGAAGCGCAACTCCTGGCACAGGACATCTTCGACAACCTCGCCCACGATGGTTTCGCCGAGAACCACGACTTGCAAAAACTTTTTACACTTGATTAATTCTCAACTAATTAACTATATTAAAGACTTAAAACTATGAAGACTAAATTTTATTCATTTGCCCTACTCGCCTTTGTGGCAACATTCCTGGCTATTGCCCCTGCGCAGGCGCAGTTCCGCATCGGTAGCGACGGACTGCAATTCGACCTCGAGGACAACCACAAGCCCGTGCAGGCTTCTACCATCGTAATGGTAAAGAAAAACGAGCTCAACATCGGCCGCAGAAACCTCTCAACCATCCCTTGCTTTGAGATTGGCTGGAATGTTATCCACAACCCCAACTACTCACTCTACGCAGGACAGGAGTTGGGCGACTTCTTCAACATCAACGAGTGGAAATCTACGCAGGTGACTGTCAATCTTTTGCAAGCTTCGGCCGCCAACCGCTCGCGTACGCTGGGTATAGGTGTAGGTTTGGGTATTCGTTCCAACGACTACCGCTTCGCCTCAAACCAGTCAATCGAGCGCACTACGGGTATCGTAATGCCCTACGAGATTGGACTCTCGGACAAGGGTCGCTCGTCAAAGAAGAGCAAATTCAATGTAGCATCGTTGCATATCCCCGTCGAGGTATTCTTCGGCAAACCCAACAAGTTTGCATTTTCGGTTGGTGGCTATGTCGATATGGTGATGAACTCGCACACCAAAATCAAGTATTATGGCGGACACAAGGATAAGGTACATAACTTCCCCACCAACTTTATTCAGGCGGGAGCCGTAGCACGCCTTACATTCAGCAATATATCACTCTTTGCTTCGTACCAGCCCACCTCTATTTTCAAGACCACACGCGGTCCCGAGATTCAGCAATTCACCATCGGTCTCGCATTATAGGTTATCGAGTTATTATTAATTAAACAATCTCTCACTATGAAAAAGTTTTTTATTATATTTGCAATAGTGAGTGCGACGCTTGCACTACCCTTGCAAGCCAATGCACAGACCAAAGCCTTTAAGGAGAAGTACAAACAGATTACACACAATATTGAGACTCAACCTAATCATCAATTTAAGGAGATTGAGGCAACTCTATTTTCGGGTGATGTGTTACGAAGTCTTACACCAAAAGAGAGACAAGATGATAATAACTCTTTGATAAAGCGCATTCATTGTATATATCAGTTGAAGATGCCTATCTCAAGGTCACACAATGTGATTGCCCACAACGAGTATATGAGTATCCGCAATATCGTTAAAAGCAGGGATTACACAGTGGTCAGCCGTATAACGATTGACAACGACACTTACGAGGTTTTTCAATCCTCGCAATCAAGACCTCAAGAGTTTATGGTGATTATCAGCAATAAAGAGAAGGCTATTATATGCGATATTGTAGGTTTCATCTCGTTGCCAGATATACTAAACTTGATTGACCCCAAAGTAAAGGCCAAAATCAATGAGAATGTTATCGACTCGTTGAATATAGAGAATTAGAACAATGCACAAAATATGAAACGACTACTCTGTATGATTCTATGCCTTGTTGTCACACTATCGGCAACGAGCGCATCGGCAAAACGCAACCCCGACGCAAATCGCGACGGGGTGTTGCGTATTCTGGCTATCGGTAACAGTTTCTCGGATGACGGTATGGAGCATCTACCCAAACTGCTGAAGAATATGGGCATCGAGAATGTCGAACTCTCACGCCTCTATGTGGCGGGTTGTTCGCTCCAACGACACTACGAGTTCTACGAGCAGGACAAATCTCCCTACCTCTTCTACCGCTCTGAGGCGGGTGTGAACAAGTGGGTACGCAGCGAGAATATGTCGCTAAAGGAGGCACTCGAGATGGGCGAGTGGGACATCATCACCCTACAGCAGGCGTCTGGCTACTCTGGCAAGTACGAGAGCTACCAGCCCTATGTCGAGAAGTTGGCCGCCATCATACGCCAGGCACAACCCAAGGCTCACTTGGCGTGGCATATGACCTGGGCCTACGGCACACAGAGCAAGCACGGCGACTTCCCCAAATATGGTCGCGACCAGCAGCAGATGTACAACGAGATTCGCTCGACGGTACAGCAGATGCTCGCCGATTGCGACTGCTTCGACTATGTGATTCCTACGGGCACGGCCATACAGATGTTGCGCCAGACACCCGCCAACAACACCCCCAAGGACCTCACTCGCGACGGCTACCACCTGGGCTATGGCGTAGGTCGCTACGCTGCCGCCTGCGTATGGTACGAATCGCTGATTAAGCCATTCACCCACAAGTCGATGGTAGGCAACGGGCTATTCGTATTGTGTGGCGACCAGTATGCCGACCGCTACATCGCAGCCTACTGCCAGCAGGCCGCCGCAATGGTGGTGAAGAAGCCTTTTGAGGTGCGCCCCATAAAGAGCGTCTATCGCCTTGCGACAAAGCCCCTCGACAACATCTACTTTGCAATGGATCACAACCGCATGGAGAAGGACAAAGATGGCTACTTGAACGAGGTTAAACCCTTCATCCAGCGAGTTCTCGGGCAATCACCCAAAGCCAACATAATAGAGGAGGTAATATCCAACAGCAGCAAATAACACCCCGAAAATGAAACGCTTTCTTACGCTCATCGCACTGCTCTGCACCATATCGGCGGCTCACGCCAAAGGCATCTTAATCGAGGCCGAGAGCTTCGCCAACACAGGCGGCTGGAGCATCGACCAGCAATTTATCTTCGAGATGGGCTCGCCCTATCTGATTGCCCACGGCATCGGAGAGGCAGTGAAGGACGCCACAACAAAAGTCGCCATCACAAAGCCTGGAGGCTATCACATCTATGTCCGCACCTACAACTGGACCTCGCCGTGGAGCAACAAACGCGGCGCGGGTGCCTTCCGCTTGGGTATCGACGGAGAGATGCTGAACGGAGAGTTGGGCTCGACAGGCAGCGAGTGGATGTGGCAATATGCGGGAACAAAAGAGCTTTCAAAGGGCGAAGTGGAGCTTCGTCTGCACGATATGACGGGCTTCGATGGCCGTTGCGACGCCATATATCTCACCACCGACAAGAACGACACACCCCCTGCCGCAGGCGAGGCACTGACGCAGTTTAGACTAAAGCACAACCCTCGCAAGATTAAAACTGTGAAGTATGACTTTGTGGTCGTGGGCGGTGGCGTAGCGGGTATGTGTGCCGCAGTGGCTGCTACACGCCTTGGCTGCGAGGTGGCACTCATCAACGATAGACCCATATGGGGCGGCTGTAACTCTTCTGAAACACGCGTGCATCTGGGTGGCCACATCGAGATGGAGCCCTACACCAACCTCGGCAACCTGATTAAGGAGTTCGGCCCATCGCGCGGCGGCAATGCCCAACCAGCCGAGAACTATGAGGACGAAAAGAAACAAACATTCCTCGAGGCTGAAGAGAAACTGACGCTCTACCCCTCATACAAGGTCTATGCCGTTGATTGCAAGGGTGGCAAGATTGAGGCCGTCTATGGCCAGCACATCGCAACAGGCGAGGTGGTACGATTCATAGCACCAATCTTCTCTGACTGTACGGGCGACGGCACAGTGGGTTATCTGGCAGGAGCCGACTACTCGATGGGCCGCGAGAGCCGTGCCGACTACGGCGAGCCGTCTGCACCCGAAAAGGGCGACAAAATGACGATGGGCTCGTCGGTGCAGTGGTATTCGGTGGAGGGCGATAGTCGATGCGATTTCCCCATATTTGAGTATGGCCTCGACTTCAACGAGAAGAGTTGCGAGCGTGTGACTATGGGCGAGTGGACTTGGGAGACGGGTATGAACTACGACCAGTGCAACGAGTTCGAGCGCATACGCGACTACGGCCTGATGGTGGTATATTCGAACTGGAGTTTTCTAAAGAATAGACTCTCCAACAACGAAAAATATCACAATCGTTCGCTCGGTTGGGTGGCCTACATTGCGGGCAAGCGCGAGTCGCGCCGTCTGCTGGGCGACCATGTACTGACCGAGAACGACCTCATAGGCGAAGTGCAGTACCCCGACGCATCGTTCACCTCGTCGTGGAGCATCGACCTGCACTATCCCGACCCCAAGAATTCGGCACACTTCCCCGATGCAGAGTTCAAGTCGATATGCACTCACGGCCCCGTAAACCCCTACGCTGTGCCCTACCGTTGCCTCTATTCGCGTAACATCGACAACCTCTTTATGGCGGGACGCGACATCAGCGTGACACACATTGGCCTGGGTACGGTCAGAGTGATGCGTACCACGGGAATGATGGGCGAGGTAGTAGGTATGGCGGCATCGTTGTGTCGCAAGCATAAGTGCCAGCCTCGAGCTATCTATACCGCACATCTCGACGAGCTGAAGGCCTTGATGCGTAAAGGCGCTGGCGAGAAGGGACTCCCCAACAACCAGACCTACAACACGGGCGGCCGCTGGCCGACATACAAGAAGGAGTAATACCCTTCTGCCGACTAAAAAACAACAGGGGTTGCCCGATTCACTCTCGGACAACCCCTGATTTATTCTTTACGGAGTTCTCGTTACTGCTTCTTAACAGCCTGGAATACCGCCTGCAACTCGCCCTTCGACAAGAGAAGCAACATATCGCCGTCAATCTCGTAGTGCGTAATGCGCTCCAGCACCTGTGCAAGACGAGTCTCCAACTCGGCATCGGGACACATTCTTCGTGTAGAGGCCACAGCGCCGAACTTGATTGCACCCTTCTCTGTTGTTGAGTAGTCACCCATCATACGGTTGCAAGCACCAACGCCCGTAAAAGCGCCCTCGTCACTGAATGTAAAGAGGAACTGCTCGTCAGAGATGTTCACCTCACGCTCCATCAACTTCACCAGGTGCCACTCGGTGCCGACAAGCGACACATTGCTCTTACCCTTGCGGCAAGCACAGCACCCTACAATCATCGCAGCCACAGCCAACGACATAGTGATATAAAAAAATCGTTTCATAATCTCTTCGTTTTATGTTATTTATCTTCGGCAGAGCAATCTTCGCTCCACAACTGTGGCAAAGATAGAGAAATTTTGTATCTTTGCTATCGTATTGCCCCCAAAAAGGGCCACTTTTTAAGGAAACAATAATAATTAATAAAAATAAAAGACTATGAAAAAGATTATCGCTTCACCTCTTGCTCCCAAAGCAGTAGGTCCATACTCACAGGCTGTTGAGAACAACGGAACACTCTATATTTCAGGACAGTTGCCCATCGACGCTGCCACTGGCACTATGCCCGAGAGCATCGAGGAGCAGACTCGTCAGTCGCTGACCAACATCGGCCACATCCTCAAGGAGGCTGGCTACGACTATTCTGATGTTGCCAAGGTTAGCGTTTTGCTCGATGACATCGCTGACTTTGCAGCTATGAACGGCGTATATGCTACATTCTTCACAGAGCAGATGCCCGCCCGCGTATGCTACGAGGTTGCCAAGTTGCCTATGGGTGCGAAGGTCGAGATTGACGCCATCGCTGTAAAATAATCCCTACGACGCAAGGTCATAAAACGACTATATGCGCTGGAGCTATGCCCAGCGCATATTTTCACAATTTGTAGATAACTTGTCGAAAATTATTGCCATAATAATTCTCGGCAAGGAGTATTTTTCCGACCTTTGTAGTGGTGCGATTCGCACCACAATACGAATTAAACAAATACCACAATAGACCATAACTCAAAGAGGCTCAACATTATGACTAAGACCAGCAAAACTTTAGGCGAAGTTAGTTACAACGATGCCGTAGCCGCATCGAAAGAGTACTTCCAGGGTGACGACTTAGCTGCCACAGTGTGGGTTAGCAAGTACGCCCTGAAGGATTCCTATGGTCATATCTACGAGAAGACTCCCGAAGATATGCACCACCGAATCGCGGCAGAGATTGAACGAATCGAGAACAAGTATCCCAACCCCATGAGCAAGGAGGAGGTATTCTCGTTGCTCGACCACTTCCGCTACATCATTCCGCAGGGTGGCCCGATGACTGGTATCGGCAACAACCTGCAGGTGGCGTCGCTCTCTAACTGCTTTGTTATCGGCAACCGCAAGCACGCCGACTCTTACGGAGGTATCTTCCGTATGGACGAGGAGCAAGTACAGCTGATGAAACGTAGAGGTGGTGTTGGTCACGATCTCTCGGAGTTGCGACCTACGGGTAGCCCCGTATTGAACTCTGCGCTCACATCTACGGGTATCGTACCTTTTATGGAGCGTTACTCTAACTCTACACGCGAGGTTGCTCAGGATGGTCGCCGTGGAGCCTTGATGCTCTCACTCTCTATCAAGCACCCCGATGCCGAGCGTTTCATCGACGCCAAGACACAGTCGGGTAAGATAACTGGTGCAAATGTTTCTATCAAGGTTGATGACGAGTTTATGCTCGCCGCAAAGGAGGGTCGCCCCTACAAGCAGCAGTTCCCCATCAACTCTGACAACCCCAAGGTGGAGGTAGAGATTGACGCGAAGAAGTTGTGGGAGAAGATTATCCACAACGCTTGGCAGTCTGCTGAGCCTGGTGTACTCTTCTGGGATACAATCATCCGCGAGAGTGTACCCGACTGCTACGCAGATCTGGGCTTCAATACCGTATCGACAAACCCCTGTGGTGAGATTCCGTTGTGCCCCTATGATAGCTGCCGTCTGTTAGCTCTCAATCTGTTGAGCTATGTTGAGAACCCATTTACAGCCGAGGCAAAGTTCAACTTCGATCTTTTCCGCGAGCATGTAGGCAAGGCTATGCGTATGATGGACGACATCATCGACCTTGAGTTGGAGAAGGTTGAGCTTATCATCAACAAGGTGGCTGGCGACCCCGAGGAGGCCGACATACGCCAGGTTGAGTTGGAGTTGTGGAAGAAGATTAAGGAGATGGCTCTCAAGGGTCGTCGTACAGGTTTGGGCATCACAGCCGAGGGCGATATGCTGGCAGCTCTGGGCTTGCGCTATGGCTCAGACGAGGCTATTGAATTCGCAGTAAGCGTTCACCGCACACTGGCCGTAGAGGCTTACCGCGCATCTACCACAATGGCAGGCGAGCGTGGTGCATTCCCCATCTTTGATGCCGCACGCGAGGTGAACAACCCGATGATTCAGCGCATCAAGGAGGTAGACCCCGAACTCTATGAGGAGATGTGCCGCAAGGGCCGTCGTAACATCGCAATGCTTACCATCGCTCCGACGGGTACTACATCGCTTATGTCGCAGACAACATCTGGTATCGAACCGGTGTTCCGTCCCGTATATAAGCGTCGCCGCAAGATTAACCCCTCGGACAAGGGCAAGAAGGCCGACTTTATCGACGAAATGGGCGAGAAGTTCGAGGAGTACTATGTGTATCACCACCAATTTGTAAAGTGGTTGGAGAAGAACGGATACGACACCACAAAGTTGCAGTCAATATCAGATGACGAGCTGAACAAGTGGCTGAAAGCATCGCCATACTACGGTGCGACAGCAAACGACATCGACTGGGTTGCCAAGGTGCGTATGCAGGGTGCTATCCAGAAGTGGGTAGACCACTCAATCTCTGTTACAGTAAACCTCCCCAACGATGTAAGCGAGGAGCTGGTTGCCAATGTATATCGTACAGCTTGGGAGTGTGGCTGTAAGGGTGTGACAGTATATCGTGACGGTTGCCGCACGGGCGTACTTATCGACACCAAGACAAAGACAGAGAAGAAAGAGGAGACTGGTAACAAGAAGCGCCCCAAGTCTATCCCCACCGATATCGTCCGTTTCAAGAATGGTAGCGAGGATTGGATTGCATTCGTAGGTATTCAGGATGGCCGACCCTACGAGATTTTCACCGGTAAGATTGAGGAGGATGCAATGTACATCCCCCGCAAGGTGAGCAAGGGTTGGATCATAAAAGTCCGCGAGGATGACGGTTCAAAGCGCTACGACTTCCAATATACCGATCGTTACGGCTACACAAACACCATCGGAGGTATCTCACGCCTCTTCGACGAGGAGTTCTGGAACTATGCCAAGTTGATTTCGGGTGTTTTGCGTCACGGAATGCCTATCGACAAGGTTGTACACCTTATTGACGGTTTGCACCTGAACAGCGAGAGCATCAACACCTGGAAGAACGGAGTACAACGCGCTCTGAAACAGTATATTGCCGACGGCACCCGCTCAAAGGGCAAATGCCCCCACTGCGGCCAGGAGGAGATGGCCTACCAGAACGGCTGTCTGACTTGTATGTCGTGCGGTTACTCAAAATGTGGTTAGAGAAGAATAAATAATGTGAAAAAAGTAAAAAAAAAGGGCTAATTCTTGCTTTTTAACTTTTTTATTTCCACCTTTGCATCTGTATATGTGGCTATATACGGCTTTTGCACGGTTTTTTCTGTGATTTTGAGCAGTAGTCATATATATGGTGTAAACAGGTTTATTAATTCACAGCACAATAAACTATTTAAGAAATTATGAAAAAATTTTTACTTTCTATCGCTATTGTAGCGATTTCTGCGGGCAGCGTATTTGCCCAGGAGAATTCAGCTGAGAAGCTCCGCTGGAAGGGTATCATGAACAACGGTTTCTGGGCAAACTGGGAGATCGGTGTTGCTGGTGGTGTTAACGCAACAGCTTGGAACAAGTATGGTGGTGTTGACAACCAGACTGAGATCGGTGACAAGGGTTGGCAGGTTGAGGGTAACCTTACAAAGTGGTTCAACCCCATCGTAGGTGCTCGCGTTCAGGTTATGGGTGGTAAGCTCAACCAGTCTGACGACTATGGTCGTGACAGCAAGTGGATTATGCCCCATGTTGACGGTTTGGTAAACCTTTCTAACTGGATCGGTGGTTACCGTGAGGATCGCGTTTACTACGCTAAGTTGTTCGCTGGTTTCGGCGTTAACTTCGTAAACGTAGGTGAGAACCGCGCTGATGGTTTCGCTGCAACAGGTGGTTTGATCAACACATTCCGTGTTTGCAAGCAGTTGGACATCAACCTCGAGTTGAAGGGTGTTTTGACTCCTGGTCGTGACATGCCTGCTGATGTTGCTGCTTTGGGTATTGGCAAGTATGGCCAGATGTACGCTGCAACTTTGGGCTTGGCTTACCGTTTCAACAAGCGTGATTGGAGCAAGGCTTACTCTCAGGAGGAGGTTGACGGTTACTTGGCTGCTATCGCTGCTTTGGAGGCAGGTTTGGCTGATGCACACCGCAACGCTGGCAAGTTGGCAGAGCGTTTGGCTGCTCAGAAGGCTGCTACAGATCAGGCTTTGAAGGACAACGAGGCATTGCGTGCTGAGTTGGCAAAGCGCAAGAACTCTGTAGTTTCTTCAACAGCTTTGTTCTTCAACCTCAACAGCGCTCGTCTTTTGGACCGTGCTAAGTCTTCAATGCAGATTTTGGCTGAGACTATCGCAGCTGCTCCCAAGGATCAGGTATTCACACTCGTTGGTCACGCTGACGATGAGACTGGTTCACCTGAGTACAACCAGAAGCTTTCTGAGAAGCGTGCTAAGGCTGTTTACGATTACCTCGTTGAGAACGGCGTAAACAAGGATCAGTTGACTTGGAAGGGTGTTGGTTCTTCACAGAACATCTTCCCCATCAACAGCACAAACCGTGTAGTTATCGTAAAGTAATTTAACGATTATAAGCGATGAGGCCCACTTTCGAGTGGGCCTTTTTTTTGTTGGCAGGCAGGCATAGTAGCTAAAGTAAATGTCATAGAACAAATAACACAACTCCAGCCCCAACAAAACAATAGCGCAAAGAAGAGCAACTCCCTTGCGCTATTTTATTATACATCTGCGGCTATCGCCTCTGAAGGTTTTACAAACCTATTTGATAATTACCACATTAACCAGCCTAACTCCCGAAACTCTATTTACCTCGGCAGCTAACGCATCACGACGACTGAATAGCTCGGCGCGAACAACACTCGACGATATATGAGCATACAAAACATGGTTCTCCAACTTGAGCGATGTAGTCAGCGAAGCCACTCGTTCCCCTACTACCTCTCGCCAGGTGTCTGGTAACTTACCTTCGGCTACCTTATATGCAACATACGGGCGTGAGAAAAACTCATCGAGAATATCACCCACTAATACAGAGTCTGTCCTTCTCATAACAGAACATCGCCTCCATCGACATCAAAGAGTTGATATTGACGATTGGCACGCATCAGAGTCTCCTCCAGACGCACCTTATTACAGTCAGTTATGCAAATCTGGCCGAAATCATCTCCCGCAACCAAACCCAGGAGTCGCTCGACGCGCTTCATATCCAACTTGTCAAACAAATCATCGAGCAATAATATTGGTTTCTCGCCCGTAGATTCTGCCAACAGACGATACTGCGCCAATTTCAGTGCAATAAGAAACGACTTCTGCTGACCCTGCGAGCCATATTTTCGTAAAGGATAACCGCCAATGCGAAATATCACATCGTCACGATGAATACCTGCAGTAGTGAACTGATTTACAATATCTCGCTCGCGTGAGCGCAACAACAGCTCCTGCATAGGAACATCCGACAACTCCGAGCGATAGGATATCTCCACCTGCTCGCTATCATCCGATAACACCTTATAATACTCCTCAACCAAAGGTTGCATACGCTCTACGATATCGCGTCTGAACTGATAGACCACCGTGCCATGTTCTGCTAGTTGCATATCATATATCTGCAACATCGACTCGTCGCTCGACATCTTCAAGAACTTGTTTCGCTCGGCCAACACTGCATTATATCGCATCAATGCCTGCAGGGCTCTGCGGTCAAGCTGCGAAGTGAAGGCATTGAGATACCTGCGGCGCTCCTCGGCAGCGTCGGTTATGAGTTCTGTATCCTGCGGCGACACAATCACGACGGGGAACTGCCCCACATGGTCTGCTATGCGGTCATACTCCTTGCCATTACGCTTAAGGACCTTGCCACCACGGCGTGAGAACGAACAATTCACAACCTCCTCACGACCCTCATCGTTCACATACGAACCCTCGGTCACAAAGAACTCCTCGCCGTGCATTATGCTCTGGCCATCGGTGAGTGTCAACGCCGACTTCGACATCGAGAGGTAATAGACCGCATCTAGTATATTGGTCTTGCCCGCGCCATTATTTCCCACAAAACAGTTAATCCCCTCCGACAACGATATCTCGCATTGTCGCAGATTCTTAAAGTTTATGAGTAACAATTTCTTCAGTCGCATAGGCTCCTATTTTTAGATGACCACTGTGGTTTTCACTCCAAAGTTACAATTTTTCGCCGACATTAACTCTTTTTACACCCACCTTTTCACATTTTAATCACTTGTTTATAGATTTTTTGCTTTTTTTATTATATTTTTGCATTTTGAATCGAACGAATATTAACTAAAAAATAATAAAATTCTATGTCAAAAGAGGTATTAACACCCCAGGAGGAGATGCTCGAGAATGCACAGACTCAGACTGAAAACTTTTTCGAGAAGAACAGCAAGATGGTAGTAGTTGCCATCGTTGCAATTTTTGTTATCGCGGCAGCCGTATTTGGCTACAAGAAGTTTGTTCGCGAGCCGCAGCTTACTAACGCACAGGAGATGCTTTGCGAGGCACAGTATCGTTTCGAGCAGCAGAACGCTGACTACGCACTTGCTCTCAATGGCGACGAGAACGCTCCCGGCTTCGCAGCCGTAGCAGAGCAGTATGGCAATACACCCGCTGGTAACTTGGCTAACCTTTACGCAGCTGCTTGCGCGCTTCGTTTGGGCGAGTTGGAGCAGGCTAAGTCTTACATCTCAAAGTTCTCAAAGGTTAAGGGTCTTTCAGGTGAGATGATCAACGCAATGGCCGATGGTATCAAGGGCGACATCGCAGTTGAGTCTGGCGACTACGCAGCTGCTGCAAAGCACTTCGAGAACGCTGCTAACTCAAGCGATAACGACTTTACTGCACCTATGTACTTCCGCAAGGCTGCACAGGCTTATCGTAAGTTGGGCGACAACGCATCATCTGACAAGTGCCTGAATGTTATCAAGAACAAGTATCCCGGCTCAAGCGACGCTCGCGAGGCTGAGAAGTTCATCAACTAATTTTTGCTTTTGGCAAGCGACCGTATAGAATGGAGCAACTGAAGATAGGCGTTGTCATTGTCGATGAGCAGATGGCATTTGCTCACCGCAACTTGGCGGCCACCATCGAGAGCCTCAAGGCATCGGGATGCACCGAGCAGAACATACTTCTGCGCCACGCACCACGATTGCAGGGCGTTGCACTGACCACTCAGTTCTTCGCAGAGTACACCGATGTAGATGCAGTTGTAGTGTTGGCCGAGAACAACAATTCGGCGGAGTACAGCACAATGCTATACGGAGTAACCAAGCTACAGATTTTATGGAATATGCCTGTTCTGGTGGGCGACTGCCGCGTAGCGAGCGAAGTAGCCGATATGGTGGCTATGCAGAACGAGATGGAGGCTGCGGCACCCGAACACATATCTCCAGATAGAAAATCTATAAATTAAGCGATAGCCTCAACGGGCAATCCTTAAACAGATAAAAGGCTGTTCAACATCAGTTGAACAGCCTTTTCTGTCTTCTTTTACCGACAACCAACCTAATTAGAACGGCAGGTCATCTACCTCGGCCATAGGCTGAGCAGGTGCAGCGTATGCGGGCTCCTCGCCAAAGGGAGGCATATCGGGCATATCAGCTGCCGCGGGCGCCTCTACCTGCTTGGGCTGTACACGCCAAGCGCGCACATCGGTGTACCACTTGCCATTATACTCGCGTGACTCGATATTTACCGAAACAATATAGGTCTGACCCTCCTTCAAGCTCTCGGCATCGGTAGGCTTGTTGAAAAATGTCACACAAACCTTGCGTGAGAACTCACCGGGCAACTCAAAAACCACATCCTGACGCTGCCACTCGCCGCGTGCCGAAACACCCTTTGTTACGGGCAACTTCTTATAAACTATTCCTTCAAATTCCATAACTATATAATTTTATATCTCTACAAATATACAACTTTTTTCTCGCAAACTCACACTGCCGACCGAAATTCATAATTCACCCAGAAGCTTCCTCGGCAGATGATGCGACCTTGGCGTCAGACTCGGGAAAGAGGCACTCTGCGCCCCACCCCACGATACGCCCTACTCTATAATCTTCTGCATCAAAATCTCATCCTCGGCGCCTTGAGGCGTGAGTATCCACTCTCGCCTTCTGCCACACTCCACAAATCCAGCCCCACGGAACAGATTTATGCTCGCCTCATTGCGGGCGGCCATACTGCACCACAGCTGATGAAGGTGCAACACCTGACGGGCATAACGCTCGATGGTCTCCAGAGCATCGTGACCATAGCCCTGCTGACGATAGTCGGCCGAGATGACTATACCCACACCGGCACGCAGATTCTGCGGATCAAAGTCGAAGAGGTCGATAGCACCCACTATCACCGCCTCGCCCTCTATGCTGCTCTCTATGATGAGGCGCTGCTGGCGGGTGGCATAGATATCGTACTGCTGCTCCTCAATAAAGCGCATAAGCGCGTGGCGAGAAAACGGCGCCATAGTACCGCTCTCTCGCCACAAGGTAGTATCATTCTCCCAATTATATACGGCATCAATATCCTGCGGCTCGAGCGCGCGCAGACGACATATTCTACCCTCAATATTCATAACGGGATATATTACAAACCGATAATCTTGTTGTGGATAAGCATCGCAACACCCCACGCACACGCATTCTCCGACATCTTCGACTGGCGGAACTTGGTGTCTTTATATACGAGGTTGAGCGAATACTTGTTTGTCGATGACTTTAGCGGCAACATAATGTAGTCGCCCGCAGCAGCCAGATTACCGCCCACGATGATTGTCTCGGGATTGAATGTATTGATAAGGAACGCAACGGCCTTACCCAACTTCTCGCCCACCTCCTCGATAAGCTCGATAGAGAGGTTATCGTCGTTCTGTGCGGCTGCGATGATATCGTTGATGTGAATCTGCTCACCACGGTCGAACTTGTCGCGCAGGATAGTGTTCACGCCACTCTTGATAAGTTTGATAATCTTCTCCTCGATAGCGATACCCGAAACCTCAGTCTCCAGACAGCCCTTCTTACCGCAGGCGCAGATGGTCTCGTTGTCGAAGAAGGGGATATGTCCGAACTCACCTGCAAAACCGTTCTTACCATAGTAGAGTTTGCCATCGATAACAATACCGATAGCCACACCACGACCCAAGTGCAGATAGATTATATCACTCTCCTCCTTCGAGCGGCTGCAGTTGTACTCGGCGTAGCAGCGGGCGCGTGTGTCGTTCTCGAGCAATACGCGAATCTTGGTACGCTCCTGAATAATATCACGCAACGACTCCTCGCTCGATGTGAAGTACATATAGCTGCGACCAGTCTCGGGATTCACACGACCCACAATCGAAACACCCAGACCCAAAATCTTTGCACGGTCGATGCCACACTCGGCGATGAAGGTCTCGATGTTGTTGCAAATCTTCTCCAGACACTGCTGGCGGTCCTGCAACTCGAAAGTATTATCTATTACCTCCTTGATGATGTTGTTCTTCAGATCGGTAATAACATAGCTCATATTGTCACGACCAACATTCACACCCACGAAGTAGATGGCCGAGTTAGCCAGACCAAAGACATTGGGGCGACGACCACCAGGGGTCTCCACCTTGCCCAGGTCATTCACGATATTCTCCTCGATAAGCTCCTGCACCAACTTGGTGATTGTAGGCACGCTGATGTGCAACTCCTTTGTCAGCTCGGCCAGCGTACACTCGCCGTTAATAGCCATATAGGCAATGATGCTGCGCTTAATAATATTATTTTTATGAGCGATACCCTTAATATTATCACTCGGCTGGATATTGAAAAACTCGGTAAGTGATGACATAATCTTTATAGTTATTCATTTTTAATATTATATGCAAATTTAACAAACCAATCTTAAAAAGTCAATATTTTATTTAATTATTTTAACAAGTTCATAAAAAATTTCACACCACATACCACAAAAAAGCAGGGCTGTCTGACCTTGCGATCAAACAGCCCTGTCTAATATGCTAATTTCAGTTGATTACAACTGGGGACCAGCAGCTACGAGTGACTTACCCTCCTCGTTGCCTGTGAACTTAGCGAAGTTCTTGATGAAGCGACCAGCCAAGTCCTCAGCCTTAACCTGCCACTCTGAAGCGTCAGCGTAAGTGTCGCGAGGATCGAGGATAGCGGGATCTACACCGGGCAATGCAGTGGGAACCTTGAAGTCGAAGATAGGAATCTGCTTAGTCTCTGCATTGTCGATTGAACCGTCCAAGATAGCGTCGATGATACCACGAGTATCCTTGATAGAGATACGCTTGCCAGTACCGTTCCAACCTGTATTAACGAGGTAAGCAGTAGCACCTGAAGCCTCCATCTTCTTAACCAACTCCTCACCATACTTTGTGGGGTGCAATGAAAGGAATGCAGCACCGAAGCAAGCTGAGAATGTAGGAGTAGGCTCAGTGATACCACGCTCTGTACCAGCCAACTTAGCTGTGAAACCAGAGAGGAAGTAGTACTTAGTCTGCTCGGGAGTCAAGATAGATACGGGAGGCAATACACCGAATGCGTCAGCTGACAAGAAGATAACCTTCTTAGCAGCGGGAGCCTTTGATACGCCCTTAACGATGTTGTCGATGTGGTAGATAGGATAAGAAACACGAGTGTTCTCAGTAACTGACTTATCGTTGAAGTCGATCTTACCTGTAGCCTCATCAACTGTTACGTTCTCCAACAAAGCGTTGCGACGGATAGCGTTCCAGATATCGGGCTCGTTCTCCTGTGAGAGGTTGATAACCTTTGCATAGCAACCACCCTCGAAGTTGAATACGCCCTCGTCGTCCCAACCGTGCTCGTCGTCACCGATAAGCTGGCGCTTGGGGTCAGTTGAAAGAGTTGTCTTACCTGTACCTGACAAACCGAAGAAGATAGCTGTCTCACCCTTCTCGTTAGTGTTAGCAGAGCAGTGCATAGAAGCCATACCCTTCAAAGGAAGCAGGTAGTTCATGTAAGAGAACATACCCTTCTTCATCTCACCACCATACCAAGTGTTGAGGATGATCTGCATCTTCTCTGTGAGGTTGAATACAACAGCTGTCTCAGAGTTAAGACCGAGCTCCTTGTAGTTCTCAACCTTAGCCTTAGAAGCGTTCATTACTACGAAATCGGGCTCACCGTAAACCTCCAACTCAGCGTCAGTAGGACGGATGAACATATTCTTTACGAAGTGTGCCTGCCAAGCAACCTCCATGATGAAGCGAATCTTCAAACGGCTGTTCTCGTTAGCACCGCAGAATGTATCAACAACATACAACTTCTTGTTTGACAACTCCTTTGAAGCCAAAGACTTCAACTCAGCCCAAGCAGCCTCAGTTACAGGCTTGTTGTCGTTCTTGTACTCCTCTGAAGTCCACCAGATAGTGTCCTTAGAAGTCTCGTCCATTACGAAGAACTTGTCCTTGGGTGAACGGCCAGTGTAAACGCCAGTCATTACATTAACAGCATCCATCTCGGTCAAAACGCCCTTATCGAAGCCAGTCAGACCTGCCTTAGTCTCCTCGCGGAACAACTCATCGTAAGAGGGGTTGTAAACAACCTCTGTAGTGCCGGTGATACCGTACTTTGTCAAATCAATTTTTGCCATAATTTTTTAATATAATTAGTTAAACTACTTCTTCTAATCCTAAATTTTCTGTCTGCTTTTCGTGAACTCTCGGCTCCGCCCCTTACGCCCGATATTCTCTTAAAATCAGAGCCGCCGAAGCTTTGCTACCGAAAAGTCCTTATTTCAGCGCTACAAATTTAGTGAAACTAATTGAATTGTGAAAAGAATAACATAAATTTTTCACAAAAAATATCATTTTATCCTCCCTACGGACCAAACTCCTTAAAATCGGTAATTTGAGTAGCCCCCAAAAGTGCCATCCAAGGCGACAACAGCGCCCCCAAAACCCACACCCGCCAAAGGCGGAAAACAAGCATAAGTTGCATCTTTTCGCCTATGCACTTGCACCACATTTGCCCACCGCAAAATATTTGCCGATAGCGCTATTTGCGTTTGCTAATGATGTTTTGTTTTCGTATATTTGTATGATGGCTTTTTAAGTAATTTTATCGTGGCTGGATTATATCTGCACATACCCTTTTGCAAGCGCATCTGCGCCTATTGCGATTTCTATCGCTCGGCCGAATTGAAGTATCTCGATTCGGTGGTCGAGGCTATGCACTGCGAAATGGACGAGCAGGCCAATTTTCTAAACGACAAGATACTGAAAACCATCTATTTCGGAGGTGGCACACCCTCATTGCTACACCCCGAGCAGATAGAGCGTTTCATCGACCACGCCTCGCGCCTTTACGACTGCAGCGGCGTGGAGGAGATAACCATCGAGGCCAACCCCGACGACATCACCGAGGAGTATGTTGCGGCACTACGCAAAACCGATGTAAACCGAGTGAGCCTCGGCATACAATCATTCGACGACGAGGAGCTGCGCTTTATGAATCGTCGTCACTCGGCTGAGGAGGCCATCGATGCCGTTAAGCGCCTGCAGGATAGCGGCATAGAGAACATCACCATCGACCTGATTTTCGGCGTGGACGGCTTCGGCGAGGAGGTACTGAACCGCTCGCTCGACACCGCGCTGGCTCTTGGCGTGCAACATATTTCGGCATACCATTTGACAATAGAGCCTGCCACCACCTTCCACCGACGAGTGCAGGCTGGTCGTATGAAAGAGGTGGACGAAGAGTTAAGCGAACGCGAGTACGCTCTCATTGAGAAGAGATTAACCGAGGGCGGCTATGAGCATTATGAGGTGTCGAACTATGCAAAGGCTGGTTTCCGCTCACGCCACAACTCGTCGTATTGGCACGGGGCAGAGTATTTAGGCATCGGCCCAGGGGCGCACTCATTCAACGGCTCGGTTCGCCGATGGTCGTCGCAGAGCCTCCCGCAGTACATCTCTGGCCGAGAGTACGAGAGCGAAACACTGAGCCAAACGGAACACTTCAACGAGTATGTAATGACCTCACTGCGATGCTGCGAGGGAATGGATATAGAGCTGATTAAGAGCAGATTTGGCGAAGAGCGCCTCGCCCGACTACTCGCCGAAGCCAAGACGCAAATCGCCATCGGCAACTTAGTGCTGAACGACGGACGACTCTACATCCCAACGGAGAGATTTTTGACCTCCGACGCGGTGATTGAGGCATTTTTCGAGATGTAGTTTCTAAAAAATATTAAATTATTGTTAAATTATTTTAGAAATTGCATTTCAAAGTCGATTAATGTGCTGAAATATAAATATAAAGTATTATCTTTGCAGCGCATTTCTGCAGACTCCCTTTGGTGGGCAGACCCATTCCGTCCGCAAACATTTAGCAAATAGGGGGTTATAACTTTTTGGAGTGTCTTTACGAACTCGGAAACCGATGCTTGGCGAAGGCCTTTGGGTGTGCGACAAGTTATCGGGCAGATATGTTTATTTATGTTTGACTGATTAAAAGAGGAATAAAGAGATATAATTTTAATACAAGATTTATGAGTAACACAAATCAAAAGCCCAGCTTGCTTTTCGAGGTTAGTTGGGAGGTATGTAACAAAATTGGCGGTATTCACACCGTCATTGCCACTAAGGCACTTACAGTCACCAAGAAGATGGGTGACAACTATATAACCATTGGTCCAGACCTTATGCAGGAGGGTGTAAACCCCGAGTTCGAGGCTGATGACGCACTCTTGGCCACTTGGCGTGAGAGCCTCTATGAGGAGGGTATCCACGTGCGTATCGGTCGTTGGAAGGTTGCTGGTAACCCCATCGCCATTCTTATCGACTTCAAGTCACTCATCTCTCAGAAGGATGAGGTGTTGAAGCACATGTGGGAGGATTACCATGTAGATTCACTCGCTGGTCAGTGGGATTACATCGAGCCCGTATTGTTCGGTCACGCTGCAGGTATGGTTATCAAGTCTTATGTTGATAACTTCTGCGCTTCAACCGACAAGGTTGCTGCTCACTTCCACGAGTGGATGACTGCTTCAGGTGGTCTCTACCTGCGTAAGTACTCGCCCTATGTAGCTACACTCTTCACTACACACGCTACAGTTGCGGGTCGCTGCATCGCTGGCAATGGCTTGGCACTCTACTCTGACCTGCACAAGTTCAACGCCGACGACTTGGCTCGCCGTTTCAATGTGACAGCAAAGCACTCTATCGAGAAGATGGCTGCTCTCTATCACGACGCATTCCTCACCGTTAGCGACATCACTGCCAACGAGTGCAAGTACCTGCTCGGCCGCGAGGTTACAAACATCACACCCAACGGCTTCGAGAACGACTTTGTTTGGGAGAAGAAGGAGTTTGCAGCAAAGCGTAAGGAGGCACGCGCTACAATGATCAGCGTAGCCGAGGCTTGCCTGGGTCACAAGTTCGAGAAGGAGCCCTTCATCATCGGCACTAGCGGCCGCTATGAGTTCCGCAACAAGGGTCTCGATATCTTTATGGAGACTTTGAAGCGTCTGGCTACTTGCTCTACAGACAGAGAGATTTTGGCTTACATCACAGTACCCGCCGCTAACAACGGCGCACGCGCTGACTTGGTTCGTCACCTCAACGACAAGAAGCAGCCCATCGACGAGAAGCAGTGGAAGTACTCTACTCACTACCTCGACAACAGCCAGTGGGATCCCATCGTGCAGTCTATGCGCGGTAGCATCTTGGAGCGTGAGGAGTCAAAGGTTAAGGTTGTATTCGTACCCTCATACCTCAATGCCAACGATGGCGTATTCAACAAGAACTATTACGAGATGCTGGTAGGTATGGACCTCACAGCATATCCTTCATACTACGAGCCTTGGGGCTACACTCCTCTGGAGTCAATCGCCTTCTCGGTTCCCACCATCACATCTAACCTTTCAGGCTTCGGCATCTGGGCTACAAAGCAGGCCGACCACACAGCCGTAGAGGTTATCCGTCGTGATGACAACAACGACGCTTACGCCGTTGAGCAGATGGTAGGCGCTACATTGCGCTTTATGCAGCTCACTCCCGCCGAGGTTGAGGAGGTTCGCGAGGCTGCAAGCCAGATGTCGAAGAAGGCTCTCTGGGAGAACTTCTACAAGAACTACGAGCGTGCATACGCCGAGGCTCTCGACAACTCAATCGCCCGCACAAACAGCACAGTAGCTGAGGATGGCGGCAACTATACAGAGCAGATTAACTTTGTTCGTCAGCAGCTCACATCTAACAAGCCCTCTTGGCACCGTATGATGGTTGAGAAGCGTCTTCCTTCACGCTTGAGCGCATTGGAGACTATCTCACGCAACTTGTGGTGGTGCTGGACACAGGACGCACGCGACCTGTTCGAGAGCATCGACCCCGTTTTGTGGAACGCCGTTGATCGCAACCCCATCGCTCTGTTGGACAAGCTCTCTATCGAGCGCATCAACGAGTTGGAGAACGACAAGCAGTTCCTCGCTCGTCTGGATAATGTAGCTGCACAGCTCGACGCTTATATGTCAGAGGAGCCCGATGGCAAGAGCGCAAAGATTGCATACTTCTCAATGGAGTACGGTTTGCACTCTTCACTCAAGATCTACTCTGGTGGTTTGGGTATCCTGGCTGGTGACTACCTGAAGGAGGCTTCAGACAAGAATGTTCCTATGGTTGCCGTAGGTCTGTTGTACCGTTACGGTTACTTCACACAGCAACTCTCATCACAGGGTAGCCAGGTTGCTTCATACGAGGCACAGAACTTCTCGAAGTTGCCTATCTCGCCTGTTCGTGACGAGGCTGGCAACTGGGTAACAATTCAGATTGCTCTTCCTGGCCGCACATTGTCTGCTCGTATCTGGAAGTGCCAGGTAGGTCGTACAGACCTCTTCCTGCTCGACACAGACTACGAGGCAAACCGCGACGAGGATCGTCAGATTACATACTTCCTCTACGGTGGCGACTGGGAGAACCGTCTCAAGCAGGAATTGCTGTTGGGTGTTGGTGGTATCCGCGCTTTGGCAAAGATGGGCATCAAGCAGGAGGTATATCACTGTAACGAGGGTCACGCTGCGTTCATCGGTATCGAGCGTATCCGCAACTTCATCTCAAAGAAGCGTCTGTCATTCTCTGAGGCTTTGGAGGTTGTTCGTTCATCATCGCTCTTTACAACTCACACACCCGTGCCCGCTGGTCACGATGCATTCCCCGAGTCAATGCTTCGCCAGTATATGTCACACTACCCCGATGTATTGGGCATCACATGGGAGCAGTTCATCAACTTGGGTAAGACTAACCCCAACGATATGAACGAGCGCTTCTCAATGTCAGTATTGGCTTGTAACCTTTCACAGGAGGTTAATGGTGTGTCTTGGTTGCACGGTGAGGTATCGAAGGAGATTTTGGGCAATATGTGGCCCGGCTACTTCAAGAACGAGTTGCACATCGGTTATGTAACTAATGGTGTACACTTCCCCACTTGGGTAGCATCTAATCTGCGTCGTCTCTACGAGCGTTACTTCCCCAACGGATTCAACTCTCACACATACAACATCCCCGAGTGGCAGGGTGTTCACAAGATCGACGACACAGAGTTGTGGCAGGAGCGTATGGAGCTTAAGGCTCGCCTTATCAACCACATCCGCAAGCGCTATAGCGATCCCTCACAGGTGCGTTTCGACTCACCTCGTCAGATGGTACAGATTGCCGAGCGCATCCGTCCTGATGTACTTACAATCGGTTTTGCGCGTCGTTTCGCAACATATAAGCGTGCTCACCTGTTGTTCACCAACTTGGAGCGTCTGTCTGCACTGGTAAACAACAAGGAGCGCCCCGTACAGTTCATCTTCGCTGGTAAGGCTCACCCGCACGATATTCCTGGTCAGGACTTGATCAAGCGTATCGTTGAGGTATCAAAGATGCCTGAGTTCTTGGGTAAGATTGTATTCTTGCAGAACTACGATATGGAGCTTGCTCGCCGTATGGTTCAGGGTGTTGATGTGTGGTTGAATACACCTACTCGTCCTTTGGAGGCATCAGGTACTTCAGGCGAGAAGTGTGTGATGAATGGTGTAATGCAGTTCTCTGTACTCGACGGCTGGTGGGTCGAGGGTTACAAGGAGGGTGCAGGTTGGATGCTGCCTATGGAGCGTTCATTCACCGACCAGAAGTTCCAGGACGAGCTGGATGCCGAGATGATTTACAACACTATCGAGGATCAGATCGTACCTTTATATTATGACCGCGACGAGGATGGCGTACCCCACAACTGGGTTAAGGCCGTTAAGAAGTGTGTTGCCGATATCGCATCTAACTTCACAATGAACCGTCAGTTGGTTGATTACGAGGAGCGTTTCTACAACAAGTTGGCCGAGCGTAAGGCTCAGATGATCGAGAACAACTACGGTTTGGCTCGTCAAATTGCAGCTTGGAAGCGTAAGGTTTCAGCCGCTTGGGACAATGTTAAGGTTCTGGATGTTCAGCGCGTAGAGCTCGACAACGAGGCAATCTTCGTAGACAAGAAGTACCTCTACGAGGTTACTCTCGATATCGCTAACCTCCGCGCCGAGGATTTGGGCGTTGAGTTGGTTGTTGCAAAGCAGATTGAGGCTGGTGAGGCTGTAAATGTTGTTGCAACTAAGCAGCTGGATGTTAAGAGCATCGAGGATGGCAAGGTTACATTCGCTATCGACTATACTCCTTCACGCACAGGTACATTCGATGTTGCGTTGCGAGTATATCCCAAGAACGACCTGTTGCCCCACCGTATGGACTTCGCGCTCGTTAAGTGGGCATAACACGATGATATCGTAATCGGGCGGGGCAACCTGCCCGATTATGAAATATCGTAACAAAAAGTTGCTTTTTCAGAATTTTTTATCTGAAAAAATATATAATTTTGATTAAAACTTGATTTTAATCGGAGTTTTTTATTAACTTTACTGAAGATAATCAATTTTTCAAAAATTTTAATATGTCGGCATTAACATTTGATAAGAGTGAATTGGGCAATTTGGAGTATTCACTGCAACGAGAGATGCTCGCCACCGACCGTAAGGGCGGTTATATGAGCACCACTATCGTATGCTGCAATACTCGCAAATATCACGGCCTGATGGTGGCACCTATCGACGAGACCGACGAGGCTTATGTATTGCTTTCGTCACTCGATGAGACCATCATCCAGCACGACCAATCGTTTAATCTGGCTCTCCACCGCTTCAAGGGTGTATATGAGCCTCGTGGTCATAAATACATTACCGATTTCAAGTACACTCCTACCCCCACCATCACATACCGCGTGGGTGGCGTAGTTCTGCGCAAGGAGTTGCTCTGGATTCACAAGCGTACACAGTTGATGATTCGCTACACACTTGTTGATGCTCACTCTGATACTACGCTGCGTCTGCGCCCCTTCTTTGCATTCCGCAACAAGCACTCGTTGTCGAAGGCAAATATGGAGGCTAACGGTCGCTCGTATCCCGTGGCTGGCGGTGTGAAGTGCAAGCTCTATGAGGGTTACCCCTGGCTCTACCTTCAGACTGACAAGGCCGACGCAGAGTTCGTGGCTGCACCCGACTGGTACTATGGTTTCGAGTATCCCGAGGAGATTAAGCGTGGCTACGATGGCTACGAGGATTTGATGACTACAGGCTACTTCGAGATGCCTATCAAGAAGGGCGAGAGCATCATCTTCTCTGCCGCTACCGACGAGATGGCAACGGGCAAGACTATCACCGAGATTTACGAGGCTTCGCTCGCTCGCCGTACTCACAAGATTGATTTCTTGAGCTGTCTGCATCACTCGGCACGCCAGTTTATCGTGCGCCGTCCGGGTGGTCGCACCGAGATGATTGCGGGTTACCCGTGGTATGGTACCGTTGGCCGCGACACATTCATCGCATTGCCTGGTATCGTTCTCGAGCAGAAATATAAGGAGGACTGCTTGGATGTCCTCGACACTATGGTTGCCAAGATGCAGAATGGCGACTTTGCCGACACGGCTTCAGCGTGGGGTGCTGCCGACGCACCTCTGTGGTTCTTCTGGACTCTTCAGAACCTGGAGAAGCACATCACTACCAAGAAGTTGTGGGAGCGTTATGGTGAGGCTATGAAGTCAGTGCTGGAGGCTTACCGCCGCGGCTTTGGCGACAGAGTCAAGCTTCACGACAATGGCCTTGTATGGGCCGCAGCCGAGGGTGAGGCCCTGACTTGGATGAACACCAAGGTGGATGGCAAGCCCGTGGCACAGCGTGCTGGTTATGCTGTAGAGATTCAGGCTTTGTGGTACAACGCCGTATCTTACACATTGGCTTTGGCACGCAAGATGAAGGATAAGGAGTTCGTAGAGCGTTGGGCTAAGGAGCCTGCAAAGACCAAAGAGTCGTTTATATCTAAATTCTGGCTCGCCGAGGGTTATTTGGCAGACTATGTGAATGACTATGAGACCAACGATTTCCGCCGCTCAAATATGCTTGTTGCTTGTGGTTTGGACTACTCGATGCTCAACGAGGAGCAGACTATGGATGTATTGAGTGTTGTTCGTCAGCACCTCATCACTCCCCGTGGTGTGCGCTCGCTCTCGCCGCGTAATCCCTTCTACGAGCCGTCATACGCCGAGGACCAGCGTTCACAGGACCTGGCCAGCCGCAATGGCTCAATCTGGGTATGGCCTTTGATGATGTATGCTAAGGTTTGCTTCGATATCGCAGGTGAGCGATTCCTGCCCACTGCCGAGGAGATTCTCAACAACTTCGACGAGGAGATTCAGACCTCTTGCATCGGTTCGATAAGCGAGTGCTTCGAGGGTGATCCTCCCTTCCGTGCAAAGGGATGCCTGTCACAGGCTACCAGCGTGGGTGGTTTGCTCTATATCAGCAACCTTATCACCGAGTGGCGCAAGAAGGCCGCCAAGAGCAGCAAGTCAGCTGCTAAAGCCGAGGAGTGTGTAGCCGAGGAGAAGCCAAAAGCTAAAAGATGTTGCAGAAAAAAATAATAAAGAGATAATAGGATGAGAGTATTAATGTTTGGCTGGGAGTTCCCGCCTCATATTGCAGGAGGTCTGGGTACGGCGTGCTACGGAATGACCAGAGGTTTGGCACGAAATGATGTGGAGGTTATCTTTGTGATGCCCAAAGCATCGGGCGACGAGGACGAGCGTTTCGTCAAGGTTGTCAATGCAAGCGATGTCGAGGCTCGTTACAGCAACTCGACAATTGAGGGTGCTGACGATATTATGCGTAAGATATCGTTCATCCACATCGACTCAAATATGGTGCCTTACATCTCACCCGAGGAGTGGGACACCTATCGTGAGGAGTACGAGCGTACAGGCAAGAAGTTCTGGGAGCGTGAGGGTGATAGCTGGACACAGCGTTACACCTTCTCGGGCAAATATGGCGCCAACCTTATGGAGGAGGTTGCCCGCTATGCCGTTGTTGCTGCCGAGGTTGCCCGTCAGTTGGAGGGACAGTTCGATGTCATTCACGCCCACGACTGGCTCACCTACTTCGCTGGTATCGCCGCAAAGCGCGTATCTGGCAAGCCGCTGGTAGTGCATATGCACGCCACATCGTTTGACCGCTCGTCAAGCGACAATATCGATACACGCGTTTACGAAATCGAGCGTGCTGGTATGGCCGCTGCCGACCGCGTAATCGCTGTATCTAACCTGACGCGTAACATTGTTATCGAGAAGTATAACATCCCCGCCGAGAAGGTTGTAACAGTTCACAACGCCGTTCGTTTCGCCGAGAAGGAGAACGAGTTGCCCGAGCGTGGTGTGGACGATAAGATTATCACCTTCCTGGGTCGTATCACCTTCCAGAAGGGTCCCGACTACTTTGTTGAGGCTGCTGCCAAGGTGCTGAAGCGTGTGCCCAATGTGCGTTTCGTAATGGCAGGTTCGGGTGATATGATGAACCATGTCATTCGCCGTGTAGCCCGCCTGGGTATCGCCGACCGTTTCCACTTCACAGGTTTCTTGAAGGGTGACGATGTACACAAGATGTTCCAGCTCTCGGATGTATATATTATGCCTTCGGTGTCGGAGCCTTTCGGTATCTCGCCCCTCGAGGCTATGCGTGCCAATGTGCCGTCAATCATCTCAAAGCAGAGTGGTGTGGCCGAGGTTTTGGACTACGCCGTTAAGGTTGATTACTGGGATGTAGACGCTATGGCCGATGCCATCTACGGCTTTGTGAAGTATCCTGCTCTTGCCAAGATGTTCTCTGAGAAGGGTCTGGAAGAGGTTACAGGTTTGAAGTGGAACAATGCCGCTGCAAAAATCAAGGCAGTCTACGAGGATGCCATCAATGAGTTAGCAAAATAAAAAACGATAATATAGATATGAAAACAGTTTGTTTGTATTTTCAGGTGCATCAGCCGTGGCGTTTGAAGGTGTATCGCTTCTTCAACATCGGTAAGGACCACAATTATCTGGACGATTTCACCAATCGTGCCATTATGCAGAAGGTTGCTCGTCAGTGCTATCTGCCGATGAACGCTTTGCTGCTCAAGTTAATCAAGGAGAACAAGGGTGCTTTCAAGTGCTCATTCTCAATCACTGGCTCTGCTGTTGAGCAGTTCCGTGCCTACGCTCCCGAGGTTTTGGATTCATTCCGTGCCTTGGCCGAGACTGGATGCGTAGAGTTCCTGGCCGAGACTTACTCTCACTCGCTGGCTGCTCTCTCATCAAAGGAGGACTTCGTAGAGCAGGTTAAGCTGCACTCAAAGATGATTAAGGAGGAGTTCAGCAAGAAGCCCGTAGCATTCCGTAACACCGAGCTTATCTACTCTGACGCTATCGGCGAGATGGTATCGGAGTTGGGCTTCAAGACTATCCTGGCCGAGGGTGCAAAGCACATCATGGGTTGGAAGTCGCCTAACTACATCTACACAAACTCTATCGACAACCGTCTGCGCGTGTTGTTGCGCAACTATAAGCTCTCTGACGATATCGCGTTCCGCTTCTCTAACCAGGGTTGGGATCAGTATCCTCTGACTGCTGACAAGTTTGCACAGTGGATTAGCGACGAGAATGGCGAGGTAGTTAATCTGTTTATGGACTACGAGACATTCGGTGAGCACCAGAAGGCTACAACAGGTATCTTCGACTTCGTTAAGGCGTTGCCTAAGGCTATCTTGAAGCAGGGCGATGTTCAGTTTGCAACAGTTAGCGAGGCTGCCAAGGCTTACCAGCCTGTAGGCGTGCTGCACTGTCCCCACGCAATGTCATGGGCTGACGAGGAGCGCGATGTTACAGCTTGGCTGGGTAACGAGTTGCAGAACGAGGCTTTCTCTAAGCTCTACGCTTTGAAGGATAAGGTTAAGGCTCTGAAGAATGCTGACTTCGAGTATGTTTGGAACTTTATGCAGACATCTGACCACTTCTACTATATGGCAACAAAGTGGCTCTCTGACGGCGATGTTCACTCATACTTCAACCCCTACGGCTCGTCATACGAGGCATTCATCAACTATATGAATGTATTGTCTGACTTCGAGATCGAGGTTGATAAGGCTCTCGCAGCCAAGAAGTCTCGCAAGAAGGAGACAGCTACAGCCTAAAGGCTGACACAGCATAAATGCACAGGGGCGTTCCGCAAGGGATGCCCTTTTTTTGTTGCAGAGGGATGCTACTATATATAATATATGGTAAGGTGATGTAGGGGCAAAAAAAATACCGCATCAGATGTCTGATGCGGCGTTGATAACCATAAGCAAAAGGTTTGGCTCGGCCATAAAAAATAGCGGCCTCCAATCCGAAAAAAGGGTGACCACTTGCCATACGGCTTACACCAAATAAAAAAGGCTGGCTCTTGCCAACCTCTGGTGCCCAGGACAAGACTCGAACTTGCACGAGCTAATGCTCACTACCCCCTCAAAGTAGCGTGTCTACCAATTTCACCACCTGGGCCTCTCCATTTTTGCAATCGACTAATGCCGTCTTGCCGAAAAGGTGTGCAAATATAACGACTATTTTGTAATCTGCAAAATTTTAGAGCCAAAAAGTGCAAAAATTACCTCCTTTTGGCTATTTATTCTCTCTTTAGCGCCTTTTTTAGACTAAAAAGCCGCACTCAACGCGCCGACTGCCTACATAAATATCATCAGCAACACCTGCGCCAAAACCACACGGGCGAACATCGACAGCGGGTAAACCGTAGCGTATGCCACCGATGCGTGGTCGCCATCCACATTCTCGTTAGCGTAGTTCAGCGCCATAGGGTTGGCCATCGAGCCACACAACATTCCGCACACAGAACTGAAGTCCACCTTCCACCAACGCATCGCTACAACACCCATCAGCAATATGGGCAGCAGCGTAATTAGGAAACCAAGTCCTACCCACATAGCACCCGTTGCACTGATAGCCGTTGAGAAGAATCCACGACCCGCACTCAAGCCAAGGCAAGCCAGATAGAGCGAAAGTCCGAAGCCTCGCAACATGAGGTTGGCACTACGCGTAGCATAGGTTATAAGTCGCAGGCGCGGGCCATAACATCCAATCAGAATACCTACCACCACTGGACCACCAGCCATACCCAACTTCACGGGCAGCGATGCACCAGGCAGAGTCAGCGGCAACGAGCCGAGAAGCAATCCCAACGCGATACCGATATATATAGATGTCAAGTTTGGCTCATTAAGCTCCTTCTGGGCGTTACCCAGCACCTTCTCGACCTTCATCACTGCGCGCTCGCCACCTACGACCACCACGCAGTCGCCCATCTGCAATCTCAAATCGGGCGTAGCCAACAGCACCACCCCACTACGATAGATGCGGCTGATGTTGATACCATAGCTATTTCTGAGGCGCAACGCACCCAAACGCTTGCCGTTGATTTCGGGGCGGGTGATGATAATCTGTCGCGACACAAGCTGGCTGTCAAGATGGTTCCAATCGACACTCTCGCTGTTCCAGTCAATCTCCTCGCGCTTGCCAATCATCATCTCCATCACATCCATATCCTTGCGTGAGGATACGACCATCACTCTGTCGCCCTCCTGCAACACCGTATCATTAGACGGCAGAATCACCTCGCCATCACGCCACAGACGCGAAATAACGAAAGGTACCTTCGTAAACTCGGCCACGCTGTGCATATCGCGACCAAAGACACCAGGGTTCTGCACACGCAGTGTAGCGATGAATGTGTTGTTGATATGCTCTTCGTGCGGAGCGGCCATATCGCACTCCTTAACCCAGAACTTACGCATCACCAGAATGGCAATAATCACACCCACGACACCCAGCGGATAGGTCACAGCGCAACTCATCGCGGGCGCTGCCGTAGGCTCACCCATCTGCGCCAGAGTCTGCTGCGTAGCACCCAGGGCTGGCGTATTGGTCGTAGCACCGCACAGCACACCCATCATATCGGGCAACGGCAGCTTCAGACCCTTGCTGATTGCTATAGTCATTGTCGAGCCGATAAGCACCACACCCATACCCAAGGCGTTAAGTTTCAAACCCTCGGAACGGAACGAGCTCATAAAACCTGGTCCCACCTGCACGCCCAACGAATAGACGAACAGCACCAGACCGAAGCTCTCGGCAAAGAGCAACATATTCTCGTCGATACTCACACCGAAGTGTCCCGCCACGATACCCGTAAAGAATACGAATGTGACACCCAGCGAAACGCCCCACACTCTGAACTTGCCGAAAATAAGACCTGCGGCACAAATCAGCGATATGACGATAACCGCCTGCAGCGGCGAATGTGTAAGAAACAACGACTCAAACATAATCTACAAAACTATTTCAAATCCATCTCCTCAATGAGGTAACCCGCGCCACCTATGCGGTCGATGACGAACAACACATAGCGGATATCCACCGAGATGTTACGGCAGATAGAGGGGTCGAACTCGATGTCGCTCATCGTCGAGCGCCAAGTGCGGTCGAAGTTGATACCAATCAACTCGCCACGGCCATTGATAATCGGCGAACCAGAGTTTCCGCCCGAAGTGTGGTTCGTAGCGAGGAAACATACGGGAACGCTATAACGGCCATTCACATCCACACCCCAGCGGCCATAATCCTTCTTGGCATAGATGTCGCGCAACGACTGGGGAATGTTGTAGTCGTATATGTTGGGATCATCCTTTGCGATGATACCGTCGATGGTCGATACGGGATGATGATACTCGGCATCGGCATACTCGTAGCCCGCCACCGAGCCGTAAGCCACACGCAGCGTCAGGTTAGCATCGGGGTAGAAAGCGCGGTTCTTGTCCCACTCACGCAGGGCACGCATATAGGGGCGGTACCACTTCTCGATGCTCGGCACATTACTCAAATTGCGGTATGCATACTTGCGGCTATTCTCGATGATGGGGTTAAAACGCTGTGCGAAGGTCACCATAACATCATCGGCCACCGACTGCAGGGTAATCTTGTCGCTTGAGAGGAGGTTTGTCGCCGAGTAGAGCCACTCCACATAGGCCTTTGCGCCACCCTTCGACTCTACATCCTGCTTCAGGCCCTCGGGCAGACGCTCCTGAGGCATACGCTGCAGGAACTCACCAAGCATCTCGACAGCAATCTGCTCGTCAATCGTGCGGTTGTAATCTGCAGAGAACTTTGCCACCTGAGCCTTGATGCTCTCGTCGGTTGCACCCTCCTTGCCGGCTGCTGCCGAGAGTGTGCGAGCAAAGTTGAATACCGACACAGTACCTACCGACTCGCTATAGAGCTCACGGATATAGTACTCCTGCTCAACACCCTTGTAAGCGACACGCATCGAGTCCAGCAACGACGCATACTCGGGCTTCGACTGCGCCCACTGAGCAAACTTCTTCTCGTAGGCCTGCTTGCTCTCTACTGTACCCAGACGCTGAAGACCCAGCACCTCACCCTGCCACTTCTTCCACGCATTGGCAATCGAAGCGTGAACGGCAGCATAGGCAATACGCACCTCGGCACTCTTGGCCTGCTCGGCAGAGATAATGTCAAGGCGCTTGGTACGCAGGGCTATCTTCATAGGGTCAGATACCTCGGCCACATACTTAACGGCGTCAGAGATGACATACTCCTGTGTGTTGCCGGGGAAACCGTAAATCATCGTAAAGTCGCCCTCGCCTACGCCCTTGGTCGAGATTGAGAAGTGGCGTGCGGGACGATAGGGTTTGTTATCCTTTGAGTATGTCGCAGGGCGGTTGTTCTCATCAGCATAGACTCTGAATATTGAGAAATCACCCGTATGGCGCGGCCAAATCCAGTTGTCGGTGTCGCCACCGAACTTACCGATTGATGAAGGGGGCGCACCCACCAGGCGTACATCGCGGAAAATCTCATAGACGAACAAGAACTGCTGATTGCCATAGTACATCTGCTCTACGGCAGCATCGTAACCCTCCTTGCGAGCCGCAGCGACTATATCCTGCGCCTTCTCGCCAGCGGCGATACGCTCGGTGATATCCTCCATACGCACCAGACGCTTAACCGAAAGACCCGGCACGGGTAACTCCTCGCCACGCGACTTGGCCCAGAAACCATTTGTTAGGTAGTCGTGCTCAACAGACGAGAGTTGCTGGATAGAGCCGTAGCCACAGTGGTGGTTGGTCAGAAGCAGACCCTCCTCCGACACATACTCGCCCGTACAGCCGCCGCCAAACAGCACTACAGCATCCTTCAGTGAGGCCTTATTTACCGAATAGACATCCTCAGCAGTCAGGCGAAAGCCCTTCTTGCGCATATCCTTAATGCGTGAACCGATAAGGCTCGGGAGCCACATACCCTCGTCGGCACTCGCACCCAAAAGCGTGCAGCTCAACACCACCGACAAAAACAATTTCTTTAACATACTATATATTTCTTTATATTTTTTACATCCTATTTATACCAGCAAGAACGCCAAATAACAACCAATCGTAGCCATTGCCAGCAAAGCCTTAACCCACTTATTACGGCTGCACAACAGCACAAATATTAGAGCCGAAGCCAGCAGACCAAACATCGTAAGGTTTACAACCTTGCTATCGTCAAAGTAGTAAACCGTACCACGCACATAAAGCAGGTCAGCAATAGCCAGAACAAAGTAGTTGAAGACATTACTACCCGCGATATTACCGAAGGCGATATTAAAGTTACGCATACGGAACAACGAAATGGTAGAAGTGACCTCGGGCAACGATGTAGCCACACCCAAGAAGAGTGCGCCTGCCAAACCAGAGCCCAGATTGAGGCGCTCGGCAATGTCGTCGGTGATGTATGTCAAGATAATACTTGCCACAATAATACCGATGCTGGCCGCCACAAAGCGCACAACGATGCTACGCATAGAGAGCGTAACCTCTTCGCCGTCATCATCAGCCTCCTCATCCGAGCCATTGTCACCCGCCAGATAGCGCACCGACAAGATATAGAGAACCACAATCACCAACGATGTGACACTCATATAGAACCACGGCGACTCGCCACCCAGCACAACCGTGCTATCCACCACCTGCTGCCAGTTGAGCCATACGCCGACATACATCAGTATAAGCAACAACATCACCGTGCGGTGGCTACGCGAGAGGTTAGCAGAGGTAAAACCCTTGAGGAAGAAGAGAATCACCACAGCCAACATTCCAAAGTTGAAGAGATTGCTACCCAAAATATTACCGATGCAAAGGCTTGCGTCGTCAATCAGCACCGTAGCCGAGATGCTGGTAAAGAGTTCGGGCAACGAAGTGATGGCCGAAAGCAATACTCCGCCCAAAAATGCGCCCGAGAGTTTTGTCGAGCGATCAATCATATCGATATAGCGTGACGCCAAAATCGAAAACCACACTACGGCGGCAACCGTCAAAAGATAAAATGCGTATATCATTATAATAAAAGGTTTCTTCTCAATCTACAAGTTTGTGCTATCTCATTGCTATCTCACGGCCGACATCAGTCCATTACGCGGCGAGGCATCCAATCGTATGGCGATAAATACCAATATGGTAAAGGCCACAAGCGACGAGCCTCCATAGCTTAGGAACGGCAGCGGGATACCCATCACGGGCATCAAGCCGACGGTCATACCCACATTCACCAATACATGGAAAAGGAGAATGGCCGACACACAATAGCTATATATACGGCCGAAGGGCTCCTCCTGTCTCTCGCCCATCTTCATCAGTCGCAGGATTAATCCGCACAGCAGCGCAAGCACAAACATCGAGCCCACAAAGCCCCACTCCTCGCCCACGGTGCAGAAGATGAAGTCGGTATGCTTCTCGGGCACGAAGTTATACTTAATCTGCGTACCCTCCATAAAGCCCTTGCCAAACAGACCTCCCGAGCCGATGGCAATCTTCGACTGGTTTACATTGTAATCGGCACCACTCGGGTCACTCATAATACCCAAGAAGCTGAGGATTCTCACCTTCTGGTGCTCCTTCAACACCGACTCGAAGATGGTGTCGGCCGTAGGCACAAAGAGCATAGAGCCAACGAACAGCGCCAGAGTAAGGAACATAGCCGAAATATTCTTCTTAAGGGCATATATCGCTGCCACCAACACTCCACCAACGGTTGCGATAATCAGGCTCACATAGCCACTCAACGCTCCGTCCCACAGCAGGGCCGACAGCACATAGAGCATTATAGCCGATAGGCAGATAGTAGCAACAAAGACAATATGAAGGCGCCACTGTCCAATCATCATCGCACTCGACACAGCGAAGAGCAACAGCAACAACAGCAGCAACAGAATAGGCGTAAAGAGGAACGAGCAGATGAAGAGCGTAGCCACAATCAGCACGGGGATACATATCCACTTGTTCAGACCCTCGCGATAAAGCACAAAGATAAACGAACACAGCACCACACCCGAGCCCGTATCGTTCTGCAGGATGATGATAGCCAGCGGCAAGAATATAATCAGCGCCACGCGCACAAGGTGGCCTATGCGTTTAATCGAGAAGGAGTAGTTACTCATCAGTCGCGCCACGGCCAGCGCCGTTGCAATCTTCGCAAACTCAACGGGTTGTATTCGCACCGAACCAAACTCAAACCACGCCTTAGCACCATTTACCTCTCGTCCAAACAGCAATACCGCTATCAGCAACAATATACCCAATGCGTAGGAGTGGTAGGCAAACATATGGTAGAATCGGGAGTCGAGAAGTAGGATGAACAACGCCACCGTAAATGCCGTACCCATCCAGAAAATCTGCTTTATATAGTTCTGGCTGAACGAAAAGGCCTCAATCTCGTCGTTATACGATGCCGAGATGATGTTCACAAAACCCGCAAACACCAACAACAGATAGAGGATGACAGCGATGCCATCCACACCTTCGAACAACGACATCTGATTTTTGCTATATCTATTCTGCATAGTGTCGGGGGTTATAGGGTAAATTCTTCACATAGTCCACCAACTGGGGACGAGTAATCGTGTCGGTCAAGTAGTACTCCTCCAGAAGGCTGGCGATAGGCAACGCAATGGTCGCACCGAAACCACCAAACTCCACATATACCGAGATGGCGATCTTGGGATTATCCTTCGGCGCAAACGAGAGGAATGTCGAGTGGTCCTTGCCGTGGGGGTTCTGTGCCGTACCTGTCTTACCGCAGATATCCAATCCCGGCACATGCGCGCGCCACGAAGTACCAGCACCAGCCACATTCACGCCTCGCCACATACCCTCGACGATGGGAGTGAAGTGCTCGGTTGCCACCTTGGTGTACTGCTTCTCGTAGAAGCGGCGGTCGATAGAGTCCTGACCCTCGATGGCCTTAACGATGTGGGGAATATAGTAGTAACCGCGGTTAGCCACGATTGCCGCCATATTTGCCATCTGCAATGGTGTACAACCCAACTCACCCTGACCGATTGAGAGTGACAACACCGTCAAACTGTTCCACGAGCCACGATAGCGCTTGTCGTAGAGTTCGCGCGTAGGCACCGTACCGGGGCCCTCACCGATAAAGTCGGAGTCGAGTTTACGGCCATAGCCGAAGCTCTTGACATAGTCCGACCACACCTCCAGACCCTTCTTCACGCTACCATATTTGCGGTTTTCGATAATATCACGGAATACATAGCAGAAGTATGCGTTGCACGACTGCGCCACGGCGTTACGCAAATCGAGCGGTGAGCCGTGCGGGTGGCACTTCTGGCTGATTCGACCCACATGATAACCCAAGTGGCAGGGATATGCCTGCGCGGGGGTGAGCACACCCTCCTGAAGACCGATAAGACCCTGCACCAGCTTGAATGTAGAGCCAGGAGGATACTTCGACTTCACGGCACGGTTAAAGAGTGGGTTGCGCTTGTTGTTGAGCAGACGCATATAGTTGTTGCCTCGCTCGCGGCCAATCAACTCGTCGGGATCGAATGTGGGCGACGATGCCATAACCAGAATCTCGCCCGTAGAGGGTTCGATAGCCACGACGGCACCCACCTTGCCCTCCATCAACTCCTCGGCAAAGGCCTGCAAGCGGGCGTCGATGGTACAGGTGATGCGCTTACCCGCAACGGGCAGCGTGTCGTAGAGGCCATCCATATATGAGCCCTTGATGGCTCCGTGGGCATCCTTCTCCAGAATCTTCACACCATCCTTACCTCGCAGATGGCGCTCGTAAGCCGCCTCGACACCCGCTCGGCCGATGTAGTCACCCATCTTATACTCGCCTTCGCCATCCTTGATGTCGTTGCGGTTCACCTCCTCGAGATAACCAAGCAGGTTACCACCAATCTTGCGGGGGTAGTTACGCATAGTACGATATACGGAGTGGAATCCAGGGAAGTTATACTCATCGAGGCGCACCTTCACCTCCGTGGGTACGAATGGTGCTACCAGCGTAGCCTTGCGGGGCGCACTGCGGGCATCGCGTAACACACGCAACAGCTTATCCTTGCTGATGCCCACCAAGTCGCACAGACGCACCGTATCGAAACCCTGCTTGCCAATGTCGCGATAGGTAACCATCAGGTCGTAGCACTCCTTACTCTGCACCAGATACTCGCCGTTGCGGTCGATAATCTCGCCTCGCGGAGCATACTGCACCTCATAGCGCAACACATTGCCGTCGGCCAGACTCTTATACTTCGTGTCGAAGAGCTGGATATAACCCACACGCAATGCTATGACGCCGAAGATTACGAAGACGATAGCTCGCAGAATCGTGCGTCTGATGTATGCATCATTACCACCACTCATCCGCGACTACTTGTTAAGGATTTTCTCTATGAATAACTTGACGATGTACCAGATGACAACCACCGCCACAATGTCGCTCACCACAATACGCAGCAGCGTGTGCAGCAAATGTGACATCGACAATGACTCGGCCACGAAGTAGATGACGCTGTGCAGCAATATCATCACTGCCATATAGGTCATCAGATTCTTCTGCGGCAGACGATACAGCGCAGGGATGGTGTCGTCGGCACCCGTATTAAGACCTGTTGTCAGGCTGATGACAAATACTCGTGCGAAGCCCACGGCCGTAGTCGCTATGACATTCAGACCGCACAGACCCGTCGCCATATCCATCACAAGACCCATCAGCGCCGCAAGCAGCATTACCCAAATGGGACGCATATCCAGCGGCAGCATTATAATAAATGCGATATAGATTAGCGGATGGAAATAGATACCCAGCGAGATGTTGTCGAAGAGAAAAATCTGCAACAGCACCACGCCTATGAACATTCCCACATATGATAAATATCTCTGCATAAAAAAGTTCTCTCTTTACCTATCAGTTTTGGTATGGAGTGCCGCCACCCGACGACGAGTAGTTGCCACTCTCCACTGCACGCTCCAACTCCGACACCTCGTTGTAGTCGTAGTTCTCGATCAGAATCACATTGCTCACCTTCGCCAAGTCGGTAGCCAAACGAATCACCACATCGTTAGCCGTCTGGCTCTCGTTGCGCTTATAGCTCTCGACATAACCGATTTTCACCTTCATATCGGCGGGGAAGTATTGCGACACGCCCGAGCTGATAACCTCGTCGCCCACCTCAATCTCGGCGTAAATCGACAGGTTGTTCATCTCCACACGGTAGGGGCTCTTGCCACTCCACGAGATTGAGCCGATACGGTCGTCACCCACAATCTTACCACTCGAACGGAAGTCGGTGTTAAGGATTGACTTCACCACCGAGTAGCGGTTCGAGCAGGCCACAACAAAGCCCACCATCACGCCGTCAGGAGTAATAACACCCATATTGGGAATCACACCGTGCATCGTACCCTTATTCAGGGTTATGAAGTTACGCGTGCGGTTTGTCGTATTCGATATGATGCGGGCCGCCATATGACGATACTGCACCAGACCCTGAGCCGTCAGCGAGTCAATCTCGGCATAAGCCATTTCGTCAGCCGAAGCGGCCTGCTGCTCGCGCATAAACTCCAACTCGGTCTCGAGTTCGGCCACGCGCTCGGCCAGCATCTCGTTCTCGCCACGCAGCGTAAAGTAGTGCTTCACACCAAAGATAGAGTTCTGCAAACCACCTATCACGCTATTCGTGTGGGCCAAAATTTTGGCCTGCGTATAGTATGTCGAATGTGCATAGCAGTAGAGCGCCACGCCCTCGATCAAAAGGAACAACAGCACTACATAGATTCTGCGTATGAACTCAATCAGTTTATACATAACTCCTTGCTCTTTCACCACCTCTGCACACGCAGTCCAGAGGTCTATTAATTAGCGACAGGCGGAGGAATTTCCTCCCCGCCTGCCGTTAAACGATTGTTCGTATTTAGAAATTGTCCCGCCGGATAGATTCCGACTCGGACTATGCTACTTCATCAAGAACGAGAACTTGTCGATGTTCTTCATAGCGATACCCGTACCACGAGCGATAGCGCGCAACGGATCCTCGGCAATATGGAACGGCAGACCACACTTGTTCGAGAGTCGCTTATCCAGACCCTTGATCAAGGCACCACCACCAGCCAAGTAGATACCGTTCTTCACGATATCAGAGTACAACTCGGGCGGCATAGTCTCCAACACCTTCATCAACGCAGCATCGAGCTTAACGAGTGACTTCTCCAAAGCGTATGCAATCTCGTTGTAAGAGAGTGTAACGGTCTGCGGCAGTGAAGTCAAGAGGTTGGGACCTGTCAAAAGGAAGTCCTCGGGCTCCTCCTCCAACTCGGGGATAGCGGCACCGATAGCGAGCTTAATCTCCTCGGCAGTACGCTCACCGATACGGATGTTGTGCTGCTGACGCACATAGTTCTTGATATCCTCGGTGAAGACATCACCTGCAACATTGATTGACTCCGAGCAAACGATACCACCCAACGAGATACAAGCAATCTCAGATGTACCACCACCGATGTCGATAATCATATTACCCTCAGGAGCCTCAACATCCAGACCTGCACCCAACGCAGCGGCCATAGGCTCGAAGATCATATATACATCACGCGCACCAGCGTGCTCGGCAGAGTCACGCACCGCACGAATCTCCACATTCGTAGAACCTGACGGAATACAGATGACCATACGCAACGAGGGGGCGAACATGCTGTTTGAAGTACGCACCTTCTTGATAAGACCACGCAACATCAACTCCGTAGCGTTGAAGTCGGCAATCACACCCTCCTTCAAGGGGCGGATAGTCTTGATGTTGGGGTTGGTCTTCTCGTGCATCTGGCGAGCCTGCTGACCGATGGCCATCACCTTGCCAGTATGAACATCCAAGGCCACAATCGATGGCTCATCGACCACAACCTTGCCGTTGTAGATAATTAGTGTGTTGGCAGTACCGAGGTCGATAGCCAACTCCTGTGTTAATGAAAAAAATCCCATATCTCTATTTTACTTTATTAATCAAATAGTTACGCACCAATCCCACCCTCTCGATGCCCTCTTTCACAGGGGTCGAAAAGAGTAGAATCCGTTTGACTGTACAAAGGTAGTGAAAAGATGAGTAATTTTTCCAACTTTTTGTGGAATTTTTTGTTAATTTTGCATCGTCAATTTTTTACGGCACATAGAGCGAGGCTTCGGTCTATGTGTCGGGGTTTGAAAACAATTTACAAAACAATAAAAACTAATTAGAAAAATGAGTTTGATGAAGTTAGAGACCGCAAAGAGTGGCGTAGTAATCTCTGAGGAGATGAAGGCTGCGGCTGCTGCGGCAAACACACTCCTCCACACTGGCGAGGGTGCTGGTAACGATTTCTTGGGTTGGGTAAACCTTCCCTCATCTATCGACAACGAGCAGATTGCTGCCATCGAGGCACAGGCTGCAAAGTTGCGTGCAAAGGCCGATGTAGTTATCTGCATCGGCATCGGTGGTTCTTACCTTGGCGCTAAGGCCGTTATCGACGCTATGAGCAACTCTTTCGAGTTCTTGAAGAAGAAGCACGACAACCCCACTGTAGTATTCGCTGGCCAGAACATCTCGGAGGATTACACTTACGAGTTGCTCGACGCCGTTAAGGATTACTCTGTTGCGGCTATCGTAATCTCGAAGTCTGGTACAACTACCGAGCCCGCCATCGCTTTCCGTCTTATCAAGTCATACCTCGAGGAGCGTTACGGCAAGGAGGAGGCTGCCGAGCGTATCGTAGCCATCACCGACCAGGCTCGCGGCGCACTCAAGACTCTCTCTACAAACGAGGGTTACCCCACATTCGTTATTCCTGACAATGTAGGTGGTCGTTTCTCTGTACTCACTCCCGTAGGTTTGTTGCCCTTGGCAGTAGCTGGCATCGACATCAAGGCTTTGGTAGCTGGTGCGCAGGCTATGGAGCAGGCTACTGGCGCTGATGTTCCCGTTGAGGAGAACCTCGCAGCACAGTACGCTATTGTTCGTAACGAGCTCTACAAGGCTGGCAAGAAGGTTGAGATCCTCGGTTCATACGAGCCCAAGTTGCTCTACATCGCCGAGTGGTGGAAGCAGCTCTATGGCGAGTCAGAGGGTAAGGACGGCCTTGGTATCTTCCCCGCAAGCGTTACACTGACTGCCGACCTGCACTCTATGGGTCAGTACATCCAGGAGGGTGAGCGCACTCTCTTCGAGACAATCATCTCTGTTGCCGAGTCAAAGTACGAGGTTAAGGTTGAGGCTGACGAGGCTAACCTCGACGGTTTGAACTTCCTCACTGGCAAGCGTCTCTCTAACATCAACAAGATGGCAGAGTTGGGCGTTCAGTTGGCTCACATCGACGGTGGTGTTCCCCAGCTCCGCATCGAGATTCCCGCCATCAACGAGACATCAATCGGTGCGCTGATCTACTTCTTCGAGAAGGCTTGCGGTATCAGCGGTTACATCTTGGGCGTAAACCCCTTCAACCAGCCTGGTGTAGAGGCTTACAAGAAGAATATGTTTGCCCTGTTGGATAAGCCCGGTTACGAGGAGGAGTCAAAGGCTATCAAGGCTCGCCTGTAATCTCGCAATCAACACATAAACAAAGGGTTGCCCCGCAAGGAGCAACCCTTTTATTTTATCATATTAATACATCCGTTAGAGTTATCGAAATCTCGCATTACATCAACGGCATCAGCATTATCAACAAAACCACAACGCTCACAATGAGCAACGAGCTAAAGCACATCACCACATAGAGGATATTGACGAACAGGGCCGCCAACGCAGACTTGAACCACGACACTATACCGTAACAGTTTTTCATCGCGGCCGTGAGATAGATAAAGAGTATTATTCGCAACAAAACGCTCACCGAGCCCAGCGAAAAACCAAATATCATACCCGCCACATACAACACCGCAAGCACGAAGTCCACAAATGCCAAATAGTAGAACGAAAAGACATAGAGATTACCCTTCGGGAGCTTTCTTCGGCGCAGAATCGTATTTAACGCCAACACCAGGAACGGCGCCGTGAGCAACATCAGCAACGGGAAATGGTCCACAAATTTCGTGAACAGCAGTAGCAACGATTTCTCAATTTCGGCAAGCGACATCGCATCTATGCTCACAATATCATTATCGCAGGAGAAGGCATAAACGCCATCCTTTTGTACCAGCAACCTATCATCTATTAGCACCGTAGGCACAACCGCCACCAGAGTGTCAGGATGTTCCTCATCCGTCAGGCTGACCACATCTACAACCTCCACCACTCCTGGATGCTTCTCCAAAACAACATTCGACACGGCCAATGTGACGGTATCGCGCGGCGACATCGTCATCTTCTCGAGATAGTCATCATCGTCAGATATTGCCGAGAGCGACATCTCGGAAATAAGTTGTTCCTGCTCGGTAGACTTATCAATCGTCCTTTTAATCTTGGCATCCGTTCCCATTAACGAGAACAGTGTGATAAGAATAAGAAGGATAAGCAAATTGAGTTTCAGCGGATGCATATACGAGACATAACGACCCGCACAATACTCCTTGGGCAGACGACCAGGGTGAAAGACCAGAGTGCAAAATGTTGGCAGAACAACACGCTCTACCGGCAGGATATTAAATATGTACTCCTTAACAAAATCGCGTCGGCCAGGATTGACCACAGAGGCATTCTGACCACACTTGTGGCAATACATACCATTGAGTTCCGTGCCGCAGTTCAGGCAGTTGCTGTATGGCGGCAATTCATCGGTCATAGGATTGCCATCACGCGCCGTCAGTACACTAAACTTACGCCCCCACTCTTTTATCTTCTTCGCGATAGTACGCAGAAAGGTGATTTTCATAACTGCAACAACTACTTTTTCACTATGGATTCATCGCGAATGACGCCACCGAGATACATCACGCATCGCTCGTTCTCCTCCTCGATAAGTATTAACATATCGCTAATTGACTTCTTGTCGGCGCTCAACTTATAGTAGGTGCCCAGACGCTTCGCCTTGGGTTTCTCTCCCTCGGGAATCACCACCTTCTCAAGCCCCACCGCCAACTTCTCGACCTCGCCGCGAATGGCATTAGCCTCATCCTCCGTGGCATCGGCATACTCGACAAGGATTATCATATCGACACCCTTGATGACATCCTTCTCAAACTCCTTTCGGAGCATAAGTTTCATCATCTCCAGCCCAGAGCCCTTGACCAAGACCGCGCTTGTGACTCTTTCACTCTCCTCGTACTTCTCGGCAAACTTCTGCATCGCCTCTCGGCAACTCGGCGTATCTGAATTCGGCGTCTGCGACACTGCACTGAACGAAAAGGCTATCAATGCACAGCAAAGCATCAGTGCTCGTTTCATCATAATCTTATACATTAAATTATATGTATGCACCCCTACTCCAGCCCAACAAACTCCTTCAGAGCGCTATAGACTCGCTGCACGGGCAGACCCATCACATTGTAGAACGAACCCTCGATGTACTCGATGCCGACATAGCCTATCCACTCCTGGATGCCATACGAGCCAGCCTTGTCGAAGGGTTTATAGTTATCTACATAATACTCAATCTCTTCGCGGCTCATAGCGCGGAATTTCACGCGCGAGAGTGCCGAGAACGAACAGCGAGTTGAAGCATTGGTTAAACTTACACCCGTAACCACCTGATGCTCACGACCCGACAACTGCTCCAACATAGCAACGGCATCAGCTCTATCCTTCGGCTTACCCAACACCTTACCGTCGGCAATCACCACAGTATCGGCGGTTAATAAAATATCGCGCTCACCCAGCGGCTCGGGGTAGGCATCGGCCTTAAGACAAGAGAGATACTCAGCCACCTCATTGGCAGGCATCTGAGCAGAGAAACTCTCGTCACACTCGAATCGTGGCGCGAGGCAATACTCAATACCCGCATCGGCAAGCAGCTCACGACGGCGCGGCGACTGCGAAGCCAGAATAAGACGGTACTCCTTTAGTTTATCGTGCAACAACATAACTACATAACATCAAAATCCAACAATGTATGGCCGCCAATTCGAGCCTTGATATTATCACCCGCCTTGACTGCACCCACACCCACAGGCGTACCTGTGTATATAAGGTCACCGATGCGCAGGGTCATATAGCGCGAAATGTGGCTGATGATTTTATCAACCGTAAAGAGCATCTCGCTCGTGCGACCTCGCTGGCGCACCTCATCGTTGAGCAACATCTCGAACTCAAGATTCTGCACATCGCCTCCCAACTCGGCCAGCGACACAAACTGATTTGACAGAGCCGCCGAGTGGTCGAAACCCTTACACAACTCCCACGGCAGACCCTTCTCGATGGCCTCACGCTGAAGGTCGCGAGCCGTAAAGTCGATACCCAGACCCACCTCCTCGTAGCAGCGCGATGCGAATTTCTCGTCGATACACTTTGCCAAACGGGTGATTCGTACAACCAACTCGCACTCGTAATGCACCTCGTTTGAGAACGAGGGGATGTAGAAGGGATCGTTGTTACGCAACAGCGCCGTATCGGGCTTGAGGAAGAAGAGCGGCTCCTTGGGCAGCTCGGCTCCATCGTTTAGTTCTTTAGCGTGGTCGGCATAGTTGCGACCAATACAGATTATCTTCATCGTTTCTCAAATTTTTCTTTTCTTACATTTACATATATGCCCGCCACAATCAACATCCCGCAAGGAATCCAGCAGAGCAGTAATGAATATAGTGCCACGCTCGGCATCAGTGGCGAGAGCAGCACCGAGGGTACGCCCGCAAACATTACATTCGAAATCAGGCGGCCAAGTTTTTGGATATCAACCTTTTCGCGCTTCTCACGGGGCATAGTATTATAGCCCGACATCGTTTCGGGATAGTGACGCAGAAACAGGGCTATCAATGCCCAAATCACTGCAAATATAACGGCACCAAAAAACATTTGTTCATATTAACTATTATCCAACACTCCCCAAAAAGTTCTATAACGAGAGGTATTTTTAGGCTTGCGAAGGTCGAGAAACCGCAGTTTACTCGGGCGTAAATGAGGATTTCGAGACCGAGCGTAACGACAAAATAACCTCGTTATAGGGCTTTTATCGTACTAACAATATCCGCCGCAAACCTATCACTTGCGCCTGGGCCTCCGATAATTGCTCGCAACTCCTCGAAATCGGCAAGCATCTTTTCGCGCTTTGAGCCGCCCTTCAGAATCGAGCGCAACTCCTGCTCGGCCTCATCAACCGATGGTTTATATACCACCATCTCGCGTACCGCCTCGCGCTGCAAATTCAGATTCACGAGCGACACATAGGGTATCTTCAGCAAATAGGGCTTCACCTTCTCGTAGAGCCACGGAATACCATATACGACCAACTCGGGGATGCCAATCAGTGCCGTCTCCAAAGTCGCCGTACCCGATGTAACAACCGCAGCCTCTGATATTTGCAACAACTCGTAAGTCTTGTCGCAGACAAACTTCACGGGCATATCGGCCGTAAATGCCTCATACTGCTCGCGAGCTATCCACCCCACGCCAGCCACCACAAACTGCTTCTCAGGCATACGCTCGGCCAAGCGTGCCATAAAGCGCAAGTTAGCCTTAATCTCGCTCACGCGACTACCCGCCAACAGTGCCACGATGGGGCGCTCATCAAGACCATTCGCTGCACGAAACTCCGCCTCCACTGGGGCAGCAGCACAACGCTCGGCAATGGCATCCATCAGGGGGTTACCCTCGAAGTGGGGCTCAATGCCCTTTGAGCGAAAATACTCCTTCTCGAAGGGAAAGATGATATAGAGCTTATCGACAAACCTCTTGAGCGCCTTCACGCGATGCTCCTTCCACGCCCACACCTTAGGGGCGATATAATAGTGTACGGGGATACCGTTGTTGTGTGCAAACTCGGCCACCTTGACATTGAAGCCAGGGTAGTCAATCAGGATAACCACATCGGGGGCATAGGCCTTGATGTCACGGCAACAATCCTTCATCTGCGAGAGAATGGTGCGTATGTTCATCGCCACCTGCACAAACCCAAAGAAGGACATCTCGCGGTAGTGCTTGACAAGATTCTCCTTGCCACCCACCTTAGCCATCATATCACCTCCCCAGAAGCGAAACTCCGCCTCGGGGTCTGATTTAACAATACCCTTCATCAGGTTAGAACCGTGCAAATCACCCGACGGCTCACCCGCAATAATATAATATTTCATACCTTATTTCATTCTTTCAAGAAGGTCTGGTCGCAGGCGCTTGGTGCGCTCGTACGACTGCTCCTCTTGCCACTTCTCAATCTCGGCAAAGTTACCCGACAACAGCACATCGGGCACACGCCAACCGCGAAACTCCGCAGGGCGAGTATATACGGGCGGAGCCAACAAATCGTCCTGGAAGCAGTCGGTCAGAGCCGATGCCTCGTCGCCAATAGCGCCAGGCAGAAGTCTTACGACAGAGTCGGCAATGATGCAGGCTGCCAACTCACCTCCCGTCAGCACATAGTCACCGATAGAGATCTCGCGTGTGATGAGATGCTCGCGGATACGGTAGTCGATACCCTTGTAGTGACCGCAAAGGATGATGATATTCTCGCACATCGACAGACGGTTAGCCTCGTGCTGATTGTAGGTGATGCCGTCGGGCGAGGTGTAGATAATCTCGTCGTATTGGCGCTCGGACTGCAACTTCTCGATAAGCTCGAAGACGGGTTCACACTTCATCACCATACCTGCCTCACCACCAAAGGGGTAGTCATCGGTAGTCTTGCGCTTGTCGTGGGTGTAGTCGTGCAGATTATGCACCACAATCTCCACCAGGCCCTTCTCCTGCGCACGCTTGAGAATCGACTCATTCAGGGGCGACTCGACCAATTCGGGAACAACTGTAATAATATCTATTCGCATACTCAATTAACGGTTATATCTGAAAATTATATCTTTATCGCTCTCGGCATCGAGCGCAACCTCCTGCCCATCGCAGAGCATATAGGCGGCATAGCCCATCTCCGAGAACATCTTTATCATCTGCTTGCGGCTCTCGCCATCGGTCTCGACCAGCACCATGGGATGGAAACGCTCCAGCAACGGACGCAACTCGGGCAGAACCACACGCTCGTAGCCTTCGATGTCGCACTTTATAAAATCCACACGCTCAAGACCAGCAAACAGTTCGCTACCGCGCTTCATCTGCGCCGTGAAACGGATGGCATCGGCCGAGAGTGAACCATCACTCACAAAGTTGCGGCCCGTACCAAAGTATCCGCCGCTTGCCACCGAATCGTTGGCCATCTCCACCGCGCACTCACTATCACCCAGGGCGTAGTTCAGCAGTTCGACATTCTTGCGCGAGCCTACATTATGTTTCAGCACATCGAAGATGACGGGCACGGGCTCGACGGCATAGACCCTACCCTGCTGACCCACGATATCCGACAGCGGGCAGGTGTAGTAGCCGAGATTAGCACCAATATCTATCGCCACATCGCCTCGGCTGACGAGTTGCGGCAGATGGTAGGCATACTCCAAGGCACGCCCCTTGCGACCAAGACCCACTGCACGATAGAGGAAGAAGAGACGGCTCACGACCCTCAAATATCCCTCCAGCGGGAGCAGGCGGTACAATATACGATGAAAGAGTTTTCCCATTTATTTATCTACTCTAAAAAACATTCTACTCAAATCAAAAGTGACAACCTCACGCGCCGTCAAGAAATCAACGCCAACCACACCGTCATACGGTTCGATGTATGGCGTGCCGTCCTCATACTTTGTGGGCATAGTGACAGCCACCTTTTCTACCTGCAGTGCCTGGCCACAAACATCGAACTCGACCTTTGGCAGTGTACGGATATCGCACCACTCAACGCCGCCAAAACCACCACTGCGAGAGCGCTCAACATCGCTACCCTCCTGCTCGACTCGCTCGGTGAAGCGGTTGTAATATTTCGACGATAGATAGGTTTTATTGTTGCCCGTATCGAAGTGCATCACAACCCTATCGTCGCCATCGTTACACCATATATAATAGTGCGAGTCAAAGAAGATGTTTCGCTGCTTGGGCGCAACGCTCTCCTCTGCGGGCAGAACAAAGCAACTCTTCTCGCGCTCGAATCGGATTTCGCCCATCTTGCGTATGATGTGCGTACCCAACACAGCCTCGCACAAACCCTCAACCTCGGCATTCTCTGGCACAATCTTATCAACCACACAGAATGTAGCATTACGGATGGTTATATCGCCTATCTGCATCTCGGGCAGAAAGCCCAACTTGGCATACCCCTCGGCAAAACCGCGAACAAGGATATGCTCGGCAACAATCTCCACACCCAAACGCTCGGCCGCAGCCGTTGATATGAAGTTGGAGTTGCCACAACCCGTATCGAAGATAAACTTTTCGACATTGTCGCCCACCTTGGCATCGATGACGAGGTGTTCGCCATTGCCCACACCTCTCACCTCGACGGGAATGACAACATCCTTTTCGGGGCGCACCATCTCTACGGGACTTTTTGTAGCAAGGGCCGCAAACCAGCGATCTAAAGACTCCAGGTGGCGACGATTGTCCGCCGCCTCATCTTCGGGCAACAGCACCAAAAGCATCTGCACCACCTCGGCGCCCGCCTTGTAATTCTCGGCCGAAAGGTAGTTTATAATCGACAGATTTTGCATTCCAAAGACCACCTCGCTACCCAACTCGGGGGCAAACTCGCTCACCACATCGATGGCTTTATTGCTATCCTCGAATCGGCCCTCGCTGTATGCCACCAACGCATCGGCCAGTGCCAGAAGCGGCTTGGCAACCTTTGCTCGCAACGCAGGCAACTCCTCACCGAGGGTTACATAGTCGGCGCTGTTGATTAACGCACCAACACGGGCGTTGGCATCGACAGCCGTCGGCTGCTGCGCAAGTAACTGCAAGGAGAAGGCAAAAGCAAAAAGTATGGTCAGCAAATATCTCATAACCACTGCGGGGTTTCGGGTTAGTTCTTATAGTTCACCTCCTGATTCAACACCTCAACCACAAAGGGATTGTACATCGACTCGTGGCCGATGTTGCTGTCGTCGCCGTGACCAGGGTAGATTTTAACATCATCACCCAGCGGCAGCAGGTTGTCGATAATCGAGCGCATAATCCACGAATAGTCACCACCAGGCAGGTCGGTACGGCCGATGCTCTCGCGGAAGAGCGTGTCGCCCGTAAAGAGCACCTTCGACTGCGGCTCATAGAGTGCAATATGACCAGGCGTGTGGCCAGGAGTAGCGATGATTTTCAGTTCGGTCTCGCCAAACGAAATGCTCTCGCGGCCATCGAGGTCGATATCAATCTTCTCGGGCATAGCACCGCCACGCACACCGAAGAGCTCGGCACTCGCAGAGGCATTAGCCAGCAGGAACTCATCCTTCTTCGACATTGCAAAGGGAGCCTCGTAGCGCTCACACAGATGTGCCACACCCAACAGGTGGTCGAAGTGGCCGTGAGTATTGATTATCACCTCGGGCGTAAGGCCGTTGTCAGCAATAAACTTCTCGATGACCTCATTCTCGCGCTCGGTCATATTGCCCGCATCGATGATAGCGGCCTTGAGCGTCGAATCCCAGATTATGTATGTATTCTCCTGTATTGGGTTGAATACCAATCGTGCAATCTTCATAATATCTCTTTTTTTTGTTATTTTTCTTTAATTTTTTTTCGCCCACTAAATTTGCTCGCCCCTTAAAATCTCACCGCCTCGGCTACAAACCCCAATCCTTGGGCTCGGCCTTACGCTTGGGGGCGTTGGGGACATTGGCAAAGAATGTAAGACCCGTCAGGCGCTCCAACTCCGCCACGCTCATCACATCGGCGGCGGTGGGCTTACGCCCCTTGGCCGTGTAGTGACCCACAACAAATGCGGCACACTTCAGCTCGCTGGCCTTGCACTCCATAACACTACGACCCGTCGAGCCATCCTTGGTACGGAGCAACACCTTGTAGAAGGCTGTTGGTACGCCTACCTCCTCGCCATCGTTCTTGTTGATGGTCTTCGAGGCCTCGACCTTTTGACCCGTAGCATCGGTGTAATCACCGAAGATACAACCCGTCACCACATAGAGCGTATCGGCACACGACTGTTTGTCGGCAAATCGTTCCCAATTATTCCACGCGCCGTTGGAGGCGTTGAAGCCCAACTGCAACTGCGGCGCTATGTTTGTGGCGTAGAAAGTCTGGCGGTTAGACTCCTCGCTCGATGTTCGCTCGGCCGAGCCTAACAGATGGCCACGAGTATATTCGCCGTAAGAGCGACGCAACAGAGGCTGCAGATTCATCGGCAGTGTGGGGTCAAAAATAAAGCTATCGCTACGCTTGGCCTCACCCTTGTAGCTGGGATGCATAGGCGATGCCACCCACAACGGGCAACGCTGCTCACTGCTATAGCAGACCGTATAGTTACGACGGCCATCGTCGCATATATGCCAGGTGGTGTAGAGCGCCTTGTCGTCCACCTCGGCAGGAAGTTCGGCCCAACCACTATTCACGACCTTATATCGTGAGGGCGCTACGCTCTGTTCAGCCGCCTGCTCTGTGGGTTGCTCCACAGCATCTGCCGCCTCTACCGACGGAGAGGCGGATACGCTCTCGGGCACGGCAGTCGTTACCGACTCTACGCTGGCCGATTGCTGCGACAGATATTCGTTATATAGATATTTGAATCCCAAAGCCAGCAACAATAGCCCCAAATAGAGCAGGCTACGCGGCGAAGAGTTCTTGCGACGGCTCTTTGCGCTACGACGGTTACGACTGCGGGATGTGCGTTGTTGTATCATCTGTTACTCTCGGTTTTTGGAGTCAATCCATATTGTTACGGGGCCATCGTTCACCAACTCGACAGCCATATCTGCACCAAAGACGCCCGTAGCAACGCTCTTGCCCATAGCCGCCTCGACGGCCGCTACAAATTTTTCATACATCGGGCGTGAGATAGCCTCGGGTGCGGCACGGAAGTACGAGGGGCGGTTACCCTTCTTCGTAGAGGCATGCAAAGTGAACTGGCTCACCACCATCACTTCGCCACCCACCTGATTGACATCGAGGTTCATTACACCCGCCTCGTCGTCAAACACTCGCAAGCGCAACAGCTTGCCCACAAGCCACTCGATATCTTGCTCGTCGTCGGCCTCCTCGATACCGACCAACACCATCAAACCCTTGCCAATGCGCGAAAACACCTCATTCTCGATGGTTACGGATGCTCGCTTGACTCTTTGAATCAACAATCTCATCTCTTTAGGGCAATTTACAGTTCCTCGAAATATTGCCACAGATTATCACGCTTGGGCGTGGGTGCCGTGATGCTCACAGGCTCCTTGCGTACAGGGTGGATGAACTCCACACGGCGCGAATGTAACGATATGCCTCCGTCGGGATTAGAGCGCTTGGCGCCATACTTCAAGTCGCCCTTGATGGGGCAACCAATCTTTGAGAGCTGTGCGCGAATCTGGTGGTGGCGACCCGTAAGCAACTCCACCTCAACCAATGTGTAACGGGTAGAGCAACCCAACACCTGATAGTTGAGTTGTGCGAGTTTGCCGTCAGCCTTGGGCTTGTCGTAGGCACGCGAGCGGTTAGTGCGTCCGTCACGCACAATGTAGTGCTTGAGGCTACCCTCCTCGGGGTTGGGGGTAGATTCAGTGATAGCCCAATAGTGCTTATGAATCTGGCCCGTGCGAATCATCTCGTTAAGACGAGTGAGAGCCTTCGAGGTCTTGGCAAACAACACCGCGCCACTCACGGGGCGGTCGATGCGGTGTACCACACCTAAAAAGACATCTCCAGGCTTGTGGTCGCGCACTTTGATCATCGCCTTGATGTCGTTCTCCAGAGCCTCGTCACTCTCGCGGTCGGGCTGTACCAACTCGCCGCACTGCTTGTTCACCACGATGATGTGGTTATCTTCGTAGAGTATATCCTTGGGATTAAACATATCTTTTTCGTTTAGTTTCTTTTACCTTGTTTGGGGCGCAATCACACCATTTAGAGTTTGAAAGAGAAAGGCATCAGGTCGGCCGCCGAGTTCAGCACCGTGGCCTGACCGCCGCCCGACATCACTATACGGATGGGGCTCTGCTGACGGCGCTCGACATCGAGTATGGTCTGACGACAACCACCACAAGGGTAGCACTCACGCAGCGAGGGGACAGATGCTATTGCCAACGACTCGATGGGCACATCGGCGTAGTTGGTGGCATAGTAGTAGAGCAGTGAGCGCTCGGCACACATACCCGAGGGGAAGACCTCGCTCTCGCAGTTGGCAGCCGACAGATAACGGCCATCGGCCAATCGGATAGCGGCTCCGACCCTGAAATTTGAGTAGGGCGCATTGGCACCTTTGCACGCAGCCTCGGCCTGCTCGACAAGCGCTCGGTCGGCGGCTGGCATCTCCTCTACGCTCTGGTAGTGGAAAAAGTCGATTACTAACTGTGAGTGCATAAAAATTTCTCTTTTTAACCTCTACAAAAGTACAATAAACCCCGCAAGATTCAAAATCGTAGCGACAAAAGCGACTCATCTGCGGGCATATTTATCGTTAGTAGCAGATTTTTTGTATCTTTGAAGCGTAAAAACGACACAACAACGACTAAAATCAGGATAAAACGAGGATATGGCAAGACGCAAAAAACAGAACTATCCCTTAATCGAGGCGTTAGAAATTACAACATTGGCCGCCGAAGGTAAGGCAATGGGCCGTTACAACGAGCAGGTGGTTTTCGTACCGATGACCGTGCCCGGAGATGTGGTTGATGTACAGATTCGCAACAAGCGCCGTCGCTTTATGGAGGGCGTAGTGGTGAACTATGTGAAGCGTTCTCCGCTGCGCGAAGAGCCCTTCTGCCCCCACTTCGGAGTGTGTGGCGGTTGCAAGTGGCAGAACCTGCCCTACGCCGAGCAGCTACGATTCAAGACCGAACAGGTGAAGGATCAGCTCACACGCATCGGCAAGATTGAGCTGCCCGAGGTGAAACCCTGTCTGGGCTCGGCAAAGCAGCAGTTCTACCGCAACAAGCTGGAGTTTACATTTGCCGACAAGCGCTGGCTCACATACGAGGAGATTGCCAATGGTGGCGACATCGAGCGTCAGCCCGCACTCGGATTCCATATTCCCAACTGCTTCGACAAGGTGCTCGACATCAACGACTGCTTCCTGCAGGCCGAGCCGTCGAACAGTATTCGCAAGGCTGTAAAGCAGTTCTGCATCGACAACGGCTACTCGTTCCACAACTGCCGCGAGCACGCGGGACTGATGCGTAATATCATCATCCGCACCGCCTCGACAGGCGAGGTGATGGTGATTGTCGTATTCAACGAGAACGCCACAGAGCGCATCACAGCACTGATGGAGATGCTGAAGGAGAACTTCCCGCAGATTACATCGCTCTTCTATGTGGTGAACACCAAGTGGAACGACTCAATCAGCGACCTGCAGCACCACTGCTACTACGGCAAGGACCACATCATCGAGCAGATGGAGGGTTTGCAGTTTAAGGTAGGACCCAAGTCGTTCTATCAGACCAACTCCGAGCAGGCTTACGAACTCTACAAGGTGACACGCGAGGCTGCCGACCTGAAGGGTGACGAGATTCTCTACGACCTCTACACCGGAACCGGCACAATCGCCAACTTCTGCGCTCGCAGAGCCAAGAAGGTGGTGGGCGTGGAGTATGTGCCTGATGCCATCGAGGATGCAAAGATAAACTCTGCGATAAACGGCATCGAGAACACTTCGTTCTATGCTGGCGATATGAAGGATGTGATGTCTGACGAGTTCGTTGAGCGCAACGGCCGTCCCGATGTGATTATCCTCGACCCGCCACGCGCAGGTGTGGATGAGAGAGTAATTGAGGTTATCCTGCGAGCTGCGCCCGAGCGCATCGTATATGTGAGCTGTAACCCCGCAACACAGGCACGCGACCTGCAGTTGATGGATGGAGCATACAAGGTGGTGGATGTTCAGCCCGTCGATATGTTCCCCCACACTCACCATGTGGAGAATGTGGTGAAGCTGGTACGCCGATAGTGCAACGAGCGATGGGAGGCGTTTTTCCTCCGCGCGACACACTATTTCGGCCCAGACGGGCGTTATAATAACAAACCTCAAAAATCAGGATGTTATGAAAAGAGTTTTTATTGGCTTGGTGGCGGCACTGATGATAGCCATTGGCTCGGCTACCAACGCCGTGGCCCAGGATTTGGGACAGACAATACCTACGATATCGGTAAACGGCTCGGCGCAGTTGAAGGTTGCGCCCAACGAGATTTACATCTCAATCAAACTCGATGAGACCGACTCAAAGGGTAAAGTTACGCTCGACGAGCAGCGCAAAAAGATGTTCTCAGCGCTGAAGAAGTGTGGCGTGGATATCGAAAAGCAGTTGGCGGTGACCGATATGTCCTCTTCGCTCTTCCGCAAGCACAACTCGCTGGCGGCATCGAACTACGAGTTGAAGGTGGCATCGGCCGAGGAGGCACGCAAGGTGTTTGAGGCGTTGAATGGCAACGAGATATCGAAAGTGAACATCACACGCGCGACCTGCTCGAATATGGAGGAGCTCCACACCAAGGCACGCCAGATGGCTATACTCGACGCCAAACGACGAGCTACCGAACTGGCCGAGGCGATAGGACAGAGCATAGGCGCCTGCTACGAGATAAACGACTACACCACATCGGCACAGCCTGTAATGTTGAGCCGCGCAGTAAAGTCGCGCAATATCGCTATGGACTACGCCGCCAACGAGGAGGCCGAGCCCGAAGTAGAGTTCGAGCAACTGACAATAAACTACAACCTCTCTGCGAAGTTTTTGTTAAACCTTAAGTAAAAGGGGCGACCATAGAGGGTAAGGAAACGGAGGCGGCTACAAAAAATCCGACCGCCAAAAAGGAGAAAAAATTATGGATATAGCACAAGCAAAACGCAAAGAGAATATAGCCGAGTACATACTCTATCTGTGGCAGGTGGAGGATCTGCTGCGCGCACTGCAGTTCAGCCCCGAGGCCATCTACTCGCAGTTGGTGGCACCCCGCCAGATTGAGGAGGAGCAGAAGCACATCTACCTGCTGTGGTATATGGATATTGTGAATCTGCTACGCAAGGAGGGCAAGGAGGAGAGCGGCCATCTGGAGCATACACTCCACCTGATAGCCGATATGCACAACCTGCACCTGCAGTTGATGCAACACCCCGTAGGCGAGCACTACCGCAAGACATTCGCGGCGTTGGCTCCGCAGTTACCCAGCCTGCGTGCAATGGTGAAGAAGGAGGAGATCTCCGACACCGAGATAGCATTCCGCGCGCTCTACGCTACGATGCTCTACCGCATCAAGGGCGGTGATAAGGGTATCGAGGCTATCAAGGATACCATCGAGCTGATTTCACCCGTAGTGGGTGAGCTTGCCGCAATGTACGGCAAGGTGGAGCGTGGCGAAATTGACCTCTTCCAGGATATGTAATATAGGGAAAAAGGGGCAAAAAATCGCTCATAAAGAGCCTCCGAGGGCATCGCAAACCACGGCAAAAGCCAAAATAGCGGGGCAAAAGGTGTTTTTATTTGAAAAAATTTTGTTAAATCAGAAAAATCGTTTTACCTTTGCACCTCGCAGAAGATTATGTATGAGTAATCTCGCGGTAAATTATTGACACAAACACAAAAACGATATCGTTATGGCAATGAAAAGAACTTATCAGCCTTCTCGTCGTAAGAGAATCAACAAGCACGGATTCCGTCAGAGAATGGCAACTGCTAACGGCCGTAAGGTTTTGGCAGCGCGTCGCGCTAAGGGACGCAAGAAGTTGACCGTATCGGATGAGTCAACTTTCAAGTATGCTTAATTTTTCGACTCTGTCGAAAAATAAGAGGGGATCGGACGCGATTCCCTCTTGTTTTTTATACCCATAGCACTACCCCACCAACGGCTTGGGCACAGTTTATGCATCGAGGGGCGGTATGAGACACTTTTTCACCCTCTTTGCCGCATTTCTTTCGGTCAGCCTGCTGGCCATAGGCGCAGCGTACATCGACAGCAAGACGCGCCCAAATCACAACGAAGAACACATCTGGCACGCCACGCTGCAACGGCTTGGCGAGTTTGGCCGCATAAAGCACCACCAGTGCTGTCGCTACGAGCGATACGCCGAACACGCACTGCAACATCAGATGCCTGAGGCGGCTAAACTTTTCAGCGCAATGGCCTTTGCCGAGGAGGTGAAGTACGAGAACTGCAAGGACGCCATCGGCATATTGGGCGGGGTGTTTGACCCACCTATCGACCTACCCGTAAAGACAGCCAGCGTAGAGGAGCATTTTCAGACGATTATAAACGAGAAACAGCGCTACCACGACACCAAGGTTCGTGAGTGCATCGAGGGCGCCATAGACGAGGGCAACCGCTTTGTGGCCCGTATGATGACCTGGTGTGACGCCAGCGATGTGAAGGCTATATTAATCATTCAGCGCACGCTCTGCCAAATGGAGCAACCCGAAGGTGTCGCAACTTTGGGATATCGCGTATGCCCCCGATGCGGCAACATCGATGACGAGGCTCTACATTCGCTCTACTGTCCGCACTGTATGACCCAGCAGAGTGATTTTTTAATATTTGAGTAAGCGAAGCAAAAAAAGAGCCTGCCTAACAATTAAAAGTTAGACAGGCTCATATAATTAAAATGTTATTATTTCCAAGTCAGAGTATATGTTGTGGTTTCTCCATCTTGCTTTGATGTAATCTTTGTTATATAACCTTCTTTGTCAAACTCATACGCAAAAGTTGTTACTTCATCCCCATCGCCATAAGTATTGCTATATGTACCGCTTGATGGCAGCTGATTTGTTCTTGCTCCAATTAGTTCAGGGTTGGCAATATATAAGGTTTTACAACCAATTTCCATTCCAAACAAGATGAGTGGAAGATAGCCCTTTTGGCAAGATGTCCCATAAGTAAATACATTTTTTTCGTACTCTTTATATATTACTGACACTAATTTATCACTATCCCACAAATATGACTGCGTAACAAAAATTTTACGAGACGAGATTCTTCCTGATTTGTTATAAGAGTAAGTTTCATCGTCATTGCAACTTTGCACAAGGCCATTTTCAAGAGTTAATGTACTACTGTAACTATAATCAGAATCGCGGTTTGAACTTCTTTTAATATTAGCCATAATAGCATCATCACTCCAAACAAACTTATATTCATATTTGTAATAAGACTCATCATATTCTTCTACTTCTGAAGCCTTTACAACTCGACCTTTATCATCGTAACTAAATTCATAGGTCTCTGTACCCGAGCCTGAAACGCCAACTATTTTTGTCAATTTCTTCTCTATTGCAACAACTTCTCCACCACCTACATCGTCATTACCTTGAGTGGCTGAGTCGTCATCTTTGCTACAAGATGTGAAATTTGCACACATCAAAACGGCAAGCAATGCCGCTCCAACTAATCTAAATGTTTTCATCTGTTTATTTTCTTTTTGCCCTCATAATTCCCAGATAAAAGCATAATAAAAAATAAAGGTGTGGGAACTTATAGCTTTATCCGATAGGTAGGCTTCTCGCATTGCCTTGACACGGGATAAAACAATAGCCCACACCAAAGGTTATGTAGAGAGCCAACAAGGCTATACATACCAATGATGTGGTGCTACTGTCATCATCTTCGTGTCTTGGAAAATTTTGCGAGAATTTACCTATGAAGATAATTTCAATAACACCTTATGTTAAAAATGTCCTTCCAAACCATTTTAATGGAGTGGAATTATTGCAAATTTAATGAAAAACATGATACTTTACATATATGATGACATCTTTTTTTATGAAAAGAGGAGTGTTATTCATTATAGGCATAAAAAATCCCGACCACCTTGCGATGGTCGGGCATAATATTGCAAATACTATAAGCCGAGTTCTGTACCCCTTGCGGGGCCTCTATCATTTATCTACGACTGTGGTCACCCACAGCCTCTAGCAACCTACCCCCCGACATTGGACGAGCAACCCTTAATTGTCGGTATACACGGTCTTGCAACCCGTAAGGCGTACGGCCAGACGACATTGCTGCCTCTGCGGTGGGCTCTTACCCCACCTTTTCACCCTTACCCAAAGCGTTTGACCCACAACGAGGCCAGGCCTCACCGCGGCACCTTGGGCGGTTATTTTCTGTTACGCTACTACACCCTCACGAACATCGAGCCATTAACTCGTACGGCGCTCTGCGTTGCTCGGACTTTCCTCCCCCTGCCCGAAGGCAGGCAGCGATAGAGCGTACTTGCAATTAACTATTTCACCACTGGCTTTATATCCTTGATACGCAACTGTGTGGTCACGGTACCTCGGTAGTGGTTCTCTACAATCTGATAGCATACATCTATCTGGCGTCCAGAGCGAATCCACTCGTAGTGGGTGGGCTGCTGGAACGCGATAGTCTGCATCACCGGATTGGGACGCTTGCGCTGCGTAAGATCCATACGCAAGTGCTCCATATCGGCACCCACCAACTTCGGCTCGCCATAGGCTACAGCACCACGCGAAACAAAGACGGGAGCCGTGTTACCCGGGCCAAAGGGCTGGAAGCTGTTGAGCTGGCGATGGAACGCGGGCGAGATATCTGAGAACAACAGCTCGCTGTCGATATCCACCTGCGGCACCAGAATCTGCGGGTTGATGTGCTTATCGACATAGTCATTGAAGCGCTTAGTGAAGGCCTCGACATTTTCGGGCTTCATCGTAAGACCAGCAGCATACATATGTCCGCCAAAGTTCTCCAGCAAGTCAGAGCAAGACTCCACGGCCTGATAGAGGTCGAAACCCTGAACCGAGCGAGCCGAGCCCGTAACAAAGCCATTGCTCATAGTCAGCACCACCGTCGGGCGGTAGTAGGTCTCGATAAGGCGCGAAGCCACGATACCCACGATACCCTTCATCCACTTGGGATTATAGACCACCGTACTCTTGCAGTTCTTCATCTCGGGGTGCGACTCGATGTAATCGTGAGCCTCCTGAGTGACGCTACGGTCGATGTTCTTACGGTCCTGGTTATATGAGTCGATGACATCGCAGAACTCGCGGGCCTGCTTGTCATTACCCTCAACCAGCAACTCAACGGCAGCAAAGCCACCGCTCGGTGCTGCATTCTCATCATTCTCGTCCATACGCATACGCCCTGCGGCGTTGATACGCGGACCAATCTTAAAGACAATATCGTCGATAGTGATGTTGTGGTCTTCGAGTCCACAAATCTTGATTATCGACAGCAATCCCGACGAGGGCATACGGTTCAGTCGCTCCAAACCATAGTAGGCCAAAATACGGTTTTCGCCCGTCAATGGCACGATGTCGGATGCGATACTTACCACAAGCAGGTCCAACAGATGCTCAATCTCCTTGAAGGGGATGTTGTGCTTCTGGGCATAGGCCTGCACCAACTTAAATCCCACGCCACAACCCGACAACTCATCAAAAGGATAGCTGCAGTCTGTGCGCTTGGGGTCGAGAACTGCTACGGCCGAAGGAATCTCCTCCGCCGGAAGATGGTGGTCGCAGATAATGAAATCTACGCCCTTCTCTTTCGCATAAACAACCTTTTCTACGGCTTTAATACCGCAATCGAGGGCTATCGCAAGCGTCACGCCTTTACGCGCGGCGAAGTCGATACCCTTGACCGATATGCCGTAACCGTCATTATAACGGTCTGGGATGTAGAAAACAAGGTTCTTGTGACCTATCTGCTTCAAAAACTTATAGACCAACGCAACGGCGGTTGTACCGTCTACATCGTAGTCACCATAGACCATAATCTTCTCATTATTGGCTATGGCACGCTCGATGCGCTCTACGGCCTTCGACATATCCTTCATCAGGAATGGGTCGTGCAGGTCGCAAAGTTGCGGGTTAAAGAATTTGTTAGCTTTTTCTACGGTGTCTATGCCTCTCTGAACTAGTAGGTTCGTGAGAACGGGCGACATACGGAGATGGCTCGCCAAGCGTGCCACTGCCTCCTCCTCGCCACGGGCCCTCACGACCCATCGCTTCTCTATAGGCATAACTTACAATTTTATTATTTATATATTTTAACATTTAATTTCTCACTTAATTGTTCCACAAGCTGCTCTCTAACCACAGCTATATCCACTGCGTGACCCAGCTCCTTCTCGAGGCTTGTCACACCCTTATCGACAAAGCCGCAAGGGTTGATGTGGCTGAAGTAACGCATATCGGTCGCCACATTGAAGGCGAAGCCGTGCATCGTCACATAGCGCGACGAGCGTACTCCGATGGCGCAAATCTTTCTTGCGCGCGGACCCTCGGGGTCAATCCATACACCCGAAGCACCACTGATACGGCCAGCCTCGATGCCCCACAATCGGCAAACACCAATCATTGCCTCCTCAATCAGGTCGATATACTCCCTGAGGCCGATACCCACCTTCTCCAAATCGAGTATCGGATAGCCTACAATCTGGCCAGGCCCGTGAAAGGTGACATCGCCGCCACGGTCTATACGAAAGAACTCGGCACCTATCGATCGAAGGTACTCCTCAGAGATGAGCATATTGGACTCCTTGCCGCTCTTGCCTAATGTATATACGGGATTATGCTCCACCAGCAACAACCAGCCCGCCTTGCCAGCGCCGATAGCCTCGCCCACACCTTGGTGAGCCGCCTCATCGGTCGTAGCAACGCCACGCTTTGAGCCCAACAGCGCATCGAAGAGCGAGCGCTGCAACGCCCAGCACTCTTCATAGCCCATACGGCCCAAATCTCTGTACTCTACCTCCATCATATCATTGTGCGCTTGCGCTTAAATGGGGAGGCACTGCCCGCCTGTTTAGCGTGCAGCCTTACCCTTTACGCTCTCGAGAGCGGCATCAGCCAGATATGAAGAGCGCACGAGTGGCGCACTTGCACAGTAACTGAAACCCATCTCAAGCGCTTGAAGTCGGTACCATTCAAATTTCTCGGGAGTAATATACGCCGCAACGGGATAATGCTCCAAAGACGGTCGAAGATACTGACCAAGCGTTACAATCTCGACACCCACACTACGCAGGTCTCTGAGTGTTTGCAATACTTCATCATCGCTCTCGCCAAGTCCGACCATCAGTCCACTCTTCGAGACAAGGCCCATAGAGGAGATTATCTCCAGCGCACGCAGACTCGTGTGATACTTCGCACGAGAGCGCACCATAGGGGTCAGACGCTCGACGGTTTCGATGTTATGCCCGATAATATCGGGCTTGGATGCGGCCACAATCTCTATTAATTCGGCCCGCGCATCCAAATCTGGAATAAGGAGCTCAATAGTTGCGTCGGGATTCTCTTGACGGATAGCCTCCACAACGGCAGCCCAATGGCGGGCACCTCCGTCTGGCAGGTCATCGCGTGTGACAGAAGTCACGACAGCGTGTCGAAGTCCCATCAGCCTGACACTCTCGGCCACCTGTGCCGGTTCGGTCGGGTCTGGAGCAAGGGGTATGCCTGTTTTGGTAGCGCAGAATTTACATCCGCGTGTACATATATCGCCCAAAATCATAAATGTGGCTGTCCTACGACGCCAACACTCGGCCTTATTGGGGCAGAGTCCGCTGCTACAGATTGTGTGCAGAGAGTGCTCTCTGACGATACGCTCTACCTCGGCTGAGGATGAGTCACTCTGCAGACGGATTTTCAACCATTCGGGCTTTTTCAGTACATTTACCTTGTCATAAAACTTCGGCATTTTAAGTTCATTATTTTCCAATTGATGCAAAGATAGAAAAAAAAACAAAAAATATATCATAATGATGATAAAATTGCTCTTTCAAACAAAAAAATTGTATCTTTGTGTTGATATGTGATTTAGTCACACCCATAAACAATCCTACGCAATGATTAAAGAGACTCTTAAATTCTATAACGACTTCCCCTCGGAGGGTATCGTTTTCGTGGATATCATCCCCCTATTGCAGAGCAAGCAGGTCTTCAATGAGCTTATCAAGGAGTTGAGTGAGCGCACCAGCGCCCCCAACATCATAGCCCCCGAGGCCCGAGGTTTTCTCTTTGCGGCTCCGCTGCTCGCATCGAAGCCTGGCGTAGAGAACATCATCCCCATCCGCAAGAAGGGCAAGCTACCCTTCGCAGAAGGCGACCTGTGCGATGTGGAGATTATGAAGGAGTATGGCGCCGACCACCTCTACTACCGCTTGAGCGACATAGCGGCAAGCAAGCTGAGTGACGACGGCAAGATTCACCTCACCATTATCGACGATGTGTTGGCTACGGGCGGCACAGCCGAGGGTATAGCGAAGTCTATTACGGAGAGGAAGATTATGGTGGACGGTATTGAGCGTGAGGTGGTTATCGACGAGTTCATCTTCGTCGTCGAACTCGACTTCCTCAACGGAGCCGAGCGCCTCAACCAAATCGCACCCGTCAAGTCGATTGTACATTTATAGTCCGAAACGGATACAAAAAAATGGCTGTCACGAGAAAATCGGACAGCCATTATTTTATCTACACACTTGAAGTTATAGCGTCTCCTCGGCGGGAACCATCTTGTAAAGTTTGTCGCCTCGGTGTAGCAACTCGCCCACCTTAATCGAGCAGTAGTTGCCCTGATTAACCTCGGGCACAACCTTCTCCTCGAAGACAATATCCTTGGCCTCCATCTCCACCACTCCTGTGGTCTGACCCATCCACAGCAACTCGTCACCTTCGCACAGCGGAGCAGCCTCAACCAGCACCTCGGCAACCGATATCTTCTTGAAGAAGTTGGTAACCTTGCCGATATAGACCTTGCGGCGTGTAGCCGAAGAACCATAGTGGTTGCTATGCTCGGCGACATCACGACCCGCATAGTAGCCCTCCCAGAAGCCTCGATTGAATACGGTAGCCAGGCGCTCCTTCAGCTCGGCAGCATACTCGGGTGTGTACTCGCCACGCTCGATGGCATAGAGAGCCGACTCGTACGACTCAACCACTCGCTTGACATACTCCGCACCGCGCGCACGGCCCTCGATCTTGAGAACTCTAACGCCCGCCTTGATGAACTTATCGAGGAAATCGACCGTACACAAATCCTTGGGTGAGAGTACATAACGGCCATCAACAGCCAACTCACGACCCGTCTGCATATCGGTAATGAGATACTTGCGACGACATATCTGTCGGCAGGCACCACGATTGGCAGAACAATGCTCCTCGTGCTCGCTCAAATAGCACTTTCCCGAGATAGACATACACAATGCTCCGTGGGCAAACATCTCGATGCGCACCCTCTCGCCTTTCGGGCCACGAATGTCGCGCTCATCAATCTGTCGCGAGATGTAGGCCACCTGCTCGAGGCTCAACTCACGCGCCAGAACGACCACATCGGCCCACTGGGCGTAGAACTCTACAGCCTCGATATTGGAAATGTTGCACTGCGTAGAGATATGCACCTCGACGCCCCTCTTACGGGCGTACATTATGGCCGCTACATCGGCCGCGATGATGGCATCAACACCCTCGGCCGCAGCTCGGTCGATGATGGCGCGGGCATCCTCCATCTCGTTGTCGTAGAGGATGGTATTTACCGTGAGGTAGGTCTTAACACCCGCCTCGTGGGCAGTATGCACGATTGTAGCCAGGTCGTCAAGCGTGAAGTTCACACTCGAGCGGGCTCTCATATTGAGTACTCCAACTCCAAAATATATGGCATTGGCACCCGCCGCAATGGCTGCGTGCAACGACTCCATACACCCCACCGGGGCCATAATCTCTATATCGGAACGCTTAATTGTCATCGTCTTGTAAAAATTTACTTCTTTCTGTCCATCAGGTTATCGGCAAAGACCTGCAGATGTGCAGTGCGCTCCTTGTTGATATCCAGGGTATCCAAAATTGCAACAGCACGCTCGAAACGCGACGAAATCATACGCAGAATGGTGTGGGGCACATCATACTTGTCGTAAACGGCCTTCACGCGGCTGATTTTCTCCTCCTCGCTCAATGCGGGGTCGAGGTGTGTAGTACGCAAAATATCTCTATCCTCCTCCGACGCGTGGCTCATAGCCTGCTGCATCAGACAAGTCTTCTTGCCCTCCAGGATGTCGCCACCGATGCGCTTACCGAGCTCCTCCTCGGTGCCGTAGCTATCCAACCAGTCGTCCTGCAACTGGAAGGCAACACCCAACTCCAAGGCATAGCGGTAAATCTTGCGACAGTCACTCTCCGATGCATTACCTATCACTGCACCCATCATAGCCGAACCCGCCAGAAGCACCGAAGTCTTCAGCTCAATCATATTCATATACTCGGCCATAGAGACCTTCTGGCTATGCTCAAAGTCCATATCATACTGCTGACCCTCACACACCTGCAACGCCATAGGCGTAAAGATATCCATAATGCGAGCGAGCTTATCCTCGGGCACACCGCGCAGCAGCTGGTAGGCATAAATCATCATAGCATCACCCGAGAGGATGGCCACATTCTCACCCCACTCGGCAAAGACCGAGGGCTTGCCACGGCGCACTAAGGCGTTATCCATAATGTCGTCGTGTAAGAGCGTAAAGTTGTGGAACATCTCAACAGCAGCAGCTGCGGGCAACGCCTCGGCCACATCACCGCCAAAGGCCTCGCAAGCAAGCAACAACAGAGTAGGTCGTATGCGCTTACCGCCACCCGACATTGAGTAGATGATGGGCTCATAGAGCTGTTGCGGCTCCTTGGGCAGAGATATTTGAGCCAGATAATTCTCAAAGAGAGCCAATATTTCGTCGTTGTTTCTCATAGTAAAATGTAAGTTTTGACTATTACAGCCCCAAATTTAGTGAAAAAGTTTGAAGAAAACGAATTTTATGCTTAACTTTGACAAACTATTAGCGTAAGACTATAACTAACAATATTATTTAACTATAAACTTCAATTTGATATGAAAAAATTGGCTATGGGTATCGACATCGGCGGAACAAACACTGCGTTTGGTCTGGTAGATGAGGAGGGTACCGTATTCTGCGAGTCAGTAATCTCTACTGAGAAGTACAAGAAATTTGACGATTACAAGGCATATGTTAAGGCTTTGTGCGAGGCTATGCACGCACTTATTGGCAGCGTATCGTTCGAGTTCGAGTTGATTGGTATCGGTATTGGTGCGCCCAATGCTAACTACCACAAGGGCACAATCGAGACTCCCGCTAACTTGTGGAAGTTCCGTGACGACGAGCCCAATCCCGACGAGTCACGCCGTATGTTCAACTTTGTTGATGACATCAAGGCTTCATTCCCCAATGTAATGGTTGCCATCACTAACGACGCTAACGCTGCTGCTATCGGCGAGGGCGTATTTGGTAGCGCAAAGGGTATGAAGGACTACGCTGTTATCACTTTGGGTACAGGTCTTGGTTCAGGTATCGTTAGCAACGGTGAGATGATCTACGGTCACGACGGTTTCGCTGGCGAGTATGGCCACATCATGGTAGACAGCCGTGCTACTGGCCGTGATTGCGGTTGCGGTAGAAAGGGTTGCTTGGAGGCTTATGCTTCTGCTACTGGTATCAAGCGTACTGCTTTCGAGTTGATGGCTAAGATGAGCAACGACAGTGAGTTGCGCGAGATTCCCTACTCAAAGTTCGAGGCTGTAATGCTCTCAACTGCTGCTGACAAGGGTGATGCTATCGCTAAGGAGGCTTTCCGTTTCACAGGTGAGGTTTTGGGTAAGGCTTTGGCTGACTTGGTTGCTACAACTTCTCCCGAAGCTATCATCCTCTTCGGTGGTTTGGCAAAGGCTGGCAAGCACATCTTCGAGCCCACTAAGTGGTATATGGAGGAGCATATGTTGGCTACTTTCAAGAACAAGGTTAAGCTGTTGCCTTCAGGTATTCAGGGCAAGAACGCCGCTATCCTCGGCTCATCAGCTCTTATCTGGCAGAAGGTTATCGCCAAGTAGTTCTCCAAGGCATAAGAGATACTATTATAGAGAAATGCCCACCTCGCCTGGTGGGCATTTTTTAGGTTTACAAACAATATATTCAGACTTGCAACCTCTCGACGCCGAGGCCTCGATGCTACGGCCGACAGAGCGACGGGGCTGAATAAAAAAGGTTAATGAGATATGAAGAGACTTTTTATATGCCTTATGCTGCTCCTTCCCGTGGGAGTTTTGGCGCAGGAGGCAGCCGTAAAAAAGATTATGCAGATGGCTCGCGAGGATAATCGCACGATGCAGCACCTCGACATCCTGTGCAACCGCATCGGTGGCCGTCCCGCTGGCTCTAACGCCTGCGAGGTGGCCGAGCAGTGGACTGCAAAGACATTCAAGGAGTGGGGTCTGGAGGTAACCATCGAGAAAGCTGGCGAGTTGGGCGTTGGTTTCAACCGCGGTGGCTGGTGGGGCCGAATGACGGGCGAGGAGTCGATGACTCTGCACTTCGCCACACCCTCATACTCGTCAGGTACAAAGGGCCCGCAGAAGGGACATGTGGTGATTGAGCCCCGCACAGAGGAGGAGTTCAATCGTATGCGTGGTGTACTGCGCGGAGCATGGGTTTTGGTTAATGGCAAGAGCGGCGGCTGGGGTCTGCCCCACGGCGAGAAGGCTAAGGAGAATCGCCACCGCATCATCGCTGCCAACGCCGAGGCTGCGAAGTACAACCGCGAGCACGCAGGTCAGGATGGTGAGCGCAAGCCCATTGACGAGAACACTCCTGCACTCTTCTATGATGAGATGATTGAGGCCGGTGCGCTGGGCTTTATCCAGGCAGCCGAAGTACCTATCTGTGCGCTGTATGACCGCAATGTCGTACTCGATGGTGCAAAATCGTTTGACGACCTGGCAAAGGTGCCCAGCATTCTGCTCAACGAAGAGCAGTATGCACGCATCCGCACTTTGGCACAGCAGCGTCGTCAGGTGGAGCTGGAGTTCGACATCCGTAACCACTTCCGTTTGGGCCCCGTTGCCTACAACAATGTGGTTGCAAAGATCGAGGGCAAGAAGTACCCCAACGAGTATGTGATTGTGGGCGCACACATCGATGCCTTCGATGTAGCTACGGGCGGCGTGGACTGCGGCTCGGGTATGTCGGCTGTGATGGAGGCTGCGCGTATGATTATGGCATCGGGAGCAAAACCCGACCGCACGATTATCTTCGTGATGTTCGCCGCCGAGGAGTTCGGCTTGCTGGGCTCACAGGCGTGGCTGAAGGCTCACCCCGATATGTTGCCTAAAATCACTAATATGTTCAACCGCGACGGTGGTCCGATGCCCTACACATCGTTCTCTGTTCCGCAGTCGCTGCTGAAAGAGTATGAGAAGGTGGTTGAGCCTATTCACGAGCTCTACCCCGACTACAACTTCACGCTCAACGCTATCACTCCCTTCAAGAAGCCTACTCGATTGGGTGGCAACGACGCATCGACATTCTCTGTAGCGGGTATTCCCGCCGTACAGATGGCCGACTGGGCCGACCCGAAGGGTTACAACTTCTCGTACAACGAGATTTGGCACACCGAGCGCGACACTTACCAGAAGAGCATACCCGAATATCAAGAGCAGGCAGCCGTTACGATGGCGCTGATGGTGTTGGGTACAGCCAATATGCCCAAGCAGTGGCCTCGCAACGAGGTCTTCCTAGCCGAGTAGCACCACCAAGGCAGACAATAGAAGAGGTTGTTCAGCAAAAGCTGAGCAACCTTTTTTTGTTTTTAGCCACTCAGTGAAGGGTCGTTGGCGACACATAATTTAGGCATAAAAGGGCATATTTATACCTTTATTAACATAGAGAGCCATTCCTACCTATGTTAATAAAGCACTCGGCGATATATCCAAACTCGATAAACGTCCGCCGAAAAAGGCTCTTTTTTTAACCAATTAGCGTTTTATATGCGTTTTTTAGCCAACTCTTATTGCAGATTAAAAAAATCTTTGTAATTTTATAATTCGAACACCAAAATGTAAAACCTATAAAACTTCACAGAATATGAAAAATTATTCAGCAATGGAGATTAAGAACATTGTTCTTATCGGCGCACCCGGCACGGGTAAGACTACTCTTGCTGAAGCGATGGCTTACGAGGGTAAGGTTATCGACCGCAGGGGTAGCATAGAGACTAACAACACACTCTCTGACAACACAGATATTGAGCACGAATACAAGCGCTCAATCTACTCAACAACCCTCTTCACAGAGTTTATGGGCCGCAAGCTCAACATCATCGACTGCCCGGGTTCTGACGACTTCTGTGGCAACCTCTTCTCGGCTTTCAAGGTCGGCGATGTAGGCGTGATGGTTATGAATGCCCAGAATGGCTGGGAGGTTGGTGCCGAGATTCAGTCTCGTTACGCACGCATCCTGAATAAGCCCCTTATCGGTGTTATCAACCAGTTGGACGGCGACAAGGCTAACTTCGAGGCTACACTTGAGGGTATCCGCGCAGCTTCGCCCGTTAAGCCCGTTGTTGTACAGTATCCCGTAGAGGTAGGCCCTGGCTTCAACGCATTCATCGATGTGCTTATGATGAAGATGTACCGCTTCACCGACGAGAACGGTACTCGCGAGGAGTTGGAGATTCCCGAGGATCAGAAGGAGTACGCACTTATGCTCAACCAGGAGCTTTCTGAGGCTGCTGCCGTTTACGACGACGCATTGATGGAGCTCTACTTCGAGAAGGGTGCTTTGACACAGGACGATATCCGTTCAGGTTTGAAGTTGGGCGTTGCTAACCGCGAGGTTATGCCTATCTTCTGCTGCAGCGGCAAGCGCGACATCGGTACAAAGCGTTTGATGGAGTTCATCATCAATGTAGCTCCAGGCCCGACTACACCTACCGTAGCTCCCAAGTTCGTGAGCATCGAGGGCGAGGAGTTGGTTGCTGACGAGTCACAGCCCGTTGTTGCATTCGTATTTAAGAGCCAGATCGAGCAGCATATCGGTGAGATTACTTACTTCCGCGTAGTTCGTGGTAAGATTACCGAGGGTATGGAGTTGGTAAATAGCCGCACAGGTAACAAGGAGAAGCTCTCACAGCTCTTCGCCGTTGCTGGAAAGAACCGTATTAAGGTGAGCGAGCTCTCAGCTGGTGACATCGGTTGCACCGTTAAGCTCAAGGGCACTCGCACAAACGATACTTTGGCTGCCGCTGGCGCACATGTCAAGGTTGAGCCTATCGTATTCCCCGAGCCTCGCTACCGCGCAGCCGTTAAGGCCAAGGAGCAGGGTGACGAGGAGAAGCTGGGTAAGTTGCTCAACGACATCAAGTATGAGGATCCCACTATCTTGGTAGAGTACTCTAAGGAGTTGAAGCAGACTATCATCCAGGGTCAGGGTGAGCACCACTTGAACATCGTCAAGACTCGCCTGGCTAACGACAGCAAGCTCGACATCGAGTACTTCGCACCGAAGATTCCTTATCGTGAGACTATCACTAAGGTTGCACAGGCCGACTACCGTCACAAGAAGCAGTCTGGTGGTGCTGGTCAGTTTGGTGAGGTACATATTGTTATCGAGCCTTACTATGAGGGTATGCCCGAGCCTACCAAGTATAAGATTGGCGGCAAGGAGGTTACCGTTAATATCAAGGGCAAGGAGGAGTATGACCTCGATTGGGGTGGCAAGTTGCAGTTCTACAACTCAATCGTGGGTGGTGCTATCGACGCACGCTTCATGCCCGCTATCTTGAAGGGTATCATGGAGAAGATGGACGAGGGTCCGTTGACAGGTTCTTACGCTCGCGACATCCGCGTTATCGTTTACGATGGTAAGATGCACCCCGTAGATTCTAACGAAATCTCGTTCAAGCTGGCTGCCCGTAACGCCTTCAAGGAGGCTTTCCGCAACGCTGGTCCGAAGATTATGGAGCCTATCTACAATGTAGAGGTTCTTACACCGAGCGATTATATGGGTGCCGTGATGAGCGACCTGCAGAACCGCCGTGCTATGATTATGGGTATGGAGTCAGATAAGGGCTTCGACCGTCTGAATGCACGCGTGCCTCTGTCAGAGCTCTATCGCTACTCTACTTCACTCTCATCACTGACTTCAGGTGCTGCTACCTACACAATGCAGTTCGCATCGTACGAGCAGGTTCCTGCCGAGGTACAGGATAAGCTGTTGAAGGAGTACACCGATACAGACGAGGATTAAACCAAACCATAAGCAATAGTAGGGTCGTCGCTCTGCCGTGAGGCAGGGCGGCGATGTTTTTATGGGAAGGGGAAAAAGAAAGAATCGGTTGCCTGGCAATATGCCAGACAACCGATTTTGTATTGCGGTGCTTCGCTACTCGAAATCTATATGATATGCCGCACCCTGATAACCTGCACCCACAACATACTGTTTGGCCGTAGGCGAGAACTGCTCCTCGTAGAAGTGGTGGCAGTGGCCGCACAAGATGGCCTTCAGCAGGGGATGCTCCTTGAGCCAAGCGATAAACTCCAGCGTAGGCTCGTCAGAGTGTTGCTGCACCGAGCGGTTACGCCACTGCTCACTCTCAGGGAGTGATGGGTTGGTCTGATATGTCTTGGTAATCTCCAGCGGTGCGCCCGTAACATATCCCGCCAGACCTTTGTTGCCCTTCAGCACATCGGCGCAATGACGAGGGGTGTAGAACGGCACATGGCACATCAGCACGATGGGCAGACCCTTCTCCACCTCGCAACGCATCAGTTCGTGCTGCTTGGCTGTCACATTGTAGTAAACATCGTCCAGCGCCACAAAGTTTACGCCGTTGATTATCTTTGACGACAGAGTCAGGTCGTTGGGATAGGCTCGTTGCACTTTATCGAAACTCTGTGCCTTGTAGGCAGCATCCTCCTTGGCCTCGCCCACATACTGCGAATATTCGTGGTTGCCCGCCGAGAGATACCAACTACCGACACCCAACTGCATAGCCACAAAGTCGAGGTTAGCCTCGCTGACAAAGTCAATCAAATCGCCCGTATGCAACAGCATCAGGTCACGCTCGCGCGCATATCGTATGGCAGCATCGAAGTAGTGCTCGGCCCACGGGAAGACACGGCTACGCCCCGCAGCGAGCGTGTGCTTGCGCTCGTTATCGCGCTCATCTACGCGAGCGAGGTGCGTATCGGATATATGCAGAGCCGAGAATGGCTTGGTAGCACCCACCGAGATGGTGATGCGGCGCACATCCTTGAGTGATGCAGGACCCTCTTCGGCCGCAGCCAAAGCCTTCGCCTGCAACGCCTTTGGCAGTTGACTCATAAGCAACATTCCGCCACATAGAGTGAGGAACTCTCGTCGTTTCATAGGCACACTTTATATGTAGTTTGATTTTTTTATCGCTTCTTTTTGAATGAAGGCTTCTGTCTATCGCGCTTCACACCCACCTGTGAGGGCTTATGCGACGAAGGACGGAAAGAGGGGCGTGACTCACGGAAGAAGTAAGACTTCTGGCGGCGCTTATCATCCTGTGAGCGAGCCACAAAGACCTTCTCTCCCGTGTAGGGATTTTCGCCCGTATAGAACATCACCGACGACAGCGTCATAGGCGTGGGCGTGAGATCCTGCACCTGCTCCAACTCGAAGTGCAGACGACCCAGCACCTTATCGGCCAGCGCCTTCATATCGCACTCACGGCAAGCGGGGTGCGACGAGATGAAGTAAGGAATCAGTTGATAGGGCAATCCGTTCTCGGAGCATATACGCCTAAAGTCGCTATTCAGTTGCTCGAACATCTCAAACGGCGGCTTGCGCATAGCCTCCAACACACGCGGCTCGGTGTGTTCGGGTGCAACCTTCAGTCGTCCCGAAGTGTGGTATTTGATGACGGTCTCGAGATAGTTCGACCCATCGAACAAGTCGTAGCGGATACCGCTACCGATAAAGGCCTTCTTGATGCCCTTGACAGCCCTCACCTTCTCGTACAAGGCGAGCAGACGCGAATGGTCGTTATCGAGGTTGGGGCACTTTGCAGGGTGAAGGCACGATGGACGGCGGCAACGGCGGCAAGCATCCTTATTGCGACCACCCATACCGTACATATTAGCCGACGGAGCGCCGATATCCGAGAGATAACCCTTGAAATCGGGCATCTTAACCACCTTCTCAACCTCAGCCAAAATAGACTTCTCGCTACGCGAGTTGATGAATTTGCCCTGATGTGCCGAGATGGTGCAGAACGAGCAACCACCGAAGCATCCACGATGAATATTTATCGAGTGCTTAATCATCTCCCACGCAGGGATGTCGCCCTTGCCACGATAACGCGGGTGAGGCGCACGCTCGTAGGGGAGGTCGAACGAGTGGTCCAACTCCTCGGTCGAGAGCGTGGTATTTGGGGGTGTGACAACGACATACTTATCGCCGACAGCCTCGACGAGCGTAGTGTTGCACTCCATAAGATTGCTCAAGGTCTCCTGCTCGACGAAGTTGCGACCAAAGGCTCGCTTGTCACGCAGGCACTCCTCGTATGATGATAGGTGAATTGTTGTATCCTTGTCCAGGCGCTCGACATAGCTCTTATCGGCCACAAAAGCCACCTGACGAATTGGGCGTAGTTTCTTGGCATTGTAGCCATTGTGCAGAGCGCGGGCTACCTGTTGCACGACCCTCTCGCCCATACCATAGATGAGCAGGTCAGCACCACTCTCCACCAACACTGACGGCTTAAGGCTGTCGCTCCAATAGTCGTAGTGCGTGAGTCGGCGAAGCGAGGCCTCAATACCGCCTACCACAACAGGAATGTGGGGATAGAGTTTTTTCAGAATCTGTGTATATACCGTCACCGCATAGTCGGGACGGAAACCAGCCTTACCTGCGGGGGTGTAGGCGTCGTTGCTACGCAGACGCTTATTGGCCGTATAGTGATTGACCATAGAGTCCATCGAGCCACCCGAAACTCCGAAGAAGAGTCGCGGCGTACCCAGTTTTGTGAAGTCACGCAGGTCGTCACGCCAATTCGGTTGCGGCACGATAGCCACACGATAGCCCTCAGCCTCGAGCAATCGACCCACAACGGCGGCGCCGAATGAGGGGTGGTCGATATAGGCATCGGCCGTGAAGAGGATTACATCGATGTAGTCCCATCCCAAGGCACGAACCTCCTTTATGGTTGTTGGTAGAAACATAGATATTATACGCTTCCTATACTATTTTACTCTCTTTTTTTAACTCTTCTTGCTTCCGGCTCGGCCAGCCTTGCGGCAACTGACAGCATTTACAAATCTGCCCCTAATTTTGAATTACCCCAGGCTACTCCTCGTCCAACTGACGCGAGGCCACATAGCCCTCCCACTTGGCAATGACCGACAATAAATCCTCGGGCAGCTCGCTCTCGAAGTAGACATTCTCGCCCGTGGTGGGGTGAACAAAACCGAGTGAGCGTGCGTGCAGAGCTTGACGAGGCAGTAGCGTGAAGCAGTTTTCGATAAACTGCTTATACTTCGAGAAGGTAGTACCCTTCAAGATGCGGTTACCACCATAGCGCTCGTCATTGAAGAGCGGATGACCCTGCCACGACATATGCACACGAATCTGGTGCGTACGGCCCGTCTCCAGACGGCACTCCACCAGAGTCACATAGCCGAAACGCTTTAGCACCTTGTAGTGTGTAACGGCGTGCTTACCATCCGAGCCGTCGGCAAAGACATACATCTGCAATCTATCCTTGGGGCTACGGCCGATGTTACCAGTGATGGTACCCTCGTCCTCCTCAAGATTACCCCACACAAGAGCCACATAACGGCGATGGATGGTGTGGTCGAAGAACTGCTTGGCCAATCGCGTATGGGCACGCTCGTTCTTGGCTACAACGAGCAGACCCGAAGTATCCTTGTCGATGCGGTGTACCAATCCCGCACGCATATCGCCCTCCTGAAACAGAGGCAAATCGCGCAGATGGTAGGTCAGCGCATTGACAAGCGTACCGCTATAGTTTCCGCAACCAGGGTGTACGACCATACCTGCGGCCTTGTTTACGATGATTATATCGTCATCCTCGTGGACAATCTCCAGCGGAATGTTCTCGGGGATAATCTCTATCTCGCGCTTGGGGTAAGGCATCACCAGCGTGATGTGGTCCATAGGCTTAACCTTGTAGCTCGACTTGGCCGGCACACCATTAACCAGGATACTACCATTGTCAGCCGCCGTCTGTATGCGGTTACGCGAACAGTGCTCCATACGGTCCACAAGATACTTGTCCAGGCGCAACATCTTCTGCCCCTTATCTACCGTAATGGCAAAGTGTTCGAAGAGTTCGTCGGCACCCTCCACCTCCATATCATCGCCCGCCACATCGGCCGCAGAGCCAAGTTCAGCACCCTGCTCGGCGGGCACGGCTACGCCCATCAGCGGAAGAGTAAAATATTGCTCTTTTACCATAATCTTCTATTAGAAAAATTCGTCCTCGTCAGTCTCGGTGATTGTTTCGTTACGCTGGCTGCTCTCCTGCAGAGCCTGCATCAGCACATTGCGCTCGGCAACCTCGGCCTGCTCAAGTGAGTCACGCAACTCCTGCTCGGCCTTCAGGCGCTCCTCCTCCAACTCGCGAGCCTGTTTGTCAGAGGCTGCACTGCTCTTATCGACAGCAGCATCGTCGAGCGTAAGCCACAAATCGACCACTGTACCCAAAGTAGCCGTAGCGTTGTGGCTGATAGACTGGCGATAGACACGGGCATCCTTCTGGTTCAGGAGGTTGATACCCTCGTCGAAGTGGATGTTGCCCACATTCAAACCCTGCTCCCACAGACGGCTCTTGGCCGACTGCAAGCTCTGGCCGATGGCCTTCGGCACGATGGTAGAGTTATTATCCTCCTCGACACCCACCTTCAGCACGACACCCGAGCCCATCTCAAGCTCGACATCGCTACGGTCGGTCATCTCCTTGCCCTCGACAATCTGTGCCAGCACATAGTTGGTGGCTATATCCTCCTCATAGACCAACTTCTCGATACCCAGACCTGCCACCTCGAGCATATTCTTGGCCTGACGCAACGAGCGACCCGCTACATAGGGTACCTTAACCATCTTCTGACGGAATGAGTTGATGGTAACATACACCTTACGGCCAGCCTTAACCTCGGCTCCGCTCTTGGGGAGTTGGTCGAGCACGATACCACCCTCGTAAGCGGGAACGAACAGCGAGTCATTGATGATAATCTCGAAGCCCTGCTTGTCGGCAATAGCCTCAACCTGCGCCAACTTCAAACCCGAGAAGTCGGGCACGGCACGATGTGTTCCGTGGCGTGTGATGACAACCATCAACAGATTCGACACCACAAGTATCGCAATCAAAACTATGACAATCAGCACCGCATTGTAGGCTACGGGCGACTGCTTCAATCTCTCGATAGTACCCTTCAGTCCGCTGCTCTGCGGCTTGCGGCGGGGTCTTCGGTTTCTCTGTTCCATATCTTTTTCGTTTATATCTCGTTATAGTGTGTATCTCGTTCAATGGCCCTAAAGCCCATTCTCGCTACCATATCGTGCATCTCGCCAACACTCATACGGGGGCGCTGGTCGTCGGCTCCCGCCATAGAGTAGATCTTGGTCGAGTCGTCAATCGTGCCGTCGATATCGTCAGCACCAAAGGCCAACGCCATCTCGGTGGTCTGCTTGCCATACATCACCCAATAGGCTTTGATGTGGGGCACATTATCCAGAATCAGACGGCTCATAGCCAGCGTTCGCAAATCCTCAACAACCGACACCTCGCCAATCTCCGACATCGAGTTACCGAAGTTGCGATACTTGAGAGGAATAAAGGCGTTGATGCCGTGCGTAGCATCCTGCAGCTCGCGCAGACGCATCAAGTGGTCCACACGATGTTCCAACGACTCGATGTGGCCATAGAGCATCGTAGCATTGCTCTTGATGCCAAGTCCGTGCGCCGTGCGATGCACATCGAACCACTCGGCCGTAGAGCCCTTGTCGGGGCATATCTGCTGGCGGATGGTCTCGTCGAAAATCTCGGCACCGCCACCAGGGATGGCCTCCATACCCGCATCGATGAGCAGTCGCAGACCCTCTTCGGTGCTGAGCCCTGCCTGACGAATCATATAGGCGAGTTCGATAGCCGTAAAGGCCTTGACCGCCACCTCGGGCAGGATAGCCTTCACTCTGCGAATCATATCGCAGTAGTAGTATATGTCGTGGTGGGGATGCACACCACCCACGATATGCACCTCGGTTACACCCTTGCCTTCATAGCCGCGCACCACCTGCTCGACCTGCTCCATTGTCAAGTCCCACGCCTCGGGGCTCTCCTTCGTTCTGCGGAACGAGCAGAATTTGCAGTTGAACACACACAGGTTGGTGGGCTCGAGGTGGAAATTCTTGTTATAAAAGACCTTATCTCCACTCACGGCCTTCTTGCGCTCAAGGGCCAACTCACCCAAACGCCACAGAGGCGCCTCACGCCACAGCGTAAGCGCATCGGTCGAGTTAAGTCGCTCGCCTGCGGCAACCGAGGCCGCTATTTGCTCCCAAGTTCTCATTATTTTGGTGCTTTATTGTAGAGGTAAACCGCAATGACGGCAAATATTATATTCGGAATCCACACAGCCAGACCTACGGGCATAGCGCCACTCTTGGCAAACTCCTCGAAGATACGGTTACACATAATGAACGAGAAGCAGAGTGCGATACCCATACCGATGTGCAGGCCCGTACCACCACGCACCTTGCGTGACGAGAGCGACACTCCGATTAGGGTGAGGATGAATGTAGCCATAGGATAGGCGTAGCGGCGGTGTTTCTCAACCTCGATGATATTGATTGAGTCGGAACCCTTCGAGCGTTGCTGCGCCAAAAACTCGTTCAACTCGCCAATCTTCATCGTAGAGACAATATCATCGACCTTGCCCAACTCGCGCACATCGATATTCAGCACCGTATCCAAATCTCGGCGCTGCTCGAAGGTCTCGTTGCCATCCTTATCCATACGACGAATCAGGTAACGCTCCGAAGTCCAACGCCCCTCCTTGGGTTCCACCGTAATATCCGAAGCCTCCAACGACTCGGCGATGACCGTACCCTCATAGCGCTCCAGCACCAGGTAGGCGGCACGATTCGAACGGCTGTAGCCACGCACATAGACAAAGACTCCAGGTTCCAACTGGCGGTAGATGTGGCGGTCGTATTGTGTATTCTGATGTTTTCGGAAGTGTTCCTGCTGGAAATCAACCTTCGCCACCTGCGACTGCGGGATAATCCACAGATTGAGCACCAACGACAGAGTGGTGATGGCCAGCGCACCCAAAAAGTAAGGCCACATCAGTCGGCGGAAACTCATACCGCCCGACAGCATAGCGACAATCTCGGTCTGGTAGGCCATCTTCGAGGTGAAGAAGATAACGGCGATGAAGGTGAACAGACCGCTGAACTGGTTGATGAAGAAGGGTACAAAGTTGATGTAGTAGTCGAAAATGATGGCCGACAACGGCGCTTTGGTCTCGGTAAAGTCGTCCACACGCTCGGCATAGTCGAACACCACCAGAATCACCGTAATCATTGCAATGGCAAAGACATAAGTACCCAAGAACTTGGCCAGGATGTAGCGGTCAAGGATCTTGAATCCGGGGAATGATATTTTAATTCTCTCCTTCATCTATCTCTATTTCTGTTTTCTTTTCGTTTTTATTTAGTTTTTCGCCCAACTCCGAGTTAGGCCTCGCCGCTGGTTACAGACGGCGACCCAACTTCTGCACCATCTCGGCCTTCCACACAGACCAATCGCCTGCGAGGATGTGACGGCGAGCCTCACCCACCAACCACAGATAGAAGGCGATGTTATGCAACGAGGCAATCTGTGCGGCCAACATCTCCTTGCAGGTGACAAGGTGGTGGACATAAGCCTTGGTGTAGAGCGAATCGACGAAGCTCACACCATTGGGGTCGAGCGGCGAAAAGTCGTTCTCCCACTTCTTGTTGCGCAGGTTGATTGTACCCTCGCTCGTGAAAATCTGTGCATTGCGGCCATTACGCGTAGGCATCACGCAGTCGAACATATCCACACCGCGGTCGATACCCTCGAGGATGTTGATCGGCGTACCCACACCCATCAAGTAACGGGGCTTGTCGGTAGGCAATACGGCATTCACCACCTCAATCATCGAGTACATAACCTCGGTAGGCTCACCCACAGCCAGACCACCAATGGCGTAGCCATCGGCGTTGTACTGCTGGACATTCTCGGCCGCCTGAGCGCGCAAGTCGGGGTATGAGCAACCCTGTACGATGGGGAAGAGTGACTGATAGTGACCATACTTGGGCTGAGTCTGCGCATAGCGGTTGAAGCAACGCTCCAACCAGCGCTCGGTCAGCGCCAGCGACTTTGCGGCATAGTCACGCGGAGCATCACCCGGGGGACACTCGTCGAAGGCCATCATAATGTCGGCTCCAATCGTACGCTCGGTGTCGATAACACTCTCGGGCGTGAACAGATGCTTCGAGCCGTCGATATGTGAACGGAAGTGGCAACCCTCCTCCTTGAGCTTACGGCATCCCGACAACGAGAATACCTGGAAGCCGCCGCTATCGGTCAGCATCGGGCCGTCCCAAGTCGAGAAACGGTGTACACCACCCGCCTGCTCGATAATATCCATACCTGGACGCAGATAGAGGTGGTAGGTGTTGGCCAGAATAATCTGTGCGTGGGCATCATCGCGCAAATCGCGGTGAAAGATACCCTTCATTGCTGCGGCTGTTCCCACAGGCATAAAGATGGGTGTTTGAATCTCACCGTGGTCGGTCTGAATCAGTCCGGCACGAGCCTTCGACTGTGGATCGGTGTGCTGTAGCGTAAATTTCATAGTCTCGAAAGTAGTAATTATTACCCCCAAGGGGCACTTTTTCCGCCCGCGCAAAAACCGCAGGCACATAAATCGGACAAAGTTACGATTTTTCAACGAAAAAACTCGCCTAAAACCGATAAAAACAGCTCTTTTCGCCACAACTTTTGCCGCCAGCGGGGCAAGCAACACAATAGGCAGAATATTTTTGAAGTTTTGCTATGCCGTTTGAGCCGAAATGAGTATATTTGCATAATTATTTCGACAATTTTTTATGCACTTTTTTGATTATATTGTTTCTAACTACGGATGGCAGGGTGTAGCGCTCGCTGCGTGCATCATCGTGCTGTTTTTCATTCAGCTCTATTACTACTCATTCACCTACGGCCAAATAAGCCGCTTCCGCAATTCGCGTCGCAAGAAGATACTCGAATCGGAGCCGCCATTGTCAGTTGTAGTTCCGTTGTTTTCAGAGGATTACAGATACATCGAAGATACTCTACCCATGCTTATGGGGCAGCAGTACGCCTCGACATTCGAGGTGGTGTTGGTCTATATCGGTGCCAACAACGATTTCTACGAGGAGCTGACCCGTATGCGCCTGGCATACCCCAACCTCACCGTCACCAAGATTGAGTACAACCCCCGCTTCCCCATCTCGGTAAAGATGGCGTTGAATGTGGGTATCAAGTCGGCTCACAACGAGCATATCATCATCTCTACGACCGACTCTCAGCCCTCGTCTGAGCAGTGGCTCGCGATGATGGGTAAGGCCTTTATGCGTGGCAATATCGTGCTGGGTTACACAGCAATAGAGCCGAGCAAGGGACTGAAAAACTATCTGATGCGAATCTCGCGTCTGCAGATGTCGATGTATTGGTTGGCACAGTCAGTAAACCATCAGACCTACCGAGGCAACCGCAATAACTTCGGCTTCACAAAGAGCCTCTACTTCGGCAACAAGGGCTTCTCGCACCTGAGTATGAACATCGGCGAGGAGGACCTCTTCATACAGAGAATCGCCAAGCGCAACAATGTCAGCACGGTACTCATCCCCAAGGCCACAATGGTGGAGCATCCGTGGGGTGGTCTGCGCTGGTGGGTGGGCAAACTGCGCCACTACGGTGAGGCATACAAACTCTACCCCGTAGAGGTGCGCAACACCGTCGAGTGGGATCTCACGACACAGTCGCTATTCATCCTCACATCGCTCTTTGCGCTGATTTTTATGCCGCTAGAGTTTAAGATTGCCGCGGCGTTGCTGTTACTGATTCGTTACCTTGTCGTTACTCTGCGCGTGAGAGCCATCGCCAAGCGCGTTGGCGAAGAGAGCGTGGCGTTGCGCTACTGGATATTCGATTTGCTCAACCCGCTGCTGATGCTGTGCGTACGCACCGCGATGTTGCGAAAAGACAGCACCGTATGGAGATAGCCGACTACATAGTAGCCGACGATACCCGACTGGTAAAACTCTCGCTCGATGGCGACCAGATGGCGTTTGAATACCTCTTCAACCGCTACGGAGATGCCATCCGCCGCCTCTTTATGCAGCGCTCGACCTCGGCCGAGGATGCCGAGGATTTGATTCAGGAGACATTCATTAAAGTATATATCAACCTGCACCGTTATTCGGCGGAGTACACCTTTGGACAGTGGGTTTACACCATTGCCCGCAATACCCACATCGACTTCGAACGCCGCCGTCAAGAGGATATCTCGATAGACGAAAAATTCTCTTCACACGCCGCGAGCACACCCTCGCCCGAGGAGAATCTGATAAGTCTGCAACAACGCTCACAAATAGAGAGTTACATAGAGTGCCTACCCGAGCAGTACCGCCGTCTTTTCACGATGCGTTTTCTGGAGGATTACTCCTACGACGAGATTGCCGAGACGCTCCATCTGCCGATGGGCACGGTAAAGACGCAGATTCATCGCGCACGCGAGCGCATGTGCGCACTGATTAAAAAAGGTGGAATAAAATAGGGTTGTCCAACGAGCGTGTCGGACAACCCTTTCTCTTTATTTAAGCCGTATCGAGCGCCTATTTGGCAGACTGACGAGCCAACTCAACAGCCTTGGTTGTGGTGTAATACTTCGCCTTCATCTGCGAGCGCTCCCACGCGGGTATCTCACCCGACTTCAAGTGGTTAAGATATACCTCCATAACCGAACTGAAGCGCTGCTCGTGGCTCTTGGCGATAGTTGCGGGAATCACCACCTGCCACTCCTTCTCGCCCGAAGGCTTGATGTCAAGGCCAGGATATTTATCGGCGATAGCACTCAACGATGCACGCAAAACATTCTCAAACGCAGCCACATCATCACCCTTGCAAGCGACATAGAGCATCGGCTTGTAACCCTGCTCGGCACCCTGACGAATCATCACATCAGCCTTTGAACCCTTGACCGTAGAGTAGTGCGTATCGCCCGTACCCTCGGTGCCAACCTCGGCCATAAAGTTCCACACCACGCTCACGCGGCAGTTCACGCCATTGAGCTTATAGTTCAACTCGCCATTAGAATAGACATTCAGCGTATCGTTCACAATATCCTTCTGCAGGAAGTCGGGATAGCACTCCTTGCCAGATACCAGCTGATACTTATCCAGCGGAATCTTTGTTGCCCAGCGCTTTGCCGACGAGAACTCTATATCTCTCTTATAATCAATCTCCTGCTCGGGCATAACCGTACACTGCACCAAATCAACAAGATGTGTGGTTACATCCACGATACCCTCACCCTGCTGCTCGACATCGAAGTACCACTCGGGGCGACGCAACGGCTGACCCGACACATACTTGAAGAAGTGATGAACACTCTCCTTAGTGATTGCAGGCTCATCGGGTGTACCTTGCTGCATCTGACCGAAGAGGTCGGGCATAGCCACCAACACACGCTGCAACTCGTTGTGAATCTCAGAGCGCTCGGTCATAATATCATAGACCATAACACCCTTTGCGGCAGCATCGTCGAGCGTCTGCTCCAACATCGCAAAGCGCTCGGCATCGATAGCCATAGGCTTGTCTGACAACACATTAAGTCCCGCATCCACAGCCGCCTTAACATACGCTGTTTTCTTGCCGTTATTACCTGCCAACACTACGACATTACCCTTATTCTCGGAGAGCATCTTCTCCAAAAAATCATCTCCCGTGTAAAGGTTTTCCTGCCACGAAGTGGGGTTCTGCTCACGGTTGTTATAGATGGCCACTCTGTCGAGGTGCATCTTCACATCGTCACCCTCGGGGGCATAAACATAGACCTCAGGCGAGACCTGGTCGTACATATACATCTGCACCAGAGCGGCGTGGAAGTGTCCAGGATCGAGCGTCAAAAGCGTCACCTCACCCTTCGAGCCGTCGAAGTTCTGCGACTTAGCCGCGCGCTCACCGCAAGAGGCCATCAGGGCCGCTACACCCACAGTTATCATAAGCACTATTTTCTTCATATTTTCAATGTTTTACGATTTTTCACTCCTTTACCGAGAGCCTTCGGCCCATTGGATAGAACAAAGATACGATTTTCTGCAAAAAAAACATACTAAGCTGTGCGATTTTACATTTTTTAGCGTATCTTTGCAGTCGCTTTCACGCGCGTACAGCGCGGGCGGAGGCATAAACAATTTAATATTAACAATTTAACGAGCGATTGTATCGCAAAATTTTTCCAAATGGAAGTATTGAACAATGTAGCAAACGAGAGTTTCGACTGGAACGCGTTTGAGAATGATTTGGACCTTTATGGTGGTCAGACCAAGGAGCAGGTATCTGAGGCTTATGGCCAGACTTTGTCTAACATCGCAGTAGGCGAGGTAGTAGAGGGTACTGTTAGCGAGATCAACAAGCGCGAGGTAACTGTAAACATCGGCTACAAGAGCGAGGGTATGATTCAGGCTACCGAGTTCCGCTACAACCCCGAGCTCACTGTTGGTGAGAAGGTAGAGGTTTATGTAGAGTCTGTAGAGGACAAGGGTGGTGCTTTGGTACTCTCTCACAAGAAGGCTCGCCAGTTGAAGAGCTGGGATCGTGTTAACGAGGCCCTCAACAACGACGAGATCATCAAGGGTTATGTTAAGTGCCGTACAAAGGGTGGTATGATTGTCGATGTATTCGGCATCGAGGCCTTCTTGCCCGGTTCACAGATTGATGTTAAGCCTATCCGCGACTACGATATCTACGTAGACAAGACAATGGAGTTCAAGGTTGTTAAGATCAACCAGGAGTTCCGCAATGTTGTTGTTTCTCACAAGGCTCTTATCGAGGCTGAGTTGGAGGCACAGAAGCAGGTTATTATGTCTAAGCTCGAGAAGGGTCAGATTCTTGAGGGTACCGTTAAGAACATCACTAACTACGGTGTATTCATCGACTTGGGCGGTGTTGACGGTCTTATCCACATCACAGACCTCTCTTGGGGCCGCGTAAACCACCCCGAGGAGATCGTTACTTTGGATCAGAAGTTGAATGTTGTTATCATCGACTTCGACGAGCAGAAGAAGCGTATCGCTTTGGGCTTGAAGCAGCTCACAGCTCACCCCTGGGAGGCTCTGGATTCAGAGTTGAAGGTTGGTGACAAGGTAACAGGTAAGGTTGTTGTTATGGCTGACTACGGCGCATTCGTTGAGATTGCTGCAGGCGTAGAGGGTCTTATCCATGTTTCAGAGATGTCTTGGAGCCAGCACTTGCGTTCTGCACAGGACTTCTTGAAGGTTGGCGACGATGTAGAGGCTGTTATCTTGACTTTGGACCGCGAGGAGCGCAAGATGTCACTCGGTATCAAGCAGCTCACTCCTGATCCCTGGGAGGGTATCGACACTAAGTACCCCGTAGGTACAAAGTGCACTGCTAAGGTTCGCAACTTCACTAACTTCGGCGTATTCGTTGAGATCGAGGAGGGCATCGATGGCTTGATCCACATCTCAGACTTGAGCTGGACTAAGAAGGTTAAGCACCCCAGCGAGTTCACTCAGATTGGCGCTGAGATCGAGGTTGTAGTTCTCGAGATCGACAAGGAGAACCGCCGCTTGAGCCTCGGCCACAAGCAGTTGGAGGAGAACCCCTGGAACGAGATTGAGAGCAAGTTCGCTGCTGACTCAATCCACACTGCAACTATCAGCGAGATGACCGACAAGGGCGCTATCGTTGTATTGGGCGAGAACATCACTGGTTTCGTTCCCGCTAAGCAGTTGGTTAAGGAGGACGGTACAACTTTGAAGGCTGGCGAGACTGCCGAGTTCAAGGTATTGGAGTTCTCTAAGTCTACAAAGCGTATCACTTTGTCACACACTCGTTTGTTCGAGGAGGCAAAGCGTGCTGAGATGGCTGCTGAGAAGGCTGAGAAGAAGGCTGCTGCTGATGCTACCAAGTCTTCAGTTAAGAAGATTAACGCTTCTATCGAGAAGACAACTTTGGGTGACATCGCAGGCTTGGCAGAGTTGAAGGCTGCAATGGAGAAGAACAAGTAATATTGTTTCAACTCAATATTAGGGCTGTCCGACCGAAAGGTTGCGACAGCCTTTTTTTTATTCCACAGCCACCATCTCTGCAACAACTATGACAAAGACGACACGACAGAGACGAAGAAACACTACCCTTTTCACAACAAAAGGCCGAGAAAAAAGTCTATTATTTGCCATAAAGTGTTAAATTTGTAGATGCGAAACTATTAACACACGAAGAATATGAAGAACCTGTTACAAAGATTTGTCTTGGCGCTCTTTGCCGTGACAGCACTTGCGGCCTGCTCGAAGAATGAGTTGGAACGCAACTTCCAGACCCCACCCGACGAGGTGCAGACTGCCGTTTACTGGTATTGGATATCGGGTAACATCTCGAAGGAGGGTGTCATCGACGACCTGCACGCAATGAAACGCGCGGGCATCAATCGCGCCTTCATCGGCGACATCGGTCAGGACGGACTCTACACCGACCGCAATGTCAAGATTTTCAGCGACGAGTGGTGGGATATCCTGCACACTGCGCTGAAGACCGCAACGGAGCTTGATATAGAGATAGGTATCTTCAACTCTCCAGGCTGGAGTCAGTCGGGTGGCCCGTGGGTAAAGCCCAACGAGGCGATGCGCTACCTGGCCTCTACGCAGTCAATCGTAAATGGCCCGCAGAAGGTGACGCTGAAGATGGATACTCCCCACAAGGATTTCCAACCCGTACGTACCATAGCATATCCCGCACCCAAAGGTTTCAGCCAGAGCCTGAAGGTGGAGAATATGAAGCTTACTCTCCCCAAGGGCGTGAAGGAGTTGAGCGAGCTGAAGCGCAACGAGAAGAACGAGATAGAGTTGGCAACTGCGGGTGAGCCCATCACAGTCCGCTCGCTGACAATCTACCCCGCCGAGAAGCCTATGCTCACAACGGCACACCTCCAGGCGAAGGTGGATGGCGAGTTCAAGACTATCGCCGACTTCAAGATTGACCGCTCGAACGAGAATCTGAATGTGGGCTTCGCACCCTACGCTCCCGTCACCGTCGCCCTGCCCGCAACTACGGCTTCGGCGTTCCGTCTGGTGATGGATGCAACATCGCAGGCGGGTGGCATCAAGGATATTGAGCTATCACCATCACCCCGCATCTCATCTTACGCCGAGAAGACTCTGGCGAAGATGTGCCAGACTCCCCTCCCCTATTGGAATCACTATATGTGGTCAAAGGAGCCTAAGCTCGACGACAGCTCTATGGCTATCGACCCGAGCAAGGTTATTGACATCAGCAGCAAGGTAGCAGCCGACGGCACACTCACTTGGGATGTACCCGAGGGCGAGTGGGTTGTACTGCGCACGGGAATGGTGCCTACAGGCGTAACAAACGCTCCCGCCACACCCGAGGCTACGGGTTTGGAGATTGACAAGATGAGTCGTAAGCATGTCAAGACTCACTTCGATGCCTACATCGGCGAGATTCTGCGCCGTATCCCCGAGAAGGATCGTGCCACATTCAAGGTGGTTGTTCAGGATAGTTACGAGACTGGCGGACAGAACTTCACCGACGATATGATCAAGGAGTTCGAGGCCAACTTCGGCTACTCTATGCTACCATATCTGCCAGCATACTACGGCTATGTGGTGGGTGATGAGCAGAAGAGCGAGCGCTTCCTCTGGGATTTGCGCCGTTTCATTGCCGACTATGTGGCTTATCAATATGTTGGTGGTCTGAAGGAGGTGAGCAATGCCCACGGCCTGACCACTTGGTTGGAGTGCTACGGTCACTGGGGATTCCCTGGCGAGTTCCTGCAGTACGGAGGCCAGTCAGACGAAATTGGTGGCGAGTTCTGGAGTGTCGGCGAGTTGGGCGACATCGAGAACCGCGCAGCCTCATCGTGCGGACACATCTACGGCAAGCGCCGCATCTGGGCCGAGTCGAACACTTCGGGCGGACCCGCCTACTCACGCTCGCCGATTGATATGAAGCAGCGCACCGACCGCTTCTTCACCGAGGGTATCAACGCTACGCTGCTGCACCTCTACATCGAGCAGGCCGACCTCGACCGCTACCCTGGCATCAACGCCTGGTTCGGCAACGAGTTTGACGCGCACAACACCTGGTACTCACACATGGACCTCTTCACATCCTACATCAAGCGTTGTAACTATATGTTGCAGCAGGGTCTGAATATGGCCGATGTGGCCTACCTGATTGGCGAGGATGCACCCAAGATGACAGGCTTGCAGAGCCCCGCACTGCCGAAGGGTTATCAGTTTGACTATATCAACGCCGAGGTGCTGATGCTCGGAGCAAATGTTGCGCAGGGCAATATCGTGTTGCCCCACGGCACATCGTACCGCGTACTCGTGTTGCCTCCCGTAGATAATATGCGTCCCGAATTGTTGGAGAAGATTAAGCGCATGGTTCACGATGGCGCTATCATCCTCGGTACTCCTCCCGTAACTTCGCCGAGTTTGCAGAACTACCCTGCGGCCGATGCTGCTGTGGAGAAGATGAGCCGCGAGTTGTGGGGCGAGTGCTTCGACAAGAAGGGCGAGAACAACTATGGCAAGGGCCGCGTATTCAACGGCTACTCGCTGGAGGAGGTATTCGAGGCCATCGACCTTGTTGCCGACTGCGGCATCGAGCCGAAGACTCCGTTGCTCTTCAACCACCGCTCGACGATGGGTGCCGAGATCTACTTCCTCTCGAACCAGAGCAACCGCAAGGTGGAGAGCGCTCCCATCTTCCGCGTGGATGCATCGTTGCGTCCCGAGTTGTGGGATGCCAAGGATGGCTCTATCCGCGCACTGCCCGAATATGAGACTACCGACGAGGGTATCAAGGTGCCCCTGCAGTTTGACGAGTTGGGCAGCTGCTTCATCGTATTCCGCAAGTATGGTATCTCGACTGAGGAGACAGCCAACTACCCCGCACCGAGCAGCGTGAAGGAGGTTGACGGACAGTGGAGAGTGGCGTTCAACGGCAAACTCTCATCGCCCGCCGATGTGACTCTCAACGCGCTTATCGACCTGTCGAAGAGCGACGACAAGGAGTTGCGTTACTTCTCTGGTACGATGAACTACACCACAACGATAGATGTGGAGAACGACGCCGAGCGCACCGTCCTCGACCTGGGTCGCGTGGAGTGTATGGCTAAGGTATATGTAAACGACAGATATGCTGGTGGCGTATGGTGCGAGCCCTTCAAGGTGGATATCAGCGACTTCGTTGAGCAGGGCGAGAACACACTGCGTGTCGAGGTTGTGAACAAGTGGGTGAACCGCATCGTGGGCGATTTGCAACTCCCCGTCGAGGAGCGCAAGATTTCGCTTACGGCTAACCCCTACGGAGCTCACTCTGATATTCCCGCTTCGGGTCTTATCGGTCCCGTGAAGATTGAGCAGTATTAACGGAGATTTTATAGAAAGAAAAGAGGTTGTCGAACTAGTGTTGCGACAACCTCTTTCATTATATATTATATATGGTATAACTTTTCTCTCTTGTGAATCACGCTTTCTCTCACCATCCTCACTCTCTCCTTTTCTCTCCTTTTCTCTCCTTCTCTCTCCTTTTCTCGCTCCTCCCACAACACAATGTTATGGCACCGGGTCGTAGCCACTGCCACCCCAGGGGTGACAACGCGACAGACGCTTGATGGTGAGCCAGCCACCCTTCAGCGGGCCGTACTTCTTCAGAGCCTCGACTGCATACTGCGAGCAGGTAGGCGTGTAGCGGCACGATGGCGGCGTAAGTGGCGAAATGCAATATTGGTAGAACTTCACCAGCGCCAACAGCGGCAACGCCAGCACTCGCCTACAGATTGCGAGCGACCTGTTCCATAATTCTCTGCAGGGCATGCTCAACGGTTTTGTATGAGTGACACTCCTTGGTGGAGTAGACCAACGCAATGTCGGCACGGATACCACGCGCCTTGAGTTCACCGACCAGCGACGAGCGGTTCAGACGGTAGGCCTCACGCATACGGCGCTTGAGCAGGTTGCGCTTGTTGGCACGCTTATGAAAGCGTTTGGGTACCGAGAACATAATCTTCACAGACCTATCCTCGTCGTGTGCCACAGGCTCCGCCGCCGCAGACTCCTCGTCCGTATAGGTGAGTACATTGTACCTGAATGGATAGACAAAACCACTCTTACCCTCGCTGAACAATCGGCGAATGGCACGAAGTGAGCGCAAGCGCTCAAGGCGCGGGAGTGAGTTTTCTGACATCTTTTCAGGTATTTATTGCTTTCTGCGTAATATGGTATGACCCAACGGGGAAGATTACTTCTTCTCGCTTGCGGTGCTGCGTGTGCGGCTCTTCTTGGCCAGCTTATTCTGCTGCACGCGAAGGAACTCCTCCTTGGCCTCGTCACGCTTAACCTCAACGACAGCTACATCCTCACCATTCTTCACCTTGTTGATGTAGAGGTCGATAGCCTTTGCCATAGAGGGAGCCTCGGGTGACGGAGCCGAAGCCTTAACGCTCATACCAGCCTCCAGAGCTGCGCTCAGCGTAGCCTCACCGAACGATGCGATTACGGGCAACTCCTCAACCTTAAAGTTATCGACGACACTCTTCACATCAGAGGGTGAGTAGAGTGCCATAACATCATACTTCGAAGGCTCGATGTCGGCCATATCGGCTGCAACGGTCTTTGCCAGGATGACAGGGTTGAAGTTGAGCTTGAGCTTTGCAAGTGCATCGGGCAACTCAGGCTTATGGGGTTCGCTCAGAGCGAGCAGGAAGCGCTCACCCTTATGCTTAATGATAAGTTCCAACAGACCTGTAAATGTACCATCGGCAAACGAAATCTTGCGCTTACGATAGACAATATACTTCTGAAGATACAACGCCACAGCCTCAGTATTACACATATACTTCATTGTCTCGGGGACAGTAATACGGGCCTCCTCACACACCTTGAAAAAGCTATCGACAGTAGTACGCGATGTGAAGATTACAGCCGTGTGGTCCAAAATCTCTACTCGCTGTGCGCGAAACTCCTTCAACGACACACCTACCACGCGGATAAGTGGCTTGTAATCAATCTCAATGCCGTACTTTGACGACAACTCATAAAAAGGTGACTTCTCCAACACCGCGGGGCGGGGTTGTGATACCAAAACTTTTTTTACCATTATATGTTTCTATTTACTTATCTCAAGCGAATCGCTATTTGCCACACCAAACTAAGCGGCAAAATTTCGACGGCGCAAAGGTACAAAAACCAATGCAAAATTGAAACTTTTTTAGAAATAAAGAGTTCCGCACTCTCTCTTGCGTACAACAATAGTGCGATGCCGGCCATACAAAGGCCCGCGCGCATCCACATATCGTAGCCGCTGCCGCTACCCATCATAGCCACAAGCAGGATGGGAAGAGCCATAACCGTCGATAATACAAAGTAGATTAGGCGTATGCGGATAAGGGCCGACACCATCGAGAATGATGCCGTCACCAAGCCTATGATAGACATAACAATACTCTGCGCCACGACAACCGCAAGGAATACACCAATGCTGACGGGCAACGCATAGAGGGCCGTATATTGCTCGACGCCCACACCCACGCCTCGGCCAGAATAGACCCACGCGAAGGAGAGCAGTCCCACAAAGGCTACGCCGAGCAGGAACAATTTACCTAAAAATCCATAAAATATCTCGCTGCGGCGGCGCTCGATAACCTTCTCCGAGAGAATCACACCACGACGGAACACCGAGTGCATTAGCGCAACCACATCGTCGAAGTAGCGGTAGAGGCAGAATAGATATGCCACAAAGACGCCAATGACCAGCAGGCTGAAGCCAATGCCTGTCAGTGACTCCCAATACTCACCCAAAAAGCCGACAACACCAACGCCTTCGCTCGCCGTTGCAACTGCCTCCAACTGGCTGGGGACATCCACTACGGCCATAGAGTCGGCCACAGCGACAGCATCTGCCACGCCCAGAGAATCGGCGACCTCGGGCAATACATTATCTATATTTATATTAGTAATATCCGCCACATCACTCGCCACCGACTCCAGCGGACGCGCATCGTAGGCCAGCGATGAGTTGCCGCCCAACACATCGGCCACCGAGCCATCCACATATCTGTCGCGGGCGCGGTGCCACTGCTCGATGATATTGTTGAAGGTATCATCGCTCGCCACACCATCCACCGCAGGATAGTTGCGATTAAGCGAATCGGGATGATGGAGCGTACCTGTCCAGCGCTCGACACGACGACGCAAGGCGTACTCTGAGAGAGTATCCAGACCGTATGTTTGTAACTTTTCTATCTGCTCCAACATTTACTCTACGCGTTTCAAAGTTATACGGAATGTCGTGCCTACGCCAACCTCCGACTTGGCTACCACAATCTTGCCGTGGTGATAATCCTCGACGATGCGTCGAGAGAGCGAAAGACCCAAACCCCAGCCTCGGGTCTTGGTCGTGAAACCTGGTGAGAAGATTCTCTTCCAGTTGCTCTTGGGAATACCCTTGCCCGTATCCTTCACATCGATGATTACGGACTTGCTGGTAGACCATATATATACATCTATCTCGCCGTGACCCTGCATAGCATCGAGGGCGTTCTTCATCAGATTCTCGACCACCCACTCGAAGAGCGCTGCATTGACATTGGCCTTGATGGGGGCAATGGCCAAACCATTATACGACAGTGTCACATTGCGCGGTATGCGCTTGCGGAAGTACATCACCGACTCACCCACCACCTCGTTCACATTCATCGGCGTGAGGACTGTCTCCGAACCAATCTTCGAGAATCTATCCACAATCTTCATCAGGTGGGTCAAATCCTTGTTCATCTCGTCGATGGCCGTGGGGTCCACCTCCATCGAGCACAGATACTCAACCCAACCAAGCAGCGACGAAATGGGTGTACCCAACTGGTGAGCCGTCTCCTTCGCCAGACCAATCCACACTCTGTTCTGCTCGTCCTGCTTCGTAGAGCGTAGGGCGATATAGGTGAAGAGTACGAAGATAGCGATGATTAGCCACTGCACATAGGGGAAGTAGTAGAGCGCCGAAAGCAACTGCGAACGACCATAGAAAATCATATGGTAGTGGCCGCTTGCCCACATCATACGCACCACGCGAGGCGTATTCTCCTCCATAAGTTCGTTGAGCTTGTGGCGGAAACGCACGGGGTCGTTCAGCACCTCCTCGGGGATGCGGTTGCTGGCGACATAGTTCTGATTCTCGTCAGTGATGATGAACGGGATGTTGTTCTGCGTACTGAGGATATGCGAGATGAGCGGATCCACCTGGTAGTTACCGAAGGCATCGTGGCTCACACGCTCCATAGCTGCCGCCCATAGCTTCACATCGTTCTGCTCCTTCTGGCGCAGCACCTCGGCCAGCGTATTGGTATATACGAGCGACAACACAGCGAGTATCATACCTATTACAAGTATTGACATTCGGCTACGGAACGATATTTTCATTATGTTCGGAAACTTCATTGTCGCCCTATCCTTTTACAAAATCTACACTCCTAAATTTAGTTTTTGCGGGTATCCTGCTCGCGCAAGATTCTGTCGTAGCGCTCCTTGTCACCAAGCAGTTCGACAGCCTTCAGCACCGTGCTGTCGGATACGATAGTATGCTCGATAACGCCCTCCTGATAGTTGTGACGGAGGATGATGTCGCCATTAAGCAGGTCGCAAACCTCACGGCGGTAGGTCTGCAGGTTATCCATCTTCGTATCCTTGAGCTTTGACTCGATGGCCGAGAGCTCCTCGGCAAAATCCACATCGTAACGCTCATCCTTGGAGTTACGCTTGAGCGACTCCAACGCCAGACGGGTCTTCGACTGGTAGGGAACATCCTTGTCGGCCATAAACTTCACGAACTCGTCGTAATCCTCATCCGAAATTGAGAATGTGCGGTTATCGACACTCTCGTTGGGGTGACGGCGCATATACTCGTCGAGGAACTCCTCGATGTAACCCATATTGTAGAGCATAACGGCAAACGAGCTGATATACTCTGTCGAGGTCTCGACATCGGGCATCAAACCCTTGCCGTCGTAGACCTTACGGCCGTTGCGAGTCTTAAACTCACGAATGAGCGAGTCGGGGATAATCTCGCGGCCGCTATTCTCGTCGTGTGCCGAGTAGTTGATGCGCTGAACACATCGACCCGAAGGGATGTAGTACTTGGCAGTGGTGAGTTTCAGGTAGCTGTTATAGCCCAGCGGCAGTACCGACTGCACCAGGCCCTTACCATACGAACGCTGACCCATCAGCACGGCACGGTCCATATCCTGCAACGCACCGCATACAATCTCGGCCGCCGAGGCAGAGTTGCCATTGATGAGTGCCACAACGGGCACATCGGGCAGTGCAGGGTTGCTCTCGGTCACATACGAGCGCTTCGACTGCTCAGTGCGACCCTTCATCACAACGACTTCAGTGCCCTTGGGCAGGAATATCGAGAGAATCTTTACCGCCTCGGGCAGTGAGCCACCGCCATTGTCGCGGTAGTCGAGAATAAGACCCTTCAGCTCGCCCTGCTGACGCAACTGCTCAACAGCAGCACGCATCTCGTCGTAGCATCCGTCAGTAAAGTCGTTATGCGAGATATAACCGATGCCATCGGCCACGAAGCCCGCGTAAGGTACGCCAGGGATAGATATGCGCGCACGGGTAATCTCCAACTCCTCTACCTTGCCCGTCAGCAGACGCTCGACGCTGAGCTTGACACTGGTACCGGGTGTACCCTTGAGTTTCGACGAAATCTGCTCGGTGTTGCACTTGGTAACATCCTCGCCGTCGATTGCGATGAACTTATCGCCAATCTTCAGACCAGCCAAATCCGCCGGCGAACCCTTATAGGGCTGTGCAATGGCTACGCCACTGCTATCACGGCGCATACGGATAGTAGAGCCTATACCGCCATACTTACCCGTAGCCATCACCTCGAACTGCTCCATCTCGCTCTCCGACATATACTGCGTATAGGGGTCGAGGTTGCGGACAATACCCGCAGCACCACCCTTCATCAGTTTGTCGGGACCCACCTCATCAACATACTGCAACGACAACTCGCGCATCATATTGACCATAATCTCCATATTGCGACCAAGGCCAAAGTCATCCTTCGTAGCCCATACGCCCGTTAGGACAACTCCCGCAATCAACGCTACGGCGCCCACACGCAAAATGGTATTTCTTGCTCTGTTCATCTCTTAAAGCTTTTCGTGACGCGCTCCACTTGGAGCCACTCTCATTACAGGTTATATGCAATCTTGGCTACGCCTCGGCGTATGCCCTTGATGTCGATCCACTGACCATACTGCTCGACCACGATCTCGTCCTCGAACAGCATAACCAGACGGCTCAATATATTGTTGGCACGGAAGACCATACGACCCTCGCTCTCCTCAACGAGCTTGAAGCCTGCAACAGCAAAACGACCCAGCAGATAGTCGCGCTCGTCCACCATATCCAACTCAACGCGGCGAGTGACGAAGCCCATACGGGGATAAATCGCCGACAACACCACAACCGCAAGACCCAACATCTTGCCTCGCGAAGTCTGGAATGTGGCCTCCACATAGTCCCACATACTTACATCCATACCCTTGGTGGTCATAATGCTCAACCACACAACTGCCAAATAGAGAACGCAGAATGCAATAAAATATTTCAACGCTCTAACAAAATACTTCATATCTGAAAAATAATTATTGATTATCAACTCCTCGTTACACATATCGCTGGCGGATGGCCTCGGCCACGCGCTCCATCAACCACGCAGGAGTGGATGTAGCACCGCAGATGCCTACACTCTTGCAACCCTCGAACCACTCATCCTGCAACTCGGCCTCCTCCTCGACATTATAGCTACGGGGGTTGGCCTGCTGGCATACGCTGAACAGCACCTTGCCATTGCTCGATTTCTTGCCGCAGACGAAAATCACAACATCGAAACGCTGTGCAAACTCCGTAAGACCCTTCTCGCGGTTAGACACACGGCGGCAGATGGTATCATCAACCGTCAGCATACTCTCCTCGCCCAGTCGCGCCTTCATAATATCGGCCAAACGCCAAAACAGACCGATGCTCTGCGTAGTCTGCGAAAGGAAAAATATCGGACGCGAGAAATCTATCAGCGAGAGGTCCTCCTCACGCTCGATAACGATTGAGGGGGCTTCAACCTGACCCGTAAGACCCACAACCTCGGCGTGACCTCGCTTGCCGAGAATCACCACCTGACCATTCACCTCACGCATCTGCTCGTGCGCCACCACAACCTTGCGTTGCAACTGCGCCACCACGGGGCAGGTGGCATCGATGATGCGTATGCCCAACGCCTCGGCACGCGAATAGGTTGAGGGGGGCTCGCCGTGAGCGCGAATGAAGAGGTCGCGACCACTCAAGGCATCCATATCGTCGTGAGTGACCGTACGCAGACCCATATCCTCCAGTCGCTGCACCTCCATACGGTTATGCACGATGTCGCCCAACGAATAGACCTCGCCACCCAATGAAGAGAGGGCCGACTCGGCCTTCGAGATGGCACGCACCACACCGAAGCAGAAACCAGAACTTTCGTCTATCTCGATATACATATCCAGCAAATTATTTGTTTATCACAGCCTCGTAGCGCTCCATAAACCACGCCATCTGCTCATCGACGCTCATCGACGAGTTGTCCAACTCGATGGCATCTTCGGCACGACGCAACGGCGAGATGGCTCGTGTCATATCGGCCTCATCGCGCGAGATGACATTCTCCAAAATCTCCTCCAGCGTCACATCGTCGCCCTTGGCCTTGAGCTCGGCGTAGCGACGCTCGGCTCTGACACGCTTGTCGGCGGTCATAAAGATCTTAAGCTCGGCATCAGGGAAGACAACAGTACCGATATCGCGGCCATCCATAACTACGCCACGGCAACGACCCATCTGCTGCTGCATAGCGACCAACTTCTCGCGCACCTCACGGATTGAGCTGACACTGCTGACGCAGTTGCTCACCTCGATGGTACGAATCTCATCCTCGGCATAGTGACCGTTGATGTAGATGTCGCTGGCACCACGCTCGGGATTGAAGCGGAACGAAATCTCCACCTCGTCGAGCAGTGCAATCACACGGCTCTCATCGACCTCTCCGTCGTTGATGGCACCGTTCTGCAGAGCATAGAGCGTAACGGCACGGTACATAGCGCCCGTGTCGATGAAGATGTAGCCCAAACGGGCTGCTATAGATTTTGCGAAGGTACTCTTGCCACACGACGAGAAGCCGTCGAGGGCAATGACTATCTTCTTTTCGGTTTTGTTATCTGAACTCATTACTATTTTGGTAGAATATTAAAAAATGTCGAAAGTATTGTATATACGCCCAACACGCCGATTACTACGCCCGCAATATGGTTGAGCGTAAGCATATGGCGTGGGCGGAACCTCTTGCGGAAGAGGTCAATGGTGAGCGTCAGCGATATCCACCACAGGGCAGCACCCGCCAAGAATCCGGCGATAGTGATACCTCCACGCACCAGCGAAGCCATATCGTCGTGCGACTGCAATCCCACATTAAACATAGCGAAGAAGGCCAGCAGATAGGGGATAACAACCACGAAGTTGGCAAGCGTAAAGACAAACATCGAAGAGAAATCCTGCCAGGGATCCTTCTTGCCTGCACGATTTTTGCGAATCTGCGGCACGGGATTCTGGAAGAAGATATAGACACCCACTATAACCACGAAGATGCCGCCGATGACCTGCAGAATCATACTATACTCCTCAATCTGCGTCTGCAACATCGAGTAGAAGAAAAAGGCGATAATAGCCATCAGCGCATCGGCCACGGCAACACCCAAACCCGAGACCAGACCCGAACGACGGTTCTTGCTCAGAGTACGCTGAATGCACAACACGGCAACGGGGCCCACCGTGATAGAGGAGGCCAAGCCAACGCACATTCCGCGGAAAAGTATTTCGATTGTATCTATCAGCATCACTTGTGTGCAATCATCAGATAGGGCTGATTGCGCCTGCAAAGATAGGCATTTAATATAAAATATTAAAACCCGAAGGCAATATTCCTCAAAACTTCGCCCACTATAGGCCATCGAGGTGGCAGAAAAGCGTGGTGAAAGGGGTGCAAAACTTTGCGAATTTGTTGATAATTTATGAATAACTTTATCGCCCATCACCTCAAAAATAGGGCGTTACAATCTAACTTTGCACATACACAAAAACAGATTCTACGAATATGGCGGATTTCAAAAAACAGGGACTCGATATCGAATTGACCGAGGATATAGCACAGGGCAACTACTCAAACCTTGCCATCATTTCGCACTCCACATCGGAGTTTATCCTCGACTTCGCTACCGTACTGCCTGGCATAGCAAAGGCAAAGGTTAAGAGTCGCGTAATCTTGACACCTGAGCACGCAAAGCGTCTGTTGCTCTCACTGCAGGAGAACATCACTCGCTACGAGAGCAACATCGGTAAGATTGAGATTCCCCAGCCCTCACACAACAACGAGGACCCCTTGCTCGGAATGGGCCCGATGGGTAAGGCATAAGCTCGCTTCGGGGCAGCATTCAAAGCTCTTTCGGCAGAAGATTTGCGGCAGAAAAGAGGGTGCAAAAAGGGACAGAGAGAGGACTGAATAGAGGCAGAGAGATAGAAGAGGGAGCAGAGAGTACAGAAAAAAAGACACTTGTAGCACATTTTTAAGTGCAATTCATAATATTTCGGTTTTGATGTTGTGAAAGAGAGGTCGCGGTTTATCCACGACCTCTCTTCAATTTTTCTCTACTTTGATGGTGATTATAACGCCTCGGCAACCACAAAAGTACTACCGCCAACAAATATCATATCCTCCTCACCTGCAATCTCTTTCGCGCGAGCGATAGCCTCCTTGACACCAACCATAACCTCGCCCTGCAAGCCCGCAGCAGTAGCTCGCTCGGCCACCTCATCGGCTGGCATTGCACGACTGATTGTGGCCTGCGTGAAGATATAATATGCCTCCTTCGGCAGCATTGCCAAAATCTCGTCCACACTCTTTTCGCGCACGAAGCCGATGACACAAACCTGCTTGCCATACTCCGCCTGATAGCACTTGAGCATCGAGGCCACATAGTTTATGCCGTGCGAGTTATGACCCGTATCACACACCACCAGAGGCTTGTGGCCAATGGTCTGCCAACGACCCTCAAGGCCTGTCGAGCGTGCCGCTTTGGCAAAACCCTCGACAAAGGCACGACGGCTGATTGTGAGCGGAGAGGAGTCGTGCAGATAGTGGACAACAGCCGCCGCCGTAACGGCATTGCGGCGCTGATAGTCGCCCGTGAGGTCAAGCTCTATATCGTACATACGGCCATCGCACTGACGCTCAAGTTCGAGGCGTTGACACTCGCCCTCACAGTGGTGGTTCACACATCTAAAGCTATCCTCGGCATAGATAACCTTCGAACGCACGGCAGCCGCAACCGACTCAAACACATCGTTATACTCATCATCTCTTTCGCCCAGCACCAGCGGTACCGACTTCTTGATGATGCCCGCCTTCTCGACTGCAATCTCGCGCAGTGTTTCGCCCAGCAGGTCGGTATGGTCTAATCCCACATTGGTCACTACACTCACTATCGGCGTGATGATGTTCGTAGCATCTAATCTACCACCCAGCCCCGTCTCGATGACAGCCACCTCAACATCGCTATAGGCAAAGTGGTCGAAGGCCATAGCCGCCGTCATCTCGAAGAACGACAACCCGAGGGCCTCCATCTTGGCCTTGTGCTTATCGACGAAATTCACCACCCTCTGCTTCGATATCATCTGGCCATCGACCTTGATACGCTCTCTGAAATCCTTGAGGTGGGGCGAAGTGTAAAGACCTACGCAGTAGCCCGCCTCACGCAATACCGAGGCCAAGATATGCGACACCGAGCCCTTGCCGTTGGTGCCCGCAATGTGGATTGTGTAGTAGTTGCGCTGGGGATTACCCAAGTGGCGACAAAACTCTGCAACGCGCTCCAAGCCCGGCTTGTAGGCATCAGCACCCACATCCTGGAACGAGCGCAACGACGAGAAGAGATACTCTAAAGTCTGAGTGTAGTTCATTGCTCTATCTTTTTGTTAAATCGTTCTAAAAATCAATCAACCAAATGGTTGCGGCGGCGTATGCGATAAGCCGTGTAGTAGAGGACTGTGAGCAGTGTCAGCAGACCCGACAATCGTCCCAACCAATCGCCATAGGCAACATAGGGCGTCACATCGTCCCTCACCTCGACATCCGCAGTCAGGACACCTCTCTGCTCCCAGTCGAGGCGCTCGACCACATCGCCACGCGGTGTGATGAATCCCGACACACCCGTATTGGCACTACGGGCTACTGCTCGGCGAGTCTCAATGGCACGCAGACGGCAGTAGTCGAAGAGTCGGCGATGGCCAGGCGTATTACCCCACCAGCCGTCATTAGACATCACCAACATAGCCTCAGCACCTTCGCGTGTGAAGCGCGCAAAGCAGTCGCCATAGATACCCTCGTAGCAGATTGCAGGGCCGACCTTCACGCCACCCTTCTCGAATACGGTGGCCTTATCGTTGCGACCCAACTGACCCGTGATGCCACCCAAATCGACAAATTTATTGAGAAAACCCGTGAAGGGCATAGCCTCAACGCCAATTACGAGGCGCATCTTATGGTGTATATCGCTCTCGCCGTCGCCATTGATAGCCACAGCAGAGTTATAGAAATCGTAGTAGTAGCCATCGCCTGGACGAGCCGTCTGCGAGGGGGCTACCCCTTTGGGGTAGAACTTTATGGTCGAGGCACCCGCCACCACCATCGCATCGTCGCAACGACTCTGGCTATAGTGAGCCAGGGCGTTGGCGCCAACACTCTGCTGAGGAGCTTCGTCACGCAGGCGGTCGGGCAGAGCCGTCTCGGGCAGAACAACGATGCGCGCATCGCGAGGAACGCTCTGGAACAGATCCTCGAAATTCTGCATCTGCCACGCCACATTGTCGCTGAACTTCTCCTCGTAGCAATCGACATTGGGCTGCACGACAGATATCTTTATACTCTTCTCGGAAGGCTCATAACTCCAATACATCACCAACGACACAACCACGGGTACGACCACCGCCGCGGCGGCACGCACCACACTCCAGCGGCTACGGTTGTGCCAAGCCTCAAAGATGGCTATATTGCTCACCATCACCCACAACGAACCACCCAACACTCCCGTCAGGCTATACCACTGCACAGCCCACACATCACCCGAAAAGCCGTTACCAAGCGTCAGCCACGGGAACGACAACACCTCGGCCGAAATGTAGCAATACTCCGTCAGCAGCCACGCCGCCACAAGCAGCGTATATGCCACTGCCTTGCGGGCACGCTTCGACACATAGTGGAAGAGCATAAAGGCCACCAGATTCCAGAATGTAGAGAAGAGTGTCGCCACGATGGGTCCTATGGGCGTTGCTATCCACACCCACCATATAGTGGCTGCATTCCACAACACAAAGGCCAGCGAAGCCCACCCCGCCATACGCCACCAATCGCGCGCCGACGGGCCATACTCGCGGCTTATCTCCAACAGCGGCAACAGCGCTACGAGCAGTGTAAAGCCTCCGCCACCATACCATCCCACCGTAAGCAATACGGCCGACAAAAGGACATATAATAGTTTTCGTGTCATAATCTTCGCCAATCTTAAAAACTTTCTGCAAAGATAACATAACCTATTCGCAGTACAAAATTAATTTTGTACAGATGAACTTTTTTCATACTTTTGTACATAGTAGTTATACTTTGTGATAAAACGATATTATAGTATGGCAATCAAAGGTTTCCTCGTTTCTGCTTTAGCGATTGTGTTCTTCTCCTGCTCTTCGGGCAACACTCCCGATGTGGTAGCCGAGAAGTTCCGAGGAGAGAATTATAGCAACGCCCACATCTCCACTTATGCTATACCTGAAGGTTATCCCGACGAATTCGATGCTGCATTTGCTGTTGCCGTAGAAAGTCACTACACAGCCGTATATAACGACAAAAATCATTGGGGCGGAAGCGTTAATTTCTGCAATTTCGATATCGCTGAAGGTGGTCGTCATCGCGTAAAAATCACATACGCCAAACCTATTACGGAGTTTGAGATATTGCCTACATCATCCGATATCAAGACTCGACAAATCAACCCCTACACACTGGAGTTAATAATCTCAAAGCCTGACACCTACCTCACGATAATCACAAACAACAACTATAATGGCGATGCATTGCATCTCTTCGCTAACGCGATGGACAATGAGCCGATATGTGAGGGCTACTCATTCGACGCCGAGAGCAAGACTCACCGCTTCGGAGCAGGATATTACCACTTGGATGAGTGGGATGGCGTATTTACACTGAAGAATGATGAGCAAATGTACATTGCTGGCGGAGCCGTTCTTGATGGGCAGGTACGCATTGTCAAAGGGCGAGGTAGTCGCATCTATGGGCGAGGCATTGTAATGAACCGCAACGAGCAGGGGCGTCGCACCAATAGGATTGTTGTGGAGACCTTATCCACACTTAAGGGCACAATCGAAGGTATTACAATCTTCGGGCGTCGTGCTCCGGGATGGGTATGCACAATATCGAACAGTCATCAATGTAAATACAACAATGTAAAGATTATCAGCACACGCTATGCTAGCACCGACGGACTAGATGTAGATATCTGCTCCGATTTACTATGCCAAAATATGTTTATCCGCAGTTGTGATGACGCTGTGGCAATCAAAGGATTGGGCTCGAGAAAACCATCTGATTGCCAGCCCAATAAAAATCTCACTTTTGAGCGTATGCAACTATGGAACGACTGCAACAACGCCTTTGGCATGGGTGCCGAAACACACGCTTCGGCATATGAGAATATTACTCTGCGACAAAGTCACATCTTATACTCGTATGACGACCCATATCATCACGAAACATTAGACGAGCGCTCTGCTATGAATATCTGCTCACTGCAAGGCACCCATTTTAGGAATATACTTTTTGAAGATATCGTTGTGAATCGCTGTGAACGACTAATCGGGCTTTGCTTCAAAGATAGTTTCTGGTTTGGCTCGCTTCTCGGAGACCAATCAACCGAAGGCAGTATGGATGGCATCACATTCCGCAACATATCATCGCCAAATTCGAGCGACAGCAAGATAGCCAATCAGATTCGTATAGAAGCGTGGGACAAAAGCGCACCCATAAAACCCATTCGTAACATCACCTTCGACAATGTCACAATCGGGGGCAAGTTGCTACGCTCCACCGACGAAACTCACTTCTCGATTAATCACAACTCAACACCCTGTATCGAAAACATCTGTTTCACAGAGTGAGCATTTTTCGAATTCAAAATTCAAAATTACGGGGAAGGAGGCAATAAAGAACTACCCCACAACTTTACGGAAGGTACTCAACCTACCGATGCACGACCAACTAAAAATACTCCTCGCGGTAGGTGTAGTTATTGCGGAGTGACTCGAAATCAGAGTAGAGGCTCTTCAGGTCGGCGCTCTCTCGCACCAGATCGCAGTGCGATACTATGCTCTGACACATCTCGTCCCAACCGATGTCGCGACGCTCGACGGGCTGCACCTCGGAGGGGTACCACTGCTCGAGCGGCAGACCGAAGTGGCGAGCCGTAGCACGCACCACAGCAACGGCGGCGTTGGCCTTGCCCTGAGCCGAGTAGCCAGCGATATGGGGCGTAGTGATGAGTGCCTTATCCAGCAGCGAGAGGTTGATATTGGGTTCGCCCTCCCACACATCGAGGCAGAGCGTAGCATCAGTCGAGAGCAGAGCCTCGGTTGAGGCCACTTCGCCACGCGAGGCGTTGATGAGCGTAGCGCCCGACTTAAGCAGAGAGATACGCTCGGCATCAATCAGGTGGAGAGTTGTCGCATCGAGCGGAGTGTGCAGCGTCACGATATCGCATTGGGGCAACAGCTCCTCCAGCGAGATGAAATCGCCACCCTCACGCTCCTTGCGAGGTGGGTCGCACAGCACCACATCGAAGCCCCAGCGGCGGGCATAGTGCTCGACAAGTGAGCCTACATTACCCACGCCTACGATGCCCAATCGTCGCTCTGACGGGTGCCACCCTTGCTGCTTTGACAGCAGAGCCAAAGTTGCAGACACCCACTGCAATACACCTGCAGCATTACATCCAGCAGCCGTCACCACCTCGATGCCATTGGCGGCGCAGTAGTCAAGGTCAATATGGTCGAAACCTATGGTTGCGGTAGCGATAAGTCGCACCTTCGAGCCTCGCAACAGATGCTCGTCGCAACGGGTGCGGGTACGGATAATCAGCACATCGGCATCGGCCACCTCGGCGGGCGAAAAACTGCTTCCCTCGCAGTAAACGACCTCGGCGTAAGGCTCCAAAACGCCCGAAACATAGGGGATTGCACTATCTATTACGGCTTTCATAGCTCCACTTTTTAGTTTTTTCAGCACAAATATATAGAAAAATGTTTTTTTTGCATACCTTTGCGAGGTTATAGGCACTCTTAAATTCAAGAATTTAGATTAAGACTATGAGATTTAAGGCTCAAATACTAAACATCATCGTATGCGTCGGCACGGCCGTTGCACTCCTTTCGTGCGGTGGCGGCAGCAAGAGCAGCGACGATGTGCAGCTGATGGACCAGACGGACTCGCTGTCGTATGTCATCGGTATGAACATCGGTTACAACATCATCAAGATGGACTCTACGGCTCGCCCCGATGCCATCATCAAGGGCATACACGACGCGCTGAAGAGCAAGGAGCTGATGTCGGTGGATGATGCACGCACACTCTTCCTCTCGTATATGAACTACGAGACCTATGAGCGTACACGCCTCTACGAGGAGCAGTATCTTTCTGATCTGGCATCTGGCGACAACAAGGTGGTAAGAACTCGCACCGGCCTTACATACAAGGTGGAGGCGCTGGGCGATATGAACAATATGCTCAACAACGACCGCGACACTGTGGCCATCACCTATCGTGCCACACGACTCTCGGGCGAGGAGGTGGATCTGGCTGCCAACCGTGACGAGAAGTTGCGTACGGCCGTAAACAAACTCATCCCCGGCCTGAAGGAGGGCGTGAAGTTGGTGGGACAGGGTGGTAAAATCACTCTTTGGGTACCCTCATCGCTCGCCTACGGCTCAATCGGCAACGAGGAGAAGGGCATCAAGGCCAACGAGATGTTGCGCTACGAGGTGGAGATCGTAGAGGTTAAGCGCCGCCGATAGTAAAGACCCATTCGGCAAACGAAGCCAAACGGAGGTGGCCAAACGAAAGCGCCTCAACAAAAAAAAGAAAATTCAGAAGTGAATTGATATATAGCGTTAAACAAAACAAATAAACAGTAAAAGATGAAAAAAGTTATCTATTGCGCAGCCCTTTTGTGTGCTGCAGTTATGGTTTCTTGCGGTGGCAAGAAGGCATCGACTGGTATCTGCGTAGGTGACGAGTCTACACTCGACTCGCTCTCATACGCTATCGGTTCTAACATTGGCTGGGGTATTTCAGGCGAGATGCCCGAGATGAAGTTCGATTGGGAGGCTCTCTCTAACTCTACAGAGGAGGCTCTGTTGGCTGCTGACGGCAACGACGCCGAGCACCAGGCAGCTATCGCAGTTTTGCAGGCATTCTTCTCACAGGAGCGCCCCAACCGTATGACTGAGTTCATCGGCCAGCAGCTCCAGGCTGACTCTACACAGCAGCCCGACTTCAGCAATTTCGACATCTTCAACAACGAGGACGAGCGCAAGAATGTATCAAAGGCTTATGGTTGCGACTTGGGTACTAACCTCCGCAACTCTCGTATGCCCATCCAGACTTACTGGGTTAAGAAGGGTTTGGTAGAGGCTTCTGCAGGCACAGCAACAATGACTGCTGACGATTCACAGGCTTACATCCAGAACTACTTTATGACTGTTCTCCCCACTCAGAACGCTGAGGCTTCAAAGGCTTGGTTGGCTGAGGTTGAGAAGGAGAAGGGCGTTCAGAAGACAGAGAGCGGTTTGCTCTATCGCATCGAGCGCGCTGGTGACGAGACTTTGAAGCCCGTAGCTTCTGACATCGTAAATGTTGATTACGAGGGTACTCTCCGCGACGGCTCTGTATTCGATTCATCATACCAGCGTGGCGAGCCCATCGAGTTCAGCCTCCAGGGCGTTATCCCCGGTTGGACTGAGGGTCTGCAGTATGTAGGTAAGGGTGGTAAGATTACACTCTGGATCCCTGCTGAGTTGGCTTACGGCCAGCGTGGTGCAGGTAGCATCGGCCCCAACGAGGCTCTTAAGTTCGTTGTTGAGTTGCACGACATCAAGAGCAGCTCACAGGCTGAGGATGAGGAGTAATATCTATTAGTCCCAGAAAATAGAAAGGCTGTCCAACTTTATGTTGCGACAGCCTTTTATTTTTTTGTATTCTCTTGTATCTTCTTTAATCCAGCACGCTTCAGTGGCGTTGGTGCGAAGCGTTGAGAAAACTCCTCTTCGTCCATCGAGAGCCACTCCTCGGCCGACAAATCCTTGCAGTGGAAAAGTCTCGGTAGAAGTTCGCCACGGCCCGACTCGGCCAAGCGATTGTAGGGGCAGACCATCTGACACTCGTCGCAACCAAAGACCCAACCGTGAAGATTGACCCGACTTTCGGGCGAGGCCTCGATGGTGTGGCATGAGATACAACGGTTGGTGTCTATCACCATCTCGTTGGTCACAGCACCCGTGGGGCAAGCCTCAACACATCTGCGGCAACCGCCACAGCCAACACCCTGATAAGGCGTATCGTAGGCATCCACATCGTCATTGAGTACCAATTCACCAAGCAACACATAACTGCCAAAACGGGGCGTTACGAGCAACGACTGTCGTCCTATCCAACCAAGTCCCGCTTCGACGGCCAACTGCTTCTCCAGCAAAGGTGCAGAATCGACAAACGCACGCCCCTGAAGGTGGGGATAGCGTTGTTGCAACGACTTTAGCATCTGCTGTAAAGCCTTTTTTATCACTTTGTGATAATCTCGTCGTGAGGCATAGGCTGCAATCTTCGGTGCATCTATGCCGCGCAACTCTTCACCCACAGCTCCATCGTATGCCACAGCACACACCACGACCGAGCGCGCCCCCTCGACCAGACACCCCACATCGAAGCGCTTATCGAGGTGATTGTGCATATAGTCGAGCCTCGACGCATAGCCCCTATCGAGCCACTCGCCGAAGCGCTGTTCGTTGAACGCCAAGTGGCGACGAGCAGTGATGCCACACTCGTCGAAACCTGCGCCCAACGCCAAATCTTTTATGTATGCAGAATCAAGCATAGATGTTTTTCACACAAAAATACCCATATTTTAATAATTTTCACTATCTTGCACCCAAATTTATTCCCTAATAAGACATTTATATGAAAATATTGAACACTCTCTATGAGCTACTCCAAAATAGCGTCGAGGCATTTGGCGACAAGATTGCCTTTTCGATGTTGGGTAGCGAAGATGTTAGCTATAACGAGCTGGGCAAGCGCGTAAAGACCGTTCAGGATATGCTGACAAGCGCAGGCTTGCAGGCTGGCGACAAGGTGGCTCTGTTGAGTAGCAGTATGCCTAACTGGGGCGTTTGCTACTTTGCGGTGGTTACAGCGGGTATGGTTGCCGTGCCTATCCTTCCCGACTTTACAGGCGAGGAGCTCGACAAACTTATCAAGCACTCTGGCTCGAAGGCGTTGCTCGTCTCTGACAGACTCTTCACCAAGCTCTCGAAGGAGACTATTGCTTCGCTCAACATTATCATCCGCACAAAGAACCTGAGCATCATCTCACAGAAGGTTACAGCCGAGGGTTCGACATCAATCCCCAAGCCCGAGGATTTGGCGGTGATTATCTACACTTCGGGTACTACATCTACCCCCAAGGGCGTGATGCTGACACACTACAATTTGGCATCGCAGATTAATATGCTCTACAACCTCTACCCCATCGGCACCGACGACGCTACGCTCTCTGTTTTGCCGTTGTCGCACACATACGAGTGTTCGTTGGGCATGTTATACATCGTGGCTACGGGCGCAAGCACCACCTACCTGGAGAAGCCGCCCACACCATCAATCCTGCTGCCCGCGTTGCGTAAGGTGCGCCCCACCTGCTTCTTCATCGTACCGCTTATCATCGAGAAGATTTACAACAGCCAGATATTGGGCAAGTTCACAGCCAACAAGTTTATGGCTACACTCTATGGCGTAGGCTTCATCCGCCGCTTCCTGCACCGTTTGGCAGGTAAGAAGCTCAATCAGGCTTTCGGTGGTCGTGCGCGTCTGTTCATCGGCGGCTCGAAGTTGGATGAGACTGTTGAGCAGTTCTTGATGGAGGCGAAGATTCCCTACGCTATCGGCTACGGTCTTACCGAGACTGCGCCGCTCGTGGCAGGTCAGATTTCACCCAATGTAAAGTTGGGCTCTACAGGTCCCGCAATGGGTGGCCTGGAGGTACGCCTCGACAATGTAAACCCCGAGACTGGCCACGGCGAGATTGTGGTAAACACCCCTTGTGCTATGCAGGGCTACTATAAGAACGAGGCCGACACAGCCAAGGTATTCACCGAGGATGGTTGGTTCCGCACTGGCGACCTGGGTTACATCGACGAGGATGGCTTTATCTTCATCAAGGGTCGTCTGAAGAATATGATTCTCGGCCCCAGCGGCGAGAACATCTACCCCGAGGAGATTGAGTCAGTATTGAACTCTCACTGCTTCGTATCGGAGTCGGTGGTAACCGAGCAGGATGGTAAGCTGATTGCCCTGGTACACTTCGACACCGAGGCTATCGAGCGCCTGAAGGATGAACTTATCGAGAAGTGGGAGATTACCCGCGACGAGTGGAGCCAAAAGTTGGGCGAGTGGGAGAAGCGCAAGGAGGAGCTCAAGCAGGATGTGCTGAACTATGTAAACTCGAAGGTTAATCGTTTCTCACGCATCGCAAAGGTTGTCGAGGAGGATAACGAGTTCGAGAAGACTCCGTCGAAGAAGATTCGCCGCTTCCTCTACACAGGCAAGCGCGTCGATGAGGCACAGAAATAATCAAACCAGAAAAATACAAAAAGAACTATGAAAGTACTTCGTTTTTTACTCGTCGCTGTTGTTGCCGCCTTCACATTGGCAGCTTGCGACTGCGGTAGTGCAAAGTGCGACAAGCGTGCCGCAAAGATTGTAGAGGAGATTCGCAATCCCCAGTCAAAGAATGTGTTGGTAATCTGCCACCGCGGTGACTGGCGTAACTTCCCCGAGAACTCTATCCCTGCCATCGAGTCAGTGATTGCAATGGGTGCCGACATCGTGGAGTTGGATATCGCATTGACAAAGGATAGCGTATTGGTATTGTCACACGACCGTTCAATCGACCGTTGCACAACAGGTCGCGGCGCCGTTTCGGACTACACTTACGAGGAGTTGCAGAAGTTCTACCTGAAGACAGCTCACGGCATTCGTTGCTCGCTCGATCTGAAGATGCCCACACTGCGTGAGGCTATGGAGGTGTGCAAGGATCGCATCGTAATCAACATCGACAAGGGTTACAACCACTACGACTTGGTGGTGGCTATGGCCGAGGAGTTGGGTATGCCCGAGCAGGTTCTCATCAAGGGTAGCGGTTCTCTCTCTGACATCCGCCAGAAGATGGGTCAGTTCGATAGCAAGTTGCTCTTTATGCCCGTCATTTCACCCTCGAATGCAAGTAACAAGGCCTTAATGGATGAGTACCTCGCCGACAGCGAGCCTCAGTTGGCTTACGAGATTTGCTGGAACGAGTACACTCCCGTTGTGGAGGATGCTATGAAGCGTGTGATTGCCGACGGCTCGAAGTTGTGGGTTAATTCACTCTGGAACTCTTTGTGCGGTGGCTTGAGCGACGATGTTGCTTGGGTTACATCAGCCGAGGAGGTTTACGGCAAGTTGGTGGATATGGGCGCAACTATGATTCAGACCGACCGTCCCGAGTATCTGCTGGAGTATCTCCGCAGCCGTGGTCTGCACGACTAATCACCAAATAGTATAGACGAAAAAAACTGCCGCAGACATCTGTGGCAGTTTTTTATGCTTAACAAAGCGGGTGAAACACCCAAAGAGCCTTGTTTTTATTTCTTGATGCGAGTCCAATAGAGAGTTACACCCACACCGAGAATTGTGCCGCGCAGCTTGAGCTTGTCGGCTGTCTCGAACTCTGCAGTAGCATTAACCTTCACACCCTTTGTCGGGTCGTAAATCTTGGCACCACCCCACTGCTTGGCCTCGGCGTCGTACTTCAAACCCTTAACGATTACGATCTTATCGACATCGACATTACGCAACGCCTTGTCGGGGTTCTTAACATCCTTACGCTTCTTGCCATCCTTGTCGAGGGCATTCTCAACCCAGAAAACCTGAGCGTCGTAAGTGCCGTCGGCATTCTTAGTAATACGCACCTTGCTCTTGCTACCACCACGGTCGGTGAGATACTCGCCGATGATGTTGTCAGCCTTGTCGTTGATGCCCTGAGCCATTGAAGGCAGGCAGAATGCCATCGCACACAGAATTGTTACAATCAATTTTTTCATACCTTTTACTTTTTAATAAATGTTTTACCCCCTCACCTTGCGGCGGGGAGAGTTCGTTAATTTATAGACCGCCCTGGCTACGCCCCGTGCATCGACTCGCGACATCACGCTTGAAGAAATCCCCCTCCAGCGAGATAGTCTTTGCACAAGACCTCACCGAACAATCTACGGTAAAATTGATTGGTTTTATTTCAGCGGGAAGCCGTCGTGCGCGACCTCTAACGACACCCCAGACTATTCAAAATTAAAAGTTTGCCTCACGCAACACTACACGCACCGACTCGGGATTAACCTGACGCACGATGTGCTTCTGCTGACGCACATAGCGAGTGTAGAGGTCGTCGTTGTAGTTGCGGATGGTCAGAAGACCTACATTGTCGTGCAACTCAACCTCGAACTCCTCGGCCTCGAGAGCCTTAATCAAATCCTCGATATGCCAAGAGGCATCAACACAGAGACCCAAGTCCACTGCCGAGTTATTGATAAGGTGAGTCTTGATGCGGAAACGCTCCAACAGCGAGAAGATTACAGCAAACTTCTCCTCCATCACGAAAGAAAAATCCTTCGAGCGGATGATGAGCAACACCTGGTCGCGCTTGTAGATAAGGATAGGCATCGTAACGCGGGGTGTAGAGCCGTTGATTACGGTACCGGGCTTGGTCTTATCACCAAACGGACGCACATAGAGCGGAATATTCTTGTTCTGCAGAGGCTTGATGGTCTTGGGGTGAATAATCTGCGCACCGCTGTATGCCAGCTCGATGGTGTCGAGATAGTTCAACGCATCAATCTTGACTGCATCCTTGAAAATCTTGGGGTCGGCATTCAAAACGCCATCAACATCCTTCCATACCGACATAGACTCGGCATCGAGAATGTGTGCCACAACAGCAGCCGAGTAGTCAGAACCCTCACGGCCGAGTGTTGTAGTGGTGCCGTCGGGAGCGCCGCCGATGAAGCCCTGGCCTACGAATACATCCACGCCAGTATTCTCCAACGAAGCCTTCAAACGCAGAGTCGAAGCCTTGATATCGACATTGGCGTCCTTATGGCGCTGGTTTGTAACAAATGTGGTGCGCATATCAATCCAACGGTTACGAAGACCTGTATGGTTGAGATACTTCGAAATGATGGTAGTTGAAATCAACTCACCGAAAGCCACAATCGTGTCGTACCACAACTCGGCGTCAGCCTTGCGGTACTTGATATCGTTTACGATGGTCTTGAGCTGACCGAAAAGCAGAGTCACCTCGTTAATCTCGGTAGGCTCGCCCCACAACTCCTCGATGATAGATGCGTGGTAGGCTTGAATCTCTTTTATCTCCTCGTTGGCAGCCTCTTTCTCGCCGTTCTGCATATGAGCGAACACACGCTCCAGGGCGTTGGTAGTCTTGCCCATAGCCGACACGATAATAAACAGATTCTCCTCGCCATCAACGATGTGGCGAAGGTTGCGTACGCCATCGGCATTACGAACCGATGCACCTCCAAATTTGTAAACCTTCATAACCTAACTAATCTATTTGCACTGTTTGAGTTGCAAAGGTATTAATTTTTGGCATTTTCGTTCTATTTTTACTCAGTTTTTCTTACATTTGAGGATTAATAACTGCCATTTACAGGCGCTATCGTACCGCTTGGCCCACACCATAGGCCACAAAAACACTTTTGATATGAAAAAACCTACACACCGCCCGTTCAAAGTACTGCATAGCGAGTACCTTTCGCAACGCCCCTGGTTCACCGTGCGACGCGAGAGAGTGCAACTGCAGACGGGGGCAATCGTACCCGAGTGGTATGTATTTGAATTCCCCGATTGGGTGAATGTGATAGCCATCACCACGGCGGGCGAGTTTGTGATGATTAGCCAATATCGCCACGCCCTCGGTCAGACCAACTACGAGCTGGTGGCCGGATGCTGCGAAGAGGGCGAGACGCCTGAAGAGAGCGCACGCCGCGAACTGCTTGAGGAGACGGGCTATGGCGGCGGAGAGTGGCAGCAGTTTATGGTCACATCGCCCAACCCCACTAACCACAACAACCTCACCTACACCTTCCTGGCCACTGGCGTAGAGCCCGTAGCCAAGCAACACACCGAGGAGGGTGAGGATATCGAGGTACATATTATGTCGCGTGACGAGGTGCTTGAACTACTCGACAACGACGACATCATACAGTGTCTGCACGCAGCACCGCTGTGGCGCTATTTTGCAAAACAAGACAGAGGATGATACACTTTTTCGAGCAACTAACTTCATCAAACGACGAGGCACGCGACGCCCGCTACGCCGAGGGCGACATCATCGTGGTCGAGCATCAGAGTGCGGGACGAGGTCAGCGAGGTCACTCGTGGGAGAGCCAGCGAGGGCTCAACCTAACACTCTCGGCTGTTTTCGAGCCCACATTTCTGCCCCCGATGCAGCAGTTCCTAATCTCTGAGGCGGTGGCGTTGGCCGTAGTGGATACACTCCATAGCTTTGGCATCGAGGCTAAAATCAAGTGGACGAACGACATCTATGTGGGCGACAAAAAGATTGCTGGCATACTCATCGAACACAAGTTGCAGGGCAACAGCCTCGGCCGCACGATTGCGGGCATAGGCCTGAATGTAAACCAGATAGCCTTCTCGCCCGAACTACCCAACCCCACATCTATGCAGCTGGAGGGTGGGCGTGAATTCTCGCGCGACGAGGTATTAGAAACACTTGCCGACAGACTCTCGGCACGCTACTCCGAATTGCGCGACAGCGACACAAAATCTCTGCAGAACGACTACCATCAGCTACTCTTCCGTCGCGACGAGATGCACCCCTTTGCACTACCCGACGGCAGCCTGATTAACGGCATAATTCGTGGAGTGGAGCCTACGGGAGCCCTCGTAATCGAGGACGAGGAGCAGAAATGTCGTGCGTTTCTGTTCAAAGAGATTGAATTTGTGTTAAAAAAATAACAAATTTGCATTATCTTTTAGAAAATTACCGCTATCTTTGTGTGGATAAAACCGAACAATAGTTTTTCGGGGCTGGACGACAGTGTGGTGCGGAGCGTGACTACGACTGTCGGACGCAGGGCGGATAGGATGATAACCGCCAGAAAACAGTGTGTGATACAAATTTATAAACATCAGATATTATGAACATTCCTTCAAATTTGAAGTACTCGAACGACCACGAGTGGTGCCGCATCGAGGGTGAGTTTGCCTATGTAGGCATTACCGATTTTGCACAGAGCCAGTTGGGTGATATCGTATTCGTAGATGTTCCCACCGTTGGCGAGACTCTGGCCGCTGGTGAGGTTTTCGGCTCTATCGAGGCCGTTAAGACCGTGAGCGACGCTTTCATCCCCGTAGGTGGCGAGGTTGTAGAGTTCAACGACGCAGTTGATGCTGACCCCGCATTGGTTAATTCTGACCCCTATGGCGAGGGCTGGATGATTAAGGTCAAGATGTCTAACCCTGCCGATTACGATGCACTGCTCTCGGCAGAGGCTTATGCCGAACTTATCGGTTAATCGAACTGAATTAATATTTAAGAATCAATAAAATAAAATAACAGAAAATTATGTCAAAAGTAACAGTTATCGGCGCCGGTATGGTGGGCGCAACTTGCGCTAATGTATTGGCTGCACGCGAGGTAGCAGACGAGGTAGTATTGATCGATATCAAGGAGGGTCTTTCAGAGGGTAAGATGCTCGATATGTATCAGGCTTCTGCAACTACAGATTTCAAGACTAAGCTCACAGGTTGCACTAACGACTATGCACAGACTGCAAACTCAGATGTTGTAGTTGTAACTTCAGGTATTCCCCGTAAGCCCGGTATGACTCGCGAGGAGTTGATTGGCACAAACGCAAACATCGTTAAGAGCGTAGTTTCACAGGCTTTGACTCAGTCACCCAACGCTATCTTCGTTATCGTATCTAACCCTATGGATACAATGGCTTACCTGACATTGAAGTCTACTGGTCTTCCCAAGAACCGTGTAATCGGTATGGGTGGTGCTTTGGACTCTTCTCGTTTCCGTTGCTACTTGGCAAAGGCTACAGGTGCTAACATCCACGATGTTGATGGTATGGTTATCGGTGGCCACGGCGACACTACAATGATTCCTTTGACATCAAAGGCTACAATCAAGGGTGTGCCCGTATCACAGTTCATCTCTGAGGAGGAGTTGGCAAAGGTTGCTGCTGACACTATGGTTGGTGGTGCTACTTTGACTGGCTTGCTCGGCACATCTGCTTGGTATGCTCCCGGTGCTGCTGCAGCATCTGTTGTTGAGGCTATCTTGGGCGACCAGAAGCGTATCATCCCTTGCGGTTGCTACCTCGAGGGTGAGTACGGTCAGGAGGATATCATGATTGGTGTTCCCGTAGTTATCGGTCGTGAGGGTATCGAGAAGGTTATCAACATCGAGCTCACTGACGCAGAGAAGGCTGCATTCGAGGCTTCGGCTGAGGCTGTACGCAAGGTAAATCAGATTCTCTACGATACAAAGGCTATCTAATCAGATAGAGTAGAATCTCATTATAACCAAAGAGGTTGCCCGCTACGGTGTGGGCAGCCTCTTTTGTTTGAGGGCCGATTACTTTAAGAAAAGCGAGGTGGGCGCTTGCAAGTTTGCGATTATTGCAGTATCTTTGGTAAAAATTAACTTTTCGCTATGGCAATTTTCAAGGTAGAGGGCGGTAGACGCCTACAGGGATGTGTGACGCCGCAAGGCGCAAAGAACGAGGCATTGCAGGTGCTGTGTGCCACGCTTCTGACGAAGGAGCGCGTGGTTATCAGCAACATACCGCAAATCCTCGATGTGATGCAGCTCATCGAGTTGTTGGGGCGTATGGGTGTCGAGGTCGAGCAGTTGAGCGAAGATTGCTACTCATTCCGTGCCGCCGACATCAACCTGGACTACCTGCGTAGCGACGACTACCACAACCGTTGCCGCCGCCTGCGTGGCTCGGTGATGATGATTGGCCCGCTGTTGGCTCGCTTTGGCGTGGGTTACATTCCCAAACCTGGCGGCGACAAGATTGGCCGTCGTCGTCTGGATACACACTTCCTGGGCTTCCAGAAGCTGGGTGCTACATTCAACTTCGACCAGGCCGAGGAGTTTTATTCAGTGGAGGGCAAGAACCTCAAGGGCTGCTATATGCTCTTGGACGAGGCCTCGGTGACAGGTACTGCCAACATCATTATGGCCGCCGTAATGGCCGAGGGCACTACCACCATCTACAACGCCGCGTGCGAGCCCTACATCCAGCAGTTGTGCCGTATGCTCAACCGTATGGGCGCAAAGATTTCGGGCATCTCGTCTAACCTACTCACCATCGAGGGTGTGAAGGAGTTGGGCGGAACGGAGCATCGCTTGTTGCCCGATATGATTGAGGTGGGTAGCTTCATCGGTATGGCCGCAATGACACAGTCGGAGCTGACAATCAAGGATGTATCGTACGAGAACCTGGGCATCATCCCGTCACAGTTCTCGCGTATGGGCATCAACTTCGAGCAGCGTGGCGACGATATCTACATCCCTCAGCAGGACCACTACTCGATTGAGAGCTTCATCGACGGCTCGATTATGACCATCGCCGACGCTCCGTGGCCAGGACTAACACCCGACCTTTTGTCTATATTCTTGGTGGTGGCTACACAGGCCAAGGGCGCTGTGCTGATTCACCAGAAGATGTTTGAGAGCCGACTCTTCTTCGTTGATAAACTGATAGATATGGGCGCACAGATTATCCTCTGCGACCCCCACCGTGCTACCGTCATAGGCCACGACCACCGCATCCGTCTGCGCGCTACAAAGATGACTTCGCCCGACATCCGTGCGGGTGTGGCACTGCTTATCGCCGCAATGAGCGCCGAGGGCGTGAGCGTAATCCAGAACATCGAGCAGATTGACCGAGGCTACCGCGACATCGACGGCCGCCTGAACGCCTTGGGTGCAAAGATTACACGAATCGAGGAGTAAACCTCGGCAAGAGATAAAAGAGAGGGGTTGTCCAACAGGTGTGTCGGACAACCCCTTATTTTTGCGCCATTACCTTATTCTTGGAAGTTGTATAATAAGAGCCTTGTTAGACAACTGACTCTCTAAAACTCCTCAAGACCCGTCAGACGCATCATAGCCTCACGGCCCTGCTTACCCATCGAGAGCGAGAACTCATTGACGAAGAGAGCGATATGCTTATCTATCACATCATCCTCCAACTCCTGCGCGTGAGCCTTGATATATTCGCGCGAGAGCGTAGGATTGGCGAAGGCGTACTCGATACTGCGCCTCAAGATGCGCTCTACCTGCACTCTCAACTCCTCGCCCAACTCACGGCGGATGACAATTCCACCCAACGGCAGAGGCAACTGCATCTGTCGCTCCCACTCCAGACCGAGGTCGGCAACCAACTCCAGATTGCGGCGTTCATAGACGAAGCGACCCTCGTGAATGAGCACACCCGCATCGGCCTCGCCACGCTCAACGGCCGCGGCAATCTCCGAAAAGAGCATCGGCTTGCGCTCCTCAATCTCAGGAAAGAGTCTGCAGACCAGAGCATTGGCCGTAGTATGCTCACCCGGCACTAGCACACGCTTTATAGCCTCCTGCTCTCCCTTACGGCGCACCAACAGAGGGCCGTTGCCACGACCCAATGCCGCACCGCTATCGAGTAGGCGGTAGCCGCCAACAATCTGTGGCAGCACCGCACAACTTATCTTCGAAATGTCGGGACCGAGAGCCACCACGCCACGATTCAAATCCTCGATATCGTGGTACTCAACCTCGAAACGCAGACCCTCGCAGTCGATGCGCCCATTGACGATAGCATCGAACATAAATGTATCGTTGGGGCAAGGCGAGATGGCCAAGCGAAGAACTTTCCCGTCACTCATAACTACATCTTGCTTGTAAACTTGTAACTACCAGCCACTACCTCATACATAGCGTAGCCGTCGCGCTGACCCTTGGCCTTCACGAACTCGCTCTCCTTAACCTTCGGAGCCTCGGCGCCATAGGGCACGCAGATGGTAGCCGTAGTGCCTACGGGCACCTCGCACTCCAGCGTGAAGCGACCCTTACGCAACTGCCAACGGATATCGATAGTGCCGTATGTTGTATCGTGAGAGTACTCTACCCACTCCAAGCCCTCGGGAATGACGGGCTTAACCTCGAATGAGCGGTAACCAGCCTCGTTAAGGCGCAGACCAGCCAAGTCACGATAGAACCAACCGATACCGCCACCGAACATCGGGTGGTTGCGTGAGTTGCCACCATCCCACTGCTCCCAAGTGGTTGTTGCGCCCTGCTCAATCCACCATCCAAACGAGGGGAAGTCGCGCTGGTTGATAATCTTGTAGGCCAAATCCTTCAGACCGTTATCGCACAACACCTCAAAGAGATAGCGAGTGCCGACAATACCTGTATCGAGGTGGTCGTTCACCTCGGCGATGTTTGCGCGCAGAGCCTCAACCACCTTCGCCTTACGCTCGGCGGGAACGCCTATCTTCAGCGCCAACACATTGCTACCGTGCTTGCCGTATGAGCCCGTTGCGGGGTCGTAGAACTCCTTATGGAAAGCCGCCGCAGTCTTGTCGCGCAGTGCGGCAAACTCCTCGGCCTCGGCTGTGTGACCCAACTTTTCGGCTACCGATGATGCTATATCAGAACACATCCAAAGGAAGAATGTATGTATCAACTCGCCACGAGGCAACTCGCGCGGGGGCAACCAGTCGCCCAAGTTCTTCCACTGGCAGACATCGTGCGAGTACATAATGTCTGTATCGTCATCAACCCAAGTGGTCATCCAGCGCACATGCTTGCACATAGCCTCGAAGTTCTGCTCCAGCATACGCTCGTCGCCATAGTGACGATAGAACTCCCACGGCATAATCTCCATAGCGGCACCCCATCCTACACCACCGCCACAGCCAGGCTGCCAGGGCGCACCATTGGGGATGTAACCACCTATCGACTGCGCACCACGAATGTCGCGAATCCACTTGTTGTAGAACGCGCGAGCATCGAAGTTGTGCATAACGGTAACGCACGCCACCTGACCGTCGCCCGTATAGGCCGAGCGCTCGCGGTGAGGACAGTCGCTGGCAATTGAGCCGTGCATATTGTCCAACTGGCTACGCTGCCAAATCTTATTGATGGTATTGATAAGGTCGTTAGATGTTGCGAAGTGACCCGAACGCTCGACAGCAGTATTCACGGCGTGAGCCTCAACCTGCGCGGCGGTGAGATTGTCGATACCTGAAATCTCGACCTCCGAGAATACGAACCAAGTGAAACGAGCGTGGTATGACTCGTCACCAGAGCCCTTGGCAATGTAGATATTATCGCCATTACCGGGCGACTCGCTGACATATTTGATTGAGATGGTCTGACCCTCGGCCGCGTCGATATTCTTCAGCGCTACCCAGCCTGACACCTCAACGGGGAATTTTACACGAATTACACCGTCATCGCGCTTCTCAAACTCGGTGGGAGCAAAGCGCTCGGTGATGCGGTCGGCGGGACCATTCTGCGGAATGAGCTTACCGAAGGGGGCGCGCTTCAGTGCTGCCTTTGCCCACGATGAGTCGTCGTAGTCGGCTTCGCTCCAGCCCTCGTGCTCGAGGCGTGCATCATAACGCTCACCATAGTATATCTGGTCGCTGATGATAGCACTGCGCTCGATGCGCCAGCTCTCGTCCGAAGCGGCCACAACCTCGCGTGAACCATCCTCATAGACGAGCTCGATCTGACCCATAAAGCGGGGTGTACCATAACCCTTAACCCAATTTCGTGTGATATCATAGAAGCCGTTACCGAGAATCACACCCACAGCGTTCTCGCCCTCATTAAGCATCGAGGTCAAGTCGCGTGAGAGATACATCACAGTATATTCGGAAAAGGGGTCGGTCACGACAATGCCGTGATTATTGAGTGTCGGGCGTTTGTCGTAGTTGGTCTGGTTGGGCGAGAGGTAATCTTCGCCTACGCGCTCACCATTGACATAGAGTTCGAAGTAGCCGAGACCCGTACCATAGAATCGCGCCTCCTTGATGGGCTTGCTAATATTGAACTCCTGACGCAACAGAGGTGCGGGCACAAACTCCATACTACCCATAACATCGTAAGAGTCCTCGCCCTGCCACGGAGCGCCAATCCACTTACCCTGCCACTCATCCTGTGACAAGATGCCCATATGCCACATTGCGGGCTCACTCCACTCCGAAGGGCGACCCTGCTCGTCCCATACCATCACCTGCCACCAGTATGATGTGCGCGACTTGAGCGCGGGGCCAGAGTATGTAACGAAGGCCGAGTTGTCAGATTCCACCTTGTCGGTATCCCAAACGGGATTATCGAAACCGTCGGCGCTCTCGGCAACGCGGATGCGGTAGGCACTCTGCGCTGCGCCGTTGCGCTTGGCCATATTCTCATTTACCCAGGCGAAACGAGGGTTCTGAATATCGAGCAACGGGCTCGACTCATACTCGCAAGTGAGCGATACGGGGTTGATGGTCGCGCGCTTGCCCTTGGCAAAACCCTGCACCGATGGCATCAGCATCACGCACACGAGTACCGCAGTTAAAATGTTTTTCAAGTTCTTCATATTCTGTTAGTTTTAGTTTTTTATTAAGTGGGTAGCTATATTCTCTCATCGAACTTATCCTCGAACTTACCATCGAACTTCACCTCAAGCTACTCCTCAAACGACACCTCGAGCAATATCTCAGCCAGACGGCGGGCCGCCTCGTCGGGTTGCCACAAGGCTCTCTCGTCGCCCACGCGGTTGGATATGGCTCTTAAGTGGGAGTACTCCACGCCCCACGCCTTGCATACAGCACCCACGGCCGCGCCCTCCATCTGCTCGACGCAGGGGTGGGTAGCCGACTCCACCACATTAAGGCCAAGCGACGCCGTGCATCGGCTGACCGTAAAGGCCACAGCCTCGACAAGCGAAGTGCAGCGGCGGGGAGTGTACAGCGTGCTATAGATGGCGGGCAGCCCCACCTCGCTATCCTCAACGACCTCGACAACCTGTCCCACGCTCAACCTTTCGTCGCACGCACCAGCAATACCGCACAGCACCACTCTCTGTGGTTGCTCCTCGGCAATAATGCGCGAGAGCAGAGCCGCCGAAGTGGCTATGCCCACACCGATGATACGCACCGAAGCCTGAGGGTTGAGCTGCCTAAAGGGGGCAGCCTCGAACTCCGTAGGGAAGAGGTATAGAGTCTTGGTCATAAATCAGTTGTATTACTCGCGGCCTACGATAGCCTCAACATCCTCGACAGTGATAGGAATCTGCTTTGAGCCAATCTGCTTTGAGCCGCTCTCGGTAACAACGAGGTCGTCCTCCAGGCGGATACCGCCGAAGTCGCGGTAGTCGCGCAACTTATCGTAGTTCACGATGCCCTTGAACTTGCCCTCGGCCTCGAACTTGTCGATAAGCGCAGGAACGAAGTAGATACCAGGCTCGTCAGAGAGTACCGTACCAGGCATCAGGCGCCACCACTGGCGTGTAATACAGCAGGCCGAAGCCTTGGCGCGCTCCTCGACCTCGCTGAATGAGAACGAGCGCTCGCCGATATTCTCGCAATCGTGAACATCCAGACCGATGCCGTGACCCAAACCGTGAGGCATAAACAGATATGCCGCACCCGCAGCAAAGGCGTCATCGACCGAGCCACGAATCAAATCGACATCGCGCAGACCCTCGAGAATTGCACGAGAGGCTACATCTGAATACTCCATATACATCATACCAGGACGCAGAGCCGCAGCGGCATCGTCGTGAGCCTTCAGTACGATGTTATAGATATCCTTCTGCTTCTGAGTGAACTTGCCACCCACGGGGAATGTACGCGTGTGGTCAGATACATAGCCGTTGATATGCTCGCCACCCGCATCACACAGCAACAACTTACCCTCGGTCATAATGCCCGAGTGGTCGTGGTTGTGCAACACCTCGCCGTGCTGCGAAAGGATGGTAGTGAACGACACACCCGTACCATAGCGCAACGCTGCGCCATCGACAGCACCCGCAACCTCGTGCTCGGTGCGGCCAGGACGGGTCAGGCGCATAGCTGTAGTGTGCATCTGATAGCCAATCTCGAAAGCCTCCTCCAAAGCGGCAATCTCCTCGGCCGACTTCTTCTCACGCATCTCGGCTACGGCAAAGAGCAGATCAAACGACTTGCGTGCGTGCAGCACAGAGGGCTGGATGCCCAGCAGGTCGCTCAACATCAGCTTTGTCTCGCCACGATAAGGGGGCAGGTAGTGAACCTTGCGACCCATAGTGATTGCGCGGCGCACATCAGCCTCCAGAGCCGACATAGGCTTCGATACGGCAACACCCACCTGCTCGGCAAAGTCACGAATCGTAGGCTGGGGGCCCATCCAGATAATATCATCTACCGTAAAATCGTCGCCATAGAGCACCTCCTCGCCAGAATCGGCATCAATAACGCCCACCAGCGCGGGAACATTATGACCGAAGTAGTAGAGGAAGGTAGAATCCTGACGGAAATTATAGGTATTGTTCGGATAGTTGAACGGCGAATAAACATTGCCAGGCAACAGAATCAAGCCGTTGCCAACTCGACGGCGCAACTCGGCACGGCGCGCCACATAGATATCAGTCGCAAACATAGTTTTATTAATTACTTTATTTTCAATTTATTTTTCTCATCTCTCGTGGCCGAAAACAAGATGACGCCCATCCCATTTTCGTCGGCTCAATCACGCCTCCTGCGACCCGCACAACGCCGAGCCTCAAAAGGGCAATTACGCAACAAGGCACACTACTGCAAAGATATAATAATTTCTGAAGAAAAGGCCATTGCGGGGCACTGTTTTTTATCCTCTGCGGCAGAGAAATGCCCGCCGCGAGGATATAACCCAAATCTTTCGCCAAATTTACTTTTCAAGATGCTTAATTTTGAATTTATATTCGTATATTTGCACGATTTAGATACCCCCAACATCGGGGAGGCGAGGCCCTGGCGGCCCGTTTTGACTCAAAGAGTGAAAAGATAAAAGAAAAATATAATACCATTATGAAATTTAGCGAGTACAAAGGTCTCGACTTGGCAAAGGTTGCCGACGAGGTATTGAAGAAGTGGGATGCCGACGACACATTCCACAAGAGCATCTCAACGCGCGAGGGTCACCCCTCATTCGTTTTCTACGAGGGTCCTCCTTCAGCCAATGGTATGCCGGGCATCCACCATGTGATGGCGCGTACCATCAAGGATGTGATTTGTCGTTACAAGACCCAGCAGGGTTACCTCGTTCACCGCAAGGCGGGATGGGACACACACGGTCTGCCCGTTGAGTTGGGTGTCGAGAAGAAGCTGGGCATCACAAAAGAGGATATCGGCAAGACTATCACCATCGAGGAGTACAACCGCACCTGCCGCGAGGCGGTGATGGAGTTCACCGATGTATGGGAGAACCTGACTAAGCAGATGGGTTACTGGGTGAATATGGACGAGCCTTACATCACCTACGACAACAAGTACATCGAGTCGTTGTGGTGGTTGCTGCGTCAGCTCTACGACAAGGGCCTTTTGTACAAGGGTTACACCATTCAGCCCTACTCACCCGCCGCAGGTACAGGTCTTTCGACTCACGAGTTGAACCAGCCTGGTTGCTACCGCGATGTGAAGGATACAACTATGGTGGCACAGTTCCGCATCACCGAGCCTAAGCCCGAGATGGAGGGTTGGGGTACACCCGTATTCTTGGCATGGACCACTACGCCCTGGACTCTGCCCTCGAACACTGCGCTCTGCGTAGGCCCCAAGATTGACTATGTTGCCGTACGCACATATAATGGTTACACTGGCGAGAAGATTACAGCCGTATTGGCCGAGCCTCTGCTCTACACTCACTTCAACAAGAAGGCCGAGGGTATCGCATTGGAGGATTACAAGGCTGGCGACAAGCTCATCCCCTTCGAGGTGGTTGGCCGCTGGAAGGGCCCCGAGTTGGTGGGTATGCACTACGAGCAGCTCATCCAGTGGGTTAAGCCCGTTGAGTTGGACGAGGCTGGCAACTGGAAGTCGGCTGCCGACAAGGCGTTCCGTGTTATCCCTGGTGACTATGTTACCGTAGAGGATGGTACAGGTATCGTACATATCGCACCCACATTTGGTGCCGATGACGCCTTCGTTGCACGCCAGGCAGGCATCCCCTCGCTCTTTATGATTAACAAGCGTGGCGAAACACGCCCGATGGTGGATCTTCAGGGTAAGTTCTACTTGATGGAGGAGCTCGACGAGAAGTTCGTCAGCGAGTGCGTCGATACCGAAGCTTACAAGGACTACGAAGGCCGCTGGGTGAAGAACGCCTACGACCCTCAGTTTACCGTAGATGGTCGTTACGACGAGGCCGCTGCCGCAGCTGCCGAGTCACTCGATGTATATATTGCTATCAACCTCAAGGGCGTGAACAAGGCCTTCAAGATTGAGAAGCACACCCACAACTACCCCCACTGCTGGCGTACCGACAAACCCGTGCTTTACTACCCGCTGGATTCGTGGTTTATCCGCACCACAGCGCTCAAGGAGCGTATGATGGAGCTCAACTCTACCATCCACTGGAAGCCCGAGTCTACTGGTACTGGACGCTTTGGCAAGTGGTTGGAGAACCTGAACGACTGGAACCTGTCGCGTTCTCGTTTCTGGGGTACACCTCTGCCTATCTGGGCTACCGAGGATCGCTCGGAACTCAAGTGCATCGGCTCGGTTGAGGAGTTGATGGGCGAGATCGAGAAGAGTATCGCTGCGGGCAATATGACCGAGAATCCGTACAAGAACTTCAAGGTGGGCGACATGTCGAAGGAGAACTACTCGGTTGAGAACATCGACCTGCACCGTCCCTATGTAGATTCTATCGTACTGACCTCTTCGACTGGCGCTCCGATGAAGCGCGAGAGCGACCTTATCGATGTATGGTTCGACTCGGGTGCTATGCCCTATGCACAGATTCACTACCCCTTCGAGAATGGCGGTACAGACTTTAGCGAGGTATTCCCCGCTGACTTCATCGCCGAGGGTGTGGACCAGACTCGCGGTTGGTTCTTTACACTGCACGCTATCGCCACTATGCTCTTTGACTCGGTGGCATTCAAGAATATCATCTCTAACGGTTTGGTGCTGGACAAGAACGGCAACAAGATGTCGAAGCGTCTGGGCAATGCCGTAGATCCCTTCGAGGTACTCTCGACTTATGGTGCTGACGCAACCCGTTGGTATATGATCTCTAACTCACAGCCTTGGGACAACCTGAAGTTCGACAAGGAGGGTGTGGACGAGGTACGCCGTAAGTTCTTCGGCACACTCTACAACACATACTCATTCTTTGCGCTCTACGCCAATGTGGATGGCTTCACAGGCCAGGAGGCAGAGATTCCCGTTGAGCAGCGTCCCGAGATTGACCGTTGGATTATCTCGTTGTTGAATACTTTGGTGAAGGATGTTACTACATACCTCAACGACTACGACCCCACACCTGCGGCTCGTGCCATCCAGGAGTTTGTGGGCGAGAACCTCTCGAACTGGTATGTGCGTCTGAACCGTAAGCGCTACTGGGGTGGCGGCATGAGCGACGATAAGCTCGCTGCATACCAGACACTCTACACCTGCTTGGAGACTGTCGTTAAGTTGGCTGCGCCGTTTGCACCCTTCATCTCTGACCGCATCTTCACCGACCTGAATGCCGTGAGCGGTCGTCACAGCGACTCGTCTGTACACTTGGCACAGTTCCCCACAGCCAACGAGGCGCTCATCGACAGCGAGTTGGAGCAGATGATGGATATCGCACAGAAGCTCTCTTCAATGGTATTGGCTCTGCGCCGCAAGGTGAACATCAAGGTGCGCCAGCCTTTGACAAAGATCCTTATCCCCGTACTCGACACCGATATGGCTCGCCACATCGAGGCTGTCAAGAGCCTCGTAATGGGTGAGGTAAACATCAAGGAGATTGAGCTCTTGAGCGACACTACTGGCGTTATCACCAAGCGCATCAAGCCCAACTTCAAGACCCTGGGTCCGAAGTATGGTAAGTATATGAAGCAGATTGCTGCCCTCACTGCAACATTCTCGCAGGAGCAGATTGCACAGATCGAGAACGCCACCGAGACTACTCTCGACATCGCTGGCGAGCAGATCGTGGTTACAGCTGCCGACTTCGAGATTACATCAGAGGATATGCCCGGATGGTTGGTTGCATCGGAGGGTAAGCTCACCGTAGCACTCGACATCACACTCACCGACGAGTTGCGTCGCGAGGGTGTGGCACGCGAGTTGATTAACCGCATCCAGAACATCCGCAAGGAGTCTGGCTTCGAGGTTACCGACAAGATTCGCGTTGAGATCGAGGCGAAGGATATCGTCGCTGGCGCTATCGAGCAGTTTGCTGACTACATCGCTTCGCAGACTCTCTCTGTAGAGGTTAAGGCCGTAGCCGAGCCCAATGGCGAGAAGGTGGTTGATTCAGATATTGACGAGGAGCCTCTGAAGATTGCCGTCACTCGTATCTAAGTTGCGGGGTGCATTTTTTAATATAAAGATTTGGTAATTGGCAAAATTTACCCTATCTTTACATTAAACCTAAAACTTTTTACGATTATGGCAGAGGAGAGAGTAAGATATGGAGATACTGACTTGGCGGAGTTCAAGCAGTTAATCTTAAAGAAATTGGAGCAGGCTAAATCGGACTACGAGTTGTTGCGTGCCAACATCACCCATTCGGGCGATAACGATACGCAGGATACCTCGCCCACCTTCAAGGTATTGGAGGAGGGTGCCACTACCCTCTCGAAGGAGGAGACTGGCCGTTTGGCTGCCCGCCAGATGAAGTTCATCCGCAATTTGGAGATGGCTCTCATCCGCGTAGAGAACAAGACCTATGGCGTCTGCAAGACTACGGGCAAACTCATTCCCAAGGAGCGCCTGCTGCGTGTACCCCACGCTACAGAGTGCATCGAGGCAAAGGAGGCTCGCAAGTAGGCTTACGCTCGACAACAAAAATAGGCTGTCCAACATTGGTTGTGACAGCCTATTTTTTATACTTTCGGGAGTATCCTCTCCCAGCCAAATCAAATAAATGAAAATCTACACCTCGACCAGTCCGTTCTTGATGGCATAGACCACCAGGCTGGCCGTATTCTTACAACCGCTCTTTTCGAGGATATTGGCGCGATGCTTATCAACCGTACGCTTCGATATGAAGAGGCTATCGGCAATCTCCTGTGTAGAGAGACCCTGACATATAGCCACCAGCACCTCAATCTCGCGGCTCGACAATCGGTCCGACTCAAAAATCTCGTCATCGGCCGATGCCACACCTCGGTCGGTCATATGCATACTCCGCGAGAGTGACTCCAACAGCGAAGCACTGAAGTATGTGCCACCACCATAGACCGTCTCAACGGCCTCGACCACCTCGTCAAACTCCGAATCCTTGAGCATAAAGCCCTTTGCGCCGCTGGCCATCATCGCCGAGTAGTAGGCATTCTCGCCAAACATCGAGAGCGTAATTACACTCATCTCTGGTCTTATCTCCAACGCACGACGCGTCGTCTCGGCACCATTCATATTGGGCATAGCGTAATCCATAAAGACCACATCGGGGCGACTCTCGGCCAGCCCATCGAGGAACTCCTCGCCACTGCTCGCATCGGCCACAATCTCGAAATCGGGATGCGACGAGAGCAATACCTTCAGGCCTCGGCGGAAGAGCGAATGGTCATCAACAAGTGCTATACGAATCATTGTCGGGGTTAGTTTTTCTTGGGTTTAAGTTATGCTTTCTGACGCTTCTGACGACGGCGTCTTGCTCTGCCTTCGGGCTCCTCCTTGGCCGAGGGCGCAGCAATCAGTCGCACCGCACCACGCACATTGACCTTGATGGTGGCACACATACCACGCCCCTTCGACGACTTTATATCAAACTCGCCATTGAGCGAATTGACCCTCGAGTGGATATTCGACAGCCCCATACCGCAGTCCATCATCGCCTGCGGGTTAAAGCCACGGCCATTGTCGGAGTACTGCAGTTCGAGCACCTCGCCCCCCATCGAGAGCGACAGACGAATCTCGCTACAACCCGAGTGCTTGAGCGAATTGGTGATAAGTTCACACACCACGCGGTACATTATCACCTCGATGTCCGAGTCGTAGCGCTCGCCACGCAGGTTGGTGGCAAACGAAATCTTCACATTATGCAGCGATGACGCACGGTCGATAAAGTTCTGGATACCTCGAGCCAGGCCAAAGTCGCTGAGGATATGGGGCGAGAGGTTATTAGATATCTCACGCAACGAGCGCAGGGCCTCGTCCACGACATAGAGCGTATTGTCGAGAATCTCGCGACGCTCGCCCTCGAAACTTTTGTCGCGCGAGAGTGCCGACAGCGAAATCTTTGCCGACGAGAGCAACGGGCCCAGACCGTCGTGCAACTCCTTCGAGAATGTCGAGCGGGTACGCTCCTCGGCACGCAACACAGCCATCAGGATGCGTTTATCGGTCAGCTGGCGGTGACGATTGAGTCTATCAATATATACGAAAAGTCTGTCGAGCAGCACGATACCCGCCGAAATGCATACCGACACCACGATATCGAACCACGCAATAGACTCCACGGGCATAGGGTTGCCGTAGCTTATCCACAGCTCCAGCGCTCGCTCGGCGGCCAGCACCAAAAAGCCGATGATAAAGAATATCCAGATGAGATTATACTTTGTTCGACGCACCAGCCTTATGGCGTAGTACATCGCAACAAACTGCACGATGAGTGCTAGATAGAGTAAAAAACGCATCATAACAACTATTCTACCTATATTTATATAATAAAATCTTTCACCTTCGGCCCTCACCCGAAACGCTACTTCAGCGCACTCTGCAGGAAGGGCATACGGCCATAGTCGGTCATATCGACCTGAACGGGCACGACAGCAACATAGCCATTCAGGAGTGCCCACTCGTCGGTATCCTCCGAGGCGGGCTCATTATTGCAGAAGCCACCCTTGAGCCAGAAGTAGGCTTTGCCGCGCGGGTCTTCGTGGCGATAGAAATCTTCGTGCCACACGCCGCGGCACTGACGGCACACCTTGATGCCTTGAATATCCTGTGCGGGGATATTCGGCACATTGACATTGAGGCAGAGGTTACGCCTCTCCTCCTCGCTACCCTCAAGAATCGAGGCTACGATGCGACGGCCATACTCTCTGGCTGCCGTGAAGTCGGCATCGGTGCTATGGTCGGTAAGCGACAAACCCACCGACGGACAGCCGTAGAAACTACCCTCGATAGCGGCACCCATAGTGCCCGAATAGAGGACATTCACGCCTCCGTTGGAACCGTGATTGACGCCCGAGATTACGAGATCGACCTTCTCATCGGCAAGCATATAGTCAAAAGCCAGCTTCACGCAATCGACCGGCGTACCCGTCAGCGAGTAGACCTCGAGGCCCTCCTCGCGGCGAACCTCCTCGAGAAAGAGGGGATCGTAGATGGTGATAGCCTGACTGCGGCCACTCTGCGTTGTGGCGGGTGCTATGGCCACCACACGGCCAAATTCGCGAGCGATGTCGAGTGCCACCTGGAAACCAGGGGCTGCGAAACCGTCATCGTTGGTTACAAATATCAATCTATCCTTGTTGCTCATTTTCTCTTCTTCTTGGCCACACGCGGCGCTATAACTTATAAATCTGATAAGTACAAAGGTAAAAAAATATTCTTATTCTGCCACCTCGACAAGATTTTTTTGAGCGGTTAATAAAATTGAGTTTGCCGCAAGGCTCTTTTACGGCGGAGGAATGTCAAAAATTCAAGATTCAAAATTCAAGATTGGATTTTAGAATTAATAAAAATTCTCCCTCTAAGCTAGAGGGAGTACCCCTTAGGGGGAGGGAGTGTGTTCTTTGAATGATATATTCTACAAATTTACAGACTCCTCCGTCACACTTTCAGTGTGCCACCTCCTCTAATTTAGAGGAGGAAAATTATTAGTAGTTTGTCATTACGAGAGCCGCTAGGCTCGTGGTAATCTCCTACTTTGAAAAATGAGATTGCCGCGTCGGGTTACACCCTCCTCGCAATGACAAATACAACAATTATTCTCTCTCTTACGGCTGTGGGACACTATCCATTAGCGCGAAGAGGATACTCACTTAATAAAAGGCATCTTTTTGATGCCTCTACCTTTTGGCAGGCAAAAGGTAGCCAAAATCTGCGCGGTGACAAGTTTTCGGGGTCGGTGCTTGCCGTCGGTAAAACGGACGCCTACGCGCTTTTACTTCGTAAAAAGTTATCCGTTTCTTAACCCTCCGTCTGCACACCCGTATGCTGGTTGCTGAAGGGCAGTGGCCTACCACTATGGGGCATATACTCACTCGCCATCGTCGCAACCTTCACAATCACAGTTGCACTTTGGGAGCTACTCCGCAGAATACCACTTATCAGGTGGGCTCTCTTTGGCTTCTGCCGCAAGGTGTAGCGCTGACCTCAACCGCCATCAGACGAATTTGTGGCGGGCGAGGGGTTGCAAGAGTCGAAAATTATCTTTAATTTTGGATGATTGATAAAACTAAAAACCAAATATTATGGCACAGACTCCCTACAAGAAAAAGTACACCAACGCCGACTACTACACCGACGGCAAGTTCAACGAAGATGTTGCAAAAAAGGCCTTCCTCGATATGTTCGAGCACTATGGCATCCCCTTCACACCCTTCCTTGAGGAGAATTTCTGGGTAAATGACTTCGGCCTGGGCGACTTCGAGAATGTGGGTATGGGCGGTGTGTTCTGGCTCAACGAGCCCGAGTATCGTTACTTCGGTCACGAGATTTACCTTTTGCCTGGCCAGATGATTGTCGAGCACTACCATGTGGCATCTGATTTCGCTGCCAAGCACGAGAGTTGGCAGGTACGCAACGGCTGGGTCTATAACTTCGGCATCGGCGAGGCTACACCCAACGCTCCTGCACTGCCCGAGAGTCAGAAGGAGCATATCACCGTTAGCAACTTCAGCATTATGAAGGTGGGTGACATCAGTTCACTCAAGGAGCTTGAGAGCCGCCACTTCCTGATGGCTGGCGACGAAGGTGCTGTCGTTACCGAGTATGGCACATACCACGACAACGCTGGTCTGCGCTTCACTAACCCCAAAGCAAGTTTGTAAAACCCAATAAAACCACAACAAAGATGAGAACATTCAACCATGTAGGTATGGTCCTCCCAGAGAAGATGGAGGGCATGATATATGTCGAGCCACTGAAGGTCTACATCACCGACTGCACACAGAGCCCCAACAAAATTGAGTTCCTCTACTTCGAGCCCGACTCTCCGCTGCCCGCACTGATGCAGCAGCAGGCGCACATCGCATATGCTGTGCCCAACATCGAGGAGGCTATCAAGGATGCCAAACTGCTCTTCGGGCCCTACGATATGGGGCATATGTTGCTGGCCTTCGTCGAGGAGGAGGGCGTAGCAATTGAGTTCAACGAATTCAAGTAGACTTTCAAAAGATAGTCTGTCGGCTAAAACAGCTCCAACTGACCTTCGGTGTGGTTGAACGACAGACGGTGATAGGGCGTGAGGCCATACTCACGGATAGCCAAGCGATGCTCCTTGGTGGGATAGCCCTTGTTGCGGTCCCAGCCATAGTGGGGATACTCCTCGTGCAGACGCATCATATACTCGTCGCGGTGGGTCTTGGCCAATACCGACGCAGCGGCTATGTTGGCATACTTGCCATCACCCTTCACCACGCACATATACGGCAGACCGCAATAGGATACAAACCTATTGCCGTCGATAGCCAAGAACTCGGCGGTCACCTTCAGATTGGTGGCCGCTATGTTCATACCCTCGATTGAGGCCTTCAGGATATTTATCTCGTCAATACGCGCAGCCGTCACCTCGGCCACAGCCCACGCCACAGCCTCGCGTTCGATGATGGGGCGCAGCAGATTACGCTGACGCTCGGTCATCTGCTTCGAGTCGTTGAGCAGAGGGTGGTAGAAATCCTTGGGCAGAATAACCGCCGCAGCAAAGACGCTGCCCGCCAGGCAACCACGCCCAGCCTCGTCGCATCCCGCCTCCAATAGTTCAGTCTGATATGAATTTTCAAGCATAGTGAAACAAAGTTACAAAATTTTTGGTCGCTTGCACTCTTTTTTCGTACTTTTGCGGGTAACATAAATCACACCATCAGAAAATCAGAAAGTTTTATGGCCCGACGAGTCGCCCAACACCGCATATTTGACCTTGCCGTCACACTTTTACTTATCGCCGTAGTGACTACACTGCGCTCTTCGTTGCTGCCCCACAGCCACGAGGAGATAGCAAATGTGGTAACGCCGATAGGTCAGTGGTTGCAGATGGCGGGCGAGAAAGCTCACCTCATCACGGTGGTGGTATGGGCCTTGGCACTCGTGGCCGCGGGACTCAGCGCTGGCCGCACGGGTGTGAGGCTGTCGCTCTACCCTGCCTATACACTTATGGCGATACCCATCTTCGGCATCGTTGCCGCAGGTGTGATGGTCAGCGGCGACTATCTGCTCTCGACCGTTGCTATGATGGTGATGTTGCGTGCCACAAGGTATATGCAGCGCTGCATTATGCGTACGGGCTCGTTCGGCGACCTCTCGCTGGCGATGCTCTGCTATGGTCTGCTGCCGCTCATTTACGCCCCTACGGCAATATTCTATGTCGCACTGCCAATCATTGCACTCGTAGCGCGCGCTTCGTGGCGTGACTGCCTGGTGACGCTCTCGAGCCTGGCTCTGCCTCTGTTTGCCATTTGCTACTGGAGTTGGTGTGCGGGCAAGGCCTTCCTCGCTCCTGCGAAGGGTATCTATGCGGCACTGATGACCGAGAGTGGCTTCCATTTCTTCAGTGTTCTGAACCCCGCCAGCATCATTCTGCTGGGGACGCTCATAGTGATGATTCTCTGCGCCATTTCACTTATTCTATCGGATAAATACTCGCTCAAGGTCAAGGCTCGCGTGGTGATGCGATTCAACGCACTGCAGTTGTTGTTGCTAATTGGCCTATTCTTTATACCAAGCGCAACGGCTACGCTCTTCACGCTGATTGCCGTTCCCGCAGCGATGCTCATACCGCTTATCTTCGTGCGTATGGGCGTAGGTTTTACCGAAACGCTCTACCGCCTGATGCTACTTGCCGCAGCCGCCAACTGCGCGCTGATGTGCTGGTGGTAGGCCGCAAAATGGGGTATTTTACACATTATCAGCATATTTTTAGGCGACGGATTTTGCATTTTGAATAATTCGTCATATCTTTGCCGTCCCGTATCAACCTCTTATATTGGGTGTATGGTTAAATGGTGGGTGCCTTTTTGCCCCATCGGGATTACGAGCTAGTAGGCAGTATGGTAGACCAACACAGCGATAATGTTGAACGGATTAATATTAAATTTTGTTGCAACAATGAACAAGGATGCAATTATCAAGCTCGTGAACGAGCAGATGTGGGCCAAGACTGACGCTGATGTGCCTCAGTTTGGTGCTGGTGATACAATCACCGTAACTTACCGTATTGTCGAGGGTAACAAGGAGCGCTTGCAGAGCTTCCGTGGTGTAGTTATCCAGATTAAGGGTTCAGGCAAGACTAAGATGTTTACAATCCGTAAGATTTCTAACGGTGTAGGCGTTGAGCGTATCTTCCCCCTCTACTCACCCCACATCGACAAGATCGAGGTTAACAAGTATGGTGTTGTACGCCGTGCGCGTATCTACTACCTGCGTAACCTTACAGGTAAGAAGGCTCGTATCAAGGAGCGTCGCATTGCGAAGTAGTCTTTCGACTGCTACGGTTCAACAAAGGCTGTCCCACATCGGGGCGGCCTTTGCTTTTTTTACCCCTTTGTTTGGTCGGCGACCGATTTTAGGCTTATTGGTCAAAATAGTAGATAAAATCGGGGCAATATTTGTTTATTGGTCAGAATTAGTAGATAAATGCGGGTGTTTTCCCGCATTTATCATTTCCATTTGATCCTGAAATACTCGTCTATAAATAGTTTTCGATACC